>NZ_JBFUEQ010000002.1:0-698806 GCF_056403835.1 Mesorhizobium sp. P2_E6
GACTGGAGGTCAGAAAATGAACATCAAGAGCCTTCTCCTCGGCTCCGCTGCGGCTCTGCTCGCAGTTTCCGGTGCGCGCGCCGCCGACGCCGTCGTCGTCGCCGAGCCGGAGCCCGCTGAATACGTCAAGATCTGCGACGTCTACGGCGCTGGCTACTTCTACATCCCCGGCACCGAAACCTGCCTGCGCATCGGCGGCTATGTCCGTTACGACATCGGCGGCGGCGACGTCGGCTCGTTCGATGGCGCGCGTGCCGAAAACCAGCTTGGCGATCCCAAGCTGCAGGACACGTGGGCAAAGAACACCCGCTTCACGCTGAAGACCTGGACCGGCCAGGAAACCGAGCTGGGCACGTTGAAGACCTACACCGAAACCCGCATCCAATTCGGCAACTCCAACGGCTATGGCGACGCATACGGCAATGATGCCCACAACAAGGGCATCACGCTGAACTTCGCCTGGATCCAGCTCGGTGGTCTCCGCGTCGGTAAGGACGAATCGGCCTTCAATACGTTCATCGGCTACGCCGGCGAAGTCATCCAGGATACGATCGTCCCCTATGGCGGCTTCGACACCAACGTCGTCCAGTACTATTTCGACGGGGGCAACGGCTTCTCGGCCGTCGTCTCACTCGAAGAAGGCTCCAGTGATGCTGGCGCTGCCACCTTCGACGGGGCCGGCAACTATCTCTTCAACGCGAATTCCGGCAACGACACCATCGACAGCTACGTTCCGGACGTCGTCGGCGGCGTGAAGTACACGCAGGGCTGGGGTGCCATCACCGGCGTGGCATCCTACGACAGCACCTGGGAAGAGTGGACCGGCAAGGTTCGCCTGGACGTGAAAGCGTCTGACGCTCTGACGCTGTGGATCATGGGCGGTTATGGTTCGGACGATCACATCGACCGCAACTTCTACAAGCAGTGGGGCGGCAACTGGGCAGTGTGGGGCGGTGGCACCTACAAGTTCAACGAGAAGACCTCGTTCAACGCTCAGGTGTCGGCTGATGACGACAAGAACGTCGGCGTCGCGGCCAACATTGCCTACGACATCGTCCCCGGCTTCACGGTCACCGGCGAAGTCGACTACAACCACGATGGCAAGTTTGGCGATGCCGACAATCGCAACTGGGTCAACGCCGACAAGAAGAACAGCGTCGGCGGTATCCTCCGCTTCCAGCGCTCGTTCTAACAAGGTTTCGGCTTGTCGAAATCGAAAACCCGGCGGGCAACCGCCGGGTTTTTTCAGGACTTTGCGCGACCATTGCATGCGGTGCTGCAGTTCGCGGTCTTAACTTTGGTTCGGCCTCGATAGCGCAGGTCTCAGCCGCATCGCGCGCTTCAGTACCCACAAAGCTCGTTCGCAAGTTTCGGAATTGGGACTATTTGTCCGCCAGGTCGCCCAATGCATCAATCAGCGGCTGAATTTCATTTTCATAATTCTTCCAGCGTTTGACGGACGACCTGTAAATCGGTTGACGGACCTGCCAGCGGCTTGGCGTGTTGACCGAACCATCCCTGTCGAAAAAGCGCAGGCAGGCGTCGTCCCAAGGCAACCCAAGATAATCTATAAGCCGACGTGACTGTGCTTCCTGATCCTCGACCAACGTTTCGTACTGATTCTCGAAGATCAGGCCCGGGAAAACCTCATTCCAATGCCGCATGAGGCGGTCATATTCGCGATAGTACAGGCCGAGTGCCTTCAGGTCGGCGTTGTAACTGTGCCCCTCGCCGAATCTCTGGACAAAACAAGAGACGCAATTGTCGATGGCGTCACGACGGCAATGAATGATGCGCGCGTTGGGAAAGAGAACGGCGATAAGACCGATCAGTTCGAAATTATGAGGCATCTTATCCACGATCCGAAGCGCGGAAGGTGCCCGCTCTCTCAGATAGGTCAGATGCTCTTCGGCCAACGTTCTGGATAGGTCTTTTGTGATCGACGCGATCACCTGGTCTAAACGTCCGGCCGATGACTTTTTGAGGTCGATCGCATTCGCGACTCTTCTGATTTTGCTCAGTTCCCCTGCGCCATGGACATCGGGATGACTGGCGCAAATCTGTTCCGTAAGCGTCGTTCCCGAGCGAGGCATGCCGACCACGAAAACAGGAACGTCCGAAGGACTCCCGTAACCGGACCTGGCAGCCAGCATCTCAGGCGTGAAGGTCTCGATCAGAGAGTCCGTCCAGCGACGGTATTGGTCGATGTCGAAGATGCGGCCTGAGGCCTGCTTGGCCTTCTTGAAATGGTCGAACGCATCCTTATAGCGCTTGAGGTCGTTCAGCACCTTGCCGGCCGCCAGGTGGAGCCTCTCTAAACCGTCCGGATCAAGCTTGGCATTGCCGAGTTCACGAATGATGGATTGGAGTTCCTTTGGCTCTTCGGTGAACTTTTGCGTCTGCACAAGATCGTTGTAGGCAGTCGGCACTGCGATGCCACGTTCGATTGTTTCCTTAAGATAGACGGCGGCCTCGTCCATGCGCCCCAGGCTGCTGAGCGCGCGAGCCAGTCCTGTCCGCACCTTGGGATGATCGCGGTTGGTCTTCAGCGCCTTTTCATAGAGCGGCAGAGCCATCTCGGGCTTATCAAACTGGATATAGGCATCCCCCAATGCGCAAAGTGCTTCGACGAGGTTCGGCTGCAACTCCAAGGCATACTGCATATGTTCGATTGCTGGTGAAAACTCACTGACCTTCACGTAGCCCGAGGCCAGGCCAAGGTGGTAGTAGGGGTTCTTTGGCTCCTCGTTGAGTGCGCGTGCGAAATACCGCAAGGCCGCCTCATCGTCGTAGCCTATGCACACGGTCCCCAAAATATACAGGGCGAGTGGATGGTTGGGCGTACGCGCCAGCACCCGAAGGCACAGGTCCTGAGCCTCGTTAAGCCGCTTGGCCTGTTGAAACTGGTACGCCTGCTCCAGCAGCGCGTCGTCTGCCTGTGTACGCGAAAGCGGATTTGCTTGCGGCAGATTTTGCTGCGGGAACTTGGGTTTCGGCCCGGTTTGGGCCTTCAGGTGCTTGGACCAGGCTGGCGGCAGACGGTTGTTCATTGTGTCTCGCTAGCAAAAAGAGACGAAGGAATCCAGCATTACGGTTGCAGGCCGCGGCAACTTGCACCGACCATGCGGGCAGGCTAGCAAGAAGGCCCTTTTTCCAAGCGAGCTTCCACCATGCGCCCACACCCTCCCCTAACGCCGCTCGTCGCAGCGCTTCCCTCGACGGTGCCTTTTGTTGGCCCCGAGGCGCAGGAGCGCGAGCGTGGCCGCGCTTTTCGCGCTCGCATCGGCGCCAATGAGAGCAGTTTTGGTCCTTCGCCGCGCGTCATAGAGCGCATGGCTGGAATTGCCCGCGACATGTGGATGTATTGCGATCCCGACAATCACGACCTGAAGGTGGCGGCTGCCGCGCATCACGGCGTCAAGGTCGAAAACGTCGTGGTCGGCGAAGGCATAGACGGGCTGCTCAGCCTGGTGGCACGCATGTACGTGGCGCCCGGCGATGCCGTGGTCACCTCGCTCGGCGCCTATCCGACCTTCAACTTCCATGTCGCCGGTGTCGGCGGGCGGCTGGTCACCGTCCCCTATGAGAACGACAGGGAAAGCCTGGACGGCCTGCTCGCGGCTGTTCGCAAGGACAAGGCGCCGCTGGTCTACCTGTCCAATCCGGACAATCCGATGGGCAGTTGGTGGGAGGCCGACGAGCTCATCCGCTTCATCGAGGCGCTGCCGGAAACCACCATGCTGGTGCTCGACGAGGCCTATGGCGAACTCGGACCAGCCTCGGCACTGCCGCCGATCGATATCTCGCGGCCGAACATCATCCGCATGCGCACCTTCTCGAAGGCCTATGGGCTCGCCGGAATACGCTGCGGCTATGCCGTGGCCGAGGCCAAGGTGATCCGCGATTTCGAGAAGATCCGCAACCATTACGGCGTCAGCCGCATGGCGCAGATCGCCGGCGTCGAGGCACTTGCCGATCAGGACTATCTGCGGAACGTGGTGGCGCGGGGTCGCGGCCGGCCGCCGACGCATCGCCGGCATAGCCGAACAGAACGGGCTGAAGTCGCTGGCCTCGGCAACCAATTTCGTCACCATCGACTGTGGTGGCGACGGCGTCTTCGCGCTGAAAGTGCTGCAGGGCCTGCTGTCACGCGACGTCTTCATCCGCAAGCCGATGGTACCAGTGCTCGACCGCTGCATCCGCGTCAGCGTAGGACTGGATCACGAACTGGACATTTTCGCCGAGGAACTGCCCGGCGCGCTGGCGGCGGCACGAGGGAATTAGAGCTGTTCCATCCCGATGGAATCGGGATGGGCGCCGTTTTTCTTTGAGCATGAGCTTTACCGAAAACCGGCACGCTCTTTTTCGGGATCATGCAAGGCCGGGTCGCGCTTTACAAATCCAGCTCCCAGGTCTGGCCGGTCAAGTCCTTGCCAAAGCTGTGGTGGCGCTCCTCCGAGACCAGCCTGAAACCGGCGCGCTCATAGATCGCGCGCGCCGCGACGAGGATGTCGTTGGTCCACAGCACCAATCGCTTGTAGCCGCACGCGCGGGCCTGGCTCACGCATTCCGCGACCAAGCGCTTGCCGATGCCCAGGCCGCGTGCCGCCGCCTCGACATGCAGCATCCTCAGCTTGGCCACCTCGTCGTCCAGATGAACCAGGAACACAGCGCCAACCGGCTCCCCGTTGCCACGTTCGGCAATCCAGCAGAAATCGCGGCCGGGCACGAAATTGCGAATGAAGTCGGCGCCGATTTCGGCAAGCATGGCTTCGAACTCGATGCTCCAGCCATATTCATCGGCGTAGAGCCGGGCCTGCCGCTGCACGACCCAGCCGACGTCGCCGACGCGGTGCGGCCGCAAGGTCGCCTCGCCGTTTTCGCTGGCGGGATCACCCAGCAACTCCCCGGCCTTGCGCAAGGCGCCGCCCAGTTCGTGCAGCCTGTCGTCGGGGATGCTTTCGATCAGCCGCGCCGTGTCCCGATCAGCCGCCGCCTGAAGCCTCGCAAGAGCGGCCTCGCCCCTGGAGGTCAGCGAGAGAACCCTTCGGCGCCGGTCGGCCGGATCCGTCCGGGCCTCGGTCAGCCCCTCACCGGCGAACTTGCGCAAGATTCGCGTCAGATAGGCGGGGTCGACACGCAATTGGCTGGCGATTTCGGAGGCCGCCGGGCCGTTCTCCAGCCGAAATGCTCCGGCCAGGAAACCGCGTTCGCCGGCGATCTCGGCCGAAGCCGGGCGGCTGTGGCGGCCGAGTTCGAACAGCACCCGCGCCTCGGTCAAGGTGAACGCGCTCTGGGTCAAGGTCTCGTCGAGAAGGCCGACGGTGCGGGTGTAGAACCGGTTGAAGTGGCGGATCTGCGCCACCAATGCGCTGCGTTCGTCCAACATCTGCGTCCAACCCCGATATGGCAGCTCCATTTTCCCAAATTAATGGACTGAGTCAACTAAATTTCAAAACCCGAAGAGCCCGACGTCGTGCGCGCAATTCAGGTTGCATTCCCTACGCCATGCGCCAGATTCCACGGAGACAGGCTAGGAGAGATTCATGGCTGGTCATCGCAGGGAAATACGGGCGCGCGTCTACGGCAATGTGCAAGGCGTCGGCTTCAGGATCTGGGTTCGGGGCGAGGCCACGAGCCTTGGCCTTGCGGGCTGGGTTCGCAATGAAGCGGACGGATCAGTAACGACCCAGATTGCAGGCCTCGATGAAGCAGTCTCGACAATGATCGGGCGACTGTGGAAAGGGCCGTCCGAGGCGTCGGTTTCCAGGGTCGACGTCGAGGAGTTGGCAGCCGGAAACGCTTCTGTTGGGTTCAGGATTGTCGTATGACGACGGATTTGGCTCGAGCACCCTTGAATTAATTGAACGTTCGTTTTATTATTGTCCCGCAAAAAGGGGCTGACATGGCGCGCACCACCGGATCCGACGGCGAAAAGACCGAAGCGACCATCCGCGAGGCGGCCGTCAATCTGATCGCGCGGTTTGGCTACGAGGCGATGTCGATGCGCCAGCTCGCCGCTGAAGTCGGCGTGCAGGCAGCGGCGCTCTACCGCTATTTTCCGACCAAGGAAGGGCTTCTGTTCACGCTGATGCGCGAGCATATGGAAGGCCTGACCGACGCATGGGAAGCAGCCCGCCCAACCAGCACGGATCCCGTGCAGCGGCTCGCCGCCTATGTCGAAAACCACATCGCTTTTCACATCGAACGTCGGCATGCCACGCATGTGTCGAACATGGAATTGCGCAGCTTGTCGCCCGAAAGGCTGACGCAGATCCTGCGCCTGCGCACGGCCTACGAAAAGGAGCTGCGCGCCATCCTGCGCGATGGCGCCGAGGCCGGCGTCTTCAACATCGATGACACCGGGCTGACGGCCATGGCGCTGATCCAGATGATGACCGGCGTCATCGTCTGGTTTCGGCCGGGCGAGCGGCTGTCGATCACTGAAGTGACGGCGACATATCTTTCAATGACAATGCGCCTGGTTGGAGCAGAAACCGCCGGCGAGACGACCCATGGCAGCGCGCGCGCCCTCGGACGCGCGAGAGACACCGCGGCACTTTGATTTCGCGTATGCTCCTTCGAAGATCGAGAGGGATCTTCGGGGTCATGCGGGCAGGAGGAAGGCATGTACACGAACACGCTCAGCTTCGGGCATGACGAGGATATCGAGGCGCTGCGCGATATGGTGCGGCGCTTCGCCCAGGACAGGATCGCGCCGGTCGCCGCCGATATCGACCGCTCGAACGAATTCCCGGCGCATCTGTGGGGCGAACTTGGCGCGCTCGGGCTGCTCGGCATCACCGCCGACCCCGATTTCGGCGGCAGCGGCATGGGCTATCTTGCGCATGTTATCGCTGTCGAGGAGATCTCCCGCGCGTCGGCTTCCGTCGGCCTTTCCTACGGCGCCCATTCCAATCTCTGCGTCAACCAGATCAATCGCTGGGCGACGCCGGCGCAGAAGGAGAAATTTCTCCCTGCCCTGTGTTCCGGCGAGCGCGTCGGTGCGCTGGCGATGTCGGAATCCGGTGCCGGCTCGGACGTCGTCTCGCTCAAGCTGCACGCCGAAAAGCGCAATGACCGCTATGTGCTCAACGGGACGAAGATGTGGATCACCAACGGGCCGGATGCCGGGACGCTGGTCGTCTATGCCAAGACCGATCCGGATCGGAAATCGCGTGGCATCACCGCCTTCATCGTCGAGAAAGCGATGGCCGGGTTCTCCGTGGCGCAGAAACTCGACAAGCTCGGCATGCGTGGCTCCAACACCGGCGAGTTGGTGTTCGAGAACGTCGAAGTGCCGTTCGATAATGTGCTGCATGAGGAAGGCCGCGGCGTCGAGGTGCTGATGTCGGGCCTCGACTACGAGCGCACCGTGCTCGCCGGCGGGCCGATCGGCCTGATGGCGGCGTGCCTGGACGTGGCGATCCCCTATGTGCATGAGCGCAAGCAGTTCGGCCAGGCGATCGGCGAATTCCAGCTGGTTCAGGGCAAGCTCGCCGATATGTACACGACGATGAACGCCGCGCGCGCCTACGTCTATGCCGTCGCCGCCGCTTGCGATCGCGGCCAGACGACGCGCAAGGACGCCGCCGGCTGCGTGCTGTTTGCCGCGGAAAAGGCAACGCAGATGGCGCTCGATGCTCTCCAGCTGCTGGGCGGCAATGGCTACACCAACGACTATCCCACCGGCCGGTTGTTGCGCGACGCCAAGCTCTACGAAATCGGCGCCGGCACCAGCGAGATCCGCCGCTGGCTGATCGGGCGGGAAATCATGGCGGAGGGGGTGTGATGTCGCCGCGCAAAGACTTGAACCGCGTCCGTGACAATGTGGATTGCTCGCCACGGCAAATAGCTGTCTCTTCAACCACTGCGGCATACGGAGATAGGCGAGGCGCAAGATGGTTCCGCGACCAGTGCATCCCGTGAACAGGCGCAGGCTATTGTCGATGATTCTTTCCACGCTCTTTGCCAGCCTGCCGCGGCGAGCCAAGGCACAGAAGCAGCGCTTTCCCGACATAGCGGAATTCAGAGGCCTTGTGATTGCCGCCATCAGGCGGCAACCGGGTGTAGACAGTGTGGCTGCGGATCCATCTGATCCGGCGAGGATCAATTCGAAGATCGACGATGTCGAGTTAGGGTCGGATGTCACGAACCTGTTTGGCTACTTGAATTCGTACCCCGATGAAGACGCCGACGCCGCCATAGAGCGGTTTGCCCGAGCTTTGGCGGAAGCTCAACTCTCCAAGATCGGAGAGAACAATCTCGTCGCCGTGATCCGAACCCAACAGTATATCGATCAACTCAAAACGATGGGTATGGATCTGCTGTATGAGCCGTTGGTTGGCGAACTTGCGGTCGTATACATGGCCGACCTTCCCGACTCGCTATCACCCGTTGCGCCAAAGGATTTCCCCGCACGGGCGCTGTCTGATTTGCGCGTTATAGCGCTGAACAACGTCAAAAAATGGCTGCCCAAAATCGTCTCCGACGGCGGGTCCGATATCCTTCATCTGTACTACGTCGACGGCAATACGATGCTTTCAACGAGCCTCGTTCTGCTCGATGAATTCTGGCTTTCGATCAGTGCGAAATTCCCCGGCGACGTCTTGTTCGCGGTGCCGCGTCGTGACCAATTGTTCGTCTTTGACGCAAGCAATCCGAAGGCGCAAAACGCGGCCAGGCAGACAATAGACGTTACATTCAAGGATGGCTTCAATCTGCTGTCCGACAAGATTTTCGAGCGCCGTAACGGCAAGCTCCTGGCTCAAGCGTAGAGTTTGGCAATGGCGGTATTGCAAACCCAGATCTCCCCGTCCTCCGACACCTTTCGCGCCAATGCCGAGCGCATGCAGGCGCTGGTCGCCGACATTGCGGACAAGGCTGCAAGCGTCGAGCGCGGTGGCTCGGAGGAGGCACGTGAGCGCCACGTCTCGCGTGGCAAGCTGTTGCCGCGCGAGCGCCTTGCGCAGTTGCTGGACATCGGCTCGCCCTTCCTCGAGATTGGCCAGTTCGCCGCATGGTCGATGTATGGCGAGGAGATTTCCGCGGCCGGCATGATCGCCGGCATCGGTCGCGTCGAAGGCACCGAGGTCATGGTCGTCGTCAACGACGCGACGGTGAAGGGCGGCACCTATTATCCGCTGACGGTGAAAAAGCATCTGCGGGCGCAGGAGATCGCGCTGCAGAACAATTTGCCTTGCATCTATCTGGTCGACAGCGGCGGCGCCAATCTGCCCAACCAGGACGAGGTGTTTCCCGATCGCGAGCATTTCGGCCGCATCTTCTACAACCAGGCCAACATGTCGGCGGCCGGAATCCCGCAGATCGCCTGCGTCATGGGTTCCTGCACGGCGGGCGGCGCCTATGTGCCGGCGATGTCCGACGAGACGATCATGGTGCGCAACCAGGCGACCATCTTCCTCGGCGGCCCGCCGCTGGTGAAAGCGGCCACTGGTGAAGACGTCAGCGCGGAAGACCTCGGTGGCGCGGACGTGCACACGCGGCTTTCCGGCGTTGCCGACCACTATGCGCTGGATGACGACCATGCGCTTGCCATCTGCCGCCGTATCGTCAAAAACCTGAATCGGAACAAGACTGTACAGCTGCACTTACAGAAATCGATTCCGCCGCTTCACGCAGCCGATGAGCTCTACGGCATCGTGCCGACGGACCTGCGCCAGCCCTATGACGTGCGCGAAGTGATCGCGCGGATCGTCGATGGCTCCGAATTCGACGAGTTCAAGCAGAACTACGGCACTACGCTGATCACCGGCTTTGCCCATCTCCATGGCATGCCGGTCGGCATCATCGCCAACAATGGCGTGCTGTTCTCCGAGAGCGCGCTGAAGGGCGCGCACTTCATCGAATTGTGCTGCCAGCGCAAGATCCCGCTGGTCTTCCTGCAGAACATCACCGGCTTCATGGTCGGTCGGAAATACGAAGCGGGCGGCATCGCCAAGGACGGCGCCAAGCTGGTGATGGCGGTGGCCACCGCCAGGGTGCCGAAGGTGACTGTCATCATCGGCGGTTCGTTCGGCGCCGGCAATTACGGCATGTGCGGCCGCGCCTATTCACCGCGCTTCCTGTGGATGTGGCCGAACGCCCGCATCTCGGTGATGGGCGGCGAGCAGGCAGCGACGGTGCTCGCCATGGTCAAGCGCGAAGGCATCGAGCGCAAGGGCGGCGAATGGGGCGCCGAGGAGGAGGCAAAATTCAAGAAGCCGATCCTGATGAAATACGAGCATGAGGGCCATCCGCTCTACTCGTCCGCCCGCCTTTGGGACGACGGCATCATCGACCCGGCGAAGACGCGCGACGTGCTGGCGCTCAGCCTGTCCGCCGCGCTCAACGCCGAGATCGAAGAGACGCGCTTCGGCGTGTTCAGGATGTGACATGAACGACCATCTGCGGATCCAGGTTCATGCCGGCGACATCACCAAACTGGTAGTCGACGCCATCGTCAACGCCGCCAACACCTCGCTTCTCGGTGGTGGCGGGGTCGATGGCGCTATTCATCGCGCGGCCGGCCGTGAGCTCGAGTTCGAATGCCGCATGCTGAACGGATGCAAGGTCGGCGAAGCCAAGATCACCAAGGGCTACAAACTTCCGGCGCGGCACATCATCCACACGGTCGGGCCGGTCTGGCAAGGCGGCGGCAAGGGCGAAGCCGAACTGCTGGCCTCCTGCTATTTCAGCTCGCTCGAACTCGCCACGGCCAATGATTGCCGCACGGTGGCGTTTCCGGCGATCTCGACGGGTGTCTATCGCTACCCGAAAGATGAGGCGACGCAGATCGCCGTCGACACGGTCAGCACGTTCATCGAGAAACGAACAATGCCGGAAACCGTCACTTTTTGCTGCTTCGACGACCAAACGGCTGAACTATACCGGCAGGCCGTTGCTGCCCTGCGAAAGAGCTGAACTGCATGGACCAACCGATTCACCAGCATAGGCAAACTCGAATCTCCGCTGGCGAGCTGGCGGGGCGGCAAAATATTCGCTATCGCTCATCCTGCACAGTGCAATGGGGACAGGGCGGAAATGAAACTGAAATATTGCCAGAGGATGGCGACTTCGATACTTGCAGGCTTTCTTATATTCGAGATGACGGGCGCCGGAATGGCCGGCTCGCTGGCAGGAAGCAAGGGCGATACCCGCTATCCTGTTTACTTCCCCGTCGGCACAATGGGCGGCTGTGGGAAGGGTTACAATGCCTATGTCGCGGCCAGCGGTCATTCAGCTTATGCTTTGACCCCGATCGCCCGGATGACAGAGTTCTTCATCTGCGGCGTCCACCTGAATGCCAAGACCCAGAAGGCAGCGGAAGACCTGGCGCTGAGATCATGCCAGGGAGGTCTCAAGAAATACAAATTCCAGACCAGCGGCGCCTGCAGTATCGCGGCGTCCAAGTAGACAGAACTGGGCACTGCGGAGAGCACCTCGCTGGCAAGGGAGTGCTCTCCAGTGTTGAGCAAATGCTTGCCCGAACAGACGGGGGCGCAAAGGAACGCCTGCTTCGCGTGAAGCAAACTCTGGCTACGGAGGCGCCATGTTCGCCAAGATCCTGATCGCCAATCGCGGCGAGATCGCTTGTCGTGTGATCCGCACGGCGCGCAAGCTGGGCGTGCACACCGTTGCCGTCTATTCGGATGCCGATGCGAAATCCCTGCATGTCGAGTTGGCCGATGAAGCCGTGCGCATCGGCCCCTCGCCCATCGGCGAAAGCTATCTGCGTGGCGACAGGATTGTCGCCGCAGCCCTGGCGACGGGCGCGCAAGCCATCCATCCCGGCTACGGCTTTCTGTCGGAAAACCCCGATTTCGTCGACCAGGTGGTGGCGGCGGGGTTGGTTTTCATCGGTCCGTCGGCGGCCTCGATTCGGGCCATGGGGCTGAAGGATGCCGCCAAGCGGCTGATGGAAAAGGCCGGCGTGCCGGTGGTGCCGGGCTACCATGGCGAGGCGCAGGAGATCGTGCTGCTGGCCTCCAAGGCGCGCGAGATCGGCTATCCCGTGCTGATCAAGGCGCGTGCCGGCGGCGGCGGCAAGGGCATGCGCCGGGTCGAGCATCCCGATGAGTTTTCCGAGGCGCTGTCCAGTGCGCGCCGCGAGGCAAAGGCCGCTTTCGGTGATGACCGCGTGCTGGTCGAGAAATATGTCGACAAGCCGCGCCATATCGAGGTGCAGGTGTTCGGCGACAACTTCGGCAATGCCGTACATCTCTATGAGCGCGACTGCTCGGCGCAGCGCCGCCACCAGAAGGTGATCGAGGAAGCCCCCGCACCCGGCATGACCCCGGCGCTGCGCAAGGCGATGACGGATGCGGCGGTTAAAGCCGCCAAGGCGATCAATTATTCCGGCGCCGGCACCATCGAGTTCATCGTCGATGCCTCGCAAGGCCTGAAGGCCGACCGCTTCTGGTTCATGGAAATGAACACCCGCCTGCAGGTCGAACACCCGGTCACCGAAATGGTCACCGGCACCGACCTGGTCGAGTGGCAATTGCGGGTCGCCAGCGGCGAAAAGCTGCCGAAGATGCAGAACGAGATCGCGCTTACCGGCCATGCCTTCGAGGCGCGCATCTATGCCGAGGATGCGACAAAGGGGTTCCTGCCGGCGACCGGCACCTTGCATCATCTGAAGTATCCGGACGCGGCCCCTGAAGGCGCCACGATGCGCATCGAGACCGGCGTGCGGGCCGGTGATGCCATCTCGCCCTATTACGACCCGATGATCGCCAAGCTGGTCGTCCACGCAAAGGACAGGCAGGCGGCCCTGGAAGCGCTCGGCGCGGCGCTGTCGCAAACCGAGATCGCCGGCTCGACCGTCAACACCGCCTTTCTTGTCGCTCTGGCCGCCGATCCGGACTTTGCCGCTGGCGATGTCGACACCAGCTTGATCGCCCGGCATCAACCGGCACTGACCGAGGTCGCGCCGCCGAGCGATGAAACCGTTGCGGCAGCCGCGCTTGCGGCTTCGGGTGCCGGCGCATTGCCGGCGTCGAGCGACCCCTGGTCGTCGCTTGCCGGCTACGCGCATTTCCACAGCGTGGCCCGCCGCACACGGCTGAAGTTCGGCGAAATCGATATCGCGGCAAGGGTTTCGATGCGACCGGACGGGCGGTTCCGGGTGGCGCTGGACGAGCCCTACGACAACGCCAACGCGCATGATTTTCGCGCCACGCCACGCCTCGCCCGCTGGCCCGGCCATATCACGGTGTTCGAAGGCGCCGTTGGCTATACCTTCACTGTGCCGGACCCGCTGGCGCGGGCGGATGAGGCGGCGGCAGGCGCCGGCAGCCTGCGCGCGCCGATGCCGGGGCTGGTCAAGCTGGTGCGCGCGGCCAAAGGCGATGCGGTGATCAAGGGCCAGCCGCTGCTGATCCTTGAAGCGATGAAGATGGAGCACACCATCGCCGCGCCGCATGACGGGGTGATCGCCGAGATTGCCACCGAAGGCGCGCAGGTCACCGATGGGACGGTGCTAGTGCGGTTCGTCGAGGACCAGAGCGCCTCGACCGCAGCCGCAAGCTGACAGTCGAAAGCGGACGACTAATTACAAAGAAAAATGGCCGGGACGAACCGGCCATTTCCTTATGCTATGTGGTCGCCAGGCGACGACTACTGCGCAATCGGCGCGTACTTGCCGTCATGCCACTGGTTGATGTCATAGCTGGCGTTCTTGAGGTCGCCCTTCTCGTCGAAGGTGACGTTGCCGACAACGGTGCTGATCGGCGTGCCGTTCTTCAACGCTTCGGCAACCTTGCCCGGATCGTCGCTGCCGGCGCGCTTGACGCCTTCGGCGAAAGCCTGGACCACCGCGTAGGAGAACAGCGTGAAGCCTTCCGGCACGAAGCCGCCGGCCTTAATCTTCTCGACGGCTGCCTTGGCTTCAGGCTTTGCCTGTGGATCCGACGGGAAGACGAACATGGTGCCCTCGCCGGCCGGGCCGGCAACCTGCCAGAATTCCGGCGAAGCGATGGAGTCCGGCATGATCAGCTGGAACTTCAGGTTCTGTTCCGCCGACTGGCGCAGGATCAGACCGGCTTCAGGATGATAACCGCCGAAATAGACGACGTCCGCCTTCAGATCCTTGAGCTTGGTGACGAGAGCCGAATAGTCCTTCTCGCCGGCATTGATGCCGTCATAATACACCTCTTTGAGGCCACCGGCATTCATGGTTGCCCTGACGGCGTCAGCCACGCCCTGTCCGTAGGCGCTCTTGTCGTGCAGGACGACGACGTTCTTGCCGGCAAACTTCTTGGCGATCCATGGACCTATGAAGGCACCCTGCGCATCGTCACGCGTATAAAGGCGCATGATCGTCGGCCAGCCGGCCTTGGCCGCCGCGTCGGTCAGCACCGGGTTTGACGAGGCCGGGCTCATCATCAGGGCGCCGGCTTCGGCATAGACGGCAGAGGCCGGGATGCTCGAACCCGAACAGGCATGGCCATCGACGAACTTGACGCCATCGGCGACGATGCGGTTGGCGACCGACACGGCCTGCTTGGGATCGCACTGGTCGTCCTGGATACTCAGCTTGATCTGGCGACCGTCGACACCACCCGCCGCATTGATCGCGTCAGCAGCGGCCTGTGCGCCCTGCTTGAACTGATCGCCGATGGTGGCGAGTTGTCCGGTCATCGGACCGACCACCGCAAAGGTGAGGTCGTCGGCGAATGCGACCGGCGCACTCATCATCAGGCCAAAAACGGCCGCGCTCAAAATACTCATTTTTTTCATGGTGATAGAACTCCTCCACTCACGCGCGGCCGCCCGGCCGCGCTTCTTCCAGAGAGGCGGGACAATTTCATCCTTCACCGGGCCTGTCTAGGCGCATCGGCAGCACTCGATTGGGCCTGCAAGACGTCATCCACGCAAAAAAGCCACGCCAGCCTTGTTTCGGCCGGTCGTGGCTTTTTGCTCGTCAAGCGGCCCCAAGCGCCCCCGCGCCCCGAAATCCCGCTCGCCTTCCCCGCATCGCGCGACTGAGCCTCGCCGGCCTGCCGCGTTCTTCTTATCTCTTGTTTGAGCCTGGTTCCGAAACCATGCTCCAGGTCGTCGACCGTCTTGCGCGGCCTTCCATTCCGCCGGGTCTGGCCGTCTGTGCGGTCTTGATCCCGGGCTTCCCTGTCTTGGATAGGTCTATCCGCGGTCGGCGGATATCAGTGCATGGTCATCCATTCGCGGGCTTCGCGAAGCGCCTTGGCGATCTCGACCTTCGACATCGCCGCCGACAGTTCGGAGCGCAGTTCCGCAGCGCGGGCCGAACCCTTGATCGCGGCGATGTTGAACCATTTGTGGGCGGCAACGACATCGGTCTCGCAATCGCGGCCGGTCGCATACATCATGCCCAGTTCGAAAAGAATGTCGGCCTGGGCAGTTGCCCCCATGGCGCCGAAGCCTGCTTCAAGCATTTCAAAACGTGCCATTTCAATCCCCTGTTCTTGGCCCTGTCTGGCTCCCGAGAGCTGCCTTCGTTTGTCCTTGCGGGCTGCTCTTCCGATGCTTTCGAGAATGCCGTGGAGGCTTGAATCCGTCGTTAAATGGCGTGCTTAATTTGAGGAAAACAAAGCTAAAACAAGAGGTAAACGCGGAAATTCATTAAGGATACAAAGCCAGCAATCGGGCCGGTTTTCTTCAAATTCGACGAAAATTTTTGTGGCCGGGATCAACACTCCGCTAACCACGGGAAACAAACACGATCCGCGGATGCTTTCCTTTCTTGCCCGTGCGGCCCGCGTGGCCGCCTTCAGAATCCCGGAATCTTACGCGGCGGCACCACTTTTGTTTTGCCGGGAGCTGGATTAGCTTACGTTTGCGTAAGCGGCAGACCGGCGAGGGCGGAGCGTCGGCCGGATATCCAAAGGGAGGAAGACCATGTTTCGAAAAGTGAGCCTGGCCCTGGCGGCCACATTGATCATGGCGGGTGCGGCGTGCGCCGATCCTATCGAAGGCAATTGGAAGACACAGGCGGGAGATACCGCAGCCATCGCGGGCAGCGACACGTTTTCCATCACGCTCAAGTCCGGCAAATTTGCCGGCAAGACCATCGGCTCGCTCAAGGCCGCCGGCGACAACAAATATGCCGGCAACATCACCGATCCGGCAAACGACAAGACCTATTCAGGCAAGGCGACATTGTCGGGCACCTCGCTCAAGATGAGCGGCTGCGTGCTTGGCGGACTGATCTGCAAGAGCCAGACCTGGCACAAGCTCTGATCGACCGCATCCTCACGACATGAAAACGGGGCCTCGATAGGCCCCGTTTTTATTTGTCCAGGCGCGAGGTGCCCATGCCTGGTTCGCCTCGCACCGCACCCGCCGGAACTAACGCCGGCACCGTCAGAAACCCCATCAACCAATTTGAACCGCAGATGAACGCCGGCATCAGAGCCGGTTCAGTCGCGCTCGGGCATTCTCCTGCGTGTTGAAGGAGACACGACCCAATGCTTGCTCGCCGCTTCACCATCGTCTGCCTGCTGATGAGCCTGTTTGGAATGTTCTTCGCCATCCTCGTCGCCGAAACGGGCCGTCCCGCCCGCGCCTGGGACGAAGCCAGTTCCAGGACCTGCCACCTCGCCTGCCCCACCCATCTTCGCAACTGAACAAAGAAACCAAGACCTCGAAAAGAAAAGCAGAACACCATGAACCGCATCGCCGCCAACACTCTCAAGACCCTTCGGCTTCTGCCGCGGGCGGCGCTTATCCTGATGGTTCTGGCTGCTCCGGTTCTAGCCGTGCCGATGATGCGCGCCGATACCGGTTCGACGATCGAAGCGCCCGCTTTGAGGAAGTCCGGTGTCGGCTTCGTGCTCCTGGTCAGCCTGCAGCGCGGTTGAAGAAAAAGGACGCTTTGGCCGCCTTCGGTCGCGACACCCCTCCCAAGAGCCGATCCAAGTCTCTATATTGAGCCATGGAAAAGCGAATCTACCCACAAGCCATCGAATCGGTCGTCATGCCGGAGCCTTTTGGCCGGCAAAGCTTTGATAGCCCCAAAAAGGCCGTCGCCGCACTGCAGGCGTTGTACGACCGCAACACCAAGTTCCTGCGCGATTCCTTCGCGGCACTGGCGACAGCGGGCGGCGACAACAGCAAGCGCTACCGCGCCTTCTACCCCGAGATCGGTGTCACCACCAATTCGTTCACCCAGATCGACTCGCGCCAGGCCTACGGCCATATGCCGACGCCGGGACATTTTTCGACCACCGTCACCCAGCCGGGCCTGTTCGAGAGCTACCTGGTCGAGCAGTTGCGCCTGATCATGCGCAATCATGGTGTCGCGGTCACCGTGTCGGAATCGACCACCCCCATCCCGCTGCACTTCGCCTTTCTCGAAGGCACCCACGTCGACGGCTCGGCCGCCGAGCGCATCAGGCGGCCGATCCGCGACCTGTTCGACGTGCCGGACCTCGACGGCACCGACGACCAGATCGCCAACGGCACTTTCGAAGTGGCCTTCGGCGACACACGGCCATTGGCGCCCTTCACGGCGCAGCGCATCGACTATTCGCTGCACCGCCTGTCGCACTATACGGCGACCACGCCGCAGCATTTCCAGAACTTCGTGCTGTTCACCAATTACCAGTTCTACATCGACGAGTTCGTCGCCCGGGCGCGCGACCTGATGGCCGGCGGCGGCGGCGGATATAGCGAATTCGTCGAGCCGGGCAATGTCATCACCAAGGGCGGGCAAAGCGCGCCCAGCGAAGGGGTTGCGCCGCCACGCCTGCCACAGATGCCTGCCTATCATCTGAAGAAGCCGAACCATGGCGGCATCACCATGGTCAATATCGGCGTCGGGCCTTCCAACGCCAAGACCATCACCGACCATATCGCGGTACTGAGGCCGCATGCCTGGGTGATGCTTGGCCACTGCGCCGGGCTGCGCAACACCCAGGCGCTCGGCGACTATGTGCTGGCGCATGCCTACGTGCGCGAGGATCACGTGCTTGACGACGATCTTCCGGTCTGGGTGCCGATCCCGCCGCTGGCCGAGATCCAGGTGGCGCTGCAGGAGGCGGTTGCCGAGGTCACCGGCCTATCCGGCTATGACCTCAAGCGCATCATGCGCACCGGCACCGTCGCCACCATTGACAACCGCAACTGGGAGCTGCGCGACCAGCGCGGACCGGTGCAGCGTCTGTCACAGTCGCGCGCCATTGCGCTCGATATGGAATCGGCGACCATCGCGGCCAACGGCTTCCGCTTCCGCGTGCCCTACGGCACGCTGCTGTGCGTTTCGGACAAACCCCTGCATGGCGAACTGAAGCTGCCCGGCATGGCGACCGAGTTCTACAAGCGGCAGGTGGCGCAGCACCTGACCATCGGCATCCGGGCGATGGAGAAACTCGCGGAAATGCCTATGGAGCGGCTGCATTCGCGCAAGCTGAGAAGTTTTTCGGAGACGGCGTTCCAATAGGCCGATCGCGCATCGCCTAGAGCGTGTCTCGTTGAAACCGCTGCGCACTTTTGGGCGACATGCATTTGTTTTATGCATGTCGCTGCCCCAAAACCGCTGGGCACTTTTGGGCGACATGCATTTGTTTTATGCATGTCGCTGCCCCAAAACCGCTGGGCACTTTTGGGTGACATGCATTGGGCATCCAGTCATCTTGATTGGGCCGCATTTTTGCCGATAACCGTGCAGCACCACAGTTGGCAACCCGTGCAGACCTGAGCCGATGAGACGCAGTCGAGACATGGCAGCTTCACTGGCATTCATCGCGATGATGATGTTCTCGGTTGCTCTGGTCGCCGGGTTCTTCGGCGCCTTGCACCCGGCCTTCGATTCCTTCTCGCATTTCCGCGTTCACCTTGCCGTGCTGATGGCGCTTTGCGCGCTGCCGCTGCTGGCCACGACATTTCGCCTGCAAGCCGCCGCTGCGTTGCTCTTTGCCGTGGCAGCCTTTGCCACGACAATCAGCGCGCTGCCGCAGCTGTGGCCGGTGGAAGCGGTCGCCAAGCCGGCTGGCCAGATGGTCTACAAGCTGCTGCAGATGAACCTGCGATACGACAATCCAACGCCGAAGAAGGTGCTGTCGCTGATCGGCCGGACCAATCCCGACGTGATCACCCTCGACGAGGTGTCGGCGATGTGGACGACCGAGCTTGGCTATATCAGCAGCGCCTATCCATACCGGATCCTCTGCCCCTACCCCAACGGCATATTCGGCGTGGCGTTGCTCTCGCGGCGGCCCTTTGCCGCCGGCACCGAACCGCATTGCGAACGGCGCGGCGCCATGGCGACAGCGACCGTCGACTTCGGCGGCATTGGCGTCGATGTCGCGGCGATCCATCTCAGCTGGCCTTGGCCACGCGAGCAGCACTGGCAGATCGGTGAGCTTACCGAATCGCTCTCATCGCTCGGCGAGACAGCCATCATGGCGGGCGACTGCAACGCCGTGCCATGGAGCGCCGCAGTGCGCCGCGTCGCCGCGCTCGGCGGGCTGACCGTCATGCCATCAGCCGGACCGACCTGGACATACATCAAGTTGCCGGACTTCCTGCGGCGTTTCGCCGGCCTGCCGATCGACCAGGTTTTCAGCAAGGGCGGGGTGACCATTCATTCTGCGACACGTTTGGAAGAAACCGGCTCGGACCATCTGCCGGTGCTGGTCGAGTTCACGCTCAGGCTGAACGAGCAAAAGCCGACCGACGAACACGAGACCGCGACTGTGTCGCTGATATCGGCCGGAAATTCGCGAAACGGATATCGGGGTTAGAGGCCGTTTGAAGATGGTCCTTCCGACAACCGGATTCCACTTTTTGGGATCATGCCCTACGGTCAGAGTTTGGACCCTTGGCGTGTTCGATTTGACATGGCTCGCTGGTCCGCCGAAGGTCGGCCAGCTCAACATACGGGGTGCTGTACATGTCCCCCAGCTTTATCGTCAGACCCGCCACGCCAGAGGACGAGCCTGGGGTAAGCGAGTTGCTTCTCGCTTCCTATCCCGGCCTGATGCGCACGGCATACGATCAGACCACTCTTGAAGCTGCGCTGCCTTTGATCACTCGCGCAAACCCTGCGTTGCTTTCGGCTGGCACCTACTATCTCGCGGTCAATGAAGATGGCTTTGCCGCCGGCTGCGGCGGTTGGTCCCGGGAACGTCCGGGAAGCTCCGAGGTGAAGCCCGAACTCGCGCACATCCGACATTTCGCCACTCGTCCCGAATGGCTGGGCCGCGGGATCGGGCGCCAGCTTTACCAGCGTTGCGAAGAAGATGCACGCTCGTCCGGTGTGCGCCGCTTCGAATGCCAGGCAAGTCTCAACGCAGAAGGGTTCTATGCAGCCTTGGGCTTCATCTCGGTAGGGCGGATCGAAGTGCGCATTGGCCCTGGGCCGATGTTGCAGTCCGTCCTGATGGAACGGACCATTTGACTGTCAAGCCTGGCGCTCTGTGCTCGTTCCCGTCGACCGGGCAGCCAATTTGAGTGAGTTTTGCCCCTAAGGCCGCTCCAGGGCCTCGACCAGATATTCCACGTGACCGCCTTCCCGGTGTTCGCGCGCGTCGAAGGCATTCTGCCTGGCTTCATAGTCGACAAAAACCGCGTCGATCCGCCGCCGCGCCTCACGCCGTGCCTTGGAACACTGGGAGTCATTGGGGACTGTCAGGCCCCTGAGCGACTTCTCGGTCGCACGCATCATCTGCCTGGCAATGTCGCCATGGGTCTCCTCATGCGTGCGAACGCCGGCGAAGAAACGCGCCCAGCGCTTGTTGAGGGCCGGCGGGAGGGCGGACGCGACACGGGGATAGGTAAAATTCAGGTTGAGCGTTCCGTTGACTTGCCCGATGCTGCAGGTGCCCTTGACCTCAACAAGATCGAACTCCCAAGCCTTTGTATAGCTGGTCTGTGCGATGGCGCGAGCCATGAAGCCATGCCTTGGCCCGTTGCTGTCCATGGACTCGATCAGAGCCTCTCCGGTCTTGCCGGAGATGTCGTATGTCTGCGTCTTGACCAGGATTTTCACGCCTGCCGATGCAGCCGTCGCGGAACCGCACAAGGCGCCAACGATCGCCAGACCTGAAAGAATGAGCAAGCGCATATCCGGCTCCTTTCCAACGACGATGGGTGGACTGGCGGCACAGTACCGCCAGCGCGGTCCACTTTACATGCCTTGGTAGACCGGTCCCTCGCCGCCCTGCGGTGGGACCCAGTTGATGTTCTGGTTCGGATCCTTGATGTCGCAGGTCTTGCAGTGGACGCAGTTCTGCGCGTTGATAACGAAGCGCACATCCTTCGCCGCCGGATCGGCGGCGGCGTTGCCATCCTTGTCTACCCACTCATAAACGCCGGCCGGACAATAGCGCGTCGAGGGTCCGGCAAAGACATCGTGTTCGGAACGCTGCTGCAGGGCCATGTCGCCGACCAGCAGATGCACCGGCTCGTTTTCCTCGTGATTGGTGTTCGACAGGAACACCGAGGACAAGCGGTCGAAGGTCAGCACGCCGTCGGGCTTCGGATAGGCGATCTTCTGGTGCTGGGCGGCAGGCTCAAGCGTCGCATAGTCGGCCTTGCCATGCTTCAGCGTGCCGAAGGGCGAGACGCCGAACAGCGTGTTCAGCCACATATCGAGGCCGCCGAGACCGACGCCGACGATGGTGCCAAAGCGCGACCATAGCGGTTTGACATTGCGCACCTTCTTCAGGTCCTTGCCGATGTCGGTCGCCCGCCAGGCCGCTTCGTAGGAGGAGAGCTCGTCATTGGCGCGACCGGCTCCGATCGCCTCGGCGACATGTTCGGCCGCCAGCATGCCGGACAGCACCGCATTGTGTGAGCCCTTGATGCGCGGCACGTTGACGAAACCGGCCGCGCAGCCCATCAGCGCGCCACCGGGGAACGACAGTTTCGGCACCGACTGCCAGCCGCCTTCGGTGATGGCGCGCGCACCATAGCCCAGGCGCTTGGCACCCTCGAAGGTGCCTCTGATCGCCGGATGCGTCTTGAAACGCTGGAACTCCTCGAACGGCGACAGCCAGGGGTTCTTGTAATTGAGGTGGAGCACGAAGCCCACCGCCACCTGGTTGTCCTCGAGATGGTAAAGGAACGAGCCTCCGCCGGTCTTCATGTCGAGCGGCCAGCCGAAGGAATGCTGGACCAGCCCCGGCCGGTGGTTTTCCGGCTTGACCTGCCAGAGTTCCTTGAGGCCGATGCCGTATTTGCCGGGCTCGCGGCCATCGGACAGCTTGTATTTGGCGATCAACTGCTTGGCGAGCGAACCGCGCGCCCCCTCGCCGATCAGCACATATTTGCCCATCAGCGCCATGCCAGGCGCAAAGCCCGGGCCGTGCGTACCGTCCTTCTCGACGCCCATGTCGCCGGTGACGACGCCGGTGACGGCGCCTTCCTCATTGTAGAGCAAGTCGGCCGCGGCAAAGCCCGGATAGATCTCGACGCCAAGCGCCTCGGCCTTGGTCGCCAGCCAGCGGCAGACATTGCCCAGCGAAACGATGTAGTTGCCGTGATTGTTCATAAGCGGCGGCATCAGGATATTGGGCAGACGGAACGAGCCGGCCGGACCAAGCACCAGGAAATGATCGTCGGTCACCGGCGTCTTGAAAGGATGGCCTTCCTCGTCGCGCCAGCCCGGCAGCAGCCGGTCGATGCCGATCGGATCGACGACGGCGCCGGAGAGGATATGGGCGCCGACTTCACCGCCCTTTTCCAGGACGACGACCGAGAGTTCGGGATTGACCTGCTTGAGGCGGATGGCGGCGGCGAGGCCGGCCGGGCCGGCGCCGACAATGACCACGTCGAATTCCATGCTTTCGCGTTCGATGTCGCTCATCAACCCCTCCGCACTGGCTTATCCCATTCGGGTATCTTGCTGGCTCCTGCGCTGCATAGCGCATCAATTGGCGACAGGAAACCGGCGCATACGTGACAATGCCGTTTTGGCCAAAAAGTCGCGCATCGCGTGGGCTTAGTGGCTGATTTCGTCTTGCAGGGCCGTCTGCGCCTACGTTTTTAATTGTTCGACGGCTCGCTTATCGGCCATACTTCATACCATGCGCATTCCTGGGCCAGGCGGCTTTTCATCGACGCGCTTTCCATCGACGCCCGGCCGGGCCTGCCGGGCGCTTCTTTTGGCCCTTCCGATGCTGGCACCGGGTCACGTTGCCGCGGACGAGGTGAAAGTCTGGGCCACGGGCGCCTACTCCTTCTCCGACGAGCTCGGCGGCTTCCACATCACCGGCGCTTCGGGCATCGGCACCAAGGACGATCCGCTGGTCATCACCGAAGAGCTGAATTCGTCAACGCCGGTGACGCTGACCATCCGCACGACAAAGCCGATCCAGGCCTTCGGCAAGGCCGGCGAATTCGCCAATGGCGTCATGTATATGCGCATCGACGTGCTCAACAACAGCGGCCAGGCCTGGGTCGAATTCCAGTTCGAGCTGCAAGAAATCCTGAACCAGCCAAGCGTGTTCGGCGACGGACTTTCGTTCGACCAGCGCAACAAGACACCCGACAATATCTGGTCGAGCTCTTTCGCCGATTTCGATCGCGATTTCGAACCCTATGACCGCCTGCTGTTCAAGAACGGCAAAGTCGACCCTCTGAAAACCGCCAGGTTCGAATTCCTGATGACCGACTATACGCCGCGCTGGACGTTCTATCTGGTGCAGGACCCACGCATACCGACGGGCTAGAGCAAGCGGCCAGCCTTGCAAATTCCCGTCATGCGGACGAATGTGCCGCCATGACTGCCGCTTCCCCAAACAACAGACAGGACCTTGCCGACCTGCTGGCCTTTTATGCCAGCGCCGGTGTCGACGAGGCGCTTGAAGACCAGCCGGTGAACCGGTTCGCAGAGGCGCCCAAACCGGCGGAGCGGCCGGTGGCGCCGTCCACCGACGCCGTTGCGCCACCTGGTTCGACGAACGCGTCGCGCCCCGAGCCGGCCGACAGGGCAAATCTTCCGCCCGTGGCGCGTGCACCGTCGATAACCGCTGCGGTTCCGGACGAGGCGCAGGCGGCGCTGGCGCGCCACCTGGCAACGACGGCAACGACCCTGGACGAGCTTCGCCAGCACATGGCGGCCTTCGACGGCTGCAATCTGAAGGCCACCGCCAAGAACCTGGTGTTCGCCGACGGCAACCCGGCGGCCGCCGTCATGCTGGTGGGCGAAGCCCCCGGCCGCGACGAGGACATCGAGGGCCTTCCCTTCGTCGGCCGCTCGGGCCGGCTGCTCGACCAAATGCTGGCGGCGATCGGCCTCGACCGCACTTCGGTCTATATCGCCAACGTCATTCCGTGGCGGCCGCCGGGCAATCGCACGCCGACGCCGCACGAGACCGAGATCTGCCGGCCGTTCATCGAGCGGCAGATCGAGCTGGTCAATCCGAAGGTGCTGATCAACCTCGGCGGCCCTTCGGCCAAGACCTTGCTCAACACTTCGGAAGGTATCTTGCGGCTGCGCGGCAACTGGCGCGTCCACACGACAGCTTCCGGCATCGCCATCCCGGCCATGCCAACGCTGCATCCGGCCTATCTCCTGCGGACCCCATCGCATAAGAAGCTGGCATGGCGGGATTTCCTCGAAGTGAAGGCGAAGCTGCGGGCACTTGGTTGAAGCGCGGCAGCTCTTCCCTTCTCTCCTTGTGGAGGAGGGACAGGGCCATAACCTCCCAGGTAATTGAAATGCATCCACTGCCAGCCTAACCATGCCCCCATGACAACAGCCCAAAATTCCGCCGGCAGCCTCATTCGGGAATGGCGCACCCGCCGTCGCATGAGCCAGCTCGACCTCGCCATGGAAGCCGAAATCTCGCAGCGCCATCTGAGCTTCGTCGAGAGCGGGCGTGCCGCGCCCTCGCGCGACATGGTGCTGCATCTGGCCGAGCAATTGTCGATCCCGCTCCGGCAGCGCAACCAGTTGTTGCTTGCCGCAGGCTTTGCGCCGAGCTTCGGCGAGCGGTCGCTCAGCGACACGACGCTGGCGCCGGCAATGGCGGCCGTTGAGATCGTGCTCAAGGGACACGAGCCCTTCCCAGCGCTCGCCGTCGACCGGCACTGGAACCTGGTTTCGGCGAATGCCGCCATCGCTCCCTTCCTTGCCGATGTCAGCGAGGCTTCGCTGCTGACACCGCCGGTCAACGTGCTTCGGCTCAGCCTGCATCCGGGCGGTATCGCTCCACGCATCGTCAATCTTCAGGAATGGCGCACGCACTTGCTCGAGCGTCTCAAGCACCAGAACGACGCCAGCGGCGATCCGGTGCTGATCGACCTGGAGCGCGAACTGCGGACTTATCCGTCCGGCTTGAACGGCAGCCGGCCGGCGCCGGTCGAGCCGAATGCCATCGTGCACCCGCTAAGGCTGGCGCATGGCGATCAGGTGCTGTCGTTCATCAGCACCATCACGGTGTTCGGGACGCCGCTCGACGTGACGCTGTCGGAACTGGCGATCGAATCGTTTTTCCCGGCCGACGAACAGACGAGGACGGTGCTGGTGCGGCTGGCGAAGGAGCGGGCCGAACGATCGTAACAGGGAAGCCTGACCCGGCCCTTCGCTTTCGCTCTGGGCGTTTCGTCGTTCCGGAAAGCCAAGCAATTGGCTTTCCGTCCGCTATGCGGACCTCTCCTCACCCCTGAGGCAGAGTCGCCCGTCGCGTGCGGGTGCGCTGCAGACCAAGCTGGCGCTCGCGCCAGATGATGAAGATCCCGGCGGCAACGACGATCAGGCCACCGACCAGCATGTTGAGCGTGGCAACGTCGCCAAAGACGATATAACCGACGACGACGCCAAGGATCATCGAGGTGTATTCGAAGGGCGCCACGACCGAGGCTTCGGCATGGCGATAGGCCGAAGTCATCAGGATCTGGCCGAGGCCGCCGCAGAAGCCGGCAGCGACAAGAAGAGCCGCCTGGAGCGGCGTCAGCGCCTGCCAGCCGAACGGCAACGAGAGCAGCGCCATGACGCTCGCCGTCACCGAAAACCACAGCACGATGGTCGCGGTGCGCTCGCTTTGCACGAGATTGCGCACCAGCAGCATGGCGACGGCCGAGATCGCCGCCGCGACAAGAGCGGCAATGACGCCGAGCACTTCCTGGTCGTCGAGCGCCTCGTCGGAACTCAGCAGCGTCAGTTCCGGCCAGGAGATGATCAGCACACCGATCAGGCCGACAGCGACCGCGCTCCAGCGATAGACGCGGATGGCTTCGCCGAGGAAGATCGAACTGAACACCACCACCAGAAGCGGCTGCGCGTAGTTCAGCGTGATCGCCTCCGGCAGCGGCAGCCGCGTCAGCGCGAAAAAGCCAAGTCCCATGGCGCAGACGCCAACGACACCGCGCGCAATGTGATTGAGCGGGCGCTTGGTCGAAAACGCAGTGCCGAGTTTTCCCTTGAAGGCGAGAAAGGCAATGATCGGAAAGATGGCGAAGAAGGAGCGGAAGAAGACGATCTGGCCCGCCGGCACGGTGCCCGCCGCCTTGATGCAGGTCGACATGCCGACGAAGACCGCCACCGAAACGATCTTGAGCGTGATGCCGGTGAGCGTGCTGTGCCCGACGGGATGGTCGCTGGCTGCTGCGGCCTGACCTGCTTTTGCTGTCACGAGTCTGATCCATCCCGATATGATCGGAATGGAACTCTGTTTTCTTGCCTGACCATAATCTTTTCCGAAAACCGGTTCCCACTTTTCGGGATCATGATCTAGCCGCTTCCCGGATCGTTGCCCAGATGCGCGCCGGCGTCGCCGGCATGTCGATGTGCTTGACACCGTAGGCGCGCCAGAGCGCGTCCGTCACCGCATTGAGTGCCGCCGGCGTCGAGCCGATGGTGCCGGCTTCGCCTGCCCCCTTGATGCCCAGCGCATTGGTCGTCGAAGGCACGTTGCGGGTCTCGAAATGGAAGAATGGGAAATTGTCGGCGCGCGGCATGGCGTAGTCCATGAAGCTCGCCGTCAAGAGCTGTCCATCCTCGCCGTAGATGGTGTCCTCGGTCAGCGCCTGGCCAATGCCTTGCACGACGCCGCCATGCACCTGACCGGCGAGCAGGATCGGATTCACGGTGACGCCGAAATCGTCGACTATGGTGTAGCGGACGATGTCGGTGGTGCCGGTGTCGGGGTCGATCTCGACCTCGCAGATATGGGTACCGTTGGGATAGGTGCACTCGTCCTGCACGAACTCGCCGAACCCCTTGAGATCATCCGGCGTCTTGGCGGCCTTGGCGATGGCGGAAAAATCTATCGTGCGGTCGGTGCCGACGATGCGGGCGACGCCGTCCGACAATTCGATGTCGCCAGCCGAGGCCTCCAGCTCGTCGGCGGCGATGCGCTTGATCTTGTTGGCCAGATCTTCACCGGCGCGCGACGCCGAAACGCCGCCGAGCGGAATCGAGCGCGAGCCGCCGGTGCCGCCGCCGGCCTTCAGCTCGTCGGTATCGCCCTGGCGGACATGGATCTTGTCGATGTCGAGATTGAGCTTTTCCGACAGGAACTGCGCGTAGGCGGTGGCATGCCCCTGGCCGTTGGTCTGGGTGCCGATCTTCAGCGTCACCGTTCCGTCGCCGTTGAGTTCGACAAAGGCCGGTTCCGAACCCGGAAAGGCGCAGGCCTCGATATAGGTCGCCATGCCGAGGCCGCGGATCTTTCCGCCTGCTTTCGACTGTTCGAGCCGCGCCGGAAACGCCTTCCATTCCGCCTGTTCAATGGCGCGCGTCATATGGCCTTCGAATTCGCCGGTGTCGTAGAGACGGCCGGTCTGCGTGCGGTAGGGAAACTGCTCGGGCCGGATGAAATTGCGGCGCCGGATTTCTTCGACGGGCAGACCCAGATCGTGGGCGCAGGCGTCGACGAGCTTTTCCAGGAGGAACGCCGCTTCCGGGCGACCGGCGCCGCGATAGGCATCGACCGGGCAGGTGTTGGTGTAGAGGCCGGTGACCGACACGTCGAGCGCCTGGATGTCGTAGACGCCGGTCGACATGGTGACGCCGATATAGGGAATGTAGGGACCGTATTGCGAGACATAGGCGCCCATATTGGCGAGCAGGTCCACCTTCATGCCAAGGAAGCGGCCATCCTTGTCCAGCGCCATCTCGGCTTTCACGACATTGTCGCGGCCTTGCGCGTCGGTCAGGAAGTGTTCGGTGCGGTCGCCGGCCCATTTCACCGGACGGCCAAGCCGCTTCGCCGCCTCGAGCACCAGCGGGTATTCGCGGTAGACGAAGCTCTTCGGCCCGAAACCGCCGCCGACATCCGGCGTGATGACACGCAGCTGGTCCTTCTTGATCTTGAACAGGCTGGCCAGGATGTACTGCATGGAATGCACGCCCTGTGACCCCGTGGTCAGCACGAAGCGGTTCTCCTGAACGTTCCACTCGCCGATCGCCGAGCGCGGCTCCATGTAGTTGCAGACCAGCCGGTTGTTGACGAATTCGATGCGGGTGACATGGGCGGCCTTGGCGAAAGCCGCGTCCGTCTTTTTCTTGTCGCCCGTATGGTAGCTGAAGGCCCGATTCGAGCCGAGTTCCGGCCAGACCAGCGGCGTGCCTTCGGCGAGCGCCGTCGCCGTTCCGGACGCCGCATCTTCGCTGTCATAGTCGACGTCGATCAGTTCGGCGGCATCCTGCGCCAAAGCGCGGCTGTCGGCGACGACGAAGGCAACGGCGTCGCCGACATAGTTGACGCGGTCACGGCACAGGACCGGAATGTCGCGGGTCGGCGCCTTGGTGCCGTCCGGCTGTTGCTGCATGACGCCGGACTTGAGATCGCCGAGATGGGCAAGGTCCTTGCCGATCAGCACCAGATGCACGCCGGGCGCTGCCTTCGCCGCCTCGGTCGAACCGATGGTGAAGCTGGCCTTGGCGACCGGCGAGCGCAGGACATAGCCATGCAGGACGCCGGCCGGCTGGATGTCATCCGTGTAGCGGCCCTGGCCCTGGATGAAGGCGGCATCCTCGCGCCGCAGCACGGATGCGCCCATCCCGAATTTCGGCGTGACGACGGTCATGGAGGCCTCGTGATGATGAATGGGAGGAGGAACGCCTGAAATAGGCGCCGTCTCAGTTTTGTCGAGGGGCTGTTTCGTGTAAAGAGCGCGGACTTCAAATTTCTTGGACCAGCGGAAACAATCCGCCGCCAAGGCAATCGACAGGAAAACCCACGGAATGCGCACGGACACCGGCCAGGTCTTCAAGCTCGAAGACTACCGCCCCAATGATTACCTCATTCCGCAAACCAACCTCACCTTCCGCCTTTCGCCAGACGCAACGCGCGTCACCGCCGTGCTCACGGTCGAGCGCCGTGACGGTGTATCCGCGTCGGCTCCGTTGGTGCTCGACGGCGACGGGCTGACGCTCAAGCGCGTCGAGATCGGCGGCAAGAAAGCGAAACCGGCCGATTTTCTGGTGACGCCAGACCAGCTGACCATCCTCGAGCCGCCGGCCGCGCGGCGCTTCCAGCTGCTCATCGAGACCGAATTGGCGCCGGTGGGCAACGAAGCGCTCATGGGCCTTTACCGCTCGAGCAATGTCTACTGTACGCAATGCGAGGCAGAGGGCTTTCGCCGCATCACCTATTTCCTCGATCGCCCCGACATCCTGTCTGTCTACACAGTGCGCATCGAAGCCCTGCGCGACGAGGCGCCGCTGCTTTTGTCCAACGGCAACCTGGTCGACAAGGGTGACATCGGCGATGGCTGGCACTTTGCTAGATGGCACGACCCCTTCCCCAAGCCGTCCTATCTGTTCGCGCTGGTGGCGGGCAATCTCGGCAAAGTCGCCGACAGTTTCGTCACCCTGTCCGGCCGCATGGTCGAGCTCGGCATCTATGTCGAGCCCGGCAAGGAAAAGCTGGCCGGCTACGCGATGGACGCCCTGAAGCGGTCGATGAAATGGGATGAAGAGGCGTTCGGCCGCGAATACGACCTCGACGTCTTCAACATCGTCGCCGTGTCCGACTTCAACATGGGCGCGATGGAGAACAAGGGCCTCAACATCTTCAACGACAAATATGTGCTGGCCGATCAGGAGACAGCGACGGATGCCGATTTCGCCAATATCGAGGCGATCATCGCGCATGAGTATTTTCACAATTGGACAGGCAACAGAATCACTTGCCGCGACTGGTTCCAGCTCTGCCTGAAGGAAGGGCTGACGGTTTTCCGCGACCACGAATTCTCCGCCGACCAGCGCTCGCGCGCGGTCAAGCGGATCGCCGAAGTGCGCACGCTGCGCTCCCACCAGTTTCCCGAGGACCAGGGCCCGCTGGCGCATCCGGTGCGGCCACGTCGCTACCGCGAGATCAACAATTTCTACACGGCGACGGTCTACGAGAAAGGCTCCGAAGTGGTGCGCATGATCCGCACCATTCTCGGGCCCGATGCCTTTCGTGCCGGCATGGACCTCTATTTCGAGCGTCACGACGGCGACGCGGCGACGATCGAGGATTTCATCAAGGTGTTCGAGGACGCATCCGGCCGCGACCTGTCGCAGTTCGCGCTCTGGTACCACCAGGCGGGCACGCCCAATTTGACCATCAGTTCGACGCACAATCCGGCGTCGCAGGAGTTCATGCTCGAAATCGAGCAGTCGGTGCCGCCGACACCCTCCGAGAGCCGCAAGCGGCTGATGCACATCCCGCTCGCCTTCGGCCTGATCGGCGCCGGTGGCCAGCCGGTCGACTACAGCGGCGTCGAGGGCGCCAGCGTCGAGGACGGCGTCATCCATGTCCGCAAGCGCCGCCACATGGTGCGGTTCTCAGGTGTTGCCGAGCGACCGGCGGTGTCGCTCAACCGCGGTTTTTCGGCACCGGTGACGCTGTCCGTCGAGCAGAAGGCCGACGACCAGTTCTTCCTCGCCCGCCATGACAGCGACGCCTTCTCGCGCTGGCAGGCCTTCAACACGCTGTTGACCGACGCGCTGATTGCCGCCTTCCGCGAGATCCTCGGCGGCAGGCAGCCGGTTTTCGCGTCGCGGCTGACCGAACTCGCCGGCGGCATCGCCGCCGACGAGACGCTGGAGCCGGCCTACCGGGCGCTGGCGCTGGCGCTGCCTGGCGAAGCCGACATTGCCCGCGATATCGGCAGCAACATTGACCCCGACGCCATCTACGCTGCCCGCGAGGCGCTTGCACTGGCAATAGGCACGGCCAACTCTGACAATTTTGCCGGCCTCTACGACAGGCTTGCCGACAAAGCGGCATTCAGCCCGGATGCGGCGAGCGCCGGACGACGGGCCTTGCGCAACACCCTGCTGGACTATCTCTCGATGCAGCCGGGGGGAGCAGCACTTGCCGCCGGACATTTCCAATCGGCGACCAACATGACAGACCGCGCCGCGGCCCTTGCCATGCTTGCGCATCGCCACCACGGTTCGCCCCAGGCGATCCAGGCGCTGGTTGCATTCGAGACGACTTATGGCTCCGACCCGCTAATCATGGACAAATGGTTCCAGATCCAGGCCAGCGTGCCCGGTCCGCAGGCCGTCGACACGGTGCGCGCGCTGACCGCTCATCCCGCTTTCTCGATGCACAATCCGAACCGGGTGCGCTCGTTGATCGGCACCTTTTCCAGCGCCAACCAGACCGGCTTCCACCGTGCGGACGGCGAGGGCTACCGGTTCTTCTCGCAGACCGTGCTCGAGGTCGAAAAGCGCAATCCGCAATTGGCGGCGAGGCTGGCGACGGCACTCCGCTCATGGCGTTCGCTCGAACCTGGCCGACAGGCCAAGGCCAGGGAAGCGCTGCTTTCGATCGCGAAAGCCGGAGACCTGTCGGCGGATCTGAGCGATATTGTCGATCGCACGCTGGCGTAGACGTGCGCTCTTGTCCGGAAAGGGCCGTTTCGGCACTATTTTAGTCAATTTTTAATCTTTTTTCGCCGGACCACTGGACAAGGCGAATCACCTTTGATTCTTTACTGACGATTCGGATGTGCGGCGTTTGCCGGATCAAAGCAGCATAGGCAACTTCGGGGAGTGCCATTTATGGCGAAGGCGGACGCGTGGGGCGCGCCCGGGGGGAAGGTTTTTGCGCATCGCGAGACGCGAAGCGACGGCCTTGCCGGGAACACGCGGCTCATCGCCGAACCGGCCTACCGGCGGCTTCTGGCCGCCGAGCCGCTGCTGCGCCGATCGATACCTGCCCTCATCATCACCTTCCTGATCGTCATCGCGGCGCTGCGGGTCCTGTCGCTGATGAACGAGCGCGACGATATCGAACGCAGCGCCAAGGCGATCCTCACGCTGGCGGCGGGTCAACTGGCGAGTTCGCTCGCCATCACTTCGGACACGGTGCCGGGCGCCATCCAGGACCTGTTGGAAACCACCAGCCGCCAGGGCGCGATGGGCCGCAGCCATGTGCTCGTCATCACAGACAGCGCTTTCAAGATCATCGCGGTGACACCGCGCTCGGTGCCATGGCAGAGCCATTCGCTCGACGGCCTCGTCGAGGGCGGCCAGCCATTGTTCATGTTTGGCGACCGCGCAGGCGTCATGGAGGTCAACATCGGCGGACGGGACTGGTATGCGGCGGTCAGCCTGGCGAATGGGCGAAAGGGTGCCGCGGCGGCACTGGTACCGCAGGACGCGGTTTTCGACGCCTGGCGCAAGACTGTCTCGCTGAACGTCACCCTGTTCGTGCTGACGGCCGGCGTGCTGATCATCATCCTCTACGCCTATTTCGGCCAGGCGGCACGCGCGCAGGCGGCCGATCGCATCTATCTCGAAGCGCATCAGCGCATCGACATGGCGCTGGTTCGCGGCCGCTGTGGCCTGTGGGACTGGGACATGGTGCGCGGCAAGATGTACTGGTCGCGCTCGATGTACGACATGCTCGGCTACAAGCCCTGCGACACGATGCTGTCCTTCGGCGAGGTCGACGAGATCATCCATCCCGAGGACGGCGACCTGTTCGAGCTCGCCAACAGAATTGTCGCCCGTGAGATCGACTATATCGACCAGGTGTTCCGCATGCGCCACGCCGACGGCCAATGGGTGTGGATGCGCGCCCGGGCACAGGTCATCGATCCCGAAGCGCCGGAGATCCAGCTGATCGGCATCGCCGTCGACGTCACCGAACAGCGCCATCTGGCGCTGCGTTCCGAGGCGGCCGACCTTCGCCTCAGAACGGCGATCGAAAACATCAACGAATCCTTTGTGTTGTGGGATTCGGCCCAGCGCCTGATCATGTGCAATTCCAAATACCAACAAGACAATGGACTTTCGGACCGCGACGTCATGCCCGGCACCGCGCGCGCGGTGCTGGAAGACCGGATGCTGGCCTTTGCTTCCGAACGGCGGCTTGCCAACACCAGCGGACTGCAGGGCGGCGCGACCTTCGAGCGGCAGCTGGCCGACGGCCGCTGGCTGCAGGTCAACGAACTGAAGACCCGGGACGGCGGCATCGTCTCCGTCGGCTCCGACATCACCCAGATCAAGCTGCACCAGGAGAAGCTGGTCGACAGCGAGCGCCGGCTGATGGCGACGATCCATGATCTGAGCCTCGCCCGCCGGGCCGAAGAGGAGCGATCGCGCGAACTGGTCGACCTCAACCGCAAATACATGAAGGAAACCGAACGCGCCGAGGCGGCGAACCGGGCGAAGTCCGAATTCCTCGCCAATATGTCACACGAACTGCGCACGCCGCTGAACGCCATCATCGGCTTCTCCGAACTGATGGAACAGGGCCTGTTCGGTCCGCTGGGGTCGGAGCGCTACGAGGAATATGCCACCGACATCAACAGCAGCGGCAAATATCTGCTGGGCGTCATCAACGACATTCTCGACATGTCCAAGATCGAGGCTGGCCAATTCTCGCTGGACCAGGAACAGATCGACCTCGGTCCGCTGATCAGCGAGACGGTTCGCGTCGTCTCGCTGCAGGCGGCGCAAAAGGCGATCACCGTGGAAACACGTATCGCCGACGCGCTGACGCTGTTCGCAGATCGCCGTGCGATCAAGCAGATCGTCATCAACCTCTTGTCCAACGCGGTGAAATTCACCGGCCAGGGCGGCCACATATCGGTCAGGGCCCGCAACACTTCCGGCGCGCTTGTATTGACCATCGAGGATAATGGCTGCGGCATCCCTAAAGACGCGCTCGGCAAGCTCGGCCGACCCTTCGAGCAGGTGCAGAACCAGTTTTCCAAGAGCCACGCCGGATCCGGCCTGGGCCTCGCCATCTCACGCTCGCTGGCCGAGCTCCAGGGCGGTGCGCTGAAAATCCGTTCGACCGAAGGTGTCGGCACAATCGTGTCGGTGCGCATTCCGGTGAAGAAGGCCGCGCCGGCGATCAAGGTCGCGGCCTGAGCAACCACAGGCTCCGACTGACGTCGCCGGAGCCTGGATCGGACAGCCTCACTGCATGCCGCCTTCGTTGTCGTCGCCATCCCATTCACGATGACGGCCAAAGCGGCCGCCTTTCGGCAGTTCGCTCTTCTCGATCTTGCCGTCATTGTTCCTGTCGAGCATGGCAAAGACCTTCTTCTGGCGACTGGTGATGTCGTCTGATGTCAGCGTGCCATCGCCCCTGGTGTCGTAGCGGGCGATGATGCGTTTGGCCATCTGCTCAAAACGCGCCTTCTCCAGCGCATCGGCGAGTTGGGCGACGGTCAGTTTGCCGCCATTGTCGGCGACGAGTTTCTTCAGCCGCGCGTTCATGGCGTCGGAAAACTGGTCGAAGCTGATGGTGCCGTTGGAATCGCTCATCGCCTTGCTGAGGCGCATCATCGTGCCCTCGCGCAGCTTTTCGCTGGCATTGTTTTCGGCATAGGCCGTGGTGCCGACGGCGCCGGCCAGGGCGACGAAGGCAAGGGCAAGTTTGGTTGTCGTTCTCATGGTCTTCTCCTGTTACATCGTCACCCCCGATGCGGCCTGACGAACGGCTTCACAGTCGTCCGGCACGAAGCAAAAGGTCAAAGTCCTTCCTGACCTTTTGCGACGTCTCCTTGAGGTGCGCTTCCAGCACACCGAAATCCGGCAGGTCAGTCACCGCCAGAAGCAGATCCGAAAGCCCCGGCGGAACATCGTCGCGCTCGAAGGCTCCGGTGAGGCACAGCCGCGTCATCTGGGTCAGCGCCAGATAGAGCGCGTAGGCTTCGCCAAGTTCCTGCCTGACCCCGGCATCGGCGAAGCCCGGCGCCAGGCGGGACAGGATTTCGGCCGTGCCGGTGGCACGTCCAACGGCCGGGGCACGTGCAATTGGCACGGCCGGGGCACTCGGGCCGGCTTCGACCTGCCCGGTGAGCACGGCCACCTGGGCGATGAATTCGAGATCGATCAGGCCGCCGGGGATCAGCTTGATGTCCCATAGGTCGCGCGGCGGCTTTTCCTTTTCGATCATGGCGCGCATATCCGAGGCCCCGGCCATCACTTTTGCCGCGTCGCGCGGCTGGCCAAGCACTGCCGCCACTTCCGCCTCAACCTCGCTGCACAGGTCGGCATCGCCGGCAATGGTACGCGCCCGCGACAGCGCCATGTGCTCCCACGTCCAGGCCTCCTGGCGCTGGTACTTCTTGAAGGCATCGACATGGGTGGCCACAGGCCCCTTGTTGCCGGATGGCCGCAGGCGCAGGTCGAGTTCGTAGAGCACGCCTTCCGCGGTTGGCGCGGACACGGCCGCGATCAGCCGCTGCGTCATGCGGGTGTAGTAATGCGAAGGCGCCAGCCGCTTGTCGCCATCGGATTCTTCGGCATCCGGCGCGTGGTCGTAGAGCAGGATGAGGTCGACGTCCGATCCGGCGGTCAGCTCGCGGCTGCCGAGCTTACCCATGCCGAGCAGCGAAACCACGCCGCCGGCAATCGTGCCGTGGCGTGCCGCGAATTCGGCGGTCACCGCCTGTAACGCCGCCTCGATGGTGAGATCCGCAAGATCGGAAAAGGCGCGGCCGGCCCGAGCCGGATCGATCGAGCCGGCCAGCAAGCGGACACCGATCAGGAACTTTTGCTCGGAGGCAAAAATGCGCAGCCGGTCGAGCACGTCCTCATAAAGCCGGTCGCCCTCGACAAAGGCGGAAAGCCGCGCCGACAGGTAGGCACGGTCCGGCAATTCGGTCAGCAAGGCCGGGTCGAGCAAGCCATCGAAGACATGCGGTCGGCGCGTGATGATCGCCGCCAGCCGGGGTGCGGCACCCATGATCGTCGCCATGAGCTTCAACAGCGCCGAATTGGATTGCAGCAAGGAGAACAGCTGGATACCGGCAGGCAGGCCGGCGAGAAACTCGTCGAAGCGTATCAAGGCTTCGTCGGCCCGGCGCGTCTGGCCGAAGGACCGCAGCAGCGCCGGCGTCAGTTCCGTCAGCCGCTCGCGGGCTTCCGCCGACCGGGTGACGCGATAGCGGCCGAAATGCCAGCCGCGGATGACGCGGCAGATGTCGCTCGGCCGCTGAAAGCCGAGGCCGTGCAAGGTCCGCAGCGTGTCGGGATCGTCGACATCGCCGGTGAAGACCAGATTGCCGATGCCCGTCGAAAGCTCGGGCGCGGTTTCGAACAGGGCTGCGTAGTGGCGTTCGACCTGTTGCAGCGAGGCGCGGAAGGCCTGGGAAAAGGCGGCGGCGTCGGCAAAGCCGAGCATGCGGGCGATGCGCTCCAGCCCTTCATCGTCTTCCGGCAGCGTGTGCGTCTGCTCGTCGGCAACCATCTGCACGGCATGTTCGACACGGCGCAGGAACCAGTACTGTCGGGCCAGCGCATCGCGGGCGTCTGAAGTGATCCAGCTGCGCGCCGCAAGCTGGCCGAGCATCGGCACGGTCTCTCGCCCGCGCAGTTCCGGGAAACGTCCGCCGGCGATGAGCTGCTGGGTCTGGACGAAGAACTCGATCTCGCGGATGCCGCCGCGCCCGAGCTTGACGTTGTGGCCCTTCACGGCGATCTCGCCATGGCCCTTGTGGGCGTGGATCTGGCGCTTGATCGAATGGACATCGGCAATCGCCGCGTAGTCCATGTATTTGCGCCAGATGTAGGGCTGCAACTCCTTGAGGAAGGCAGCGCCGGCGGCGAGGTCGCCGGCGACTGGACGCGCCTTGATCATCGCGGCGCGCTCCCAGTTCTGGCCGCGCGCCTCATAATAGCGCAGCGCTGCCTCGACCGGGATCGCCAGCGGTGTCGAACCGGGATCGGGGCGCAACCTGAGATCAGTGCGGAAGACATAACCGTGCTCGGTGCGGTCCTGCAGGATGCGCACCAGGCGACGCGTCAGGCGCGAAAACAGCTCGGTGGCATCAAGTGGATCAACGACGGCGGGCGCTTCCGGATCGAAGAAGACGACGAGATCGATGTCGGAGGAAAAATTCAGCTCGTGCGCGCCAAGCTTGCCCATGCCGAGCAGGATCCAGCCCGATTGCCTCGACGGATCGTCGAGATCCGGCAGCTTGAGCTTGCCCTGGCCATGCGCGTCGCGCAGCAGGAAGTCGACGGCAGCGCGGGTGCAAGCGTCGGCCAGATCGCTTAGCCGCCGCACCGTCAGCGCCGTTTCGGCTTCGCCGGCAAGATCGGCCAAAGCGATCAGGAAATGCGCCTCGGCCTTCCACAGGCGCAGTTCCATCATCAGGCCGGATTCCGAGACCGCCTCGGCCAAATGCGCCTGGCCGATGGCGGCGCCGATCGCTTTCAGCCGCGCCTCGACCGTCTGTTCGAACAGGCCGTCCAAAATCTGCGGCCGGCGACGCGCCGTATCGCGCAGGAACGGCGACAGATCGAAGACAGCTTTCAGGAAATCCTGGCCTGTCCCCGTGCCGGACAGGAATTTGGCCAACCGCGCCAGCCCTTCTTCCCGCGCCGCGGAAGTGATCTCGGCGAGCTCTTGCCGAGCCCGACTTTCATCGAGCGGAGCAAGCCTGGCGACCGGCTTCAGCAGCCAATCCGTCTCCACCTGCTTCGCAGCCGCACTCATCAGTGATCCTCCCGCGAGGGGAAACTCATGACCACGGATAATCCGGGATTGCCAGGCAAGAGATCAAGCCGGCCATTGTGGAAGGTCATGACCGCCTTGGCGAGGCTCAGGCCAAGACCAGAACCCGGCTGCGAACGGCTTTTCTCCAGCCGCACGAAACGCTCGGTCGCGCGGGCACGGTCGCCATCGTCGGGAATGCCCTGGCCATTGTCGGCAACCGACAGTCGAACTTCGGTACCGATCCGCTCAACAGCCACGCGCACGGCCGGTTGGGCGTTGGAGTCGGTCGAATATTTGATGGCGTTGTCGACGATGTTCGACAGTGCCTGGCCGATCAATTCGCGGTTGCCGTTGACGAAGACCGTTTCCCGCACGTCTGTCTCCAGCGAGACGCCTGCCTCCTCCGCCACCGGTTCGTAGAGCTCGACGACATCGCGCACGGCTTCCGCAAGATCGACGCGGTTGGTGTTCTCTGAGGAGTAGCCAGCCTCCAGCCGGGAGATCATCAGGATGGCGTTGAAGGTTTTTATCAGCTGGTCGGATTCGGCAATCGTGCCTTCCAGCGCCTGACGGTAATCGGTGGTCTTGTGCTTGCCCGCAAGCGTCGCCTCGGCCCGGTTGCGCAGCCGGGTCAGCGGCGTCTTCAAATCATGCGCGATGTTGTCGGAAACCTGTTTCAGGCCTTCGTTGAGCGTGGCGATCCTGGCCAGCATGGAATTGAGGTTTTCGGATAGCCGGTCGAACTCGTCGCCGGCGCCGGTCACCGGCAACCGGCCGGAAAGATCGCCGCCCATGATGCGGCGGCTGGCTTCCGACACGCTGTCGATGCGCTTCAGCGCGGCGCGGCCGACAAAGAACCAGATCAGCAGTCCGCCCAGCCCCATCATGCCAAGCGCCAGCATCAGGGCGCGGCGGATGACGGCGCGGAACCGCTCCGGCTCGCCGAGATCGCGGCCGACCAGCATGATCATCTGGTTGGGCAGCCGAAGCACCAGCGCGATGGCGTTGTGGCCCTTCTCGCCCTGCGCCTGCGGTTCGTTCGGATCGGATTGAGTGGTGCTCTGGTCCGCCGGCAGATTGCGCTGCCGCTCGAGCTCTCCCTCACCAAAGCGCTGATAGGAGAACGGGCTGTTGGTCCAGCCTTCGGTTTCGAGCACGCCCGGCTCCAGGCTCTGCACGTTGCCGGTCAGGATCTGGCCGTTGGCGTCGGCGATCAGATAGAGGTTGGCGCCGGGCTGGCGCGAGCGCTGCTCGACGACGCGCACCAGGATCGGCAGACCGCCACGCTGATAGGCGCGAGCGAGGCCGAGCACTTCGTCGTTGATGGTCTCCTGCGTCTGCGCGGTCAGCATGCGCGCCGACAGCGAGGTCATGTAGAAGACGAGCAGCACGGCGCAGAGCGCGAAGAGCAGGAGGTAGAGCGCCGAAAGCCGCGCTGCCGTCGTCTTCATGATGGCTGGCACGGATAGGGCCATGCTGCTGCTAGCCGCTCTTCAGCATGTAACCGGCGCCGCGAACGGTATGCAGTATGGACTTGTCGAAGCCCTTCTCGATCTTGCCGCGCAGCCGCGAAACATGGACGTCGATGACGTTGGTCTGCGGATCGAAATGATAGTCCCAGACATTTTCGAGCAGCATGGTGCGCGTCACCACCTGGCCGGCATGGCGCATCAGATACTCCAGCAGGCGGAATTCGCGCGGCTGCAGCGTAATCTCGCGCGCCGCGCGGCGGACCGAATGCGACAGCCTGTCGAGTTCCAGATCGCCGACGCGGTAGACGGTTTCCGCTTCCTTGGCGCTGGCGCGGCGGTTCAGCACCTCGACACGGGCCAGAAGCTCCGAGAAGGCATAGGGCTTGGTCAGATAGTCGTCGCCGCCGGCGCGCAGGCCGGTGACCCGGTCGTCGACCTCGCCGAGCGCCGACAGGATCAGCACCGGCGTCGTGTTGCCCCTGGACCTCAGGCCGGCAATGACCGACAGGCCGTCGCGGCGCGGCATCATCCGGTCGATGACCATCACGTCGTAGTCGCCAGCGTCGGCGAGCGCAAAGCCGGTTTCGCCGTCTCCGGCAACATGGGCAGTGTGACCGGCCTCGGCGAAGGCTTTCTGCAAGTAATCCGCAGCCTCGCGATCGTCTTCTATGACGAGAATCTTCATAGGACTGTTATACGCGATTTCGCTGGAAGGTTGAGTGGCAGACATCTGCATTGTGGCCTTTGCCAAAGCGCATCGCGATCAAGATCATCCGAAGCCGCGCGCGAAAAAAATCCTTGTCCCGACCTCGTTGCGCCAAGACCGCTGAAACGCTTTTTGACGACATGCCTTGAGGGTGCGGCAGCGGGCGATGGGAAGCCCGCTGCCGCCGGGGAGAGCGCGATGACTGACTAACGCGCGCTCCACCATGCTTTCCCGTACGGCGGCTCGGGGGTGTTGAAACCGCCGCACTGGAAAAGTCGAACCTGCCGCCGGAGCGCCCTCATCCGCAGGGAGAAGACAAGGACGCTCCGGCGACGTGCCTCAGCCCTTGGCGACGGGCAGCGCGACGAAACGATTGTTGTCGTCGCGGGTGATCTGCATCAGCACAGCCTTGCGGCCGGACTTGACCGCCTCGGTCATCGCCTTGGTGACGTCGTCGGTGGCATTCACTTCGGTCGAATTGACCGATGTGATGATGTCGCCCGGCTGGATGCCGCGGTCGGCGGCATCGCTGTCGGGATCGACATCGGTCACCACCAGTCCCTTGCCGTTTTCGGACTTGGTGACGGTCAGGCCGAGATCGGCCAGCGAGTCGGGCTTGGCCGGAGCGGCGGGCTGCTGCTGGTCGGCCGATGCCTGCTTGTCGCTCGAAGGCAGTTTGCCGAGGTCGACCTTGACCGTCTGGCTCTTGCCATCACGCCATACGGTGACGTCGACCGACTTGCCAGGCGAGTAGGCGCCGATCAGCCGGGCCAGTTCCTTCGGCGAAGCGACGTCCTTGCCGTCGACCTGGGTGATCACGTCACCAGCAATGATGCCGGCCTTCTTGCCGGGACCCTCATCCTGGGCGCTGGAAACCAAGGCCCCATTCTGCGACTTCAGGCCCAGCGATTCGGCGATGTCTGAGGTGACCGGCTGAATTTCGACACCGAGCCAACCACGCTGCACGGAACCGCTCTTCATCAGGTCCTGAACGACCTGCTTGGCGGTCGAAGCCGGAATGTCGAAGGCGATGCCGACGCTGCCACCTGACGGCGAGAAGATTGCGGTGTTGATGCCGACGACCTGACCGTTGAGGTTGAAGGTCGGGCCGCCCGAATTGCCGCGATTGACCGAAGCATCGATCTGGATGAAGTCGTCATAGGGGCCAGCGCCGATGTCGCGGCCACGAGCCGAGACGATGCCGGCGGTAACCGTGCCGCCGAGGCCGAACGGGTTGCCGACGGCCACCACCCAGTCACCGACGCGAACCTTGGAGTCGTCCGCGAAGTCGACATAGGTGAACTTGCCGACGCCGTCGACCTTGAGCACGGCGAGATCGGTGCGTGGGTCGGTGCCGATCAGCTTGGCGTCGAGTTCCTTGCCGTCATTCATCACCACGGTGAAGGCCGAGCCTTCCTCGACGACGTGGTTGTTGGTGACCAGATAGCCATCATCGGAGATGAAGAAGCCGGAACCCTGCGCAACCGGTCGCGGCTGGTCGTTGTTGTGGTCGCGGTGGCTGAAGCGGCGATTACCGCCACCCTCGCCGTTCTGATCGCCAAAACCACGGAATTCCTTGAAGAAGCGGCGCAACTGCGGATTGTTGGGCAGGTTGTTCATGCCGTCCGGATCGTCGGACTGATCGGAGCCGTCATCGGCCACCGGGCTGATCTTGGCCTTGACCTTGACGCTGACCACAGCCGGAGAAACGCGCTCGACGACGTCGGCGAAGCCCGGCACCTGCGGCGCCTCGACACGCACGGCATCGGCCAGAACGGGCCCTGTTCCAGTCGTCAGCGCACCGATGCCGATCGCGCCGGCAACGGCGATGGATGCGACGGCGGCCATCAGACGCTTGCGGGTGACGGAATATGAATTGGGGGCAATACTCATGGGGTCTCGTATCCTCTTTCAAATGGACGCCCTTGATCGGCATCCTCGGGAAAGAGAATTAGAGAGGCGAACATTACAGCGCTATTTCCGACGCATGAAATTTTGGTAATGTTTGGTGACGTTCGTGACCGTCAGTCGCGGCGCAAAATGGCGTCCAACGATGCCTGCTCTTCGGCGGACAGGGATTTTGTTGCCAGCGTGCGACGCGACCGCGCGGTCATCACAATGAAAATGCCGCCAACGAGCAGCAGGATGACCGGCGTACCCCACAGCAAGGCATTGCGCAGCTCGAAGCGCGGCTTCAGCAGGACGAACTCGCCGTAGCGCGACACGACATAGTCCATCACCTGCTGATCGGTATCGCCGGCAACGAGGCGCTGGCGCACAAGGATGCGCAGGTCGCGGGCCAGATCGGCGTCAGATTCGTCGATCGACTGGTTCTGGCAGACCATGCAGCGTAGGCCTTCGGATAGCGCCCGCGCCCTCGCCTCGAGCGCCGGATCGGCCAGCATCTCGTCTGGCTTCACCGCCTGTGCCGCGCCGGCGAAAAGCAGCGCCAGCAGCAGCACGATCGAGATCAGCGAAAGCCGTGCGCTCATGGCCGGCCCGCGGACGGCACGGCACTGGCCTGCTTGCGCCGGCGCGACGGTGCGCCGACACGCAGGCGCCTGTCCATCAGCGACATGGCCGCGCCTGCCATCATCACCAGGCCGCCGCCCCAGATCAGCGTCACCAGCGGCTTCCACCACAGGCGCACCACGACGGAGCCGTCTTTGCCCTCGTCGCCGAGCGAGATGTAGAGCTGGGAGAGGCCCATCGTCCTGATGCCCGACTCCGTCGTCGTCATCTGGCGCACCGGATAGAAACGCTTGGCGGAACTGATTTCGCCAATCGCGCTGCCGCTGACACCGATCAGTTCGAAGCGGCCGCGATCCTCGCTGTAGTTCGGACCCTGGGCAGGGTAAAGCCCGACGAAACGCAGCGCGTGGCCGGACAGTTCGACGGTTTCGCCGGCATGCATCGACAGGATTTTTTCCGTGCCAAAGCAAAGCGTGCCGACGATGCCGAGCGTGGTAAGGCCAAGGCCAAGATGCGCAAAGGCAGTGCCGAAGACCGAGCGCGGCAAGCCGAGCAGGCGCCTGACCACGTTCCCGGCAGCAACGTTGCCGAAGCCTGACTTGACCGCGAGATCGGTGAGCGCGCCAAGGATCAGCCAGACGGCGAGGCCGACGCCAAGTGCGGCGAACACAGAGGCGCCGTCGATGAACAGAGCAGTGACCAGCGTCGCCAGAAGGGCGGCGGCAAAGGCCACCATCAGGCGTTGGGCGACGGCGAAGACATCGCCGCGCTTCCAGGCCAGCAGCGGCCCGAACGGAACCATCACCAGCAGCGGCACCATCAGCGGGCCGAAGGTCAGGTTGAAGAACGGCGCGCCGACCGAGATCTTGTCGGCCGAGAAAGCCTCGACGGCGAGCGGATAGAGCGTGCCGACGAGCACGGTCGCGGTCGCCGTGGTCAGGAACAGATTGTTGAGGACGAGCGCACCTTCGCGCGAAATCGGGTGAAACAGGCCGCCGGCCGTCAACCGGGAGGCACGCAGCGCGAACAGCGCCAGCGAACCGCCGATGAACAGCGTCAGGATGCACAGGATGAAGACGCCGCGTGTCGGATCGGTGGCGAAGGCGTGGACGGAGGTCAGCACGCCCGAGCGGACCAGGAAGGTGCCGAGCAGCGACAGCGAAAAAGTCAGGATGGCGAGCAGCAGCGTCCAGATCTTAAGTGCCGAGCGCTTTTCCATGACGATGGCCGAATGCAGCAGCGCGGTGCCGGCCAACCACGGCATGAAGGAGGCGTTCTCGACCGGGTCCCAGAACCAGAAACCACCCCAGCCGAGCTCGTAGTAGGCCCAGTACGATCCCATGGCGATGCCGCCGGTCAGGAACATCCAGGCGACCAGCGTCCACGGCCGCACCCAGCGCGCCCAGGACGCGTCGATGCGCCCTTCGATGAGGGCGGCGACCGAGAAGGAAAAGCAGATCGAGAAGCCGACATAGCCGAGATAGAGAAACGGCGGGTGAATGGCGAGGCCGAGGTCCTGCAGGATCGGGTTGAGATCGCGGCCTTCGATCGGCGCCGGATTGAGCCGGATGAACGGGTTGGACGTCGCCAGGATGAACAGGAAGAAGGCGGCGCCGATGGCGCCTTGCACGGCAAGCACATTGGCGCGCAGCGTCGCCGGCAGGTTTGATCCGAAGGCGGCGACAAGCGCGCCGAAGAAGGTCAGGATCAGCACCCAGAGCAGCATCGAGCCTTCGTGATTGCCCCAGGTTCCGGTGATCTTGTAGATCAGCGGCTGCAGCGAATGCGAGTTTTCCCACACGCTCGCCACCGAGAAGTCGGAACTCGCATAGGCGCTCGCGAGCGCTACGAAGGACAGCGCCGTCAAGGCAAAGCCTGTCACCGCGACCGGACCGCCGACAGCCATCAGGCGCTGGTTGTTCAGGCGTGCGCCAAACAACGGCACGATGGTCTGCACCAGCGAAAGCGCAAACGCCAGGACCAGCGCGAAATGTCCGGTTTCAACCATGGTTGCGCCCAGACTTTTGTTTTGCCGCAGGTTCTTGCCGCAAAACCGTGGGATCCCTTTGCGGAACCTGCTTACTCACTCTTGCTCTCCTGCCAGACGCCCTTGGCCTTCAGGCCGTCGGCCACCTCCTTGGGCATGTAGCGCTCATCATGCTTGGCCAGCACGCTGTCGGCAACGAAGGTGCCGTCAGGGCCGAAACTGCCCTCGGTGATGACGCCCTGCTCTTCGCGGAAAAGGTCGGGCAGGATGCCGGTGTAGGTGACTTTGACCGATTTGTGCGTGTCGGTGACCGAAAAGGCGACCGTCGCCCCCTGCCCGCGCTGGATCGTGCCTTTTTCGACCAGTCCGCCCAGCCTGATGCGCTGGCCGGGCTGGACACTGGCGGTGGTGAGGTCGGCCGGCATGTAGAAATAGGACGCCTTCTGGCCAAGCGCATAGAAGGTCAGCCCGGTGGCGGCGCCCAGGAAGGCCAGCCCGCCCGCGATCACCGACAATCGTTTCTGCTTGCGCGTCATGTCAGTCCTACTCCGTCGCCGTCAGGCCAAGCGAGGCGGCAAAGGCGGTGAATTTCTTGGCTTCGTCACTGTCGGCTCCGAAGACGGCAATAGCGCGACCCAGCGCGTCACGCGCCTGGTCGGCCTTGCCGAGCACGACATACGAACGAACGAGCCGCATCCATCCTTCCGGGTCACGCGGATTCTGCCGCAGTTTGTCGTCGAGACCGGCGACCATGGTGTTGATCATGGCTTCCCTGTCGGCGGGAGACATGGAGGAAGCGGCGTCGACATCGCCGGCATTGGGGCCGTTGGTGGCGCCGCCGGAGGCGACTTCGGGGCTGCCGGATTTGGCCAGCGCCTGCTCAACCGCGCCGCGCCATGGCGAATCCGGCGGCAGCCTGCCCAGCATCGCCTGCCAGGACGCGACCGCCTCCTTGGCGCGGCCCTCCTGCGCCAGCGCCATGGCCAGGTAGAAGCTGGCTTTCGCATTGGCCGGATCGAGCTTCAGTGCGGCCTCAAAGGCATCCTGGGCATCGGCCGAGACAATGCCGCCTGCCGCATTGGCGATCGCCTCGCCAAGACCGGCCCGGCGGACCGCGCTGTCGCCGTCGAGGCGAATGGCGTTGCGATAGGCCGCCGCAGCATCGGAAAAGCGCTGCATGCGCAGATAGACGGGGGCGAGCACATCCCACCCCCTGCCATCGGATGGATTGGCGGCAAGATGGGCCTCGGCCCGCGCCACCAACTCGTCCACCGAACTGTCGGCCGGATTCTTGGCCAATCGTTCACTGAGCGGTTGCGACGGCAGGTCGGGAGACCCGAGCTGGCTGTAGAGCCCCCAGCTGACCAGCGGGACCGCCAGAACGGCCGCGGTCGCCACCAGCCTCGCCGCGACCGAGGCCTGCCTGACGGATGCCTTGCCGGCCGCTGCCGCATTGTCGAGGCGGAGGATGCGGCGCGCGATCTCGGCGCGCGCTTCAGTCGCTTCGGCCGGCTGGATCAAGCCACGCGCGGCGTCGCGGTCGAGTTCGGACAACTGATCGCGATAGACTTCCAGATCGTGATCGCCGGTCGACGACGCGCCGTTCGAGCTGGCGGCCAGCGGCAGCAGCACCGCCAGGCTCGCACCCAGCGTGAGAATTGCGGCTATGACCCAGAACAGCATGGTTCTTCCAATAAAGGCAGAGCCATGCCCTGCCAACAGATGCATCCTGCGACGCTTTGACGGCAGGCGCGCCGCATGTCCTTGATCGACATCAACCGGCCGGACATCAGCCGGATCCGGTTGATCGTCAGGTCAGCGGCGTCCAGCTACCGTCGGCGTTGCGGCAAGCGGTACCGCGCGCCGTGACGCCGGCTCCGCCGGCAAACACCGTCTGCGTGTACTGGCGGCAGTCCTGCGAACCGACGCGGTAGGGCTGGCCCGGAACCACCTCGCCATAGTGCGAAGCCTGGTCGCCCTTCCACGCCACCTTCTGGCCACTGGTCGTATATTCGAGCGCCTTGTATTCCGCCTCGAGCGCGCTGCGCTTCTCGGTCTCGCTCAGGCCGTTGCCGATCGAGCCGCCGACCAGGCCGCCGTCCATTGCCGAAATGATCGTCGTGGTGACCTTGCCGCTGGACGGAGGTGTCGAGGCCGGCGTCGGCGCAACCGAGGGGCCCTTGCCGCTCAGGGTGGTGCAGCCGGAAACGGCCAGCAATGCGGAAACAAGCGCGACGCGAATCTTCATGCCAACAACCGGTTTTCTTGAGTTGGAGCCTGTCATGGATGAGCCGGGGGCCGCGTCATCGAAGAAGTCGGCATGGCCATAGTATTGATATTTGTCGGAAATTTGGCCGCTGGGATCAATAGACATGCCGCCATAGTAAATACTGTTCGTCGATCTCGGATTGATTCGGAAAGGCATCATTGAAGGCTCCGCAATCGCACCACCGCCTTCAATCCCCCCATGCCGGACCGTTCGAGAGCCAGAACGCCTCCATACTCGTTGACGAGGTCGGCGACAATGGCCAGCCCCAGACCTGTTCCGGGCTTTGTCTCATCCAGGCGCCGTCCACGCTTCATCGCCTCGCGCGCCTTGTCCTCGGGAATGCCCGGGCCGTCATCCTCGATGCTGATCTCAAACAGGCTGGCCGCCTCGTCCTTGCCGGTCAAAGGCACGACCGATACCAACACCGCGCTCTTAGCCCATTTCATCGCGTTTTCGAGCAGATTGCCCAGCAATTCCTCAAGGTCTTCGCGCTCGCCGGCGAAGACGATGTCGGTCGCCGGCAGCGCCAGCGACAGGTTGGTCTGCGGGTTGAGTTTCTGCAAAACCCGCACCATGCGCTGCACCAATGGCGCCACCGGCGTGCGGTAGACGACGCTGTCGCGCTGCGCCGCGACACGGGCGCGCTGCAGATAGTGATCGACCTGCTTCTGCATGGAAGCGGCCTGTTCGGCAATCAACTGCCCCTTGGCGCCGCCAAGCGCCCGGCCCTCGTTGAGCAGCACCGCCAGCGGCGTCTTCAGCGAGTGGGCGAGATTGCCGACCTGGGTTCGCGACCGCTCGACGATACGCCTGTTGTTTTCGATCAACGCATTGGTTTCGTTGGCAAGCGGTTCGATCTCGGCCGGAAACTGGCCGTCGAGCCTGTGCGCCGTGCCCTCGCGCACCATGGCAAGTGCATTCCTGACCCGGCGCAGCGGCTGCAGGCCGAGCAGGATGGCGATCGCGTTGATCGCGATCATGCCGACACCGAACAGGCTGAGATAAGTTAGCAGGCGGCGCTGGAAGGTTGAGATTTCCTGTTCGAGTTCGCTCTGGTTGCCCATGACGCGGAAGCGCGCGGCGCGGTTCTTGGAGTCGAGAACGAATTCGCTCTCGAACACTTCGAGTTGCTCCCCGTTGATGCCTTCGGTCGCATAGCTGCGCTGGAAACTGGAATTGAAGGGCACATCGGCGACATCGGGCGATGGGATCGTCTTGGTCATCGACGACGAGTGAAGATCTCCGTGCACGCCTTCCGAAGCAGGCTCCACCGACCAGTACCAGCCCGAATTCGGCTCCGAGAACCGCAGGTCACCGAGATCGGGAGCACCGGTGAGCGCACCGTTATCGGAAATGCCGATGGAGCCGATCAGGTTGAACAGATGCGCCGAAAGCAGGCTGTCGAAGCCGCGCTCGCTGGCCTGGCGATAGAGCGTGGTGATCAGGGTGAAGATGATGACAAGGGTCACGATCGCCCACACCGTGGAAAAGGCGATCACACGGAAGGTCAGCGAACGCGGCCACAAACGCAGCGAAAGCGGCGTCCTTGCGGTTTGTTTGAGCGGTTCCGAGTTACGCCTCCGGCTCACGCATGCGGTAGCCCATGCCGCGCACGGTTTCGATCATGTCGATGCCCATCTTCTTGCGCAGTCGCCCGACAAAGACCTCGATGGTGTTGGAATCGCGGTCGAAATCCTGGTCGTAGAGATGTTCGACCAGTTCGGTCCGCGAGACCACCTCGCCCATATGATGCATCAGATAGGCAAGCAGGCGAAACTCGTGCGAGGTCAGTTTCAGCGGCACGCCGTCGACATCGGCCTTCGACGCCTTGGTGTCGAGGCGTAGCGGCCCGCAGGTCAGTTCGGACGAGGCATGGCCGGCGGCGCGCCGGATCAGGGCCCTGAGCCTCGCCAGCACCTCCTCGATGTGGAACGGCTTGGTGACATAGTCGTCGGCGCCGGCGTCGATGCCGGAGACCTTGTCGCTCCAGCGATCGCGCGCCGTCAGGATCAGCACCGGCATCTTGCGGCCGCCGCGACGCCACCGCTCGACCACGCTGATGCCATCCATCTGCGGCAGGCCGATGTCGAGCACGACGGCATCGTAGGGCTCGGTGTCGCCGAGGAAATGCCCCTCCTCGCCATCGAAGGCGCGGTCGACGACATAGCCGGCATCGACCAGCGCGTCCGATATCTGCCGGTTGAGATCCTTGTCATCCTCGACGACGAGTACGCGCATGCGAAAATCGATACCTGTTGATGAGCTGGGGGCAGATATAGGCCGATTCCGGCGGCCTGGGAAACGAAGGCCTGTAAGATGAAAGATTGGTCAGTTCTGCGGCACGACGATTTCGGAGCGGCGCGGACGCTGCCCGTCCTTGCCCGGGACGAGCACGACGATGACGCAGACCGGCTGGCCGCCGCGGGTCGATTGCGAGGCCTTGGCCAGCGTTCCGCCATTCTGCGCGGCCACCTGCTGGCCGATGGCGTAGCAATCGGAAGCCGCCAAAACGATCGGGCCGCCCTGGTCAGGCGTGATGACCGGTGTCGCCATCGCCTGCGACGCAAACAGCCCGGCAGCACAGAGCGCCAGTGTCGCGGTTCGGAAGTGGGAGCGAAGCGTTTTCATGGCTGGCGTTGTAACGCATCGGTGCTGAACGTGAAATGAACAGTGAACGCCACCAAGACCATGCCCGCTACCCCTGAAACGCGAGTCGACCGATCGAATTTCGCCGCCCACCCGACGAAATCCCGGAAGTGTCAGTCTAGACCCCGTTTGGACCATATTGAAAGCGCATCAGTCACTATCCTGCGTTATGGCGCGAAAACGCAGCAAACCATGATGCACGAGCAGGTCCTCGTCATAGCGGGCCTCGGCGAATTCCAGCACGAGGCGTGTCTGTCCACGCGGGCCGATGATCAGCACCGCGTCGGCGAGGCGCGCCTTGATGCTGTCCATGATGGCACGCGTTTCGGCCTCGCCATGGGTTTTCGACCAGACGTGCAGCGTGACCAACTGGTCGGCATCGTTCTGGACCCCGGTATCCCAGTCGAAGGCGCTGGTCTGGCCGCAGGTTACGTGGGGAAAGGCGGCGTTGTCGGCCGCGTGTTCGAGCAGCCCGGCGCCGCCCAGCAGCGCCGACAGCGATGCATCGCTCCTCAATCTCTGGAACAAGGCCTGCTGCAAGTCGCCGGACGCGGTCATCGTTTTCCTTCATCGTAGCGGCTTGCCGATCATGTGCCGGGATCGCCTCCAAGGGTATCCGGATTCTGCCCGGCTTGCCAATCACCGGACGCCGCGCAACCTAACCACGAAACTGCGCAGCGCAAGCACCAGCACCGTGATGATGATCAGAATCACGGAAAGCGCGGCGATCGCCGGATCGATGTTGTCGCGCAGCCCCATCCACATCAGCCTGGGCAGCGTGATGGCGTTGACCGAGGTGATGAACAGCGTGACGCCGATCTCTTCCCAGGACAGCACGAAGGACAAAAGTGCCGCGGTGATGATGCCGAACTTGATGTTGGGCATGATGATGCGGGTGGCTCGCTCCCATACCGACGCGCCAAGGCCGCGCGCGGCGAGGTCGATGCGCCGGTCGAGCTGGCTGAGCGAGACCAGCATCAGCACGGTGGCGAAGGGCACCGTCATCACCGAATGGGCCATGGCAACGCCAAGCCACGTGTCGTAGCCGAAGAGCGAGCTGAAGCCGGAGATCGAGGTGAGCAGGAAGTAGAGCGTGATGGCCGAGACCACCGGCGGCACGACCATGGGCAGCAGCACGAAGCCGACGAGCGCCGCGGTGAAACGCGGCTGGAACATCCACACGCCGAGGCTGAAGCACAGCGCCAGCACGGTGGAAAAGGCGCTGCTGACGATGCCGATGCGGATGCTGAGCAGGATCGAATCGATCCAGCGCGGATCCTCGATCAGCGCCCTGTAGTGGCGCAGCGACAGTTCGCCTGATGGCATGGCCAGCATGCGGCTCGGCGTCAGCGACACCGGGATGACGGCGAGCAAGGGCATCAGCAGGAACAGCGCCACGAAGGCCGCGATGATCAGGGAGACGGGACCGGGGCGATAAGTCGGCATCAGATCAATTGCTTCGGTCTGACATAACGGAACAAGAGCGCCATCAGCGCGCCGACGAACAGCACCAGCACGACGCTGATCGCCGCGCCCAGCCCCCAGTCCGGGCTCTGGAATATCCTCAGATAGATCAGCTCGGCGACCATGACGCTGCGACCGCCGCCGAGGATCGCCGGCGTCACGAAGAAGCCCAGCGAAAACACGAAGACGATGAGGGCCGCGCCGATGATGCCGGAGCGGGTCATGGGCACGAAGACCGACCAGAAGGTGCGCATGCGGCTGGAGCCGAGCCCGCGCGCTGCCAACAGCACGCGGTCGTCGAGGCTGCGCATGGCAGACGCCAGCGGAAAGACGGCGAAAGGAATGAGAAAATGCGTCATGCCAACGATGACGCCGAATTCGTTGCGCACCAGCGCCAGCGGTTCGGAAATGAAGCCGATCGCCTGCAGCCAGGTGTTGATCAGGCCGCGATTGGACAGTAGCGCCACCCAGCCGAAGGCGCGGGTCAGCACCGAGATCCAGAACGGAACGAGAATGCAGAACTCGGCAACCAGGCGCTGAGCCGGGGTTCCGCGCACCCAGACGACGGTGATGGCATAGGCAGCGGCCACCGAGACCACGGTGACGACCGCCGCGATGCGCAGCGTGCGGATGAACACCGACTGCACCAGATCGTCGGTGAGCAGCGCCTCATACTGGCCGAGCCCCGGCGTCGGCAGCGTAAAGCTCCATTTGACGACGCCGAGGAACGGCCAGGCATAGGCCAGGACAAGAAACAGGAGCAGCGGCGCCATCAACAGCGCCGCGCCCATCCTGTCGGAGAGATATGCTCTCATGTCGACCCGATAATCCCTGCCTCGGTCAGGCGGAGATGATCTTGGTGTATTCGTCGAGCGCTGGCCCGTAGTTCTTGGCGTACCAGTCCATATCGAGCGCGATCTGCTTCTTCATGTTCTCGGGGTCGACCGGGTTGATCCGCTTCTTGTCGGCAGGGATCAGCGCGTCGGCGGCCGGGTTTGCTGGGCCCTGGCCGAGCTTGTCGAACATGACCAGCTGCTTTTGCGGGTCCTGGGCGCTGGCGATGAACTTCATGGCCGCTTCCTTGCCGCCGGGATTGCCCTTGAGCACGGCGAGCGCGCCGGGCGAGATCAGCCCCTGGTCCCAGATGAACTTGATCTTGCCGCCGGAATCCTGCTCGATCAGGGAAGCGCGGGTCGACCAGACGATCGCCATCGAGGCCTCGCCATTGAGCAGCACGCTCTGGCTCTCGGCACCGCCGCCCCAATAGGCAACGACGTTCTCCTTGAAGGCGGCGATCTTGTCGTGCGCGCGCTTCAGGTCGAGCGGGTAGAGCGAGGCGGGCGCGATGCCGTCGGCCAGAAGGGCTGCCTCCCAGCTCGACACGCCCCATTTGTAGAGCGAGCGCTTGCCGGGGAATTTTTTCACGTCGAAGAAATCGGCCATGCCGGTCGGGGCGTCCTTGCCGTATTTCTCGGAATCATAGGCGATGACATAGGAGAAGAAATAGGTCGAAGCGGCAAAGTCCCAGCCGAATCCGGGCCGCATCTTCTTCTTGTCGACGATGTTGTAGTCGATCGGCTCGAGCATGCCTTGCGCGCCGAGCGTGATGGCCGAGAACGGGTCGACGTCGACGAGGTCCCAGGTCGGCGCGCCGCTCTTGAACTGCGCGGCGATCGCGCCTTCGGTCGGGCCGGAGCCGTCCATCTTGACGGTTATGCCGGTGTCCTTGGTGAAGGCCTGGCCATAGGCGGCATCATAGGCGGTGATGGCGTCGCCGCCCCAGTTGACCAGCACCAGTTCCTTCGCAGCGGCGAAGGCTCCGGTCGAGCGCAACAGCATCGGCGTGCCGGCCAGCACGATTGCCGCCAGCTGTGCGAATTGCCGGCGCGAAATCTCGCCGCGCCCTGCCCTTGCGGACAGGCTCTCGATGGCTTGTTTCTTGGTGTCATTTGTCATGTCAGTTCCCCTTTTTTGTCGTTGATAGTACCGGAAAGCGGTGGCGCCGATATCTCGCCACACCGTTCGTCATTGTCCTCCATGCGGAAGGAGGAAACCCTTTTCCGCAGGCCAGGTGAGCCAGACGGAGTTGCCCTTGCTCAAGGCGGCGGCAGCTATCTCGTTGGGCACCGAGACCGTGACCTTCGCGCCTTGCCGCGTCGTCAGGTCAAGCCGCGTTGCCGCGCCAAGATAGGTGGAGTTGGTCGCGGTCGCGGCGATGCCGTTCTCGCCCGCCGCCGCCTCGCCTGATATCGACATGTATTCGGGCCGGATCGCCAGGATTGCATCGCCGCGCACCGTCTCAGCCTTGCAGCGCATGGAGACCGCGCGGTCTTCGCAGAGGCCGGTCGAGCCATTGTCGGCCGGGCGCACCCCCTTCAGCGGCAGCATGTTGATCTCGCCGAGGAACTCGGCGACGAAGCGGTTGTCCGGCCTGTCGTAGACGTCGTCGGGTGCTCCGACCTGCAGCAGTTTGCCATGATTGAAGATGGCGACGCGCGACGACAGCGCCAGCGCCTCGCTCTGGTCGTGGGTGACGAAGACGAAGGTGGTGCCGGTCTCCTGGTGCAGCCGCTTCATCTCGGCCTGCATCTGGCCGCGCAGGCCCTTGTCGAGCGCGGAAAACGGCTCGTCGAGCAACAGCACGCCCGGCTCGAACACCAGCGCGCGGGCGAGCGCGACGCGCTGCTGCTGACCGCCTGAAAGTTGCGCCGGTAGCTTCTTCTCGTGGCCCTTGAGGCCCACGCGCTCGATCATCTCGCCGACTCGGCGCTTGATGTCGGCCGCCGATTTCTTGCGCACCTTGAGTGGGAAGGCGATGTTGGCTTCCACGCTCATATGCGGGAACAGCGCATAGCCCTGGAACACCATGCCGGCCGCGCGCTGTTCGGCCGGTCGGTCGGTGATGTCGACGCCGTCGCTGAACAGCCGGCCCTCGGTCGGTTGCACGAAGCCGGCCAGGATCATCAGGAAGGTGGTCTTGCCCGAACCAGACGGCCCGAGCAGGGTAAGGAACTCGCCACGGCCAATATCGAGCGTCAGATTGTCCAGCGCACGGAACGAGCCAAAGCTCTTGCCGATTCCGATTGCCTTGATCTCTGCGGCCCGGCCGGGTTGCTGCATCCTGCCTGTTTCCTCAATTCCAAAAAGAAATCGTAGGGCAGCGTGCGGCCTCACCGCAACCAAATAGTTTTCGCCGGATCGGCAAATTCCATTCATCTGTCCAATCGGTGGCGCCCGTGGTCGGCCATGACCTTGGCAATGCTCTCCGCGAGTTTCGATCGCAGCCATCCGGCAAACGCGTCAAGCACCGGATGCGTCGCCTTGGCGTGTTCTGAGACGAGGAAGTAGGAGCGCGGCGATTTGATCGCGATGTCGAAGGGACGCACGAGCCTGCCTTCGGCCAGGGCCTTGCCGCTGGTCAGTTCGTCGCCCATGGCCATTCCCTGGCCGGCGATCGCGGCCGAGAAGACGAGATTCATGTCGGAAAAGAAGATACCGCCTTCCGGGTCGGGGTTCTCGACCTTGGATAGAGCCAGCCAGCGCGCCCAATCCTCGGTGTCGCCGAGATGCAGGAGCGTGGCGCGCAGCACATCGGCGGGCTTGGAGAATCCGCCGACCTTGTTGAGGAGCATCGGACTGCAGAGCGGCGTAAAGGAAATCTCGCACAACAGTTCGGCGGCCCGGTTCGGCCAATTGCCAACGCCAAAGGCGATGAAGGCGTCCGCGTCGGCATTGCTGACGTCATCCAGCCGACGCGGCGTCAGGATGCGCAGCGCGACATCGGGGTACATCTGCCTGAACTCGCCGATATGGGTGCACAGGAACAGCGAGGCGAAGCCCGGCGTGCAGCTGATGCTGAACGAGCCGCCGACGCCTGTGCCGGCATGGCGCGTCACCGCATCGCCCAGCACGGTCAACGCTTTGCGCACGTCGCTGGCATAGCGCTGGCCACGCGGCGTCAGCGCCACGCCCTTGCCGATGCGTTCGAGCAGATCGAAGCCAAGGTCGCGTTCAAGCAGGCGAAGCTGATGGCTGACCGCGCTGCGGGTCAGATGCAACTCGTCGGCGGCGCGCCAGACGCTGCCATGACGAGCGAAGCTGTCGAGCGCACGCAGCGCCTGGGTGGATGGTATGCGCAAGAGGCCTCAGGTGAACCGAATTTGCATGAGCCGGGAAAACATATCACTTTCTAGCGAACCGCTTCACTGCTTTCTTCTCGTCTCATGGAGGAACCCGTGGCCACCTCGGCGCAAACAACCGCCCTTGCCTGTCTCGACGACATCCAGCCGTTGCTGTCGGCGTGGACGCGGACCATTTTCGACTTCGGCGAGACCGCATGGCGCGAGTATCAATCTGCCGCCTGGTACGTGGAGCGGCTGAGGCGCGAAGGCTTTTCCGTCGAAGAAGGTTCCGGCGGCATGCCCACCGCCTTCTGTGCCCATTGGACCAACGGTCCCGGCCCGACCATCGGCATGTACGCCGAATACGACGCGGTGCCGGGCAATTGCCAGGATGCCGCCACCGTCAAGCGTCCGCGCCCAGGCCTCTCCGAACATGCCGGGGGTCATACCGACCCGCATTCCGGGCTGGGCATTTCGGGCCTTGGCGGGCTGCTGGCGACCAAGGCGGCGATGCAGCGCCACGGCATTCCAGGCACGCTGCGCTTCACCGGCGAGCCGGCGGAAAAGGTGCGCGGGTCAAAGCCGATCCATGCCGCCAAGGGCTATTATGACGGCCTTGCCGGCATGATCTCCTTCCATCCGTTCTACATGCTGCCGCTCTGCAACACGGCGCGCTGGGACACGCATTGCGGCGCAGCTTACGCGATGATCTATCGCTTCATCTGCGACCAACCGGAGCGCTGGGCGCGGGCGGCGGGCGACGCGGCACCCATTCCGCAGGCGCATTCGGCGGTGCGCGCGCCCGGCGCCAACGACGCGCTCATGATGATGTACATGGCGTCCAAGGCGCTGCGCGATTCCATGCTGCCGCACCAGGGCGGCTGGTCGATCAGCGAGGCGATCCTCACCGCCGGCCAGGCGACCGCCGACAACCTGCCGGCCGAGCTGGCCGAAATCCAGTACATGATCCGCGTGCCGACGCTGGCGATGGCCGAACAGGTCACCGCCGTGCTCGACCGGAATGCCGAGGCCGCTGCCGCCGTGAGCGGCTGCCGCCACGAGCGGCATTGGGTGTCGAAGTCGCGGCCCGGGCTGGCCAATCACGCCATGGCCGAAATCGCCTATGAATCGCTGTCGACCGTCGGGCCGCCGCGCTGGGACGAGGACGCCAAGGCAATCGCGCGCGACATGCAGGTCAATGCCGGGCGCATGGCGAGCGACGAGCCGTTCATCGAAGAACTTGAGCGCCTGATCGAGCCGCAGGCGGCGGAAGCGATCCTGCGCCGCGATCTACCGCCCTCGCAGGTGAATTCGACCTCCGACGATTACACCGACATGAGCTGGCATGCGCCGACGGCGCGCTTCTATGTCGCCCGCCCGGCGCTGCGCTCGGAAACCGGCTACCCCTATCCGTCATGGGTGATGAACGCTCTGGGCGGCATTCCCGCCACCATCGACCCGATGGTCACCTGCGCATCGAAGACCATCGCGCTCGCCGCCCTTCGGCTGCTGGAAGACCAGGCCGCCCGCGATTCGGCGATGAATGAATTCGTCGCCCGCACCGGCGGAGGAATCGGAGGCTCGAACTGGATCGCGCCGCTCTGCGACTACGAACCGCCGATTGGATTTCGGTGGCCGGAGTATGTCACCACCCCGCGCGGACGAGACTGGTGGATACCGGGCAACCAGCCCAAGTCAAACGCATGATCAAGCACGAGGAGAACCCCATGACCGTTCATGACCGCATCGTCGCCGAGCCGTTTTCGCTGCAGCGCCGCAACCCGGCCGGCGGCACCAAGCCTCTGACCGCCTGGGGCTTTGCCAACGAGACCGATGTCTTGACCGACGTGCTGCTTGGTTCGCCCAATTTCCTGCGCCACCTGTCGACCAGCTCGCTGTCGCGCAAGCATCTGCGCGAGGCGCCTTGCAACGTCCAGATCGCGCAGGCGCAGCACAAGGACCTCGTCGCCGCCTATGAGCATTTCGGCGTCAACATCCACTGGCACGAGCCGACGCCGGAACTGCCGATGCAGGTCTATTCCCGCGATTCCAGTGTTATGACGCCTTACGGCGCCTTCATCACCGCAATGGCCAACTGGTGGCGGCGCGGCGAGAACTACGCGGCGATCCGCACCTACGAAAAACTCGGCATCCCAATCTACGACATGGTCACGGCGGGCACGTTCGAGGGTGGCGACTTCAACGTCATCGAAGAGGGCGTCGTATTGATCGGCTGCGGCGGCGCCCGCACGCAGGAAGAAGGCGCGCGGCAGGTGCAGGCCTGGTTCGACAAGGAAGGCTGGGAAACCCGCATCGCTTTCATCGACGAGTACTATGTCCATATCGACCTGATGGTGGTGCCAATCGCCGAGAAACTGACGGCCGTCTGCCTCGCCTGCACCGAACCCGGCATCGTCGACTGGCTGAAGGGCAAGGGCCACGAGATTATCGACGTGCCGTTCCAGGATACGATGGCGCTCGGCTGCAACTTCATGTCGCTGGGCAAGGACCGGGTGATCGCGCCGACCTCCAGCCAGTCGCTGATCGGCCAGCTCAAGGCACGCGGTTTCGAGGTCGCGGCGGTCGACATGAGCGAGATCTCGAAGACCGGCGGCGGCATCCACTGCATGGCGCAAGCGCTGAAGCGCGAACCGTCCTGAGGAGTGGAATAGCGCTGCGCTGCTTCGTTCACATTCGCTCAGCACGATCGGCATCCAGCCGGCCGAGGGTGCAAGGTTGGGCGTGAAAACCGGCTGAGATTGCCGGCTGGCAGAAGCATGTGCCCAAGCCAATGCGATCACTACATCGGCTGCGGACGCCCACTTGGGCGCCGCAACGCTGGCCAATGCGAAACTTGCACGATATCTAATATAAGCGCACAGTTAAGATGTTTTTTGGGGAGGGGGACGGCTCATCTGCAAATCGGGAGGAAACCATGAACACCATGAGCCTCACCACGCTTGAACGCGGCAAAACGACAATCGACGCCGCTGCCTTGGAAGCATTTTCAGCACTCTTGCGCGGCACAGTGCTGAGCGAAGGCGATGCCGCTTACGACGAAGCACGGACTGTCTGGAATGCCACGGTCGACCGACGGCCTGGGCTGATCGTGTGCTGCGTGGGCGCTTCCGACGTCATCAGTGCCGTGAATTTCGCCAGGGAGAACAGACTTCTCGTCTCCGTGCGCGGCGGCGGCCACAACATTGCCGGAAGTGCGGTCTGCGATGGTGGCCTGGTGATTGATCTGTCGTTGATGAAGTCGGTGCGGGTCGATGTCGCTGCGCGGCGGGCATGGGTCGGGCCGGGCGCGACGCTTGCCGATGTCGACAAGGAAACGCAGGCCTTCGGCCTGGTGGTGCCGACCGGCATCAACTCGACCACCGGCATATCCGGCCTGACACTGGGCGGCGGCTTCGGCTGGATAACCCGCAAATTCGGCCTGACCATCGACAATCTTGCCTCTGCCGATGTGGTCACCGCCGACGGCAAACTGCTCCGGGCCAGCCAGACCGAAAATCCGGACTTGTTCTGGGCGCTGCGAGGCGGCGGCGGCAATTTCGGCGTCGTCACGGCATTCGAGTTCCAGCTCCATGAGCTTGGACCGCAGGTGCTGGCGGGGCTTGTCGTCCATCCCTTCGCCGATGCCGAAAAGGTACTGCAGGAGTATCGCAAGGCGCTCGAAACCGCTCCTGACGAGTTGACCTGCTGGGTGGTCATGCGGCAGGCGCCGCCGCTGCCCTTCCTGCCGGCCGAATGGCATGGCAAGGAGGTGCTGGTTCTGGCCATGTGCTATTGCGGCGACATCGCCGCAGGCGAAAAGGCGACGCATAAGCTTCGAGCCATCGGCACGCCGATTGCCGATGTCGTCGGCCCCAGCCCGTTCACCGGCTGGCAGCAAGCATTCGACCCGCTACTTGCGCCCGGCGCCCGCAACTACTGGAAGAGCCATGACTTCACCGAGTTTTCCGAGGAGGCGGCTGCGGTCGTCACGGGGGCAATAGCCAAGCTGCCGGGACCCGAATGCGAGATATTTGTCGGCCATGTCGGCGGCGCGGCAGGTCGCGTCAAGGCGGATGCTACGGCGTTTCCACAGCGCAGTTCGCATTTCGTCATGAACGTTCACGCCCGCTGGCGCGAACCGGCGATGGACAAGGCCTGCACCGACTGGGCTCGTGCGATCTACGAGGCGGCCAAGCCTTATGCGGCCGGCACCGTCTATGTGAACTTCATGCCGGAGGACGAGGTTGACCGGGTCGAAGCGGCCTATGGTGGCAACCATCGGCGGCTTCTGGAAATCAAGCAGCGCTACGACCCACTGAACCTGTTCCGCATGAACCAGAATTTGCGCCCGAAAGAGAACCTGCGGGCCGCTTGAAGCGTTCTATCGCTGATCGCTTTGACGTCGAGCCAGACGCTGACCTGCCAGTTCGAGGCACACCGTTTCGAACTGGCGATTGTCGACGTGAGCGAGATCTCAAAGACCGGCGGCGGCATCCACTGCATGGCGCAGGCGCTGAAGCACGAGCCGGCCTGAGGCGGCAGCGGTTGGCTGGGCGCCAACTATCCCGCGTTGACTGACAAAATCGGCGCGCGGCTTTACGCTGCGCCCGTCATCTCAGCGTATCGTCTGAGCCCCATCCCGGCAAAAAAGATGACCATCAGGATGGTGAAGGCGATGAGCAGGCCGACGCGGAAGAACTTCGCTAGCGGCGAGATCTTGACGTTTGCAAGCTGCTTGAACGGAACGCCCCTCGGTTTCGTCGCCGCCAGGCCAAGCCAGAAAATGCAGGTGATGACAAAGAGCACACCAATATAAGAATCCATCCAGTCCGGCACTCTCATAAACCCGAAATTGAACGCGAATGCTCGGCTCACGGACAGGAACAGCAAGGAGGATATGGAGCAGATAAAAAACAGGCGTTTCATGCTACTTTCTTTCGTTGCAATTTTTAGCTCACCAAACATATAATTTGCCCTGATTGAAGGAACGTTATGTCTGCTTGCCTGCAACAATTTACCTTTTTCTGGGCGCGCGACAGAGTTGCCTTTCACGCTGCCCCCTGCCCTTGCGCCAACAAACCTTGCAGCTGTGTCCTCGCCGCTCTTGTGAGCGTCCACAAAATGGATGAATAGTCGGGACAGGGCGCCGCCCTGAAATTGCCGGTTTGCGGTTTTCAGGTCGCGCCATCGCCGAGCCGGATTTCCGAATGGCCAGTCCTGAACCGCACAAGAGAAGAGGTCCGATCGCAGCCCGGCTGCTGGCGCTCGATGCTTGGCTCGATTCCTCGCTCTACGAGATCGGTTTCAAGGCGCGCCAGTTCTGGGAAGCGGCGACGATCTTCTCGCGGCGCTTCCGCGTCAACGGCTGGCGCCGCGGCATCATCGAACTGTTGAGCGAAGGTTTTACTCTGGGTGCCGGTGGCATTGTGGTGATGCTGGCGCTGGCCGTTCCGGCTTTCCAGGATACGGCTGGCGACTGGCGCGCCCAGGGCGACTTCGCCGTCACCTTCCTCGACCGCTACGGCAACGAGATCGGGCAGCGCGGCATCATCCAGCGCGATTCGGTGCCGGTCGACGAGATGCCCGATCACGTCATCAAGGCGGTGCTCGCCACCGAGGATCGCCGCTTCTTCGATCATTACGGCATCGACGTGCTTGGCCTTTCACGCGCTATCTTCGAGAATGTGCGGGCGAACTCCGTCGTCCAGGGCGGTTCCAGCATCACCCAGCAGCTGGCCAAGAACCTGTTCCTCACCAACGAGCGCACCCTGGAGCGCAAGATCAAGGAAGCCTTCCTGTCGCTGTGGCTCGAGGCCAATCTGTCGAAGAAGGAAATCCTGCAGCTCTATCTCGACCGCGCCTATATGGGCGGCGGCACGTTCGGCATCGAGGCGGCCGCCGACTTCTATTTCGGCAAGAGCGTCAAGGACCTGAACCTCGCCGAGGCGGCGATGCTGGCCGGCCTGTTCAAGGCGCCGACCAAATATGCACCGCACATCAATCTGCCGGCGGCGCGCGCGCGCGCCAATGTGGTGCTGTCCAACCTTGTCGATTCCGGTTTCATGACCGAGGGTCAGGTGCTGCAGGCAAGGCTGCACCCTGCCGATGTCGTCGATCGCGGCGAACAGAAAAGCCCGGATTATTACCTCGACTGGGCATTCGACGAGGTCAAGAAGATCGCCAAGCCAGGCCAGCACTCGCTTGTGGCCCACACCACCTTCGACGCCAACATCCAGAAGGCGGCGGAAGAATCGGTGGAGTTCCACCTGCGCCAGTTCGGCAAGGAGTATAACGTCACCGAGGGCGCTGTCGTCGTCATCGAGACCAACGGCGCCGTCAGAGCCATCGTCGGTGGCCGCGACTATGGCGCCAGCCAGTTCAACCGTGCCACCAAGGCGCTGCGCCAGACCGGTTCATCGTTCAAGCCCTATGTCTATGCAACGGCGATGGAGCACGGCTTCACGCCCGACTCCATCATTTCCGGCGGCCCGATCAGCTGGGGCACCTGGTCACCGCACAATTACAGCGGCGAATCGGCCGGCCGGATCACACTGATCATGGCGATGGCCAAGTCGATCAACACCGTGCCGGTGCGACTGGCCAAGGACTATCTCGGCATCCCGCCGATCAAGGCAATGGCCGAGGCGATGGGGGTGGAATCGCCGCTCGAATCGCACAAGACGATGGTGCTCGGCACCTCGGGCATGACGGTGATGGATCAGGCGACGGGCTACAGCGTGTTCGCCCAGAACGGCTTCGTCGGCTCCCGGCACGGCATCACGCAGCTCGTCACCCGCACCGGCGAGGTGGTCTACGACTTCGCCAAGGATGCGCCGCCGCCGCACCGGGTGTTGTCCGAGCAGGCGCTCAAATCCATGAACACCATGCTGGCGGCGGTGCCGGTGATGGGCACGGCGCGCCGCGCGCAAATTCCCAACATCGTCGTCGCCGGCAAGACCGGGACTACGCAATCCTACCGTGACGCCTGGTTTGTCGGCTTCACCGGCAACTACACGGCGGCCGTGTGGCTGGGTAACGACGATTTCACGCCGACCAAGAACATGACTGGCGGCTCGCTGCCGGCAATGGTTTGGCAGCGTCTCATGGTCTATGCCCATCAAAACATCGACCTCAAGCCGATCCCCGGCATCGACAAGCCTTTTGTCGATGAAGAGATCGCAGCCAAGGCCGGGGAAGCGCAGAAGAAGAGCGACGATCAAGCGGCAGCCGATGCGGCGGCCGAACGGCCGCCGGTGTTGTCCAGCCGGACCACGCAGACGTTGAGGGACATGACCAAGCAGTTCCAGTCAGCGCCGGCCCTCGCAGCGCCTCAACCGCCGGAAAAGCTGTCGGCACTGTGATTCTTTCCGACTGAGTGGATCTTTGCGACTGGCTTGGGCGGGCAAATCCATCGGCCCGCTTGCCACGGGACCCCGCGCCGCGATATCCCCGAGCGGCAACTCTTCGTGTCCCCGGCCCTTCATGCTCAAGAATGCACTCCTGACGCTGCTTTCGCTTGTCATAGCCATCGGCGGCGGTGGCGGCAGCGTCTGGTATGCGCTGAAAGCCCAGGATGGTGTCGGCGCCATCCGGATCGGCCAATGGACGGCCTTTCCCGATATCGGCACGCCAGCCGCCGACCCCTATTCGAAGGCCCGCGTGGCGCGTGAGGGCGTGCTTGCGCTCGGCCGTGCCGAAGGGCTGTCCTTCGTCGCCGAGCGTGACGCTGGCGGCGGCGAACTCAAGCGCGAATGCACCTACACGATCGAGGGTGGATTTCCGACGGCACGGTTCTGGACGCTCTATGCCGCCGATCAGTCGCTCGGCGTGGTCGAAACCGGAAAATCACGCCTTGCGGCGCTGCAATCCTATGGGGTGGTACGACAACCCGACAATTCGGTCATCATTTCCGCCAGCGATCACCCGATGCCGGGCAACTGGCTGCTGACCGGCGGCTTCGGCAGAATGTATTTCGTGCTGACATTCTACGACACGCCGATCGCCAGCAGCACCGGCCTGTCGGACGTTTCGCTGCCGCGGATCCTGAAGGTCGGCTGCAATGCGTAGCTCTTATGCGGCGATGCGCAAGCTTCTGCATGCTGTCCTGCTCGGCCTGGTCGGCGCCGGCATCGTGCACATCGTCGTGCTGCTCCTGGTGCCTGAATTTTCCGAACGAGACGCCTGGTCGCGGCTGTCCATGACCTCGGACCTTTACAGGATGACGCGTCTCGATGCGGAGGCCGGTGGCGCGCCGGTGGTGAAGTCCGTCGACCCGTTGTTCTACGCGACAGCGTGCCGGTTCGATCTGGGCGAAGGAGTGGTTCGCATCAAGGCGCCGGGACATGTGCCGTTCTGGTCGGTGTCGGTCTATGACCGCAGCGGCCACAACATCTATTCCTTCAACGACCACACCGCCAACGACGGCGTGCTGGATGCCGTCGTGCTGACGCCGGCGCAGATGATCGACGTGCGCAAGGACCTTCCCGAGGACCTTCAGGGAGCAATCTTCGTCGAGGCGCCGATCGAGGAAGGCATCTTCGTCATCCGCACCTTCGTGCCCGATGACAGCTGGAAGCCGATCGTATCAAGCTTCCTCGAAAAGAGTTCCTGCGAGCTGCAAGACTTCTAGTGGTGAGGAACCGGCTTCGTCCCTGGCGATCCCGGCTTGTCGGGATCGACCGGCCGCACTTCGCCGGCATGCGACCGCTCGTAGCGGATGCCGGGGAAGATGATCACCGCCGCCGGAATTTCGGCGGGTTGCTTTGTCCGATTGCTTGGTGCCGTACGCGGCACGAAAGACAGTACCATGCCCATGATTCGCGCATTCCTCTCGGTTTCCCCGGAGCACAACGCAACGCCTCCAAATATCATTAAGGACGGCAGAGGGTTAACGGAGCGCTAACGGATCGTCGCTAACTTGATCTTTGTCTCGAGGTCAGGGCGTTCCGACCCGCGGCAAACGCGAAACCGACACAGTCCCGGTCGAGCGTGGTCGAGTTTGTGTCGAGTGCGGGCGTATCCTTCGTGTCATCTTCGGACTTCAGGCAAATCGCGATACGGACGGACTCGGGCAAAGCTGAAAGGCTGTTCCGCGCCGCGGTGTCGGCGTTCTGCTCGCTCACCCGCCCGTCACGCCGAGAGATCGGCCAACTCGAAGACCTGACGCTGCCGCTGTTCGACAATGTGTCCGTCGAATCACGCCGCTACGTGGCGGCCGCCCTGTCCGAATGCGAATATGCCCCCGCCGCATTGGTGCGCCGTCTTTGCGAGGAGCCGGTCGACATTGCCGCGCCGCTGCTCATTCGCTCCCGCGCGGTCAGTGACATCGACCTCATCGCGCTGATCGGGCGGCACGGCCTTCCGCATGCACGCGCCATTGCGCGGCGCAAGGACTTGAACCCGACCATCGCCGACCTGATCAGGGCGCTTGAAAGACCAACCCTGGTACGCGTGCGGGAGCCGGACGCGAACGGCATCGCCGCGGACAGGGCCGTGACGGCCACGGCGGACAAGATTGCACCGATGAGCACGGATGCCGTCTCGGAAGAGCCCGCCAGAGAACGGGCGGCCGGCATTGCCGCTGAAAACGCACGGCGCAGGCTGCGCACCATGATGCGCACCGGCGACGAAGCCGGGGCGACGACCGCCGATCCGTTCACGGGCGCGGATGCCTATCTCAAACTGCGCGAGACGGCGCTGACGGGAAACGCGGCGTTCTTCCAGACCGCGCTCGCCGACGCACTGGATATCGATTTCTCGATCGCGCGATCGCTCACCGGCAACCAGAATTATGCCTCGCTGCTTGCAGCACTGCGCTCTCTTGACCTCAGCGAGGACCGGGCATTCCTGATCACGGTTGCGGTCTATCCCAGCCAATTCCCGCATCCGCAGGCTATCCGCGCCTTCCTCGACCGCTACCGCCTGCTGCATCGCGATGCGGCTCAGGACAAGGTGCGGCTCTGGAAGGCGGAGACCCTTTCAAGAGCGGTTCGCGATGCGGCACCGGCAAACAGCGATAACCGGACGGGATCGAACAGCGACGATGCGGCGGCTTCGTCCGGCCTCAGGGCGACTTCACGGAAATAAGCTCCTCGACGGAGACGGCACCGGCCTCGATCTCGACCACCCAGATGTCGGGATCGAATTTCTTTTCCCGTTCCAGCCGTGCTTCGAGCACGGCGGCATCATCGCCGGCGCCGAGAAGGCTGAAGAAGCGATCGTCGGGCTTCGCCGAATCGTAGCTTGTCTGCGGTGCCGGCCCGAACAGGGCAATGTCTCCAGACCTGCCACGCGCCAGCACGAACACAGCGCCGGCTTCGGTTGCGCCGCGCTTGACCACGGTGGCAAATCCGCCGGCGCCGAAAACCCGGCGCAACAGGGCCGAGACCCACAGATCCGATGTGACGCGCATGAGAAGCTCCAGAAAGCGTACGGGCTATCTATCGATATTTCCGCCGCTCTGCGAGCCGTCGTTTCAGCCCCTTAGTTGGTCAGGCCGATCTCGCGCATCTTGACGTACACGAGTTCATCGGGCTCGCCGGTCTGGGGCAGCCCGAACAGCGACTGGAATTCCTTGATCGCCGCCTTGGTGCGCGTGCCGACGACGCCGTCGAGCTGCATGTCGTCATTGCCGAATGCCTTGAGCCCGGCCTGGATCTTGACGATGCGGGCATCGGGTGCCTGCGTCGGCGCATTCGCCTGGTCGGCATTCGCCTGCCCGGAATTGGTCTGCCCAGAGTTTGTCTGCAAGGACACCGGAACGGCGGCCGGCATATCCGGGCGCGGCTGCGGTCTCGGTATGACGGCCGCTGTTTTCGGCGTCGCGCCCAATTGGTCCAGCAGAAGCGCGTCGATCTCGCCGGACGCATTGAGCCCGACCTTCTGCTGATAGGCCTGGATGGCCTTGCGCGTGTTGGGCCCGGAAATGCCATCGACCGTTCCGGAATAGAAATCGAGATCCTTCAGTATGCCCTGCACCTGCTCGACCACCGGATCGCCCTTGATCGGTGCCGGCGTGCCGGATGGCCGCACGATGTTGAACGTCGTCTCCGGTTCGTCGGACGCTGTATGCCGAAAGCCCTCCATGCTGCGGGTCGCGAAGAACGCGCCGGCATGCGGGAAAGGCTGGTACCACAAGGCATTGGCGGAAACGTAGAACAGCGTCACCAGGAATGCCGTCGACCCGCCGACCAGGACGGGATTGCGCGAGATCGCGCCGCCGACGGCGACGGCGCCGTCCTGAAAGGCGTTGCTGCGGCGCTTGACCGCCTTAGGCCGTTTTGCGGAGCGAGCCATTTCTGTCCCCTTTCGCCATGGCCACCGGCATCGTCAGCACTCCGGCCTTCTCCGCCTGGTGTCCCTTCGGTCCGTTCACCGGCAGGCTGATGGTCACCGTGGTGCCCTCGCCCGGCATGCTTTCGATGGACATCGTGCCTTCGTGCAGGGCCACCAGGCCCTTGACCAGCGAAAGGCCGAGGCCAGTCCCCTCGAACCGGCGGGTATAGTCGTTCTGGATCTGCATGAAGGGCTTGCCGAGATTGGCAAAATCCTCCTCGGCGATGCCGATGCCAGTGTCCCTGACCCAGAAATGCAGGCGCGAACCGATCCGCTTGGCGCCGACGACCACATCGCCACCATCGGGGGTGAACTTGATCGCATTGGAAACAAGGTTGATGAGCATCTGCTGCACGGCACGCCGGTCGGCATTGATATCGCCGGCGTCCGGCGCGATCTGCGTCTGCAGATCGATGTTCTTCGCCTGCGCCTGCAGCCGCAGCATGGACTGACACATGTCGACCGCTTCCGCGAACCGGAACGGCTCCGGCTCGGTCGCATAGACGCCGGACTCGATCCTGGACACGTCGAGTATCGAGGTCACGACGGCCAGCAGATGCTGGCCCGAATCCCTCACCAGGCCGACATACTCCTTCTGGCGCGGATCCTTGAAGGCGCCGAACATCTCGTGCAGCAGCATGTCGGAGAAACCGATGATGGCATTCAACGGCGTGCGCAGTTCGTGGCTGACCACCGCCAGGAAGCGTCCCTTGGCGACTTCGGCCGAGGCCGCCGCCTCATTGGCCGCAGCGAGATTTTCGCGCAGCCGGGCAATGTCGTCGTTCTCGCGCAGGACAAGCGTGAAGACGTCGCCCTGTTCTTCACCTCGCACCAGATCGAGTGAGAACGGCCGGTAATTGTCGGCCGCCTGTCCATTGCCGTTCTGAGGCAGCCTGATGCGCAATTCGAGCCGGCGCGACAACGCGCCGTCGCGCATGTCGGCCAAGGCGCTGAGATAGCAGACGCGATCCGACAGATGGACGCGATCGAAGAAGCCGTTTCCGGACAGCAGCTCGGGCGGCAGCTTCAAAAGCGTGCGCGCCTTTGCCGAAGCGTCCAGAACCTCGCCATGGCGGGCGACGCGCAAGACCACCGCATCGATGATGTCTTCAAGACGGTCTGCCGCGTCGGTGACGTCGGCCGCACCGGTCGTGTTTTGAAACGCCGACGCGCGCGGGATCAATGTGAGGGCCCAGGCCAACGGCACCAGCCAGTGCCACGCGGCAATCTGTGCTCCGGCGAACGGCAACAGAATTCCTGCCAGAGGCTGCGCCAGGATGGCCACAGCGGCCGACACGGCTCCCCACAATGCCGCACGCCGCGAGGCGCCGATCCACCAGGCTTCGAACGGCAGCGCCACAACGAGCATGGCGACGGGAGAGCTCAGCCCACCGGCGGCGGCGATGAGACCGCCTAGCGCAATGCCGGCCATCGCCAGGGCGACCTGAGCAGCGATGGCCATCTTGCCGGTCGCCGCCACCAGCAGGGCGACGAACCAGCACAGACCAAAGGCCGCGAAGATGGCGGCCACGGTGACGGCGGCGCCCATGCCCGACGTGACCAGCGTGACCGCGGCGCCGGCGGCAAAGAAAGGAGCCGCCAGCATGACGCCGATGAAGCGGCGCTGGCGCTCGCGGTCGTTCTGCCCAAGGATGGACGGGTGCACCATACGTTCGCAACCAGCCGCCATCGCGCCAGGCAATTCAACGTATCTGGCCTTGATCGAACTCAACTCAACGCACCCGTACTCGTCGTGGACAGCTCTGCTTTTGCAGATTGTTTTGGTTGACTCAGAAACTGGCATCCAGCGTTTAAGGAATGGATAAGGCAGCGCCGACCAAGGCCCGGCCTGCGGCAAATATCGGGATGCCGGCAGCCGAAAGCCCGGGCAAATGCAGCCATAGTAAACGGAGGGTTATCCGGCGCCCACGCCCAAGGGGTGTATCCACGCGACGCCTGGACTCCCGGGTTTCACGAAAAACGCATTCAAGACAGATAGATAGATGGTTATCCGGCGTTAAGAAAAATCGTTCGGATTTGAAACAAACTGTTTGCACAACGGTTCGTTTCGGATTTGCCTAAAATTTGCGGAAAATTCTCGGCGAACCTGCAAGCCGTCCTTTGCGCCTGTGTGCCACCATCCTGCCTACAAAAGAGGTCATGCCATATGGATGCATGATCCGGTCACGACGAGAGGCAAGGGAATGGTCTTCCTGATAAGAATGGCTTTCTGGTTCTCCTTGGTGCTGCTGGCGCTGCCACTGGCTGTCGGTCCCGACGAATCGGGCCGCGGGAGCGTCGGGCCGATCCAGGCCCTGTTTGCGGCGCGTGAAGCGGTTGGCGACATCGCCGGCATTTGCGAACGCAAACCCGACGTCTGCGAAACCGGCAAGTCGGCCATGCACACCATCACCGCCCGCGCCAAGGAGACCGCCAAGATCGCGGCCGCGATGCTGGACGACAAGTCCACCGCGGGCCCTGACACGTCGACGATGACCGGCAGCGTGCCGGAGGAAATCGTCTTGCCCCAAACGGTCAATTTGCCAGTCAACCTGCCGGTCCAGAATTAAGCCGTCCCGACGGCGCACCGCGGGCTGTCTGCCCTCTCGACGCCCGCGGTGTCCTTGTTTTTTCCGTGACGTGGCGCCGCCGCGTGACTATATCCGAACTATGACGACGACGATCCAGACGATCCGCGACGACTTCTCGTTCCTCGAGGAATGGGAAGACCGCTATCGTTACGTCATCGACCTCGGCGAGGCGCTGCCGCCATTTCCGGACGATGAGCGCAACGCTGCCAACAAGGTGCCGGGCTGCGTCAGTCAGGTCTGGCTGACCACCGAACGCGGACCGGGGGCCGATCCGGTCATCACCTTCACCGGCGATTCGGACGCCCATATCGTGCGCGGGCTGGTCGCGATCATGCTGGCGCTGTTTTCCGGCAGGACCGCCAGCGAGATCCAGAAGACCGACGCGGAAGGAACGTTGAAAGAGCTCGGCCTCGACGAACATCTGTCGCCCCAGCGCGCCAACGGCCTTCGCTCCATGGTCAAGCGCATCAAGCGCGACGCCGAGGCGGCGCTGAAGCAGACCGCCTGACAGCCGGAGCGGTTCATCGTTCCACGGAGCGTAGAAGCGCTCTACTTCGTCATCTTGACGCAATTCCGGATGGAAAACCCTTTCACACAAAATCAAACGGCGCCCGAAGGCGCCGTTGATGTCGATCCGATGTGGCGTGCAGCGATTACCGCGCCTTGCGCTTGCGGCCGAGACCCATCTTCTTGGCAAGCTGGGACCGCGCAGCCGCATAGTTGGGTGCAACCATCGGATAGCTCGGGTCGAGGTTCCACTTTTCGCGGTACTGATCCGGCGTCAGGTCGTAGTGGGTCATCAGATGACGCTTCAGCGACTTGAACTTCTTACCGTCTTCAAGGCAAACGATGTAGTCGTCATGAACCGAGCGCTTCGGGTTGACTGCCGGCTTTTGCTTGTCGGCAGGCGGCTGTTCGGCAGTTCCACCCACGCGCCCGAGCGCGGCATGGACATCGGATATCAGGTTCGGCAGTTCGCCGACCGGCACGGGATTGTTGCTGACATAGGCGGCCACCACATCGGCGGTCAATTCGATCAGCGCATCGCTGTTTCTGGAAGGTGTTTCGACAATATCCATGGTCATCAGGCCCCAACAAGAGTTACGTCAGTGTGCGCCCTTTTTTTCAGGCAGGGCATCGCGCGAATTTTTATGCAGGTAGAGCTTCTGCGATTCGTGTCGCGTGCACATCAATGACCCTGCTGACCAAGTAAGTCAATTCGGTCTTTGCGCTATATTGAACAATGTTGATCAATTGTTCCCGGATTAGCTTCAACCTTTCGTGCATTTTGTAATTTTTCGATATTTCGCCCGCCAACCAGCAACCGCTGACGCCACGTCAGTTCGTCGTTACATTCGCGATAACTCACAAAGCAGGTTTCAATGCTTGATTTTGCTTGGCAATCGCACGGGCAAGCTTGGTTGCCCATACCTGTCCACAAAACCACAGGTTGCCGCATGTCCTGCGCAAGCAACCAGGCGACATGCCGGTCATGCGAACTGCCTCGGATCAGTTGCCGCAAGGTCAGTCAATGCGGCGTGATGTATTTGCCATAGGCCCAACCTGTGACGAAGTTGCCGTTCTGGGCCGGGTCATGCCAGACTTCGCACCAGCGATAGCGAACCGTCCGTTCCTGCTTCCACGCCGGCTGATTGGCGATGTCGAGCAGGTTTATCCCGCCGGTGCATCGTCCGGTCATCTGCAGAACGGTTCCGTTCGGATACGCCGCCTGTTTCTGGGATGTGCCCGAAGGGTATTTGCGCACATTGAGCATGTCACCGAACGGCACATTGGCCACTTGCCAAGCCGCGAATACGGTCGCATGAGACTGGCCGGCAAAAGCCAGAGTTAGCGAAGCAACGGCGAAAGCTGCCGCAATCCGACGATATATATTCATCATCTCTCCTCCCGGCACCATCTGGAGCCGACACGACCCTTAAGCTGCGGCTCTTGAACCCGACCTGATGGGCGTGTTCATTCGCTATTCAAGATAGTTCCCCATTCAAGATGCTTCCCCATTCAAGATATCGGCAAAGCGAGACGCAATGACCAGCACTTCCGCATTTCCGCACGCCAGCCCGCCAGCGCCCGAGAAACGGCCGGTTTCCGACACGCATCACGGCATCACGCGAACCGACGACTATGCCTGGCTGCGGGCCGACAACTGGCAGGAGATGTTCCGGGATCCGTCATTGCTCGATGCGGGGATCCGCGCCGAGCTCGAGGCCGAGAACGCCTATCAGTCGAAACTGATGGCCGACACGGCCGAGTTGCAGAAGCAGCTTTTCAAGGAAATGAAGGGCCGCATCAAGGAAGACGATTCCTCCGTACCGATGAAGGACGGACCCTATGCCTATGGCTCATCCTTTAAGCTTGGCGGCGAGCAGCCGCGTTATTTCCGCATGCCGCGCGACGGCGGCTCCGAGCAGATCCTGCTTGATGGCGATGCGGAGGCGGCGAGCAAGGCCTATTTCCGTCTTGGCGGCGTCGATCATTCGGCCGACCACCGCAAGCTCTTGTGGGCATTCGACGACAAGGGCTCCGAATTCTACACGCTTCGCGTGCGCGACCTTGACGATGGCAGGGATCTCGCCGATCGGATTCCCGACACGGGCGGTTCAGGCGTCTGGAACGCCGGCGATGACGGCTTCTTCTACACGCGTCTCGATCCCAACCACCGCCCGTCCAAGGTGCTGTTCCATGCGCTGGGGCAAAGCCCCGAAAGCGACCGGCTGATCTATGAGGAAAGCGATCCCGGCTTCTTCATGAATGTCGACGGCACGCGCAACAACGAATGGATCATGATCGGCATCAACGATCACGAGACCTCGGAATACCGCCTGATGCCCGCCAGCGACCCGTTTGCGGAACCGAAGCTGGTTTCACCACGCGAGACCGGCCTTCAATATGATCTGGAAGAAGGCGGCGACATCTTCTTCATCCTGACCAATGCCGATGGCGCCAAGGATTTCAAGATCATGACCGCGCCCGTGAGCGATCCGGTGCGCGCCAACTGGCAGGAACTGGTGCCGCATGAACCTGGCCGGCTGATCCTGTCGGTGATCGGCTTCAAGGACCACATGGTCCGGCTCGAACGCAAGGAAGGCCTGCCGCGCATCGTCGTGCGCGACCGCAGCAGCGGCGAGGAGCATCTTTTGTCCCTCGACGAGGAGGCCTTCTCGCTCGGCCTGTCGGGCTCCTATGAGTACGATACCGAGATCATGCGCTTTTCCTATTCGTCGATGACGACGCCGGCCCAGGTGTTCGATTACAATATGCGCACGCGCGAGCGGGTCCTGCTCAAGACCCAGGAAGTGCCCTCCGGCCATGACCAGGATCACTACGTCACCAGGCGGCTGATGGCGCCAGCCGCCGATGGCGAACTGGTGCCGATCTCGCTTCTCCACCACCGCGACACGCCGCTGGATGGATCCGCACCTTGCCTGCTTTACGGCTACGGCTCCTATGGCATCACGGTGCCGGCCGCATTCAACACCAACTGGTTCTCATTGGTCGACCGCGGCTTTGTCTTTGCCATCGCTCATGTCCGCGGCGGCAAGGACAAGGGCTATGGCTGGTACGATGACGGCAAGCGGGCGCACAAGATGAATACGTTCACGGATTTCATCGCCTGTGCGCGCCACCTCGTTGCCGAGCGCTATACGACGCATGACCGCATCGTCGCGCAAGGAGGCTCGGCCGGCGGCATGCTGATGGGCGCCATCGCCAACATGGCGCCGGAGTGTTTTGGCGGCATCGTCGCCGAGGTGCCCTTCGTCGACGTGCTCACCACGATGCTCGACGCCAGCCTGCCGCTGACGCCGCCGGAATGGCCGGAATGGGGCAACCCGATCGCGTCCGCCGACGACTACCGAACCATCGCCGCCTACTCGCCCTATGACAATGTCGCCGCGCTCGACTATCCGCCGATCCTGGCGCTGGCCGGTCTCACCGATCCGCGCGTCACCTATTGGGAACCGGCCAAATGGGTGGCACGGCTGCGCGAACGCAAGACCGGCGACAATCCCGTGCTGTTCAAGATCAACATGGATTCAGGCCACGCCGGCGCTTCCGGCCGGTTTTCGCGACTGGAGGAGATCGCCTATACTTATTCCTTCGCACTGAAGGTGATGGGCAAGGCGCAGCTTACAGGAGAGAACCGCCAATGATCGATCTGTCAACATTGACAACCTACATCGCGGTTGTGCTCGGCTTTGTCTTCATTCCAGGCCCAGCCACCCTCCTTACCGTCGCGCGGGCAACGAGCTCTGGAACGAAGGTGGGCATAGCGACCGGTGCCGGGATCGCGGCCGGCGACGTGTTTCACACGGTCATGGCCATGGTCGGCATATCGGCGATCATCGCCACTTCGGCGGCGCTGTTCAGCATCGTAAAGTACATTGGCGCCGCCTATCTCGTTTATCTCGGCATTCGGGCGATCATCGAGAAAATGCCGGCCAACCCGGCTGCCGGCGCACTTGCCATCTCCGCCGGCAAGGCGTTTCGACAGGCTATCCTGACCGAAGTGCTCAACCCCAAGACCGCGCTTTTCTTCCTTGCGTTCCTGCCCCAGTTCGTGCGGCCTGAAAACGGGTCGGTGATGCTTCAGTTGACCACACTAGGGGTCATCTTCGTCATGCTGGGTCTTCTCAGCACGGTCGTCTTTGCAGTGAGCGCCGGTCGGCTTGGCACTTTCCTGCGCCGAAATCCGAGGGTGCTCAAGTGGCAAGGCAAGATTGTCGGCGGCATCTACTGTGCTTTGGGCGTCCGTCTGGCCTTGCAGCAACGCTGAGGCTGCGGACACGACGTTCACTTTTGGGTTCAGCGATCATGACTTTTTGAATTCCGCATCGCTCATTTCCCCTCGCAATTGCGATGGTCGCGCGCTACCCAAGGCACGACTTTCCCGGGCGACGAAGCCCGCACTCGCACAAGGGTCCATTATGCTGCTCGTCGACGTCTATCTCGACAAATCGCCGATCCAGGGCATCGGCGTTTTTGCCAAGCACCACATCCCCAAGGGCACGCTGATCTGGAAGCTCGACCCCCGCTTCGACCGGATCATCGACGTCGAGACCTATGAGGGCGAGACCGGGCCGGTGAAGAACTATCTCGATCGCTATTCCTACCCGGACCGGCGTGATCCGTCCTACATCGTCTTCGAAGCCGACGACGCCCGATACATGAACCATGACGACGAGCCGAATTGCGATGTCTCGTCGCCTGAGGAGACCTACGCCTTGCGCGACATCGCGTCTGGCGAGGAACTGACCTGCAACTACAACCATTTCTTCGAGACGGGCTTCGACTTTCTGGGCGACCGCCACCCGGCGTCCGACAACTGACCACATAGCACCTGACGAGAGTCGCGCGCTGCGCTTCAGCTGTTGTCTTAATGCAAGCCAAACCGCTGAGCAGTTTGGGCGGCGTGTGTCAGTTCGCCGTCTTCTTGCGCGCTGGATAACCGTTGGGATGCGGCGGCACCGCCTTGAGGTAGGCGGCGATCGCCGCACGATCCCCTGCGGTCAGTTCGGCCATGTTCTTCTGCACGTCGACCATCGCGCCGCCGACCGCATCGAAATCGGGCGTGAACCCGGTCTCGAGGTAGTTGGCGATGTCGGCTTCGGACCAGTTGCCGATGCCGCCCTCGCCCGATGTGATGTTCGGCACGATGCCGGTGCCTTCGGCGGCCACGGCGCCCGCCAGCCACTCGTTCTTCTTCGTCCCGCCCGCAAAGTCGCGCGGCGTGTGGCATTCGCCGCAGTGACCCGGCCCTTCGACCAGGTAGCGACCAGCCATCACCGGATCAGGCGTGCCTTCGGGAAGCGAAACGACCGGCTGATCGCCGAGATAAAGCAGTTTCCAAAGGCCGATGCCGCGGCGGATGTTGAACGGGAACGTCAGCGAATTGGCTGGCGCCTTGCCGGCGACGGCCGGCAGCGTTTTCAGGAAGGCATAGAGGTCGGCAATGTCGCCCGGTTTCATGCGTGCGTAGGACGCGTAGGGGAACGCCGGATATAAATGCTCACCCGACGGCGACACCCCCTTCAGCATGGCATTGGCGAGGTCCTCGACCGACCATGCGCCGATGCCGTCCTTGGGGTCCTGCGAAATGTTGGGCGGCACGAAGGTGCCGAATGGCGTCTTGAGCGCAAGACCACCCACCAACTGTAGGCGGGCATCGCCCTTCGACCCCGGCTTTGCATGGCACGAGGTGCAACCGCCGGCATAGAAAATGCGCTTGCCCCTGGCCACGTCGCCAGGGCCGAGCTTGGCCAGGGTCTCGCTGTCGAGCCTCACCGGCGCCGACAGGACCCACCCGGCAACCGCGCCGACGCCGCCCAGAACGACGAGGGCGCCGACGAGCTTTTTCAGCCAGGGCATGGCCCGCTATCAGCCCTTTTTCACTCGATAGGTCTGGTGGCAGGTGCCGCAGTTGGACGCGATGGTGTCAAATTGCGCCTTCAACGTATCGACGTCTGCGGGAGCGGCAGCGGTCGCTGCCTTGACGTCGGCGATGAATTTGTCGTTGGCCGCCTTGAAGCCGGCCATGTCTTCCCAGATCTTCGGCGCAGCCGTGGTGTCGCCCGTGTCGCTGCCGGCAGGGAACAGCGCGTCGACATCGACCTTCTCGGCATTCGCCTGCAGTGCCTGCAGGGCCGTCAGCACAGCCGCGGCATCAAAAGGCTCCTCGCCCTTTACCACCTTGGAAATGCCGCCGACGATCTTTCCACGCTCCTTCATCAGAGCCTGCCGATCGAGGATCGGGTCGGCAAAGGCCGCCGACGCCGCGAGGGCGAGCATTGAGATGGCGATGACAAGCTTTCTCATTCAATTGGCTCCATGATGAAGGTATTTTGGGGATGAGGGCATTTCGGGACAGGACGTTAACGGATGCCACGAAGGGAATATTCCCTTCGCCTCGGATGAATTTGCTGCGCCACAGCAAAAGAAAAGCCCCGGGAGTGCCGGGGCTTTGCTGGAGATCGATCAGGTCATCAAACGCGTTGCGTCCAAAGGGACGCAAACGACGCGGGTTGAGTCCTTGCTCTCGTACACGTCGAGGTCCCAAAACCGCTGCGCACGTTTGGGCGACATGCATCAGGCCTTTTCGTAGAGCTCAAGCACGTGATCCCAATTGATCAGGCTGTCGACGAACGCCTCGAGATATTTCGGCCGGGCGTTGCGATAGTCGATGTAATAGGAATGCTCCCAGACATCGACGCCGAGGATCGGCGACGCGCCATGGACGAGCGGGTTTTCGCCGTTCGGCGTCTTGGAGATCGCCAGCTTGCCGTCCTTGACCGAAACCCAGGCCCAGCCGGAACCGAACTGCGTCGTGCCGGCGGCGATGAAATCGGCCTTGAACTTGTCGTAGCCGCCGAGATCGCTGTCGACTGCCTTCTGCAGGGCGCCGGGCAATTTGTTGCCGCCGCCGCCTTTCTTCATCCATTTCCAGAAATGGATGTGGTTGTAATGCTGGGCGGCATTGTTGAAGAGGCCGGCATTCTTGCCGAACGACTGCTTGACCACCTCTTCCACCGACAGATCGCCCATTCCGGCTTCCGCGGCCAGCTTGTTGCCGTTGTCGACATAGGCCTTGTGGTGCTTGTCGTGGTGATATTCCAGCGTCTCTTTCGACATGTAAGGCTGCAAGGCCTCATAGTCGTAAGGCAGAGCGGGCAATTCAAAAGCCATGGGTAGTACTCCCTCGTGGAAAAATCCGGTGTCGATACCGGACTAAGATAGGTCTGGATTGAGATCGGACAACTCCGGAATGAAGCGCCGGTTCCCTTTCTAGGCGGGTAGCGGAAAACTGTCACACGGTTTTCCGACGACGAACCGCGCAGCGACAAAAGGCCGGGCCGGACGCGTCAGCCAGCCGACGTCGAATGCGCCCAATCCCAATAAAGCTCGCGCGCCTTCTTGGCCACCGGCCCGGGTTGCAGGTTGCGATCCTCGATGCGCGTGATCGGCACCACCTTGGAATGGTTTCCGGTCGAAAAGATTTCGTCCGCTTCCAGGAAATCCCGTATCGACAGCGTCTTTTCGGTAGTCTTGAAGCCATACTCGCCAAGCAGCGTCATGGTGCGGGAGCGGGTGATGCCGGACAGGAAGGTGCCGTTCGGCGCCGGCGTCAGGACATGGCCATCCTTGACCAGGAAGATGTTCGAGGTTCCGGTCTCGGCGACGTTGCCCAGCATGTCGAGCACCAGCGCGTTGTCGAACCCGCGCATCTTGGCTTCGAGAATGGCACGGCCGTTGTTGGGATAAAGGCACCCGGCCTTGGCATTGGTCGGCATGGTTTCGATGGTCGGGCGCCGGAATGGCGATACGGTCACCGAAAAGCCCGTCGGCGGGATCATCGGCGACTCATAAAGGCAAAGGCAAAAACGGGTCGAGGCGGGATCGGCCGGAACGCCCATATAGCCGCCATGCTCGGCCCAATACATCGGCCTGATGTAGACGGCTGTCTTGCCATCGAACTTCTTCAACCCGTCCCAGGTAAGCCCGACGATCTTGTCGGCGGTCATCGACGGCTTGAGGCCGAGCGCAATCGCCGAGGAATTCACCCTGGCGGCATGGCGGTCGAGGTCGGGGGCAACGCCTTCGAACCAGCGGCCGCCGTCGAACACGCTGGTGCCAAGCCACATGGCGTGGCTGCGCGGCCCGAGAATGGCGACATTGCCCTCGTGCCAATCACCATCGACGAAAGTCCATGTCGCAGATAGTGCCTCAGCCGCCAGTGTCATCGCGTTGTCCCGTCCCGATCGATCTCGTGTGACAGCCATTGGAAGATGCTTTGGCGGGCGCCGTCAACCGGCATCGCGGAGTTTTGTTGAGGCCAGCGGCGAGTGCGATGCAATCAAAGCTTGCACCTTCTCGCGCCTCGCCTCAAAACTGTTGCCATGCAATACGCCGCCTATGTTTTCGACGCCTACGGCACGCTGTTCGACGTGCATGCCGCCGTGCGCCGTCATGCCGACCAGATTGGGCCGGACGGCCAATTGTTGTCCGAAATCTGGCGCGCCAAGCAGCTCGAATATTCCTGGGTGCGCACGCTGATGGGCGCCTATGCCGATTTCTGGCAACTGACGGAACAGGCGCTCGATTTCGCCTTGCGCAAGGTTCCCTCGGCCGACCCTGGCCTCAAGGCCAAACTGCTGGACGCCTACTGGCGGCTGGATTGCTATCCCGAAGTGCCGGCCGTGCTCAAGGCGCTCAAGGCTTCGGGAGCGAAGCTGGCGATCCTGTCCAACGGCTCGCCCGAAATGCTGCAGGCAGCGGTCAAGTCCGCCGCGCTCGATCAGGTTCTGGACGACATCTATTCGGTCGATACGGTGCGGCGCTTCAAGACCGATCCGGCGGTCTACGACATGGTCACTACCGGCTGGCGCCTCTACCCCAACGCGGTTTCCTTCCAGTCCTCCAATCGCTGGGACATCGCCGGTGCGACCAAATTCGGCTTTCGCACGGTCTGGATCAACCGTTCCAACCAGCCAGAAGAGTACCGGGACTTTCCACCGGCCCTGATCCTGCCATCGCTCGAAGCATTGGTGCCCGGCAGCTAGGTTGCAAAGCTGTGTCTCTGACGCCACAGTGGCAGCGCAGTCACAGCTTCGCCTTTGTTTGTCCACGTTCGGGCCAGAATCGGAACCGCCTATCGCGCCGGGTGTTGTCAGACACCCACGCAGCAATCGGCGTTTCAACCTTTGTTGCGATTTGACACCTAAAGAAGGCAACCATGTCCATAGCCGAAATCGAATCCTTTCGCCTGAGCCGTCGCGGCTTTCTCAACGCCGCTGCATTGGGCGCCGCTTCGATCGCGGTTTCCGCATGCGCCACCACCGGGCCGGAACCGGTCGAACCGCCACCGCCACCAACCTATGTCGAGCCGCCGCTGCCCGACTATGCGACCATGTACGCGGCCGTCAGCGATGGCGGCTTCGACCTTCCGCCAATACCGTTCGAGAGAATCGATCCGCAGTTCCTGCGCCAGATCGTCCCCGACCCTACGGGACAGAAGCCCGGCACCATCATCGTCGACACAACCGGGCACCATCTCTATCTCGTGCGCCAGGGCGGCCAGGCGATCCGCTACGGCGTTGGCCTTGGCCGCGCCGGCTTCGAATGGTCCGGCGACGCCGTCGTCCAGTGGAAGCAGAAATGGCCGAAATGGACGCCGCCGGATGAAATGGTCGCCCGGCAGCCGGAACTGAAGCCATACAGCGCCGAAAATGGCGGCATGCCGGGCGGGCTGAAGAATCCGCTCGGGGCGCGCGCCCTCTACCTCTTCCAGGGCGACGTCGACACGCTCTACCGCCTGCACGGCTCGCCCGAATGGAAGTCAATCGGCAAGTCGGTCTCGTCAGGCTGCGTGCGCCTGATGAACCAGGACATCATCGATCTCTACGACCGGGTGCCTTCGAAGACACCGGTGATCGTGACCAGCGATGTCAGCCAGCCAATGGTGGCAACGGCCAATCGCCGGGCTATTCCGATCGACGCCGGCGTGCCGGACGGATCGGTCCTGCTCGGGCCGGTGAAGGCCATCACGGATTCGATTTTCTGAGCCGCGGGGTGCGTGGCGGAAGGGCCATGCGAGCACCGTGCGCATTTTCAGACGTGCAGGTTTTGACGAAGGCCGTCAACCTGTCGGGGGTGCCGCGACGCCGGCGTAGTGGCTTCCCAATTGCCAGAAGGGCAGCGAGAACCGCCCGCGCTCCTCTTCAACGAGACTGAAGCCCGCCCTGCGGATCAAGAGCAACGGATCGCGATTGAGGTGGCAGCCGCCGGCGATCCGCCCCCACAGCCTGTTCAGGCGCTCCTGCCATCTGCGGCAACGCGGCTCCTCGGCCTGGCCGTGCTCTATGAAGATCAGCCGGCCCGTCGGCTTCAGGATGCGTCGGATTTCGGTCAGCGCCATCTCAGGGTCCGGAATGGTACAGAAGGCATAGGTGACGACAACCGTGTCGGCGAAGGCATCGGCGAGCGGCAGGCTTTCGCCGCTGGCCCGGAGGCATTCGACATCGAACGGCAAGGAACGGCTCTTCGGTCCGGCCAGGCCGAGCATCGTGCCGTCGGGATCGACGCCGATCAGCCGCGCGACCCTGGCAGCGTCGTAATAGGGAAGGTTCAGGCCGGACCCGAAGCCGACTTCGACGACAATGCCCTCTGCCCGCGGGATCATTCGCCTTCGCATGTGTGCGAATGTGTTGGCCGAACAGCCGGCGTGGACGACGTAGGGAGCAATGCAGCGTGCATACCAGGAGAGACAGGTTTGGCACATGACTTAGCCTCCTTGCCTTGTGCTCTGAGCACCGACACGGTCCAGAAAAGCGTCGACCACCGGCGCCACGGTGTCGACATCGAGGAAGGCGGTGACATGGTTCTTGCCCGCGAGCGGCAGAAACTCGCCGCCCGCCAGTTCCGCGAAATTCCGGACGAGCTCGCAACGGGGATCAAGCGTACCGCTGATTGCCAACACCGGTATCCCCAGCCCCGCGAAGGCCGCCGAGAAATCCAGCCTGTCCTTGGCAAGGCTTGCTCGAACCGCGGTGAGATCGTTGGCCCGGATCCGCCGGCTTGCGGCCTGCGAAAGGTCGGGGGCCAGTTGCGTCAAGAAGGCGAGCCAGGTCTCGAAGTCATTCTTGAGCGCCGCCCGGAGCGAGGTGAGATCCTCCGCGTACGGATGCGCGCCATTGACGACCAACGCGCTGACGCGGTCCGGGTGGTAGAGAGCCACGGCCAGCGCGACCACGCCGCCCATTGAATGTCCCATCAGTGCAGCATGCTGGACGCCGGCACTGTCGAGCACGGCAACGACATCTGCTGCCCGCCTGAGTCCGGAATAGGCAATCGGGTTGTGAGGCTTTCCGCTCCGGCCATGGCCGCGGCAATCGATGAGGATCAGCCGGCGCCCGCGCCGCAGCAGCTGGTCGACGTAACCCGCCTCGTGCCAGGACTCGCTGTTTTCGGTCACGCCATGCAGCAGTACGAGCGGCTCGCCGCGACCGAGGTCCTGGTAGGCGATAGAGATGCCGTCCCTGGCAACAGCCTCGGACGTGCGATGATGGGTGAGAGTATTGACCGGTGACATTTCTCGCTCCAAGGGAGTCTCCTGATTGGGCCCAATCGGCCCGACCTCCTGGGGTGGATAGAAGGCCGGCGTCCCCTCAACGTCCCCGCGCGGCCGCATACGGATCGATGGAGCGATTGGAGTTCCGACTTCTGGGTTTTCCTGAGTTCCGTCTGAACGGGCGGCGGGTGGAACTTGCCTTGCGCAAGGCGGCAGCGCTTCTCGTCTACCTCGCCGAGGCCGCCGGGCCTGTGGCGCGTGAGGTCGCAGCCACGCTTCTGTGGCCCGAAACCGACGAGGAAGCCGCACGGGCACGCCTTCGGCGCACGCTGTATAAAATCCGCACCGCGTTCGGCAGCGAGGTTATCGCTGCCAGCGGGACATCCCTGGGCCTGCACCCGGCGCTGTCCGTTGACGTCGACTCCAAGGTCTTCGAGCATGCCTGCAATGTCGGTCCTCTCGACGAGGCAGCCGAGATGCTTAAGGGCGACTATCTCGCCGGCTTCTCCGTCCCTGATTGTCCGGAATTCGAGGAATGGGTCTTCTTCAGGCGCGAGGCCCTGCGCAGCCGGCTCGTGCAGGCGCTGGAGCGGCTCATCGAAGCGAAGATCGCCGCCGGTGAGCCTCGCAGCGCGGTCGTGCATGCGACGCGGCTGACGGGACTGGACCCTTTGAGCGAAAGTGCGCACCGTCACCTGATCCGTGCCCACCTGGCGGCCGGGGACAGGGCAGCAGCCGAGCGCCAAAGGGACACCTGTGTTCGGTTGCTGCGGGAAGAACTCGGCATTGCGCCGGACCCAGCCACGCTTGCCCTGCTGCGTGAGCCATCTCACGATGCCGCCCCGGACGTGCCCAGAACGCGCTATGTCGAGGTGGACGGCATCCATATCGCCTACCAGATCGTTGGCAGCGGTCCGATGGATATCGTGCTTGTTCCGGGCTTCATTTCGCATGTCGAGCGGATCTGGGAAGACAGAAGCTGCCGCGCCTGGATCACCGCGGTTTCGCATCTCGGCCGCCTGATCCTTTTCGACCGGCGAGGCATGGGACTTTCCGACCGCGTCGGTGCCCGCCCGACCGTCGAAGCGACGGCGCAGGACATTCTGGCGGTCATGAACGCGGCCAGTAGCCGTAGGGCCTTGCTCATCGGCGCGTCAGAAGGTGGGCCGGGTTGTGTCCGTTTTGCCGTAAACCACCCCGATCGCCTGATCGGTCTTGTTCTGTGGGGTTCCCTTGCGAAAGGCAGCCGCGCACCCGACTATCATTTTGCCCTGACCGTCGCGCAATACGATCTGTGGAAGCAACGACTGCTCGCCAGTTGGGGTGGCCCGGCGGAAATCGAAACTTTCGCCCCGAGCTTGGCCGCAGACCGCCAGGCGCAGACCTGGTGGGCTGGGTTGCTCAGGGCAGCCTCCAGTCCCGGCGCGGTCGCGGGCCTCCTGGAAGCGCTGCGTGATACCGATGTCCGTCATCTCCTTGCAAAGGTTTCGGCAAGGACGATGGTTCTGCACCGCTCCGGCGACCGCGCCGTTCGCATCGAAGCCGGGCGCTTCCTCGCGGCCAACATCCCAGGCGCGAAGTTCATTGAGGTTGCCGGCAACGATCACTGGTTCTGGGTCGGCGACCAACAGCCGCTGCTTAACAGCATTGGCGCGTTTGCACGACGTAGCTGATTGCTCAGGCGGGCCGGTGAAGGCCATCACGAATTCGATTTTCTGAGCCACCGTCGAAATGCGCCGACAGCGGACGACACCAATGGGGCGGTGGCATCGAAGGTTCTACCTGAGCGTCGCCAGCAGGTGTTCGGCGGCCTTGACATCCGCCGTATTCAGACCCTCCACAAAATGCGCCGCAACCGGTTGCAAGAGCTCGCGAGCGCTATTGATCTCCCCTCGCCCGGCCATCAGCGTCGTCATGTCGATTGCGGTTCGCAACTCCCATGCCCGCGCGCGCTGACTGCGGCTCAACTCCAGTGCCTGCATGAGGTAGGCGGCAGCTTCGTCGCGGTTGCGTTGCGACTGGAGAAGGAGGCTTCCCTTCATCCGCAGCAACTCCGGGAGGTACAATTGGTCGCCGTTCTTCTCGACGAGGCCAAGCGACTCGTCGATCAGCGCAGTTGCTTCATCGACCTGACCTATTGCGGACAATCCCCTGACCAGCGAGAGGTTGAGCGGAGTCGTGAGCAATTCGTAAGGTGCCGCGTGCAGCTTCTGAAGAGACGTCTGCAGGCCCTCGACACCGCCTTCTGCATCGCCTTGACGGATCGCTACTTCGCTTTTGAATCCCCGACCGACCAGCAGGTAAGGAGTCATGGAATGGGATTCCGCGCGGGCGATGAGCATGTCGATGTACGCCTCGGCGCTCTTCAGGTCGCCCGTCCACAGGAAGACCGATATCGCCCAGATCAACGCGATCGCCAGCGTTAGAGAATGATCCATGGCGGCAGCCTCTTCGACGGCCTGCCGAGCATGCGCCATGGCTTGATCCGGATGGCCTTGCAGCCAAAGGTTCCTCGCCAGAATTGCCCTGGCCAGGATTTTGCCTTCGAAGCCCAGATAGATCGTCGTGGTCCGCTGAGAGCGCGGCCCACGGTCGAGCGCCGCCTCCAGCTCTGCGCGCGCCGCCGCGAGGTCGCCTCGCAAGTGAAGCGAGATACCCAGGATCGAGTGTGCAAGCGCAATCGCGACCGAATCCTCCAGACCGGCGGCTGTGGCTGAACAACGTCTTGCAATTTCGAGGGCGGTTACGAAATTGCCCGTCCGCAGATGGAACATGTTGAGCGGACCCAACAGACGCACCTGGTCCAGTGGATCGCCGCGCTCCTCGGCGATCGCCAGGCTTCTCTGCAGGGCTACGCGCGCCCTGTCGCGTCCTCCCCGCATAAACATGAAGGATACGCCGAGAGCGGCCTGAAGATGCATCTCGTCAAGTCCGCCAAGGGCGGCACCGTCGGAAGCCAATATTGCCCTTTCAGACCAGCGATGACACTCCGGCAACAAGGACATCGCCAGGAAAACCGGCGCGGCAGCGATGGCGAGTCCCGTGCCGATGTCGGCGTTTCCGTGTTTGCCGAAGCACCATTCCAGGGCAGCTCGGACATTGTTGATGGCGGCGAAGTGAGGAGCCCGTTCCTCACCGGTCCCCAGTTTTGGCCATCCGATCCCTGTCTGCTCCAGCCATCTCCGATAGTAGGCGGCGTGGCGCACTGCCAGATCGGCAGCCTCGGCATCATCGATCCGGATATCGAGAACGTAGGCGCGCGTGGTATCGAGGAGCCGGTAGCGCATCATCGCTCCGGCCGGACGCGTCGCCACAATCGATTTGGCGACGAGACTGTCCATGGCGCCCAGGACGGTCGATCGATCGAGGGTCGCGCTCGTCACCACCTCCAGTGCGGCATCGAGCGTGAAATGACCGACGAACACGGCGAGCCTACGCAACACCACGCGCTCAAGGTCGGTCAGGAGCCCAAAGCTCCAGTCCAGCGTCGCCTGCAGGGTTTGCTGACGCGGCGGCGCGGTCCGCGAACCGAGCCACAGCAGTGTCAGGCGTTGATCAAGAAGTGCGGCGGTCTGTTGCAGCCCATAGGATTCGACGCGCCTGGCCGCCAGTTCGATGGAGAGCGCCACTCCGTCGAGCTTTCGACAGATGCTTGCGATGAGCAGGGCCTCCGCATCGTTGATGTCCAAACGAGCGCCGCCTGCCACCGCTCGTTCGACGAACAGTTGGGTGGCCGGGAAGGTCTGGACAATGGCCGCCGTCAGGCCAGGTTCGTCGGGCGGATAGGCAAGCGCATCCAACCGATAGATATGCTCGCCTTCGACCCGAAGCACCTCGCGGCTCGTCGCCAGGATGTGGACCTGTGACGCCGCATCGACAATGCTTGCTGCCAAAGGCGCCACCGCATCCAAGAGATGCTCACAGGTATCGAGGATCAAGAGAATCCGCTTGTTGCGCAAGTAGGCGATCAGGTTGGGCGTGGCATCTTCTGTTTGAACGGATAGCCCAAGCATCGAGGCGACGGCTGTCGTCACCAGACCGGAATCACCGATCATTCCCAGATCGACGAACAGAACTGCCCCATAAAATGCGTCGATCAGATGATGTCCGACTGCGATCGCGACGGTGGTTTTGCCGACACCGCCGGCGCCAACGATGGTGACGAACCGCGAAGCATTCAGCTGCGCCGACAGCTTGAGAACGTCCTGATCCCGCCCGACCATTCTGCTCAAGCGGTTTGGAAGATTCGCATGCGGAAACCCGGCGGCGACAAACGGGGCTTCATCGTGTGGGCTGCTTAATCGCGAGACCGGTGCAACGAAGCAATAGCCGCGCCCCGGAAGCGTCGCGATGTAACGCGCGCCATCCTTTCCATCGCCCAGCGCCTTGCGCAGTCCGGTCATGTGGAACCGCAGGCTGCCTTCCTCGACAACCACATCGGGCCAAACGCGCGCCATCAGATCCTTCTTGCTGACGACTTCATTCGGCGCGGAAGTCAGCACGATGAGAATTTCAAGGGCGCGCGAGCCCAACTCTACGGGAGCGCCTTCTCTTGTCAGGAGCCTTTCACCCGCAGCCAAATAGAAAGGGCCAAACGACAATCTGTCTTTGGCCTGACTTGGCGTTATCGTCATGGCGTCTCTTCTTTTGGGAGCCGCCTGCACCCGGCACCTTACTTTAGGTCAAGGAGCGCTCCCGCACCATAGGGAGTCTCCAGTGTCTGGCGCCTCCTATCTGCTCAAAAAAGCGGCAGGCGGGCAGCGACTAACAAGAGCTCACGACGCATAACGGGCTAATCCCATCTCCTGGGGGTACGTCAAGCAGCGCAAATCGCATCCATCAACCCCAGGAGAGTCACATGGACACGACCAGAACCTCCGAAACAATCGACCAGGATCGCCGGCGACTTTTGGGCACTGCCGCGGTCGGCATCGCCGCCGCAGGCGCCGCGAGCCTGCTCCCGTCACAAAAGGCCTCCGCATCAACCGGCGATGGCATCCGCCCCTTCACCGTTAGCTTCCCGCAGGAAGAGCTCACCGAGCTTCGCCGGCGCATCGTCGCTACGCGCTGGCCCGAGCGCGAGCTCGTATCCGACGAGGCCTCCCGGCGGATCTGGTCGACCCCGGCGACGGTAGGGCCAACGCAGGGCGTGCAACTCGCCACCATGCAGAAGCTCATGAAGTACTGGGGAACGGAATATGATTGGAGTAAATGCGAGGCGCGGTTGAAGGCGCTGCCGAATTTCGTCACCGAGATCGACGGCCTCGACATCCACTTTATCCACGTGAAATCAAAGCATCAGGGCGCCCTGCCTGTCATCATCACGCATGGCTGGCCCGGTTCGGTCATCGAACTCCTGAAGATCATCGATCCGTTCACCAATCCCACCGCGCACGGCGGTGCCGAGGCCGACGCGTTCGACGTGGTGATCCCGTCGATGCCTGGCTACGGCTTTTCCGGCAAGCCCAGCGAAACCGGTTGGGATCCAGGGCGCATCGCCCGGGCGTGGATCGTGCTGATGAAGCGCCTCGGCTACGACCGGTACGTCGCGCAGGGTGGCGATTGGGGAGCACTTATCACCGAACAGATGGCACTGATCGCACCTCCCGAACTGGCCGCCATCCACACGAACATGCCGGGGACCATTCCGCCCGAGATCGTGAAGGCGCTTGCCTCTGGCAGCCCGCCCCCTGCCGATCTCGGCCCCGACGAGAAGCGCGCCTACGAGCAGGTCGCGTTTTTCTACAAGAACGGCCTGGGCTACGCCAACGAAATGGCGCTTCGTCCGCAAACGCTCTACGGGATCGTCGATTCACCGGCCGGCCTGGCGGCGTGGATCCTCGATCACGATGCGGATAGCTGTGCGCTGATCGCCCGCTCCTTCGACGGAGAGCCGGAGGGCCTTACCCGCGACGACATCCTCGACAACATCACGTTCTACTGGCTGACCAACACGGCGATCTCCTCGGCACGTCTCTATTGGGAACACTCGCAAACGGCGAAGGCCGGTTTCTTCGACGCCAAGGGCATCACAATTCCTGTCGGCGCCACTGCAAACCCCAGCGAAATCTACACGGCGCCGAAGAGCTGGACTGAACGCGCGTTCCCGAAGCTTCTGCATTATGGCCGCACAGACAAGGGCTGCCATTTCGCGGCCTGGGAACAGCCGAAGATCTTCACCGATGAGGTGCGCGCAACATTCAAGACGTTGCAGACCTGACGTGTTGGCGGGGGGATGGCGCACCGGATGTGTGTCATCTTCCGCCCTGCGGTAGCTGCGTAGCGAACTTCCTAAGGGAGCGACTGCAATGAACCCCCACATCAAGACGCTTGCCGCCGCTGTGGCTTGCACCGTGCTCGCTACCGCTGCGCTGGTGTTCGGGCTTTGCACCCTCTCCGCGTCCGCCTTCGCAAACCCGGTCGAGGATCGCTCGATCCGGCCCTTCAAAATCCAGGTGCCGCAAGCGGCGCTCGACGATCTTCGCAGGCGTATTGCAGAAACACGGTGGCCCGACCGGGAGACCGTAGATGACCAGTCGCAGGGCATTCAGATCGCGAAGATCAGGCCGCTCGTCGAGTATTGGGGCACGGCCTACGACTGGCGGACAGCGGAAGCGAAACTGAATTCCCTGCCTCAGTTCATGACCACGATCGACGGCGTGGACATTTACTTTGTCCACGTTCGCTCGAAACATCCCCATGCCCTGCCGCTGATCATGACGCATGGCTGGCCTGGCTCGGTCCTGGAACTGTTGAAAACCATCGGCCCGCTCACCGATCCCACCGCGCATGGCGGCAGTCCTGAGGACGCGTTCGACCTCGTACTGCCGTCGTTGCCGGGTTTCGGCTTCTCCGGCAAGCCGACCGAGACCGGCTGGGGTACAGACCGCATCGCGCGAGCCTGGGCAGAGCTGATGAAGCGCTTAGGCTATACGGAATACGTCGCCCAAGGCGGCGACTGGGGCTCCCCCGTTTCGAATGCAATGGGCCGCCTGGCCCCTGCAGGACTTCTTGGCATCCATGTCAACCTGCCGGCTGTCGTACCACCTGAGATAGCTGCTGTGCTCGCCAGCGGCGGACCAGTGCCGGCAGGCCTGACGGGTAAGGAGCGCACGGCATTCGACGCGCTCAGCATGGCCGCCAAGATGGGGAATAGATCCTACGCCACGATGATGGGCACCCGACCGCAGACGATAGGCTACGCCATCAATAACTCCCCTGCGGGGCTCGCAGCGTGGATGCTCGGGCATCCGGGCTTTTCAGGCTGGACCTACGACGACAGCGACCCTGAAAAGTCGCCGGACGAGGTGCTGGACGACATAACTCTGTACTGGTTGACGAACACCGCCACCTCGTCCGGGCGAATTTACTGGGAGTACGGCGGCGGCCGCAGTCCCGTTTTTGCCGACCCTGAAAAGACCAACGAAGTTTCGCTGCCGGTCGCCATCACGGTCTTTCCGGGAGAAGGCTATCAGGCCCCCGAGACGTGGGCCCGGCGCGCCTACCCCAACCTGATCTACTTCCATGAGGTCGACAAGGGCGGCCACTTCGCCGCGTGGGAACAGCCGGAGCTCTTCTCCGCCGAGTTGCGCGCTGCCTTCAGGTCGCTGCGGCAAAGAAACTGAACTGACCGGAGGCACAAAGAAGCATTCCCATCAAACTCAACCGAGGAGGCAGACATGACGATTGCCACTACCCGCAGCAACACCGCAGTCGATATCAAGCTCGAGGTCGTAGTCATTCCAGTTTCCGATGTCGACCGCGCTAAGCTGTTCTATGCAGGCTTGGGTTGGCGGCTGGACGCCGACCTCATCGGCGACGAATTTCATGTCATCCAGTTTACGCCTCCTGGGTCCCAGTGTTCGGTTGTCTTCGGCTCAGGCGTTGCACCAGGCCCTTATGCTCGTATCGAGCTCGACATCCTCGAAACCGCTGGTGAACTCGTCGTGTCGGACATCGAGGCAGCACGCGCCGAACTCGCCGATCGCGGGGTCGACGTAAGCGAAGTGTATCACTATGCCGGTGACAAAGGGCGCGTCAGCGGGCCCGATCCGGAAAGACGCAGCTACGCCTCGTGGGCTTCCTTCAGCGACCCGGCCGGAAACAACTGGCTCTTGCAGGAGGTCACTGCGCGAGCACCAGGCCGCGTCGACGCTGGAGGCGCCACATTTGTCTCGTCGGCCGAACTCGCAGCCGCGCTTCGGCGTGCATCTGTGGCTCATGGCGAGCACGAGCAGCGGACAGGCGGCCAGCGTGATGAGAACTGGCCGGACTGGTACGCCGAGTACTTGGTGGCGGAGCACGCCGGCCAACCGCTTCCGCCATGAGCACTTCGATTGAACGGACGGCATCGCCGGCGCCTACCTGGCTAGAACTCGCGGCATTCGGGTTCTGTCCCGAGCCGCACGCGAGACGAGCTTCTCACGCAACTTAACGCAGGAGGTAAATATGGACATCACTAGCACTGTCAGCAGTATCGCAGTTGAGACACAACGGCCGCGCTCCCTCGACATGAAGCTCGAAGTTGTTGTCATTCCCGTCTCGAATGTAGAGCGCGCTAAGCAATTCTACGAACGGCTGGGGTGGAGACTCGACGCTGACTTTGTCGTTGGAGACACGTTCCGCGGGATACAGTTCACACCTCCCGGCTCGCCGGCCTCGATACACTTCGGCACTGGGATCACGACGGTCGCGCCCGGCTCTGCAAGCGGACTTTATCTTATCGTTTCGGACATTGAATCGGCTCGCGCCGAGCTTATCGGCCGCGGCGTCGAGGTCAGCGAGGCGTTTCATCGCGAAGGCCCCGGCAAGCCAACGGTGAAAGGCCGCGATCCCCAGCGACGCAGCTACTCCTCGTTCGCTACTTTCAAAGATCCGGACGGCAACGAATGGTTGCTTCAGGAGATCACCACGCGGTTTCCCGGTCGCATCGACTCCAGCACCACGACCTACGCTTCCGAGGCGGATCGTGCTTCCGCGCTGCGACGCACGTCGGAGGCCCACGGCGAGCACGAGAAGCGCAACGGCGGTCGGCGCGATGAGAACTGGCCGGACTGGTACGCGAAATACATGGTGGCCGAGCAGGCTGGCAACACGCTTCCGCTGTGAAGGGTTGGGCGCGCGGTGCGCATTCGAACCGTTCGCGCGACGACATCGATATCGAACCAAAAGGCGTCGTTGATGAAAGCAACCAAGCTGCTGCTCGCCGCGGCGCTCGCAACGGCAATCGGGGCTCCGATTGCCGGTTTTCTAGGAGGCACGAACGTGGCGCAGTCCATAATCTCCACACCAATGCGGGTTCCGTTTCTTCACGAACTCTCTACCTACCGGCTTGAGGAAAAATCGGAGCTTGCTTCGCTTGAAGCGGCGCACGAGTGGATAAATTCACCGCCGCTGACGGCGTCGGCCTTGCATGGCAAGGTCGTCCTCATCGATTTCTGGACCTACACCTGCATCAACTGGCTGCGCACGCTTCCCTACGTGCAGGCCTGGGACGAGAAATACCGGAAGCATGGTTTGGTGGTGATCGGAATCCACGCGCCGGAGTTCGCATTCGAAAAAGACCTGAACAACGTGCACCAGGCGGCGAAAGACCTGCGGATCGATTATCCGATCGCCGTCGACAACGAGCATCTCATATGGCGGGCCTTCAGGAACCAGTATTGGCCGGCACTCTATTTCATCGATTCGCAGGGACGTGTCCGGTATCGTCATTTTGGCGAGGGGTCATACCAACAATCGGAAATGGTCATCCAGGAATTGCTGGCCGAGGCTGGCGCTGGTGGTTTCGATCGTGAGCCTGTGTCGGTGGATGGCCGCGGCATCGAAGCGGCGGCCGATTGGGAAAGCCTCAAGTCTCCGGAGAACTATTCCGGATATGAACGCACCCAGAATTTTGCGCCCAGCGGCGAGCTGGTCTTGGACGAGCCGCATGCCTACGAATTGCCGGCGCGGTTACGCCTGAATGAGTGGGGGCTGTCGGGCGATTGGACGGTAAGGAAAGAAAACGCCGTACTGAACAAGCCCGACGGCCGCATCGTCTACCGTTTCCACGCACGCGACCTTCATCTGGTCATGGGTCCGGCATCGCCGGGAACGTCCGTGAGATTTCGCGTGCTGATCGACGGACAGCCACCAGGCACGGCTTACGGCGTCGACGTCAATGAAAAGGGCGAAGGTGCAGTGACAGAGCAGCGCCTGTACCAGCTGATTCGACAATCGAAACCCATCGTCGATCGCCAGTTCGAGATCGAGTTTCTCGACCCGGGCGTGGAGGTCTTTGCCTTCACGTTTGGCTGATCGTCCGGACAACAACAGAGGTTCTCAAATGCATTCGTTCAATATCCCGGATGAGATCGACCAAGAACGCCGACGGTTCTTTGGCGCGACCGCGATGGTTCTCGCCGCCACTCAGTTCGGCCTGATGGGCCCGGCACAAGCGCAAGAGGCAACGGGAGAGCCGGTGGCGGCGTCTTTCGGGCCCTTGAAGCAGATCGATGCCGGCCTGCTGAGCGTCGGCTATGCCGAGCTCGGACCCGCCGACGGCCCACCCGTCATCCTGCTGCATGGCTGGCCGTATGACATCCACACCTATGCCAATGTCGCGCCTCGGCTGGCGGCGAAAGGCCACCGCGTGATCGTGCCGTACCTGCGCGGATACGGGCCGACTCGTTTCCTGTCGCACGATACGATTCGCAACGGCCAGCAGTCGGCGATCGCCGCCGACATTGTCGCCCTGATGGACGCACTGGGGATCGAAAAGGCGACGATCGGCGGCTGCGACTGGGGCGCCCGCACCGCGAACATCATTGCCGCGCTATGGCCTCAACGCTGCAAGGCTTTGGTCTCGGTAAGCGGCTACCTCATCGGCAACCAGCAAGCCGGCAAGCTGCCGCTGCCACCCAAGGTCGAGTTGCAATGGTGGTATCAATATTACCTCGCCACCGATCGCGGCCGCGCTGGCTACGAGAAATACACGCGAGATTTCGCCAAGCTGATCTGGCAACTCGCGTCCCCCCAGTGGAACTTCGACGATGCCACATTCGAGCGCAGCGCCGCGGCCTTGGACAATCCCGATCATGTGGCCATTGTGGTCCACAACTATCGCTGGCGGCTCGGACTGGCCGCCGGCGAGCAGCAATATGACGCGTTTGAGGAGCAACTCGCGCAGGCACCGGTCATCGGCGTGCCGACGGTCACGCTCGAGGGCGACGCCAATGGGGCGCCGCATCCGGACGCGAGCGCGTACGCCAAGATGTTCTCAGGGAGATACGCGCATCGGGTTGTCACCGGAGGCATCGGGCACAACCTGCCCCAGGAAGCGCCGCAGGCCTTCGCTGATGCCGTTGTCGAGGTCGACGCCTGATCGAGTTCGCGGTAACCGCCCCCGGCGGTTACCGCTGCCAGCAAAAAGAATGCCCATGAGCCGCATCGCAAGGGTTGTCTACACGGCCAGGACCGCAACTACGGGCGGCCGCGAAAATGGCGCCTCGCGCAGCTCCGACGGCCTTCTGGACATCTGGCTTTCGGCGCCCGGATCTGCGCGCATAGGCACCAATCCGGAGCAGTTGCTCGCGGCCGGCTGGTCGGCCAGCTTCGCAAGCGCAGTCGCATCTGCGGCCCACGAACGAAAAATCGCGCTGCCTGCAGGGGTGAGCATCAAGGCCGAGGTGAATCTGAACTACGGAGAAAACGGCCACTTTCTCAGCGTCCAACTGGACATTGCCGTGCCGGATCTGGAGCGCGATGTCGTACAAATTCTGGTGGATGAAGCGCACGAGATTTGTCCTTACTCCAAAGCGACACGGGGCAACGTCGATGTCATAACGAGGATCGTCTGATCTGATCGGGCCACTCGGGGTCGTAGATGGTCGCCAACATCAGCAGCTAATACGCGCCCCTTGTAGGCATCGTGCGCTTCGGGCCGCTTGCGGAACGAGGAAACGGCTGCCGCACCAGACGGCATCAGCGCCGGCTTCGAATGGTCCGGCGACGCCGTCGTCCAGTGGAAACAGAAATGGCCGAATTGGACGCCGCCGTCCTTAGCATCCTGAAAGCTGTTCATTGCCTTTCGTTAGGACTAGTCCGCCCTGCGGAGGACTTGAGGCGAAGTCATCGATCCGTTTCGCGCAGTGTCAGCCTATCGTTCCAGCCCGGCATCCAATCTATCAATGTGATCGGCGAGATAAGCAGCGTCTTGACCTACAAAAGCGAGAATGGCGGATCGCCATGTGTGCATCCAATGCAACCCTAGGAAATAGACGCCGGGACAGGCCGTCACACCGCGCTGCTGGATTGGCGAGCCGTCGGCATGGATGACCGGCAGCTTTATCCAATCGAAGCCATAGCCGTATCCGCTCGCCCAGATGATGGTGCCAACATTTTCCACGCGCAGATTCAGCGTTCGGATTGTTTCAACGTCGATAATCGGTGGCGCTGACGCAGGCTCCTTTTCGTCAAGCTCGAAACACGCGGGCCGCATGTTGGCCAAAGCGTCGGCCGCGTCGACGAAACCGGCATAGCTTTTGTCGGCTGCCGCCAGCACGTCCATGGCATCATCGGCGATCGCAAGCTCGCCATCGGCAATGCCAAGCACGCGCCCGAGGAGAGTAGCGCCCGCGCTGCCCAAGTGACGCGGATCGAGATCATAGCCCCCACCTACGCCGGTCAGAATAATCGGCGGCGGATACCTCCTACCTGGAAACGAGTCGATGGTGATATCGAAGCGGCCCAGTTCTTCGTACCACCAGATGATATCCCGGCCGCGATAGCGACGGGGTACGCGGCTGTGGCGGCTGATCGCCAGAAATACACGCCGGCCGCTACGCAAAAGTTCGTCCGCGATCTGGCAGCCAGAGTTGGCGCTGCCCACGACAAGCACCGCGCCGGGCGGCAGTCGCTCAGGGTTCCGATAGCAGGCGGCATCGATCTGACAGACCGAGGCTGGAACGGCGCGGCTAAAATCCGGAATCATCGAGTGCTGAAACGGACCGGTGGCGATAATGACATGCCGCGCTTTGATCTGGCCGTCGGTAGTTGCGAGCGAATAGCATCCGCTATCTTCGTCGCGGTCGAGGTTGGTGACTTCAAGGCCGGTGCGAACTGGGGCTGCGATCTCTGTGGAGTAGTCGACGATGAAGCGCACAATCTCGGAGTGATGCGCAAAAGCGCCAGGGTCCATTCCCGTATATGGTTTCCCCGGCAGCGCCAGCCAGCGGTTTGGCAACTGGAACCGCAAGGAATCCCAACGCTCGCTTCGCCAGCGCTCGGCCACTCTTCGCCGTTCGAGGATGACATGTTCTCTGCCGCGTTGACGCAAATGATAGCTCATGGCCAATCCGGCCTGGCCGCCGCCAACAATGACCGTGTCGATGTGATTGGCTTGGCGCATGCCTATTCCTGGGTCTCCATATAGGGCCTCAGGCAGCCCAATCAGACCCCTGCTCCGCCCAGTTCAGAGGGTCTTGTCGGTTTACCGCGGCGCAAAGTACTATGGTGGAGCATGAGGCGAACGTCTTGAAGCCGCTCCAAAAAGTTTCCGAAGTATTTCCGAAGCGGACGATAACGACAATGCGTGGGCGGCAGTTCGCATTCGGCCCGTTTCTCCTTGATCCCGAACGGCGCGTGCTGCTTCGCGGCGGTGAACCGGTTGCTGTCGGGCACCGCGGCGTCTTAATCCTCGTTGCGCTGCTCCGAAAGCCTGGCGATGTGCTCACCAAGGCTGAGCTGATAGACGCAGGCTGGCCGGACACGACGGTCGAAGAGAGCAACCTCTCGGTTCAAATCGCCACGTTGCGCAAGGCTCTTGGGCAATCACCGGACGGCGGCGAGTGGATCGCCACCCTTCCGCGCATCGGCTATCGCTTTGCCGGCCGTCTCGATCCTGTCGGCCGCACAGACCAAGGGCATTGGAACATCGATGACGCTCTGCCGTCACCCGGCTTTCGCAAGCCGTCGATCGCCGTGCTCCCCTTCGCAAACATGTCTGCCGACCCCGAGCAGGAGTACTTCGTCGACGGCATCGTCGAGGACATCACAACAGCGCTGTCGCACTTTCGGTGGCTGTTCGTGATGGCGCGAAGCTCGACCTTCACGTTCAAGGGACGCAGCGCCGATGTCAAGGAAATCGGGCGCGAATTGGGGGTGCGCTACGTGCTCGAAGGCAGCGTGCGCCGGGCGCCCAGGCGCATACGCATCACGGCGAAACTCATCGACGCATCAACTGGTGCACATCTCTGGGCCGACCGCTTCGACGGCGCATCCGAAGACATTTTTGATCTGCAGGATCAAATCAGCACAAGAGTGATTGGCGCGATCGGGCCAAAGCTAGAGCAAGCCGAGATTGAACGCGCAAAGCGCAAGCCAACGGAAAATCTCAATGCCTACGATGTCTACTTGCGCGGCGTCGCCAAAACAATGGCCTATACGCAGAACGGTCAAGCGGAAGGACTGCGCCTATTCCGGCGCGCGATAGAGCTCGACCCAGAGTTTGCGGCGGCGTACGGAATGGCCGCGTGGTGCCGCGTCATCCAAAGGGTGAATGGCTGGATGATCGACCGCGCGGCGGAGATTGCCGATGGAGCCGAAATGGCTCGCGAAGCTGTGCGACTGGCGAATGAGGATGCACTTGCATATTGCTGGGGAGGTTTCTCGCTCGGATTTCTTGCCTATGAGCTGGACGATGCGATCGGATATGTCGATCACGCGCTGGCTCTCAATCCAAACCTTGCCGCCGCATGGTACCTTCTCGGGCATCTGCGAATTTATGCCGGAGATCCTGAAGCCGGTATCGAGCCTCTGACCCGGGCAATCGAGCTCAATCCACTTGATCCGCTCATTTTCCGCGTGCATGCGGGATTGGCTTACGCGCATTTCTTTGCCGGCCGGAACGACCACGCTTCGGCATGGGCAGAAAAGGCGTTGCGCCGAGCCGATTGGCTCACCGCCCTCCGGATCGGCGCCGCATGTCATGCCGTTGCCGGCCGGCTCGATCAAGCGAGAAAGCTCGTTGCGCGCATGCTTGAACTCGATCCAAGGCTGCGGATTTCCGATCTCCAAGGGCTGCCTCCGTTACGCCGAGCAGAGGATTTCGAGCGATGGTCAGAGGCACTGCGAAAAGCGGGGCTCCCGGAATGATTGCACGTCCGCTTGTGGCTTTCCTGCGACGCGGTCAGTCACAGAAAGGAGCGGCTATGGCGCCCGACGGCGAGCCATCGATCGCGTCTGGTTGGCCAGGCGCACGCTCGCGCACCAGCAGTGTGAAGGTCCATTTGCGTGCGCCGCGACTTCCTTGAGCTCGTCAAGCTTTCCCGGTTTTGAGCCATCCAATCACGGTGAGCATTGTCTTCCGCATAACTGCCGCTCCTTACCGCCCTCGCGACAAACTTCCCAATATGCCGCGCACGATCGCGCGGCCGACCGACGAACCCACCGAACGCACCACCGACTTGATCGCGGCTTCCGCCACCGTCTGGCGATTGGACGGGCGCGGCGCCGGTGCGCGCCTGCCACCCGATTGCGGTGCCGGGTCGTCATTGCCGAAGCCGGGGATGGTCCAGCGCGAGCCGCCGCTTCCAGCCTGCTGCGCCTGCTCTTCGGCGTCCTGCGCCTCCCTGGCTTTTTTCTGCAGCATCTCGAAAGCCGATTCGCGATCGATGACCTGATCGTACTGGCCGGCAACTGGGCTTTCCTGGATCAGCTTTTGCCTCTCGGCGGGCGTGATCGGGCCGAGGCGCGACGCCGGCGGGCGGATCAGCGTTCGCTGCACCATGGACGGAACACCCTTGGTTTCGAGCGTCGAGACCAGCGCCTCGCCGGTGCCGAGCTGGGTGATCGCGGTGGCGCAATCGAAGTCGGGATTCGGCCTGAAGGTCTCGGCTGCGGTCTTCACCGCCTTCTGCTCGCGCGGCGTATAGGCGCGCAGCGCGTGCTGCACCCGGTTGCCAAGCTGGGCGAGAACGGTTTCTGGAACATCGAGCGGGTTTTGCGTGACGAAATAGACGCCAACGCCCTTCGAGCGGATCAGGCGAACCACCTGCTCGACGCGGTCGATCAGCACTTTCGGCGCGTCCTCGAAAAGCAGATGCGCTTCGTCGAAGAAGAAGACCAGCTTCGGCCTGTCGGGATCGCCGACTTCGGGCAGCACCTCGAACAGCTCCGACATCAGCCACAACAGGAAGGTCGCATAGAGCCGCGGATTCATCATCAGCTTGTCGGCGGCAAGCACGCTGATGGCGCCGCGCCCGTCACGGGTGGTGCGCATGATGTCGGCGATGCGCAAAGCCGGCTCGCCGAAGAAATGCGCCGCACCTTGCTGCTCCAGAACCAGCAGCGTGCGCTGAATGGCTCCCACGGAAGGCTTGGTCACATTGCCGTAACGCGAGCCCAGCTCGTCGGCGCGCTCGGCGATGTTGGCCAGCAGCGCCTGCAGGTCCTTCATGTCGAGCAGCAGCAGGCCTTCCTCGTCCGCCAGGCGGAAGGCGATGTTCATGATGCCTTCCTGTGCCTCGGTCAGGTTCATCAGGCGCGACAGAAGCAACGGCCCCATTTCGGAAACGGTGGCGCGGATCGGATGGCCCTGCTCGCCGAACAGATCCCAGAAAATGACCGGAAACTCCTGGAAGTCATAGGGGTCTAGCTTGATCTGCTCGGCCCGCTTGACCAGAAAATCCTGTGCCGTGCCCATCATGGCGATGCCGGACAGGTCGCCCTTGATGTCGGCGCAGAACACCGGCACGCCGGCGTTGGAAAAGCCTTCGGCCAGGATCTGCAAGCTGACGGTCTTGCCCGTGCCGGTTGCGCCGGTCACCAGGCCGTGACGATTTCCATATTGCAGCAGCAGGTGCTCGGCACGCTGATAGCTGTCGTCCGGCTTGCGGCTGGCGCCGATGAAAATGCTGGTGTCGTCAGCCATATGTCCGGTCTCCGCAAACTGATGTGTTTAAAGCCAGTGGCCTTGCCGCAGGTATAGTCAGGCCCTTGCACAGCGACAATGCCAATCGTTCAAGTGGGGCCAATCGTCCAAATCCGGCCCAATCGTCCAAATCGGTTTTTTGGAACTTGCGGATTTTGCCGGTGTTTGGCAATCGTTCATGGTTCGTCCATGCAGGCTACCTATATCTGGTGGATTGAATTCCGACCCTGAAAGCGCATTGCATTGCGATATCGGACCGTGGACCTTAGACTGAACTGCTCCAGGCTGGTGCGGCCGCATGAAAACGAGGAAGACGGATGGGCGCCGGAGCCTTGATCCAGGACGTTGAACCAGAGAATGCCGAGCGCCAGCGATGGCTGGCCCTGGCGGAAAAGGCGTTGGCCGGTGCATCCTTCGAGGAAAAGCTGGTCTCGCATACCGATGACAACATCCGCATCGAACCGCTGTACGACCGCAGCATCGCAGCGGAACCGATCGTGCGCGCAAACCCGAAATCGCCCTGGATCGTCAGCCAGCGCATCGATGATCCGGATATCGAGCGCGCCAGAGCCCAGGCTCTGGAAGATGTGGCGCAAGGCGCGACGGGATTGTCGCTTGTCTTCGAAGGCGCGCCGAACGCATTCGGCTACGGCCTGCCAAGAACGGCGCAGGCGCTGGAGACGGTGCTGGACGGCGTACCGCTCAACCGCATCCAGGTCCGTATCGACGCCCATCCCTGGAGCCGCGCCGTGGCTGACTGGCTGGTGGCGTTCCTGAGCAAGCGCCGTTCGGATCCGGCAAAGCTCAACCTCTCCTTCGGCATCGATCCGGCGGCGATCTTCGCCGGAACCGGCCGGCTGCGCATGTCGATCGAGGCGCTGCAGGCCTCGATGCCGCAGTCGCTGGCGCATTTCTTCTCGATGGGCGTTCCGGGCGTGCTCTTGGAGGCGGACGGGCGCGTGTTCCACAATGCCGGCGCCACAGAGGCGCAAGAGCTTGGCATCATGCTGGCTTCGGCGGTCTCCTATCTCAGAATGTTCGAGACGGCGCGGCAGCCGCTTGTCTATGCCGCACCCCATATCGGCTTTACGCTCAGCGTCGACCAGGACCAGTTCCTGTCGGTGGCCAAGGTCCGAGCGCTGCGCAGGCTCTGGGCACGGCTGCAGGAGGCCTGCTCGATCCCCAATTCCACCGCCAATATCCATGCCGAGACGTCGTTTCGCATGATGACGGCCATGGATCCGGAGACCAACATCCTGCGCACCACAATTGCCTGCTTTGCCGCGGCATCCGGCGGCGCCGATTCGATCTCCATCCTGCCGCACACGATCGCGCATGGCTTGCCGGCGGCCTTTGCCCGCCGCGTTGCCCGCAACGCGCAGCTGATCATGGCCAATGAAAGCCATATCGATCATGTCGCCGATCCTGCCTATGGCTCCGGCGGGGTCGAAGCGCTGACCGCGGAACTTTGCGAGATGGCGTGGGCGGAACTGCAGACAATTGAGGCCGAGGGCGGCGTCCTGTCCAGCCTTCAGGACGGACATATCCAGAAGCGCGTTCACGCCGCGGCGGCGCGACGCAACGCAGCCTACCAGGCCGGCGAGCGGGTCATCATCGGCACCACGCTCTACCCGTCCAAAAGCGAACGTCCCGTCGAGACGCTGGCAGCGGAACGGCGTCCCGCCTTCACCGAAGGTGTTGCCGTCTGCGAACCCCTGTTTCCAGTCCGCATCGACCAATCGATCGGAGCGGGCTCTTGATCCCTGATTTCAGCCAGATCGGTTGGGCGCCGCCACGCCGCGCACCCGTCGAGGTCAAAGGCCAGCGGACGACGCCGGAAGGCCTCATCGCCAAGCAACTGTACAATCAAAGCGACCTCAAGGGGTTGCCGCATCTCGACACCTATCCCGGCCTGCCGCCCTTCGTGCGCGGCCCCTACCCGACCATGTATGTCCAGCAGCCCTGGACGATCCGGCAATATGCCGGCTTCTCGACGGCGGAGGAGTCGAACGCTTTCTACCGGCGCAATCTTGCCGCCGGCCAGAAAGGACTGTCGGTCGCCTTCGATCTCGCCACGCATCGCGGCTATGATAGCGACCATCCGCGTGTCGCCGGCGATGTCGGCATGGCGGGTGTCGCCATCGATTCCATCCTCGACATGCGGCAGCTCTTCGACGGCATTCCGCTCGGCGACATGACGGTGTCGATGACCATGAACGGTGCGGTGCTGCCGATCATGGCGCTTTACATCGTGGCGGCGGAAGAACAGGGCGTTGCGCAGAAGGATCTCGCCGGAACCATTCAGAACGACATTCTGAAGGAGTTCATGGTCCGCAACACCTACATCTATCCGCCGAAGCCCTCGATGCGGATCGTTTCGGACATCTTCTCGTATACGTCGAAGAACATGCCGAAGTTCAATTCGATCTCGATCTCCGGCTATCACATGCAGGAGGCCGGAGCGACGGCCGACCTGGAGCTCGCCTATACCATCGCCGACGGCATCGAATATGCCCGCGCTGGCGTTGCGGCGGGCCTGGATATCGACCGCTTCGCACCGCGCCTGTCCTTTTTCTGGGCGATCGGCATGAACTTCTTCATGGAAGTAGCCAAGCTGAGGGCCGCGCGCCTGCTGTGGGCGACCTTGATGGCGAAGAATTTTTCGCCCAAGGACGAGCGATCGCTGTCGCTGCGCACCCATTGCCAGACCTCGGGCTGGTCGCTGACGGCGCAGGACCCCTACAACAACATCATCCGCACCATGATCGAGGCGATGGCGGCAACGCAGGGCCACACGCAGTCGCTGCACACCAATTCCTTCGACGAGGCGATGGCGTTGCCGACCGACCATTCGGCGCGGATCGCCCGCAACACCCAGCTGATCCTGCAGAAGGAATCCGGCACCACGCGCATAATCGACCCGTGGGGCGGTTCGGCCTATCTCGAACGGCTGACACATGATCTGGCGGCGCGCGCGCTTGTCCATATCGAGGAAGTCGAGGCGCTCGGCGGCATGGCCGCGGCGACCGAACAAGGCATTCCCAAGCTGCGAATCGAGGAAGCGGCGGCCCGCACGCAGGCACGCATCGATTCCGGCGAGCAGATGTTGGTCGGCGTCAATGCGCATCGCCCTGAGACCGACATCAAGGTCGACGTGCTGAAGATCGACAATGCCGAAGTCAGGGCGCGGCAATTGTCGAAGCTGCAGCGGCTGAAAGGCACACGCGATGTCGGCGCGGTCGAGAGCGCGCTCGATGCGCTGACCCGTGCCGCGGAAGGCAATGAAAACCTGCTGGAGTTCGCCGTCCGCGCCGCGCGCGCCAATGCCACGGTCGGCGAAATCTCGTTCGCCCTGGAAAGAACCTTCGGCCGCCATGTCGCTACGGTGCAGACGATCTCCGGTGTCTATCGAAAGGCGCTCGGCGACAATTCCGTGGTCGAAGGGCTGCATGACAAGCTTGAAGCCTTTGAGAAGAAATCTGGCGGCAAGCCGCGCATCCTCGTTGCCAAGATGGGACAGGACGGCCACGACCGTGGACAGAAAGTCATCGCCACCGCCTTCGCCGATCTCGGCTTCGACGTCACCGTCGGTGCGATGTTCCAGACACCGGATGAAATCGCCAGGCTTGCGATTGCGCATGACGTTCATATCATCGGCGCCTCGTCGCTGGCGGCGGGACATCTGACGCTGATCCCGGAATTACGCGATGCGCTGAAGAAGCTCGGCCGCGGCGATATGCTGATCGTCGCCGGCGGCGTCATCCCGCCACAAGACTATGACGCGGTGCTGCAAGCCGGTGCGGCAGAAATCTTCCCGCCGGGCACGGTCATTCCGGAAGCGGCGGATCGCCTGCTGGACCGTCTGCTGAAGGCCTGATTGCGCCTGTTATAATATCTGTTGCAACACGCGCTGATTGCGTGATAATCGGCGTTGCAACAGGATGATCCATCATGAACACGACCATTCGCAAGATCGGCAATTCCGAAGGTGTGATCCTGCCCAAGGAGCTGCTTGAACGTCTGAACCTCAAAGCCGGCGACCAGCTTCAGATTCTCGAAAGGGATAAGGACATCGTCCTCAAGGCGGTGGACGACAGTTTCGAGCGGCAGATGGAAGCAGCTCGCAAGGTCATGGACAAGTACAAGGTCGCACTACAGAAACTCGCCGAATGAGCTGGGAGTTTCTGTCACGTCGCGCAGTTGAAGCGATGCATGCCGAGCAATTGCGCAGGCACGGCGGAGCGCAAGGCTTGAGAGATGAAAATGCTCTCGAATCGGCGCTCGCCCGCGCTGAAAACAAGGCGAACTGTGGGGACCCGTCGGTCGAGGATCTCGCCGCTGCCTATGTCTTTGGCATTGCCAGGAATCATGCCTTTGTCGACGGTAACAAGCGTACTGCCATCGTGGCCGCCGGCGCATTTTTGATTGTGAACGGCCATGTTCTGACAGCTGACAACGGCACGCTTTACGAATTCGTCATGGCCGTCGCTGCTGGCGAAATCGATGAAGCCGGAGCCGCGGCTTTCTTCCGCGACCACGTCGTCAAGCTCGAAGACTAGCTGTCGGAGAGCTTGACGATTTCCCATTCCTTGCCGTTGACCACAGCCACGTCGCCGACCTTCTTGCCGAACAGGGCGACGGCCATCGGCGACACATGGGAAATGGTGCCCTTGGCCGGGTCGGCCTCGTCCTCGCCGACGATTTTCCAGTGCACCTTCCTGTCGTCATCGCCCTCGAGCGTGACGCCCATGCCGAAGCGCACCAGATCGCTGCCCGGCTCCGGCACGGACAGTTCGGCGTTTTCGCGCCGGGCGGTCCAATAGCGCAGGTCGCGCGACACCACCGCAATGCGCTCGCGATCCGCCTTCCTTTCGGCTTTCGCCAATATGTCGCGCAGATCGGCCAGATTCTCCTCGATCATCGCCAGGCCGGTCTCCGTCACAAGGTTGCGGTGCTGGCTGATCGGCCGCTCGCCGATGCCGGCGATGGCGTTCTCGCTGTCTTCCTCGCGGGTAAAAGCTCTGCTCATCCGCTGAGCTTAGGCGCGGAGAGGCTGCTCGACAAGCCATTGTCGCTGCACTGGCAAGCAGCGACAGACCGTCTGGCACGAATCCTGCGGTGTCTGGGTGGAACGCCAGGACCCTGTGCCGATGTTGAACAGACGAACGTTTTTAACCGGAACCGCCGGCTTTGCCGTCTTGGGCCTCTCGCTTGGCAGAGCGGCGGCCGCCAGCCTGACCGGCATCGAGAAAGCCTCGATGCGCGGTTCGATCAACGCGACCGAACTTGGCGTCTCACCTGGCACCTTCGACGATCAGAGCAAGGCCTTCGCCAAGCTGCTGCGTGATGCCAACGACCGCGACATGCCGGTGTTCCTGCCGCCCGGCACCTATGTGGTGTCCAACCTCTCGCTGCCCAGCCGTGTGCGTCTTTCCGGCGTGCCGGGCGCAACGCGGATCGTCTATGGCGGCGATGGCCACCTGTTCATGGCCGAACAGGCCGACCATATCGAACTCAGCGGGCTGGTCTTCGATGGCAGCAACCGCTCGATGGGCGACTACGCGCAAGGATTGCTCGATCTGCGCCGGGTCGCGCACCTCATTGTCGACAATTGCCAGATAACCGGCAGCGGCAAGAACGGATTGGCGCTGGAACAGGCGGCGGGCCGGGTCGAGCGCTCGGACATCTCAGGGGCTGCCGATGCCGGCATCTATTCGGTCGAGGCTGATGGGCTGGCAATTGCGGGCAACACCGTCTCCGACTGCGCCAATGGCGGCATCCTGGTGCACCGCTGGCAGGCGGCGGAAGACGGCACCATGGTCACCGGCAACCGCGTCGAGCGCATCCAGGCGCGCAGTGGCGGCACAGGGCAGAACGGCAATGGCATCAACGCCTTCCGGGCCGGCAATGTCGTCATTTCGGGCAACATCGTCTCGGACTGCGCCTTCTCGGCGATCCGCGCCAACAGCGCCAGCAATCTGCAGATCTCAGGCAACACCTGCTCGCGCTCGGGCGAGACCGCGGTCTATTCCGAATTCTCGTTCGAAGGCGCCATCATCAGCAACAACATCGTCGACGGCGCCGCCAACGGCATCTCGATCGTCAACTTCAACGAAGGTGGTCGCATAGGTGTCTGCTCGGGCAACATCGTGCGCAATCTGTCGACCAGCGGTCCCTACCCCGCTGACCCGCCCGGCTTTGGCGTCGGCATTGGCGTCGAGGCCGACACCACCGTTTCCAACAATGTCATCGAGAACGCGCCGCTCTATGGCATGCAGATCGGCTGGGGGCCGTACCTGCGCAATATCGTGGCCACCGGCAACATCATCCGCAAGGCTGGAACGGGCATCGTCGTCAGCGTGGTCGAGGGCGCCGGCACGGCCGTCATCTCGGACAATGTCATCGATGGCGCGCTGAACGGCGCCGTTGTCGGCCAGCGCTGGGCCGAGCCGGCGACAGGCGACCTGACATCATTGGACAAGAGCGGTTACGCGCACCTGACCGTCGAGCGCAATCACGTCAGCTGAATGCTGGACTTTTAGTCCAAGGCCACTGTGGGCCTGAGCGCCCCGACCTTGGCGCCAATCCGGCTTTCAATCGGAGCGTTGGCCAGTTCGAGCAGCTTCGCCGCCAAAGCCTCGTCCGCGCGCAGCAATTTGGCGAGGACGGCGGCAACCATGGCTTCGCCGGCGCGGCCGGCACCGTCATCGCATTTGAGCGCGATGCCAAGGCCAATTTCCGGAATTGCGGCACAGTGAACACCTTCCGCGCCACCTTTCGCAAAAATCCGCCCGGGCGCGGCCTCCATCAGAGCGACATCGGCACGACCGGCGCCAGCGACGAAGAACGGTTCTGCCATGCAGGCGCTCATCAGACGCTTTGCGGCTTTGGCTCGCTCGGGACCAAAACCATTTGTCGTGGCCATACGGGCAAAGCCGAGGGCGAAGCTCCTGAGCGGCACCGCGTAGGTCGGGATCGAGCAGCCGTCGGTCGCTCGTTCATCGGCGCCATGGACAGCGCCCGTCACTGCCTGCATGACGTCGCGGACCATCTCCTGCAAGGCGTGCTCCGGCTTGACATAGCCGCGATGCGCAATGCCGGTGTGGACGCAGGTGCAGAGGAAGCCGGAATGCTTGCCGGAGCAATTGTTGTGCAGCGCGTTCGGCGAACCGCCGGCGCGCGCCAGCGCAATCTCCGCGTCATGACTGGAGGGCCAATGCGCGCCGCATTCCAGCGCTGACCCGTCCAGCCCGGCTCTGGCCAGCATGGAACGCGCCAACTCTACATGCGCCGGCTCGCCCGAATGGGAGGCACAAGCAAGCGCCAGTTCTCGGTTGCCGAAGCCGTACGCGTCCGCCGTGCCGCTTTCGACCAGCGGCAATGCCTGGATCGCCTTGACCGCGGAGCGCGGAAACACCGGCCTCGAGGTGTCGCCGATCTCCAGGACCGGCTTGCCGTCGGCATCGAAGACCGCGACGGCACCGCGATGCGCGCTCTCGACGATCGCGCCGCGCAAGACTTCGATCAGAACCGGATTTGTCATGAACCCTCCCGCTTGCGCATGACCTCGAAGATCGGAACCGATCTTCGAGGTCATGCGCAGAATCAAAGTGTTACAGCGTCCTTTGCGCGCCTCAAAAGGCGCGCGGCGCTGTAATGCGGGCGGTTTATCTGATCCGGTCGAGAATGGAAACGTAGTTGGCGACCGCCGCGCCACCCATGTTGAAGATGCCGCCGAGTTTTGCGCCCGGCACCTGGATGCCGCCGGCTTCGCCGACAAGCTGCATGGCGGTCAGAACATGCATGGAAACACCGGTGGCACCGATCGGGTGGCCCTTGGCCTTCAGCCCGCCTGACGGATTGACGGGCAGACGCCCATCCCTGGCGGTCTCGCCGCTCATGGCGAGCTTTGCCCCCTCGCCCGGCTTGGCCAGGCCCATCGCCTCATACTCGATCAGTTCGGCGATGGTGAAGCAGTCATGCGTCTCGACGAAGGACAGATCGTCGAGCGTCACGCCGGCATTCTTCAGCGCACGGGTCCAGGCCTGTTCACAGCCTTCGAAGGTCAGGATGTCGCGCTTCGACATCGGCAGGAAGTCCTGCACATGCTCGTTGGCGCGGAAGGCAACGGCGCGGCGCATCTTCAGTGCCGTCGCGGTGTCGGCAAGGACAAGGGCCGCGGCGCCATCTGAGACCAGCGAGCAGTCGGTGCGCTTCAACGGACCGGCAACGAAGGGGTTCTTTTCGCTTTCCTGGCGGCAGAACTCATAGCCGAAATCCTTGCGCATCTGCGCGTAGGGATTGTCGACGCCGTTCTTGTGGTTCTTGGCGGCAATCATTGCCAGCGCGTCCGACTGGTCGCCATAGCGCTGGAAATAGGCCTGCGCGATCTTGCCGAAGACGCCGGCAAAACCCGCCGGCGTATCGCCATCCTCAGGCAGATAGGAAGCCTTGAGCAGGTTCTTGCCGATCTCGGGGCCGGGCGTCGTCGTCATCTGCTCGGCGCCGACCACCAGCACGATGCGGGCAGCGTTGGCATCGATGGCACGGATGCCTTGCCTGACTGCCGCCGAACCGGTGGCACATGCGTTCTCGACGCGCGTCGCCGGCTTGAAGCGCAGCCGGTCGTCGGCCTGAAGCACCAGGCTGGCGGTGAAATCCTGCGCCGAAAAGCCTGCGTTGAAGTGGCCGAGCACGATCTCGTCGACCTCGTCGGGGCCGATGCCGGCATGGTCGAGCGCGTCGGTCGCCACCTTGACGATCAGGTTTTCGAGCGTCTCGCCCTCAAGCTTGCCGAAGCGCGAATGCGCCCAGCCAACGATGCATGCGGTCATGGCGGTCTCCATCCTTGGCGCCAGCCTAGCATGAGGGCTCATGGCGCACTTCGCCTTTATTGTTCAAATATAAACAATCGTGCCCGCGCCGGGAAGGGCCGGAACAGGACAATCGCTTGGTGCAGATTAGCGAGCGCCGATTTTTTTGTTGATTGACCCGTCAATAAAAAATAATCCTGCTTCAAAGGACCCTAGCGAGATGCCGAAAGTCGGAATGGAACCCCTGCGCCGCAAGGCGCTCATCGACGCGACGATCTCGGCGATCGGCGAACGCGGCTCGCTCGACGTGACCATGTCCGAGATCGCCGGCCGCGCCGGCGTGTCCTCTGCCCTTGCCCATCATTATTTCGGCGCCAAGGATGAGCTGCTGCTGGCGACGATGCGCCACATCCTGGCGGAACTGACCATCGACATGCGGCGCGCCCTTGGCGCCGCCAGCAGCCCGCGCGCGCGCGTTTCGGCGGTCGTGGCCGTCAACTTCTCCGAGCTCCAGTTCCAGCCGGAAACCATCGCCGCCTGGCTCGCCTTCTATGTCGAGGCGCAGAAATCGGCGGCGCTGCGCCGGCTGCTCAGGGTCTATGCGCGGCGCCTGCACTCCAACCTGTTGAGCGGGCTGACCGGCATCCTGCCAAGAGCCGAGGCCGATCGCGTCGCCGAAGCGACGGCGGCGCTGATCGACGGGCTCTACATCAGGCGGGCGCTGAAGGACGGCGTGCCCGACGCCGCGACCGCGATCGCGCTGGTCGAGGACTATCTCGAAACCAAACTCGGTGGACGGCAGACACAGTGACAGCCAAGCGACCCAATTTCCTGATCGTCATGGTCGATCAGCTCAACGGTACGCTGTTCCCGGATGGGCCGGCGGACTTCCTGCATGTGCCGCATCTCAAGGCACTGGCCGCCCGCTCGGCGCGCTTTGCCAACAACTACACCGCATCGCCGCTTTGCGCGCCAGGGCGGGCCTCGTTCATGAGCGGGCAGCTGCCGTCTCGCACCGGGGTCTATGACAATGCCGCTGAATTCGTCTCGTCGATCCCGACCTTTGCCCATCATCTGCGCGCCGCCGGCTACTATACCTGCCTGTCGGGCAAGATGCATTTCGTCGGACCGGACCAATTGCATGGTTTCGAGGAGCGGCTGACCACCGACATCTATCCGGCCGATTTCGGCTGGACGCCGGATTACCGCAACCCCGGCGAGCGCATCGAATGGTGGTATCACAATCTGGGCTCGGTGACCGGCGCCGGCGTCGCCGAGACCACCAACCAGATGGAATATGACGACGAGGTCGTGTTCCTGGCCACGCAGAAACTCTATCAGCTTTCGCGCGAACAGGACGATGCGGACCATCGGCCCTGGTGCCTCACCGTTTCGCTGTCGCACCCGCACGATCCCTATGTCGCGCGCAAGCAGTATTGGGATCTCTACGAACACTGCCAGGCTCTGGACCCGGAAACCGGGTTCATCGCGCATGACGAGCAGGACACGCATTCGCAGCGGCTGTACCACGCCAGCGATTATCGGTCTTTCGAGATCACCCCTGAACAAGTGCGTCGTTCCCGGCGTGGCTATTTCGCCAACATCTCCTATGTCGATGACAAGCTCGGCGAGCTTCTGGAAGTCCTGCAGCGAACGCGCATGCTCGACGACACCGTCGTCCTGTTCTGCTCGGACCACGGCGACATGCTCGGCGAGCGCGGCCTGTGGTTCAAGATGAGCTTCTTCGAAGGCTCGGCGCGGGTGCCGCTGATGATTGCCGGCAAGGGCGTTCGCGCCGGACTGATCAAAGCGCCGGTCTCCAATGTCGATGTGGCGCCGACGCTTTGCGACCTCGCCGGCATCGACATCGGGGCGATCGCACCGTGGACCGACGGCCAGTCGCTGCTGCCGCTTGCCAATGGCGGGCAGCGCGCCGCGCCTGTGTTGATGGAATATGCGGCGGAGGGCTCCTGCGCACCACTCGTTGCAATCCGCGACGGCAGACACAAATTCGTCCATTGCGAGCTCGACCCGCCGCAACTGTTCGATCTCGAGACCGATCCGCTCGAGCGAGACAATTTGGCCGGCGACCCGGCCAATGCGGACTTGGTGGCGGCATTCATGAGCAAAGTCCGCGCGCGCTGGGACATGGCCGGCTTCGACGCCGCCGTGCGCGAAAGCCAGGCGCGCCGCTGGGTCGTCTATCCGGCGCTGCGCAACGGCGCCTATTACCCCTGGGATTTCCAGCCGCTGCAAAAGGCGTCGGAACGCTACATGCGCAATCACATGAACCTCGACAATCTCGAGGAGAGCAAACGGTATCCACGAGGCGAATGATGGCAGACCTTCTCGTCCCCTCTCTCGACCATCTCAAGCAGGCCTATGCCGTCACCTCGCGGGCGACACAGATCACGCCGCTGCTGGAATCGGCGGCACTCGCGCGCGAGACGGGCGCGGCCCGCGTGTTCATCAAGCCGGAATCGCTGCAGTGGGCAGGATCGTTCAAGATACGCGGCGCCTATTGGCGGCTGAAGCAGCTTTCGGCCGAAGAGGCGAATAAAGGCGTCGTCGCCTATTCCTCCGGCAATTTCGCGCAAGGGCTTGCGGCGGCCGGCCAGGCGCTCGGCATTCCGGTGACCATCGTCATGCCGATCGATGCACCCGCCGCCAAACGTGATGCCACCGCAGGCTATGGCGCCCGCGTCGTGCTGACCGACCATGGCGAGCGCGCGCGTGAGGAAGTCGCCGCCGCCAAGGCGCGCGAGATCGCCGAGACCGAAGGGCTGGCCCTGCTGCATCCGTTCGACGATCCGGAGATCGTCGCCGGTCAGGCGGGCGCCGGCCTCGAAGCGCTCGACCAGCTTGCCGCCAAGGACGCCAGCGCCGACCTTTTGTTTTGCTCGGTCGGCGGCGGCGGACTGATCGGCGGCGTTTCGCTTGCCTTCCACTATCTGTCGCCGGCCACCGAGATCATCGGCGTCGAGCCGGAAGGGTTCAACGGCATGGGCTCGTCGCTGGCGCATGGCAGCATCGAGACGATGCCGATCGGCCCGAAGTCGATCTGCGACGGGTTGATGTCGCGACGGCCCGGCGACGCTCCGTTCGCGGCGGTCAAGACCGCCGGCGTTCGCGGCATCACCGTCGACGATCAATCGGTACGGCGCGCCATGCGCATCGCCTTCGAGCGCATGAAGCTGGTGCTCGAACCGTCGGGGGCTGCCTCGCTGGCGGCGCTGCTCGGCGGCAAGGTGGATGTAAAGGGCAAGACCGTGCTTGTGATGGCAACTGGCGGCAACGTTTCGCTCGCCGATTTCATCACGCATATGAACGATGGGCTGAAATGAACCATGCTTGAAGCGGATTTCGTCATCATCGGCTCCGGCTCGGCCGGCTCGGCCATGGCCTATCGGTTGTCCGAGGACGGCAAGCATTCGGTGATCGTGATCGAATTCGGCGGCACCGATATCGGACCGCTGATCCAGATGCCGTCGGCACTCTCGATCCCGCTCAACATGAGCCTCTACGACTGGGGCTTTGCCAGCGAACCGGAGCCGCATCTCGGCGGCCGCGTGCTGGCGACGCCCCGCGGCAAGGTGATCGGCGGTTCGTCCTCGATCAACGGCATGGTCTATGTGCGCGGCCACGCCCGCGACTTCGACCATTGGGCCGAAGAGGGTGCCACCGGCTGGGGCTTTGCCGACGTGCTCCCCTACTTCAAGCGCATGGAGGACAATGACGGCGGCGAGGATGGCTGGCGCGGCCATGCCGGGCCATTGCATGTACAGCGCGGCTCGCGACGCAATCCGCTTTACGGCGCCTTCGTCGAGGCGGGGCGCCAGGCCGGGTTCGAACTGACCGACGACTACAATGGTTCCAAGCAGGAAGGCTTTGGGGCGATGGAGCAGACCATTCGCGGCGGCCGCCGCTGGTCGGCTGCAAGCGCCTATCTGAAGCCGGCGTTGAACCGCAAGAATGTTAGCCTGCTCAAGGGTTTCGCCCGCCGGGTGATCATCGAGAATCAACGCGCCATCGGCGTCGAGATCGAAGCTCACAAACAGATTCAGGTCGTTAAGGCGCGACGTGAGGTGATCGTCGCCGCATCGTCGATCAATTCGCCCAAGATCCTGATGCTGTCGGGCATCGGTCCGGCCGAGCATCTGAGGGAGAACGGCATTGCCGTGGTGGCCGACAGGCCCGGCGTCGGCCGCAACCTGCAGGACCATATGGAGCTCTATATCCAGCAGGAATCGACACAGCCGATCACGCTCAATTCGGTGCTCAACCCGTTCTCGAAAGCGCTGATCGGGGCGCAGTGGCTGTTCTTCAAGACCGGGCTAGGCGCCACCAACCATTTCGAGGCAGCCGCCTTCGTGCGCTCGCGCGCCGGTGTCGACTATCCCGATATCCAGTACCACTTCATCCCGGCGGCGGTCCGCTATGATGGCAAGGCGGCAGCGAAGTCGCACGGCTTCCAGGCGCATGTCGGGCCGATGCGGTCGAAGTCGCGCGGCTCGGTGACGCTGCGCTCGCCGGACCCGAAATCGAAGCCTGTGATCCGCTTCAACTACATGTCGCATCCTGACGACTGGACGGAGTTCCGCCACTGCATCCGGCTGACCCGCGAGATCTTCGGCCAGAAGGCGTTCGATGGCTACCGCGGCAAGGAAATCTCGCCGGGCAGCCACGTGCAGTCGGATGACGATCTCGATGTCTTCATCAGGGATCACGCCGAGAGCGCCTACCATCCTTGCGGCACCTGCAAGATGGGCCGCGCCGACGACATGATGAGCGTCGTCGATCCGGAATGCCGGGTCATCGGCGTTGAAGGATTGCGCGTCGCCGATTCCTCGATCTTCCCTCGCGTCACCAACGGCAACCTCAATGCGCCGTCGATCATGACCGGCGAGAAGGCTTCCGACCACATTCTCGGCCGCACACCGCTGGCGCCGTCCAACCAGGAACCCTGGATCAATCCGCGCTGGCAGGCATCCGACAGATAGAGCATGATCCGGCGAACATTCCGCCCAAGCGAAGACGATTTGGAGACCTCCATGCGCGCCCAGCCCACGGCATCGCACTATGTCAACGGACGCTATATCGACGATGAGCAGGGCGCGCCGCTGCCGGTCATCTATCCGGCAACCGGCGAGACGATCGCCATGCTGCGTTCGGCGACGCCGAACGTGCTGGAACTCGCCGTCGAGGCCGCGCGTGCCGCGCAGCCTGCCTGGGCGCGGTTGAAGCCGGTCGAACGCGGACGCATCCTGCGCCGCGCCGCCGACATCTTGCGCGCCCGCAACGCCGACCTCGCTCGCATAGAGACGCTCGACACAGGCAAAGCGATCCAGGAGACACTGGTGGCAGATGCGCCGTCGGCCGCGGACTGCCTGGAATATTTCGGTGGCGCGGTTGCCGCCTACAATGGCGAGGCGATAGATCTCGGCGGGCCCTTCGCCTATACGCGGCGCGAGGCGCTTGGCGTCTGTGTCGGCATCGGCGCCTGGAACTACCCGATCCAGATCGCCGGCTGGAAATCAGCGCCGGCGCTGGCCATGGGCAACGCCATGGTGTTCAAGCCGTCGGAAAACACGCCGCTGTCAGCGCTCGCGCTGGCTGAAATCTACAGCGAGGCCGGCCTGCCGGATGGGCTGTTCAACGTCGTGCAGGGCTATGGCGATGTCGGCGCCGGGCTTGTCGGTCATGATGTCGTCGCCAAGGTCTCGGTGACAGGCTCGGTGCCGACCGGTCGCAAGGTGCTGTCGCTGGCCGGTTCGAAGATGAAGCACGCGACGATGGAGCTTGGCGGCAAGTCGCCGCTGATCGTCTTCGATGATGCCGACATCGAGAATGCCATTGGTGGCGCCATGCTCGGCAATTTCTATTCGACCGGCCAGATCTGCTCCAACGGCACGCGGGTCTTCGTGCAGAGCGGCATCCACGACCGCTTCGTCGAACGGCTTGTCGAGCGGACGAAAAAAATCCGCATCGGCGATCCGCTCGACCCCGAAACCCAGATGGGACCGCTGGTCTCCAGAGCGCAGCATGAGAAGGTGGTCGGCTATATCGCGGTCGGCAAGCAGGATGGCGCAGTTCTGGCCTGCGGTGGCAACGTGCCTTCGCTGCAGGGGTTCGACGGTGGCTTCTTCGTCGAACCTACCGTCTTCACCGGCGTCACCGACACGATGCGCATCGCCCGCGAGGAGATTTTCGGGCCTGTGATGAGCGTGCTGAAGTTCGACGGCGAGGACGAGGTGATCGACCGCGCCAACGACACCGAGTTTGGCCTTGCCGCGGGCGTCTTCACGCGCGACCTGCCGCGCGCCCATCGCGTCATCGCCGAGCTGCAGGCCGGCACCTGCTGGATCAATGCCTACAATCTGACGCCGGTAGAGATCCCCTTCGGCGGCTTCAAGCAGTCCGGCATCGGCCGCGAGAATTCGCTGGCGGCACTGGCGCTCTATTCGCAGCTGAAGTCGATCTATGTCGAGACCGGCGACGTGGCGAGCCCGTACTGAACCCAGCCTATGTCGGCTTCTGCGCCGTGCTGTCCAGATACTGGGTCAGCGCACAAACCAGGTGATAGAAGATGCTGGCCGGCACGTCGGTCGCCAGCGAGCGGCCGCGTTCGTCGATGCGGTCGATCCACAGGCCTAGCGGCGCCGGGTCGATGTGCCAACGGAACAGGCGGCCAACGCGTTCCTCGATTTCGGGCTTGAGGTCGGGCCCGCCCGAGCCGTCCAGCGCAATCGCCGCCTTGACCGCTTCGGCCTGCGGCCAACTGCGGGAGACGCGGTCGAGCGGCAGGCCTTGCCTGGAGACGGCGCCATAAGCGAGACCGGTAGCGCGGTTGAGGCCGTTGGCGATGGCCGAGGCATAGAGTTTTCGGGCGAAGCCGCTCAGTTCGGACTGGCCGCTACGCCCGGCGAAATCGACCAGCAGGGACGCCCATTCAAAGTGATGACCGGGCTCGGTCCAGGCCCCCTTCTCGCCGGCGGACGGTTTCCATTCGGCATCGAAATATTCGCCCAGGGTCCAACTTTCGGCGTCGAAGAAATGGCTGCGGAACAGGTCGATGATGCGCGCCGCACGACGCAGATGGGTGCGCTCGCCGGTCGCCTGGTACCAGGCGAGAAACGCCTCGAGCAGATGCATGTGCGGGTTGGAGCGCCGCTCGCCCTCCCCGTCAGATGTTTCGAGGAAGCCGGTCAGGCGGCTGTCCTCGAGATATGTGTCGAGAAAGGCTAAGGTTTCCTGACCAAGCCGCAAGGCGTCGGGATTGCCCGACATGTGCGCATGCGCCAGTGCCAGCAGCACGCAGGAATGATCGTAGGCATCCTCGGTGGCGTCGGCGACGGAGCCGTCGACGTTCAGCGTGCGCACCCAACCGCCTTTGTCGGTGCGGCCATTCTTGGCCACGAAGTCGATGCCGTGGCTGATCAGCCGGTCGGCCGGACCGTCCCAGCCGCGCGCTTTGGCGACGGCGAAGGCATAGACCTGCCTTGCCATGGTGCGCATGCGCTTGGGCTTCATCAGCGGTGAGGCATCAAGGCCGAGCGCTTCGTAAAAACCGCCATGACGCTCGTCGACGCCCGATGTCGACCATAGCGGCAAGGTCTCCTGAAACAGCCAGTGATGCACGCGCCGTCGCCAGGCGCCGCTTTCGATGACGCGGTCATGCGCCGGCGTGAACCGGGTTTCCAGCCGCCCCGATTTCTCGAGCTGTTCGACGATCTTCTTGACGTGCTGGCTGTGGCTGACCGGGGCGACGAAGGTGGCGTCAGTGGTCGAGACGATGGCGACGTCCTTCATGCCGATCGCCGATAGCAGGCGCCCGTCGCTGCGGATGTAGGAGTTCTCGCAGTCAATGGCGACGACATCGCCGATGACGACATTGCCCTGGTCGTCGGCAGGGCCGACATCGAGCAGCGACTGCCAGGAGCCGAGATCGTTCCAACGGAAGCCGGCTGGCACCATGGCGATGTCTTTTGCCCGCTCCATGATGGCATAGTCGATCGAGTTCGACGGGATGGCCCCATAGAGTTCCAGCGGCATGTAGAGACCGGACAGATCCGATGTCGCCGCTCTGTAGGCCGCTTCGGTGGCCTGCCAGATGTCAGGTTGGAACGCCGCGAAGGCGTCGCGCATGGCGCCGGCGCGAAACAGGAAGATGCCGGTGTTCCAATAGAAACTTCCGGCCTGGAGATAGTTTTGCGCCGTCGCAAGGTCCGGCTTTTCGACAAAGCGCGACACGTCGAAGGTGCCGCCGCTTTCGGCCGCGACTTCGATATAGCCGTAGCCGGTCTCGGGCTGCGTCGGCTTGACGCCAAACACCACCAGCCGGCCGGCGCGCGCTGCCTCGGTACCGGCTTCGACACTCTGCCAGAATTGGCGCGGGGTGTTGATCTCGTGATCCGACGGCACCACCAGAACCAGGCTGTCGCCGAACTCGGACAGTGTGCGCAGCGTCGCCAGCGCGACGGCGGCGGCGGTGTTGCGACCGGTCGGCTCGAACAACGGCCCGCCGCCGGCGAGATCGAGGCCGGCAAGGTCGGCGCGGACGCGGTCGGCATGACGCTCCGAGGCGATCAGGAAGATGGGCGTTTCGCCTTCCGGTCTCGCCGTCAGTCGACGCAAGGTCTTGGCCAGCATCGAGCCATCGCCGGACAGATCGTGGAACTGCTTGGGGTTGTCCTCGCGAGACAGTGGCCAGAGCCGCGAGCCGATGCCGCCGCTCATGACAAAACTAACGATCCGCTCGGTCATTCAGGTCTCGCGCTCAGAGGCAATTGGTGGCCGGTGCTACTACACAAGCCTTAAGCGGTGTTTATGCCCTTGGAAATGCGTTTGGATGCAAGCTCGATAAATGCCTTGACCAGGGGCGATAGGTGGCGGCCGCTCGGATAGAGGGCATGCAGGCCGCCGGCCGGTGTCGTGTAATCCGCGAGAACGTGCCGCAGTCGCCCCTCCTTGATCAGCCCTTCGGCGATCGCCTGGGGCAATTGGGCGATGCCGAAGCCGGCGAGCGCGGCCGCAACGACCGCCTGCATTTCATTGGCGGCAAAGCGCCCTGCCACCATGACCGTTTCCTGGCCGTGTGGCCCTTCCAGCACCCAATGGGCGCCTGAGGCCGAAGCGCCTGCGATGACGCATTGATGGTGCGTGAGGTCCGCCGGGCTTTGCGGCGTGCCGTGCCGGGCGAGATAGTCCGGGCTGGCGCCGAGCAGCCGGTGCGTGGAGCCGAGCTTGCGGGCGATCAGCGTCGAATCCTGAAGCATCCCTGTGCGGAAAGCGAGGTCTATGCCGTCCTCGACCAGATTGAGCCTGTCGTCTGTGAGGCGGAGTTCGACATTGGTCTTCGGATACATTGCGAGAAAGTCGACCACGGCGCGGATCAGGAAATGGCCGCCAAAGCCGACCGGGGCCGAAATGCGAATCGTGCCCGACGGCTCCGCCCTCGCCTCCGCCAGGCGCAGATTTGCCTCCTCGATGGTGCGCAGGCCCTGGCTGCTCTGCTCATAGTAGAGACGCCCGGCATCCGTCAGGTTGAGGCTACGTGTCGTGCGCTGCAGCAGGCGGACGCCGACTTCGCGCTCGAGCGCGGCAATGCGGCGGCTGACCGTCGTCTTGGGCATGGCGAGCAGCCGCGCGGCAGCGGTGAAGCTGCCGGCTTCGACGACGCGAGCGAACACGACGATATCGTTGAGGTCGATCATTGTATTCAAAATTGGGACGACGTTTCCCAATTATAGTCAATTATGCATCAATGCGAAAGATCCTAACTTTGCTGCAGCCAAACAAGAAGGAGCAGACACCATGGCCAGCAAACGAAACATTCTGGTGACCGGCGCTACCGGCCAGCAAGGCGGCGCGGTTGCGCGCGCATTGTTGTCCAGGGGACATCGCGTCAAGGCCCTGACGCGCAAGCCGGACAGTGAGGCCGCACGCCAACTGGCGTTGTCGGGCGCCGAGATCGTGGCCGGCGATCTCGCTGACGCAGCCTCCGTCGTCAGGGCCGCAAAAGACGTCGAGACCATGTTCCTGATGGGCAACAGCTATGAGGCTGGCATGCAGGAGGAAACCCGCCAGGGGATCATCGCCGCAGATGCCGCCAAGGCTGCCGGCGTCGGACACCTGATCTATTCTTCCGTTGCCGACGCCGACAAGAAGACCGGCATCCCGCATTTCGAAAGCAAGTATCTGGTCGAGAAGCATGTCGTCGGGCTTGGTATCCCCTACACGATCAGCGCGCCGGTCGCCTTCATGGAGAATGTTGTGGCGCCATGGTCGATCGGCGCGCTCAGCCAGGGCACTTATGCCTTCGCGATGCCTCCCGAACGCGTCCTCCAACTGGTCGCCCTGGCGGACATTGGCGGCTTCGTCGCCGCCTTGGCCGAACGGCGAGAACAGGTGTTCGGCAAGCGGTTCGATTTCGCCGGGGACGAATTGTCGGGTGAAAAGCAAGCGAGAATCCTGTCCGAGGCCATCGGTCGCCCGATCCGCTATCAGGAAATCCCGCTCGCCGTGGCGCGCCAGCAAAGCGAGGATGCGGCCCTGATGTTCGAATGGTTCGACCGCGTCGGCTACGACGTCGATATCACCGCCTTGCGCAAGGATTTCCCCGAGGTCCGCTGGCACAGTTTTGCCGACTGGGCGCGAGCGTTCGACTGGAGCGCCCTGGAGCAGACCGCTTCCGCCGGCTAGTACCCGTCGCTGACGTTTGCGCTGCTGCGACCAGGTCCCGAAGCTAGAAAGTCTGGTTGTAGGCGCCGACTTCGGGGCTGCGGCGCAGCACGGCGTCGACGGCGTCGAACATCTGCCGGCGACGCTGCGACGACACCGGGCTTTCGACGACGACGACAAGCTCCGGCTTGTTCGACGATGCCCGCACCAGGCCCCAGGTGCCGTCCTCGGCGACGACGCGCACGCCGTTGACGGTGATCAGATCGATGATCTTCTGGCCGGCGAAGCTGGCGCCATCGCGCTGCATCGCCTGAAAATCGGCAACCACCCGCTCGACCACGCCATACTTCACATCGTCGGCACAGTGCGGCGACATGGTTGGGGTGCCGAAGGTCAGCGGCAGCGCCCGATAGAGGTCGGCCATCGAACTGCCGGGGCTGCGATCCAGCATCTGACAGATGGCGATCGCGGTGACCAGCCCGTCGTCGTAGCCGCGCCCGATCGGCGGATTGAAGAAGAAATGGCCTGACTTTTCGAAGCCGGCGACGGCGCCGAGCTCGGCGACGCGGCGCTTGATGTAGGAGTGGCCGGTCTTCCAGTAGTCGGTGACGGCGCCGTTGGCGCGCAGCACCGCGTCGGTGTTGAACAGGCCGGTCGACTTGACGTCGACGACGAAGGTCGAGCCGGGGTGGAGCAGCGAAATATCACGCGCGAGCATGACGCCGACCTTGTCAGCAAAAATCTCGTTGCCTTCATTGTCGACGACACCGCAACGGTCGCCATCGCCGTCGAAGCCGAGCCCGACATCGGCGCCGGTCTCCAGCACCTTGTCCCTGATGGCATGCAGCATCTTCATGTCCTCGGGATTGGGATTGTAGCGCGGGAAGGTGTGGTCGAGTTCGACATCGAGCGGGATGACCTCGCAGCCGATGCGTTGAAGCGCTTCCGGGGCAAAGGCGCCGGCGGTACCATTGCCGCAAGCGGCGACCACTTTCAGCTTTCGCGTGATGCGCTTGTCACGGACCAGATCATCGAGATAGGTCGCGCGGAAATCGCGGACGAAGTCATAGGAACCGCCGCCGGTGAGGTCGAAGTCGCCAGCCAGCACGATCGCCTTCAGGGCGCTCATCTCCTCCGGGCCGAAGGTCAGCGGCCGCGCCGCGCCCATCTTGACGCCGGTCCAGCCATTCTCGTTGTGCGAGGCGGTGACCATGGCGACGGACGGTGTGTCCAGCGCGAACTGGGCGAAATAGGCCATCGGCGACAGCGCCAGGCCGATATCCCTCACCTTTGCACCGGCGGCCATCAGGCCGGTGACCAGCGCCAGTTTGATCGACAGCGAGTAGGAACGGAAATCGTGCCCGGTGACGATATCGGGGCCAGCACCGAGACGGCGGATCAGCGTGCCAAGCCCCATGCCGAGCGCCTGGACTCCGATCAGATTAAGCTCCGGCGGTTGCGCGGAGCCGGGATGACCGAACCACCAGCGCGCATCGTATTCGCGAAAACCCGACGCCTTGATCAGCGCCTCGGTTTCGAATTCGAAGCTGTTGGGGCGGGCTTCGCCAACGATTTTTGGGGGCAAGACAGCAAAGCTCCAGGCGGCAGAAATACGATCCATCGACGCGGCGGTCTAGCACACAAGACTTTATGCCCGGTTTATCCCGGGTGGAAATCCGGGCTTTCCGGGAATGCCCGACGAAAGACGACGAAATGCGACAGAACCACTGCCATTGCCGCTTGCAGGAACGAAGTGCGGCGGCTATAAGCCCGCGGTCTGGTCACGGAGTGTAGCGCAGCCTGGTAGCGCACCTCGTTCGGGACGAGGGGGTCGCAGGTTCAAATCCTGCCACTCCGACCAGAAAAAACAGATACTTAGGTATTTGTTTCTCCCGATACCCCACAGATTGCTTCGCCTAATTATCCACCGCGCCCACAGTGGTCAGGCGCGTGAACGCGCGGCATGCCCTTGGCAGTCCCACGGTCGCCGTCGACCGACATGCAGGGCACTCCTTCGCCTGCAAGCGCAACTCGGTGCGCGAGGGACGACTGTATCCCTGCGGAAACAACTTGATGAAAAACTTCGCTACCCATACCATGCCACACCTTGGTGAAATCTGATCAGGAGGTCAGTGGAATCGGTCGGGTTTTTGAGCCAGTGCAAGTTAGGGAGGATAATCATGGCTTCCGAAGTACAGGCCAACAATGGCGTTAACGTAGAGGCGCTTCTCGCCGCAAAGGAAGCGCTTTCCAACGCCCCGGAGGCCGCGCAATTCAAGTGGCGCGCGGCTTGCGAATGGAAGGACGGCACCCACAGCCACTCGACAGTCGAGAGCTTCTACGGTCTCGGCCAGGACCAGCATCGCAAGACCACGTTCGCATTCGACGCCGACCATCCGGAGGTCTTCGCTTCCTTGGACAAAGGCGCCACGCCTGTCGAATACGTGCTGGTCGGGCTGGCGAGTTGCCTGACCGCCGGCATCGCCGCGGTTGCCCAGAACCGCAACATCCAGTTGAAGTCGGTGAAGGCTACAATCGAAGGTGACATGGATCTCGCCGGCATACTCGGCATCGACAGCGACGTTCGCAACGGCTTCAGCGGCATCACGGTGAAGTACAACATCGACGCCGACGCCAAGCCCGAGGATATCGAGGCACTCGTCGCTCAGTCGCAGAAGCGATCTGCGGTCTATGACATTGTCACCAATCCGACGAACGTCACGGTCGTGGTGAATTGAAAGGCACTTCGAGCGGTAGACTCTGAGAGGGCGCGATTAGTTCCGTCACCACCGTGATCGTCGGTGCAGGGCACGCGGGGCTCGCGATGAGCCGCTGCCTCGCGGAGCGTTCGATCGACCATGTACTGCTGGAGCGCGGCGAGATTGCCCATACCTGGCGCACCGAGCGGTGGGATTCGCTGCGGTTGCTCACCCCGAACTGGCAGAGTCGGCTACCGGGCTTCCGCTATGACGGCGACGACCCCGATGGCTACCGGACGATGCCAGAGGTGATCGATTTCCTCGGGAACTATGCCAAGGCGATCTCGGCTCCGGTCAGAACCCACACGACCGTCAGCTCGGTTCGCAGCGACGGGGCGGGATATCTTGTGCGCACGGATCGCGGCGAGTGGCGGTGCCGGACCGTGGTGCTGGCGTCGGGCGCGTGCAACATCGCGCGCCTGCCCGATTTCGCCGTCCGCGTGCCGCCGTCGGTCACCATCCTGACGGCGCAGTCCTACCGCAATCCGGGTCAGGTCGCCGACGGTGGCGTGCTGGTGGTGGGCGCGTCGGCCAGCGGCACCCAGATCGCTCAGGAACTGCAGCGTTCGGGGCGCCAAGTGACCCTGTCGGTGGGCGAGCACATCCGGGCGCCCCGCGTCTATCGCGGCAAGGACCTGGAGTGGTGGATGGACGCCGCCGGCGTGCTCGACGAGCGCTACGACGAGGTAGACGACATCAGGCGGGCACGACGGGTTCCTTCGCTGCAGCTTGCAGGCACGCCCGACCGCACCACCCTCGACCTCAATGCGCTGGTCGACCTCGGCGTCCGGCTCGTCGGCCGCCTCGCCGGCATCACCGAAGACGGCAAAGCCCAGTTTGCGGGGTCGTTGCGCAACATGTGCGCGCTTTCCGATCTGAAGATGGCCCGGCTGCTCGACCTCATCGACGAATGGGCGCGCGACAACGGCCTGGACGCGACGGTCGGGCCGCCGGATCGCCCGCCGCCGACCCATGTCGAGGACAACCCGCCGCTCGGCCTCGACCTCGCCAGCGGCGCGATCAGGACGATCATTTGGGCCACCGGCTACCGTCCGGACTACTCGTGGCTGGAACTGCCGGTCATCGACCGCAAGGGCTACGTCCGTCACGATGGCGGGGTTGCTGAACATCCGGGCCTGTACCTGATGGGGATGCAGTTTCTGCGCCGCCGCAAATCTGCGCTGATCGACGGCGCTGGCGACGACGCGCGTGATCTCAGCGCCCATCTGGCATCGTACCTCGGGTAGAATCCAATCCAAGACCAGGGGAACAGGTCGGTTGCCGCGACACCTCCGAATTCGGTGACCCGCAATCATATTCCCAAGTGCAACTTCGGCTTCCAGAAGGGGCGGAACAACTCAATCTTTGGACAGCGGTTCATCACCACTTTCAAGCCTGCTTCCTCCGCCAACTGGGCGGCAGCGTCATCGCGCACGCCAATCTGACCCCACAGAACCTTGGCATTGATGGCGATCGCTTCCTCAGCAACGTCCAACAGATCTTCGGAACGGCGAAAAACCTCGACCATATCGACAGGCCGGTCGATGGCCGCCAGCGACGGGTACACCTTGAGCCCTCGGATTTCATCCAGACCGGGACTGGGGTTGACGGGGATCATATCGTAGCCGATCTCGTGCAGCACCCGCAGTACACCATAGGAGAACTTGGTCTTGTCGGGGCTGGCCCCCACCATCGCGATGGTTTTCACCGATTTCAGAATTCCTTGCAGATAAGCCTCCGGATAGGGCTCATCATGGTTCATATGGGTCATTTCTGTTCGTCCAACGGGGTCGCAATATCGGCTTTCAATTCATGAGCGGCCAGGGGGTCAAGGAAGGGGTTGCGGTAGAGTTTGTCGTGACTTTCAACGCCGACCTCCAGCGTGCAGTCGCTCAAAGGGCGGGCGACGCAGAGGATTATATAGCCATTGTTGATCTGGCGGTTGTTCAACGCCCGCTGCGCTTGCTGATTGACTTTGCCGCTGATTATTTTGGCCGCACAGCTTATGCAGCCGCCATACTGGCACCCGTAGGGCAAATCCACGCCCTGCTCGCGCAAGCTTTGCAAGAGGGGCTTGCGGTGATCGACATCGAAGGCCGCACCGCCTTGATTGGCGAGAGTGATGGTGAAGCTGGTCATACCCAGATGTCACTCGTGCAATCACCGCCGGGATAACGGGTTTCGTGGCAGCGGCTTGGTCCATTTGGTTCCTTGCCAAAATCGACAACAAATCGCGGATCGATTTCCATGCCGCCGTTTTCCGTATCGCAATTGACCATCAGCATGCATCCGCCGTTGGTGCGAATTTCCGGATAGAACTGATTGTCCCAGGTGGAGAAAAGTGAGGTCGTCACATACAGGCGCTTGCCGTCGAGGCTGAGCTGTATCATCTGAGGCCCGCCAGTCACTTTCACGCCATTGACCTCAGGCGCACGGCCGAGAAGTCCGCCCATCCACACTTGTCCAGTAAGCTTGGCATTGTGAGGGTCCGAGATGTCGTACTGACGGATGTCGCCGTGCAACCAGTTACAAAAATAGAGGTATCTATCGTCCATGCTGAGCAGGATGACCGAGATCACGCCCGGAATCGGGATCGGCCATTCGGGATGTGGCTCATTGTCGACATCGATAATTTTTTCCCATTGCCAATCACCCGCCGCATCCTTCCACCAATGGATGATATTTGCTGAAAGGGCCGCGCCAACAAAGCCGTGACTGCTGTCGGGATTGTGGTGGAACCGCACTTCCAGTGGGATCAGGCCATCTTCACCGAGATAGAATGTTTGCTTCGGCTCCTTCTTTTCAAAATCCCAGAAATGGATCTCCCGGCCATATTTCAGATGGCCAACCTCTTCCAGGTCAAAACCGGGCATGAAGGTGTTGGGCGCGGCCCACTCCGAACTGACCATTACATTGTGTCGCGGCTGGTACCAGAAATCATAACCAAACTTGATACCGCCCATGGAGTTTTCCCAACGGCCGACAATCTCGAACTCCTTGCTGAGCTGCAAATAGCCGCCGGGGGCATTGCCCTGAGCGTCGCCAAGCATGGAAACGATGATGTCCGAGCCGAGGCAATGCACCGTGTGCGGTGCCGACAAGTTGGCCCTGGCTTTGATGTCAGCGCCGCTTATGACTTTGAACAGTGTCGGATTGCGAGGATCGGTGCCGCAATCGACAATGTGCAGATTGGACGAGCGCACACCCGGCACAATCAGATATTTCCGCTCCATGCTCGCATCGCCATGGCACGACGAACAGGCATTCCAGCCCGAGTGATGAAGCTCATCGCCAATACCCGGCATTTGCAAACGTGAAATCACTTGGCTGTAGGTCGAACTCTCCGGGTCGACATCAATGGTGCACAAATAGTCCGGCTTCTGAATGCCCGTGCCGGTGTAGATGGCAATCGTATAGAGCAGCTTTTCGCGAGGTGCGGTCATCGCCTCGGCTGGGGAAGCATAGCCCGGTCCACAGCAATGATTGGTCATGGGTAGGTCCCCAATTTGAACAGATCACTGGGCAGCCCCTACGGGGTCAGGCTGGAATGTTAGTGCATGCTTGGCATCGGCGCTACGGCCGGGTTGGCCGCCGGGGGGACGGAATGCGAACACCCCCGCTCCTCCCCACGGAAGCGTCAGAGGAACAGGAAAGTCGACGAAAGGCCGACTGGCCGATCAACGGGCAACCGGCCAGAACCCGCGTCGCACCTATCGGAGGCCGAAGAAGCTCAATATCGCAATTACGATGACCACCGCGCCAACGAGCCAAATGATGTTGTTCATAATCGTTCTCCTGTTGCCTGGGGAAGCCCGCGCCTCTGGCGGAGAACGCTGGCCGACCAGCCTTTGCCGGCTGATCTTCAGCAGACACGGATGTCGGCTGTGAGGAGTAGAACAATTAGGCGCGCCTAATGTTCCGCCATTGGCAAATCGAGAGATGGCCTGGTGAATTTGCCTTTGTATTAGCTGCGCTTCATATTTGTTGTTACGGCGGCGACAGAATGCCGGTCAGGTCCGGAGCCATCATGCGCAAATTGGTTGTCACAGCAGCAATCGCACTTGCCTGCGGTTGCGCGCCCTCGCAAGCAAACGACGAGCGGTCATGCAAGATAGTAGCGGCGGCAGCGCAGCTCTCCCGAAAGACCAACTGTAGCGAAGGTGATATCGCTGCGATCTCTGGCATGAGCGGCAAGGAGCTGCCGGAGGCAGTAGCCAGATATTGCGATTTTTGGGGGCAGATCGTTGTGCTGCCCGACGTGAGCGAGACCGACGCGTCGAGACGCATCGTTCTTTGCAAATACCATCAGCGAGAGGCAGCCCCTTCTCAGCCCTAGGCGATGCGGTCGCCCCTCTTTCGACATGCCGCAAGCGTTTCGGGCTGGCCCAAGCAGGCCGGAACCAAAGTGATCGCGGGCAGTTATCCAAACGAAGGGCCAATTCAGGAAATGGAGAAACTGCAATGAAAACAATGATCATGTGCGCGTTGGCGCTTTCCGTCGGCTTGCCGGCCATAGCTTCGGCAGCCGAAGCCGATGTGGTTATCAGAACCCACCATCGACACCACAACAGCGTCAGGATCATCAACGAGGACGGTCAGCGCTTGCATCACCGCCGCCATGGCGAAGTTGCGTTCTACGATCATGGACGCCGGCATCATCGCGGAGACATGGTCGTCGTGAGACGGCATCATCGCCCAGACACCGTCGTCGTGACAGGCTCCGTTTCCACTCACCGTCACTATCACCACCACCCCGTGGTCATCGAAAACGACGGCTACTGATCGCCCACTGCCTGCCCAAGCGAACACGAAAAGAAAGCCCGCCCCAGCGTCAGCCGGGACGGGCTTCCCCGTTTACCAGTCATTGTTTTAGTGCACTCGACGGACACCAACTTCGAGTGACCGAGAACGTTCCTGAAATTTTGCGCCCCCCCCCCGTGTGTTCATGTGGCGATGGGTTCGGCTCTGCGATGGGTTCCGTAGCGATCGGAAACTTTGACGAAGATCGCCGTCGGCTCTAGTAGTTCGATGCATGTGATAGAGCCAGTGAAGCGGCTGTGCCGGGGTGCGGACATGAATCTGATTTCAACGACAGCCTCACCACCGGCTCTTGTGATTGCACTGTTTCTTCTCGCCGGCTGTTCGTCGATCGGCCGAACCGTCGATCCGGCGAAATACGACAGCATGAGCTGCGCCGAGCTCAACAGCGCGATGGGTGACGTCGCGCGCGACATCTCGCAAACCGCAATCACCCGCGGCAAGGTCGCCAACACCAGCGTTCCACGCTGGCTGCTTGGCGGCGCACGCGTGAAGGGCGCGGTCGCGGAGCGCGAAACGGCCAGGATCGACCGCCTGAAACAGCAACAAGCGGCTCTTGCCAGCGCCAGGGCACGCCGATGCACCTCGCCTTCGCAATGAGCTTGAGCTCACCCGGGCGGACGCGCTTCAGGCGCTCAGCCTGAAGCGTGTGACGTCGATCGCGGCGGCCATCAGCGTCTGTGTGTAGGCGTGCTGCGGGTTGCTGAAGATCGCCTCGGTCGGCCCCTCCTCGACGATCTTGCCTTGCTTCATGACGATGATGTAGTCGGCCATGGCGCGCACGACCGAGAGATCGTGGCTGATGAAGAGGTAGGACAGTTCGTGGTCTGCCTGCAGCTTGCGCAGCAGTTCGACGATCTGCTTCTGCACCGAGCGGTCGAGGGCCGAGGTCGGCTCGTCCAGCACCACCAGTTTGGGCTTCAGGATCATGGCCCGCGCGATGGCGATGCGCTGCCGTTGCCCGCCGGAGAATTCGTGCGGGTAGCGGTTGCGTGCATTGGGATCGAGGCCGACTTCGTTCAAGGCCTCGACCGCGCGTTGATCGCGTTGCTTGCCCGACAGGTTCGGCTCATGCACCAGCAGCCCTTCGGTGATAACCTGGCCGACGGTCATGCGCGGCGACAGCGAACCGAACGGGTCCTGGAAGACCAGTTGCATCTCGCGCCGCAGCGGCCGCATCGCCTGTCGGTCGGCGGTGGAAATGTCGCGGTCGCCGAAACGGATGAGGCCATCGCTCGGCAACAGCCTCAGCAAGGCGCGGCCGAGCGTCGATTTGCCCGAGCCGGATTCACCGACAATGCCGATGGTCTGGTTGCGCTGCAGCCGGATCGAGATGTGGTCGACGGCGCGCAGCATCAGCGGCTCGCCAGCAAGAAACCCGCCGCCGATCCTGAATGTCACTTCGACATTCCTGCCTTCGAGCACCACCGGGGCATTGGCAGGCGGCGGCGCCTTGCTGCCCGTCGGCTCGGCCGCCAGCAGCATTTTCGTATAGGCATGCTGCGGATTGACGAAGATGGCCTCCGCCTCCCCCTCCTCGACGACCTCGCCCTGGCGCATGACATAGACGCGGTCGGCGAAGCGCCGGACGATGCCGAGATCGTGGGTGATGAAGACGATCGCCATGCCGAGCTTGCGTTGCAGCTCGGCCAGAAGCATCAGGATCTGCGCCTGGATGGTCACGTCGAGCGCCGTCGTCGGCTCGTCGGCGATCAGGATGTCCGGGTCGTTGGCAAGCGCCATGGCGATCATGACGCGCTGGCGCTGGCCACCCGACATTTCATGCGGGTAGGATTTCATCCGCCGCTCGGGATCGGGGATATGCACGAGGCGCAGCAGCTTGAGCGCCTCTTCGTGCGCCTCGGCGGCATTCAAGCCCCGATGCCGGCGGATCGGTTCGATCAGCTGGTTGCCGATCGAATAGAGCGGATCGAGCGAGGTCATCGGCTCCTGGAAGATCATGCTGATCTTGGCGCCGCGGACCTTGTTCAGTTCGGATTTGCTCAATGTCAGAAGGTTGCGGCCGCGATAGTCGACACTGCCGGTGGCTTCGCCATTCGAGGCCAGCAGGCTCATCGCCGCCATCATCGTCTGGCTCTTGCCGGATCCGGATTCGCCAACCACGGCAACGGTTTCGCCTGCATTGACGTGGATGCTGATGCCCTTCACCGCCTCGACCGCGCCATCGAGCGTGCGGAAGCGGACGCGCAGGTCCTTGACGCTGAGGATCGTTTCGGAATCAGCCATCTCAGCGGTCCTTGGGGTCGAGCGCGTCGCGCAGGCCGTCGCCGACGAAATTCAGGGCGAACAGCGTCGAGACGAGGAAGAAGGCGGGAAACAGGAGCAGCCAGTTGGCGGTGCCGATGTTCTTGGCGCCGACCGAGATCAGCACGCCCCAGCTGGTCATCGGCTCCTGCACGCCGAGCCCGAGGAACGACAGGAAACTCTCCAGGATGATGACTTGGGGCACCAGCAGCGTCATGTAGATCACCACGGGACCGAGCAGGTTGGGTATGACGTGGCGCAGCAGGATGCCGCGCTGGCCGACGCCCATGGCTTCCGCCGCCTGGACATATTCCTGGCGGCGGATCGACAGCGCCTGGCCGCGCACGATGCGGGCCATGTCGAGCCACAGCACGGCGCCCACGGCCAGGAACATCAACACGAAGTTGCGGCCGAAGAACACCACCAGCATGATGACGAAGAAGATGAAGGGTAAGGAATAGAGCACATCGACGATGCGCATCATCACCTCGTCGACCTTGCCCCCGGCAAAGCCGGCCGCCGCGCCATAGACGACGCCGATGACCACCGCCACGACGCCGGCGAGCAGACCGATGGCCAATGAGATGCGCCCGGCCATCAGCGTGCGCGACAGGAGATCGCGGCCGGTGTTGTCGGTGCCGAACAGGAAATACTGCTGCTTGACCGAGGCGCTCATCGTCACTTCGAGGCCGTCGGGCGACTTGCTTTCGATCTTGGTGTCGTCAAAGGCGTCGGAACGGTCGAGATAGCGGATGTTGCGGTCGTCGATCGGCTTGGTCGACTTGACGGTGACGAAGACCTGGTTGCCTTCCTGCCGCCATTCCTTGATGTCGACACGCATGCGCTTGATCGCTTCGGTGAGCGCCGTCTCGATCATCTCGGCCTTCGGATAGGCCGACAGGCTGGGCGGCATGCGCACATAGTCGGCATAGATGGTGGTGTATTGATGCGGCACGAACCAGGGTCCGAACACGCTGACGACACCGATCAGGGCAAGGTAATACAGACTGAACATGGCGGCGCGATTGGCCTTGAGGCGCGCCCAGGCGTCCGCCCAGAGCGAGCGGCCGATGACGGCGGGAGCCGTGGCTGCAATGTCAGTCATAGCGCACCCTCGGGTCGACGACCGCGTACATGACGTCGACGATCAGGTTGAAGACGATGGTGAAGATCGCGATCACCACCACGGTTCCCATCACCAGCGTGTAGTCGCGGTTAAGCGCGGCATCGACAAAATAGCGGCCGACGCCCGGAATGGAGAAAATTGTCTCGACGATGACCGAGCCGGTCAGCAGCGCCGCGGCTGCCGGGCCGGTGAAGGAGACGATCGGCAGGATGGCGCCGCGCAGCGCGTGCTTGACCACCACCGACCAGTCGGAGAGGCCGAGCGCGCGGGCTGTGCGGATATGATGGGACCGTAAGGATTCGATCATCGAGCCACGCATCAGCCGGGCGACGATGGCGATCTGCGGCAGAGCGAGCGTCAGCACCGGGCCAACCTTGTTGATGAAGGCGCCATCGCCCCATCCGCCGATCGGCAGGAGCTTCCAGGTCAGCCCGAACAGGAGCTGGATCACCGGCGCGATGACGAAGGTGGGGATTGTGCTGCCGGCGGTTGCCAGCGCAATCACAGTATAGTCGCCAAGCTTGTTCTGGTTGAGCGCGGCAATGGTGCCGAGCACCGAACCGAGCAGAAGTGCAAGGACAAGCGCCGAGGTGCCGAGCTGGATCGAAATCGGCAGCCCCTTGGCGAACAGTTCGGTGACGGTGAAATCCGGCATGTTGTAGCTCGGTCCGAAATTGCCGCGCAGCAGATTGCCGAGATAGTGGACATATTGCAGCCAGAGCGGATCGCCTAGGCCGAATTGCGCTTCCAGATTGGCCCTGATCTCGGGGCTCAGCCCTCGCTCCTGGTTGAACGGGCCTCCCGGCGCGACGCGTATCAGGAAGAACGCCATGGTCACGATGACGAACAGCGTCGGAATGGCGGTCAAAAGCCGCCTTAGTACATATCGCAGCATCGGTGCCCCGCTTGATCCAGAGCAGCGCGCGTCCAGTTGGACGATTGCACTCTAGCCTTCAAATCTTCGCACCGACATTGCCGAAAAGCGATTCCGGTTCCCGGGCCGATGCGATGGCAAACCAGCGCCGCCGCGCATTCAATGCGCGGCGGCTTGGCCAGGGATCAGTCCTTGCTGATGAAGCGCGACGGATGCACATCCATCACATTGTCGTCGAAGCCATGCAGCTTCGAGGAAACGATATCGTGGAAGCTGTAGTAGAGAAGCGGAATGTTACCGACGTCGTCGACAAGGATGCGCTCGGCCTCAGTAAGGTCCTTCATGCGCTCTTCTGGCTTGCCACCGGCAGCCGCCGCCTTGTCCATTGCCGCTTCATATGCCGGGCTGACATAGCTCGAATAGTTGTTGCCGCTGGCCTTGCGTGTGATGCCGAGGAAGGTCTCGGGATCCTTGTAGTCGGCGATCCAGGCGGCACGCGCCACGTCGTAATTGCCCTTCTGCTCGAGGAAGGAATAGTGGGTCTTGGTGTCAGTGTTGAGCAGCGTGACCTCGACGCCAAGCGGCTTCAGCTGTTCCTGGATGGCGACCGCGGTGTTCTTGTGGTTTTCCGAGGTGTTGTAGCGGATCTCCATCTTCAGCGGATGCTCGGGCGTATAGCCGAGTTTCTCGAGGATTTTCTTTGCGGCGTCCTCGCGGTCGATCTGCGGCATGTCGGCGTATTTGGCCATTGCCGGCGTGTAGCCGGCTATGCCCGGAGGCACCATCGAATAGCCAGGCAGCATCGAGTTCTGCCAGACCTTTTCGGCGATGAAATCGCGGTCGATCGCCATCGAGATGGCGTTGCGCAGCTCGACATTGTCCCAAGGCGCCTTGTCGGTCTTGATCGCATAGTAGTAGGTGCCGAGATACGGTCCGACGCGGACCTGAGCGCCGAACTTGGCCTTGAGGTCAGCGAGCTGTTCGGTCGGCAGGTCGCCGTAACTGTCGAGTTCGCCGGCCTCGAAGCGCTTCATCGCCGATGAACGGTCTTCGGTCGGGATATAGTTGACGACGTCCATCTTGACGGTGGCGGCGTCCCAGAATTTCGGATTCTTGACCAGCTTCATGTGGTCGTTGGGAATCCACTCGGCCAGCGTATAGGCGCCGTTCGAAACGAGATTGCCCGCCTTGATCCAGTCGGCGCCGAGCTTTTCGATTGAGGCCTTGTTGACCGGATAGGTGGCCTGGTGGGTCAGCATCTCCAGGAAGTAGGGCGTCGGCGCCTTCAGAGTCACTTCAAGGGTGTTGGTGTCGATCGCCTTGACGCCCAAATCCTCGGGCTTGCCTTTCTTGGTGTTGACTTCCTCGGCGTTCTTCACGGGATAGAGCATGGAAGCGTATTCGGCGGCGGTGGCCGGATCCTCCAGCCTACGGAAGGAGTAGACGAAGTCGTCCGCCGTCACCGGGCTGCCATCCGACCACAAGCCGTCCTTGCGCAGCTTGAAGGTGTAGACGGTGCCGTCATCCGATACGGTCCAGCTTTCGGCGGCGCCCGGTATGAGGTTCGTCTTCTGATCGTGCATGACCAGTCCCTGGAACAGGTCGCGAATGATATCGGCTTCGTAGACGGTCGAGGTCTTGTGCGGGTCGACCGTCTCCGCCTCGGCGGCGGCGCCTCTGTTGTAGACGGTCTCGGCGAAAGCCGGCGTGTAGAATGTGCCGGCTGCCAATGCCATCGTCGTGGCGAACACCGTCGCCTTCAGCATGTTTCTCAGCATGAAGTTCTCCCTGTCGGCGCTGCCGTCGGCGCGCCTTTGAGTGTTGACGCCCCGGAGCCGATGTCTGACCCCTTTGAGCGCGCCGCCGGTTCCCTTCCTGCGGCTGGTGCCCAGACACTAACGCGGAGAATTTTTATTTCAACAGACTCTCTGGGTCACCCAAAGTAAGGCGGCACGAAAGTTGTGCCGTGACGGCCGAAACACCAGCCGAAACCAGAAGCTTGACTTGGTTTCCTCATCTCGACGCCATTCTTCACCCGGAATCTGTGGCCGCGCCAGTTTGCCGGAATGTGTTAATGCGTTCTTAAGCAACCAGAAGTTACATTATGGGTGCCTTTTATACGATTCCATCTCAGACGCGTGGCAGTCATGAGTACCTGGACAAGTAAATCAATAGAAATCCGTCAGTTAATGCGGAAATTTCAAGAAGAATCCGGTACTTCTGCGGTTGAGTTCGCACTGCTCTCGCCCATCTTCATCCTCCTTCTACTCGGAATGGTTGCATACGGCATATATTTTGGCGCCGCAAACTCGATCCAGCAGATCGCGGCGGATGCGGCCCGCACAGCAATTGCCGGACTGAACCAGACCGAGCGCCAGACGCTCGTCGCCAGCTTCGTCACCAACAATGCCGGCGGGTATCCCTTCGTGGATGCCAGCAAGTTGACCTACCAGGCCAACGACAGCACGGCCGACGGAAGCCAGTTCGTGGTGTCCATCCAGTACGATGCCCGCAACCTGCCGATCTGGAATCTCTTCCCGGGCATCGCCATGCCGGGAAGTACGATCAAGCGCCAGTCAACGATAAGGGTCGGGGGCATCTGAATGCTGCTGCGGGCTTGCGATGCGATCGGCCGGCTCGCCCGATTGATGCTGGCCGACAGACAGGCGAACATCGCCGTCATGACCGCGTTGAGCGCGCCGGTCGCGCTGGCGCTGGCTGCGGTGGCAATCGACGAAGCCTCGATCTATACCGAGCGCCGCGAAGCCCAGGCAATGGTGGACCTTGCTGCGATCACCGCTGCCTCGAACATCACCAAAGTCGACACCGCTGTCGTGACCACGCTGACCGACAACGGCATGCCGGGCGTGGTCGTTCAAGGCTCGGGACAGACGATCGCGCCGGCCGTCGGCAAAACCGTCGTGTCGGTCACGCCCGGCCGCTACGCGGCATCAACCGCCAATGTCAGCCAACGCTTCCAGTCCGGCGTAACGCCCTACAATGCCGTCCGTGTCACCCTGAAGAAGATCCCTGCCCGCTATTTCGCGAGTTCGCTGCTCCCCACTCCCGTCATCGGCACCGAGGCCACCGCCAGCATGACGCCGCAGGCGACGTTCTCGGTCGGGTCGAGGTTGCTCAGCGTCGATGGCGGCATTCTCAACGCGCTGCTCAGTGGACTTCTCGGCGGCAACATCTCGCTCAGCGTCATGGACTACAACGGGTTGATCTCGGCCGATGTCAGCGTGCTCTCGTTCATAGACGGTCTTGCCACACAATTGAGCCTGACCGGCGTCACCTATTCGGACGTGCTGGCATCGAATGCGACTGTCGGCCAGATCGCCACCGCCATGGCCAACGTGCCCGGGCTTGGCAACACGGCCAAGCTGGCGCTGCAGACCATCGCCTCGAAATCGACCAGCACGGGCAAGATCCCGCTCAACAAGCTTGTCGATCTCGGTTCAGTCGGCAGCTTGGCTCTCGGGCAAAGACCAACCGGCCTTGGGCTAGACACCAACGCCATGGGCATGCTGACCGCTGCCGCCGTACTGGCCAACGGCACCAACCAGGCCCAGGTCAATCTTGGCGCCACCGTACCCGGGCTTCTGTCCACGGCGCTTACCATTGCCATTGGCGAGCCGATGCAATCTTCGCCATGGCTGGCGGTCGATGGCATCGGAACCGTGGTGCGCACCGCCCAGACGCGCATCAAACTGGTTGCCAGCGTCGGTGTCGGCACGCCCGGTCTCGGCGGCGGTATCAGCCTGCTGGCCGTCAATCTGCCGCTCAATGTGGAAGTCGCCTATGCCGAAGCCAAACTGACCGACATCACCTGTCCGACCGGGCCTTCCAGCATCAATGTTTCCATCGCCGCGCACCCGGGTATCGCCTCGCTGCATCTGGCCAACAGCAACAGTTCAGGCTTCGGCGATTTCAGTCAGCCGCAGACGTTCACCGACGCGGAGATCGCGGATGTGAGCCTCCATATGCTGCTGATCAACATTCCGCTGATACAGGTGATGGGTTCCGCCGCCACCGCGATCACCAACAATAGCCCGACGACGTTGAACTTCAATGCGACCGACATCGCCAACAAGACGGTCAAGACCGTTTCGACGCGCAACATATCGCAGTCGCTGACCACATCGCTGGTCGGCAACCTGTCGCTTTCGGTCAATGCGCTTGGTCTCGGAATCGATCTGACCGCACTGCTCGCAACGGTGAAGCCGGCAGTCATGGCCGTGCTGAACGGCGTAACGGCGCCGGTCGACGACCTGCTCTACAACGTGCTTTCGGCGCTCGGTATCGGCGTCGGCCAGGCCGATGTGCGTGTCACCGGTGCGACCTGCGGGCGCGCGGTTCTCGTTCAATAAGGCATCAGCAGCCCAAGCGGGATCACCTTCCTCGCAAGCGGCGGCCGAAGCACTGAATCAGTCGAGCTGACCAAGGAAACAGCCAAGCGCCGGCAGCGAGATCTGGCTCTCTTCAACAACCCCGCGGCCACCATCAATAGCCACGACAGCTCCTGTATCCGGCGGCAACGGCCAATTCGCCGGCTCCTCGGCGAAGTTGAAGACACAGAGAAGTTTCTCACCGCCGTCTTCGCGGATGAAGGCGAGAATTTCGCCGTCCGCATCGAAAAACTGGATCGAACCGCCGACCAGCGCCGGATGCCCCCTGCGCAAGGCGAGCATGGTCCGATAGAAGGCGAGCACCGAGGCGGTGTCGGCGTTCTGGACGTCGACCGCGCGGTCGCGATGGCTGGCCGGTATCGGCAGCCACGGTTTACCGGTGGAGAAGCCCGCATTGTCGGCACCGGCCTCCCAGACCATCGGCGTGCGACAGCCGTCCCTGCCCTTGACGCCCGGCCAGAAGCGGATGCCAACGGGATCGCGCAGATCCTCGAAGGCGAGTTCCGCCTCCTCCAGGCCGAGTTCCTCGCCCTCGTAGAGACAGATCGATCCGCGCAGGCAGGAGAGCAGCATGATCGAGAACCTTGCGACCGTATCGGGATCGCTGTCGGGCCTCGTCCAGCGGGTGACGTGGCGCACCACGTCATGGTTGGAAAACGCCCAGCAGACCCAGCCGTCGGACACCGCCGCCTCGAAGGCTTCGACACAGCCCCGCACATGCGCCGCCGAGAATTGTGGGCCAAGCAGGTCAAAGGTGTAACACATATGGAGCTTGTCGCCGCCGGTGGTGTAGGCGGCGAGCGTCTGCAAAGAGCGGCCTTCATCGCCGATCTCGCCGACGGCGGCGCGGTCGTCATACTCGTCGAGCAGCGCCCTGAAGCGCTTGAGGAACGCCAGGTTTTCCGGCTGCGTCTTGTCGAACAGATGTTCCTGGTAGAGGTAGGTGTTGGTCTCGCTGTTGGTGCCGGCGACGCTTGACGCCAAGGGTGGATTGCTGCGCAGCCAGCGGTCGTGGACATAGTAGTTGACCGTGTCGAGCCGAAAGCCGTCGACGCCACGCTCCAGCCAGAACCGTACCGTTTCCAGAAGCGCGTCGTGGACCTCCGGATTGTGGAAATTCAAATCCGGCTGAGAAGCGAGAAAATTGTGCATGTAGTACTGCCGGCGGGTCGAATCCCACTCCCAGGCCGGGCCACCGAAGACGGAGAGCCAGTTGTTGGGCGCGCCGCCATCGGGCATGGTATCGGCCCAGACATACCAGTCGGCCTTGGGGTTGTCGCGGCTGGAGCGGCTTTCGACGAACCATTCGTGCTTGTCGGATGAGTGCGACAATACCTGGTCGATGATGACTTTCAGGCCGAGCCGATGCGCCTCGGCGACCAGCGCATCGAAATCCTCCATGCCACCGAACATCGGATCGACGGCGCAATAGTCCGACACGTCGTAGCCCATGTCAGCCATCGGTGACTTGAAGAAGGGCGACAGCCAGATGGCGTCGACACCAAGGGAGGCGACATGCTCCAGGCGGTTGGCGATGCCGCGCAGATCGCCGCTGCCGTCGCCGGTCGTATCCTGGAAGGAGCGCGGATAGATCTGATAGATGACGCAGCCACGCCACCATCCGATCCGGTCACCTGCCGCCATTGCGCTTCTCCCCTGTGCCGGCCTGTGCAGCTGCGCGTTCGATCATGAAGATCACCGACCGCCCCGATACCGGCCGCTCGATGTCGGCCGCCTCAGCCGTTTCAATGGCCGGCTCCCAGAAAAATCCCTCGCGAGGCGGCAGGGTGAAAATGCAGGCCCGGCGGTCGCCGTTGATCAGCACCGCAAGACGGCGTTCGTCATCGCTGTCGCCGCCCAGAATCATGACCAGGCGGTGCCGCTGCGGGTCCTGCCAGCTTTGTTGGTCGAGCGGCGCGCCTGTTTCGGTCAGCCATGCGACGTCCGCTATGTCGGAATTTCCTGGTGGCCGGCCCGTGAGAAAGCGCGTGTCGGAGAGTGCCGGCACCGCTCGGCGCAGCGTCGAAAGCAGGACCGTGTAATGCTCCAGCGCCTGGTCGCGCCCGGCCCAGTCGAGCCAGGTGATCGCGTTGTCCTGCGCATAGGCATTGTTGTTGCCCTGCTGGCTGCGGCCGAATTCGTCGCCGGCCGTCAGCATGATGGTGCCGCGCGAGGCAAACAAGGTGGCGAGCAGCGCGTGCTGATCGTTGAGGCGCGCCGTAGCTACGGCCGGCTTGTCCGCATCGCCTTCCACGCCGTTGTTCCAGGACAGGTTTTCATTGTGGCCGTCGCGGTTCTGCTCGCCATTGGCCTGGTTGTGCTTGCGCTCGTAGCGCACGATGTCGGTCAGGGTCATGCCGTCATGGGCGGCGATGAAATTGACCGTGCGGCTGGCGCTTTGTTCGTTTGCCGCAAACACATCGGACGAACCGGAAAGCCGGGTCGCCAGTGCGCCGACCATGCCGGCGTCACCGCGCCAGAAGCGCCTGATATCATCGCGATACTTGTCATTCCATTCGAGGAAAGGCGGCGGAAAATTCCCGAGCTGATAGCCATCCGGACCGATGTCCCAAGGTTCGGCGATCAGCACGCGATCGGCCAGCAGCACGTCCTCGCCCATCGCCTTCAGCAACGGCGCCTCGTCGTCGAATGTCCCTTCGACCCGTCCCAGAATGGGCGCCAGGTCGAAGCGGAAACCATCGACGCCGGCATAGCGGACAAAATGGCGAAGCGTGTCGAGGACCATCTCCCCAGCGATCGGGTGGTCGCATGCCACCGTGTTACCCGTCCCGGTGTCGTTGGCCAGCCTGCCGTCCGGCGTGTGCCGGTAATAGGCCTGGTTGTCGAAACCGCGCAGCGACAGTGTTGGCCCGAGCCGGTCGCTCTCGCCGGTGTGGTTGAAGACAAGGTCCAGAATGACGCCGATGCCGGCCTGCCGTAGCGCGGCGACCGCGTTCCGCAATTCCATGATGCCGCCAGGCGCAAGGCGTGGATCAAGCGCCATGAAGGTGACGGGATTGTAGCCCCAGGCGTTGCGCAGCCCGAGCGGCGGCAGGTGCCGTTCATCGATCGACGCCGTCACCGGCATCAATTCGACAGCACTGACGCCGAGCTTTTTCAGGTGCTCGATAACCACAGGATGGGCGAGAGCAGCGACCGTGCCGCGCAGGTTCTCGGGAATGTCCGGATGCAGCATGGTGAAGGCGCGCACCGGCACTTCGTAGATCAGGCCGCCGGGCTGGAACAGCGGCGGCGCTGCCGGCACTGGTTTCGGCAAGGCAGCGGCAATGGCCTTTGGCATCAGCGGCGCGGTATCGAGGCCCTCGCCCCGGCGCCGGGTCAGCTGCCAGTCATAGGCGTAAGGCCTGTCGATCCCGAGGGCGTAGGGATCGATCAACATTTTTTCGGGGTCGAACCATAGGCCGCGATCCGGCGCATAGTCGCCATCGGCGCGAAACCCGTAGCGGGTGCCTGGGCCAAGACCGGCGACGAAGAGCGCATGCACGCCCTCGCCTTCCAGCTGCAGCTCAAGCCGTTCGATTTCCTGGTTGCCCTGCTCGTCAAAAATCGAGACCCAGAGCCGACGGGCGGCCTGCGACCATGCGGCAAAGCGAATGCCGCCCTCCGAAACAAGCCCGCCAAATCGCGGCCGCTGATCGGCCGGCATCGCAGATTTCATTAAGTGATGACACTCGGCTTGGCGCGGCCGGTATGGCTGCGAATCCCTGCAATATCATCGGCCGCCGATATCAGATCGGCAAGGGCGGCCTGGGTATCGAGATCGTGCCGCGACGTGTCCGGCTCGTAGCGCTCGATATAGACGCGCAAAGTCGCGCCCGACGTGCCCGTGCCCGAAAGCCTGAAGACGACACGCGAACCGCCTTCGAACAGCACCCTGATGCCCTGGTGTTCGCTGGTCGAACCGTCGACCGGATCGTGATAGGCGAAGTCGTCGGCGCTGGCGATCGTCATGCCGCGCACCTTGGTCCCCGGCAATGAACCGAGCTTGGCGCGGAGTTCGTCGACCAGCGCGTTGGCGCGGTCACTTTCGACCTCCTCATAGTCGTGGCGCGAATAGTAATTGCGGCCATAGGTCGCCCAATGCTCGGTGACGATCTGCTTGCAGCTCTCACCGCGCGCGGCGAGGATGTTGAGCCACAGCAGCACCGCCCACAGGCCGTCCTTTTCGCGGACATGGTTTGAGCCGGTTCCGGCACTTTCCTCGCCGCAGATCGTCGCCATGTCGGCGTCGAGCAGGTTGCCGAAGAACTTCCAGCCGGTCGGAGTTTCATAGATGCCGATGCCGAGTTTTTCGGCGACGCGATCGGCCGCGCCACTGGTCGGCATCGAGCGGGCGATGCCCTTCAGGCCTTCGCTGTAGCCGGGAGCCAGGCGGGCGTTGGCGGCAAGCATGGCGACCGAATCCGACGGCGTGACGAATATGCCCTTGCCGATGATCAGGTTGCGGTCGCCGTCGCCATCGGAGGCGGCGCCGAAATCCGGAGCGTCCGGCCCCATCATCTCGTCATAGAGATGTTTGGCATGGACGAGGTTGGGGTCCGGATGGTGACCACCGAAATCGGGTAGCGGCTTGAAGTTGCGGCAGGTGCCGTTGGGCGCGCCAAGCCGGTTTTCCAGGATCTCCTTGGCGTAGGGGCCCGTCACCGCGTGCATGGCGTCGAAGCGCATGCGGAAGCCGTATTTGAAATTGGCGCGGATGGCGTCGAAATCGAACAGGCTTTCCATCAGCTCGGCATAGTCGGCGACCGGATCGATGATCTCGACCGTCATGCCGCCGGCCTTGACCGTGCCGATCTTGTCGATGTCGATCGCCTCGATATCGGTGGTCTTGAAGCTCGCAATCGTCTTGGTCTTTTCGAAGATCGCGTCGGTCAGCTTTTCCGGCGCCGGACCGCCATTGCCGGCATTGTACTTGATGCCGAAATCCTCGTGCGGACCGCCCGGATTGTGGCTGGCCGACAGGATGATGCCGCCGAAGGTCTTGTATTTGCGGATGATATGCGAGGCGGCCGGCGTCGACAGGATGCCGCCCTGCCCGACCATCACCTTGCCGAAGCCGTTGGCGGCGGCCATGGCGATCGCCTTCTGGATGACCTCGCGGTTGTAGAAGCGGCCATCGCCGCCGATCACCAGGGTCTTGCCCTTGAACCCGTCGAGCGCGTCGAAGATCGACTGGATGAAGTTCTCGGCATAGTGCTCCTGCTGGAACACCGGCACCTTCTTGCGCAGGCCCGACGTGCCGGGTTTCTGGTCGGGATAGGGCTTGGTGGGGACGGTCCGTATCATGCTTCAGGCAACCCTTTTCGAAAGCAGCAAGCGATAGAGTTCGACATATTTTTCGGCGCTCTTGTCCCACGACACATCGGCTTTCATGCCCTGGCGCTGCAGCGATTCCCAGACCGCCGGACTGGCATGTGCGTCGACGAGGCGGCGCACGGCGTGCAGCAGGGCGCCGCCATTGTTGGGCGCGAACTGGAAGCCGGTCGCGACGCCGGCCGAGACGGCGGCCTCGTTGGCATCGATGACCGTATCGGCCAGGCCGCCGGTGCGGGCAACCAGCGGCACGCAGCCATAGCGCAGGCCGTAAAGCTGCGTCAGCCCGCAGGGTTCGAAGCGCGAGGGAATGACAATGGCGTCGCAGCCGCCTTGCATGATGTGCGACAGCCCCTCGTCATAGCCGATGACGACGCCGATGCGGCCACGATGTCGAGCTGCGGCTGCGAGCAGCGCGCCTTCGAGGCCGGCATCGCCCGAACCCAGGATGGCCAGCCGGGCGCCCCTGGCAACGATGCCGTCGACGACCATCGCCAGTATGTCCATACCCTTTTGCCAGGTCAGGCGGCTGATGACGCAGACGATCGGGCTGTCGTCGCGCTCGAGGCCGAAGCGGTCCTCCACGGCAGCCCTGTTGGGCGCGCGCGCCTTCAGCGTCGCGGCCGTATAGTCGGAGACCAGATGCTTGTCGGTTTCCGGGTCCCAGATGCCGGTGTCGATGCCGTTGACGATGCCATAGAGATCGCTGGAGCGCATGTTGATAAGGCCGTCGAGGCCCATGCCGAATTCGGCCGAGCGGATCTCCTGCGCGTAGGTCGGGCTGACGGTGGTGATTGCCCAGGCCGCTTGCAGGCCGGCCTTGAGGAAGCCGACGCCGCCATAATATTCGACGCCGTCGAGCGCCATCGCCACCGCCGGCAAGCCAAGCTCGCCGAAGATGCCGGCGCCGAACTGGCCCTGGAAGGCAAGGTTGTGGACGGTCATCATCGAGGGGACACCAACCGCCTTGCCGTAGCGCATGTATGCAAGCGTCATCGCCGACTGCCAGTCATGGGCATGGACGATGTCGGGCTGGTAGCCGGAGATGGCCCCGCCGGCGATGTCGCCGCCGACCTGGCTCAGCGCCGCGAAACGCCGCCAATTGTCAGGCCAATCGACGCCGGTCGCATTGCCATAGGGGCCGCCGGGGCGGTCGAACAGATGCGGCGCGTCGAGCACGAACAGTTCGAGCCCGGCGAGCTGGACGGAATGGACGGAGGCCTTGGCGCCCTGCAGCAAGGGATATTGCAGAACGGCCTTCTTTTTCTTGAAGGCCGCCATCACGGTCGGAAAGCCGGGAATAAGCGTGCGCATGGTCACGCCCTTGGCCGCCAGTGCGATGGGCAGCGCACCGGTCACGTCGGCAAGCCCGCCGGTCTTGATCAGCGGAAAAATCTCGGGCGTGACCGACAGAACCTGCATGCGCCTACAATCCGATCCTGTCTGTCCTAGAGCCCTTTGTCTTGACCCAATTCCGGACGGAAAACCGTTTCACACTTTTCCTGGAATTGCTCTAAAGCGCCAGCTTGTCGATCATGTCCTGGGTGACCAGGCAGATGCCCTTTTCAGAAACACGGAAGCGCTTGGCGTCGAGGACGGGGTCTTCGCCAACCACCAGCCCTTCCGGTATCCTAACACCATGGTCGATGACGACGCGCTTCAACTTTGCGTTCCGGCCGACATGAACGTCGGGCAGCATGACCACTTCTTCGAGCGTCGAATAGGAATTGATGCGCGCACCGGTGAAGATCAGGCTTCTCTTCAGCGAGGCACCCGAGACGATGCAATCGCCCGAGACCAGCGAGGAAACGGCGGAGCCGCGGCGGCCATCCTCGTCATGCACGAACTTTGCCGGCGGCTTCAATTCGGCATAGGTCCAGATCGGCCAGTCGCGATCGTAGAGGTCGAGTTCCGGCGTGACGTCGGTCAAATCGATGTTGGCTTCCCAATAGGCGTCGACCGTTCCGACATCGCGCCAGTAGGCCTCGTTCTCGGCGGTCGAACGGACGCAGGACTTGGCGAAGCGGTGGGCGATCGCCTTACCGTGCTGGACGATATAGGGAATGATGTCCTTGCCGAAGTCGCGGCTCGAGCCCGGCTCGGCCGCATCACGGCGCAGTTGCTCCATCAGGAACTTGGTCTTGAAGACGTAGATGCCCATCGAGGCCAGCGCGAACTCCGGCCTGTCGGGAATGCCGGGCGGATCGGCGGGCTTTTCGACGAAGGCAATGATGTTGTCCTTGGCGTCGACATGCATGACGCCGAAGCCGACGGCTTCCATGCGCGGCACTTCGAGGCAGCCAACGGTGACGTCGGCATTGGCGTCGACGTGCTGGCGAAGCATCATCTCGTAGTCCATCTTGTAGATGTGGTCGCCGGCGAGGATGACCATGTATTCGGGCCCGTAAGCCTCGATGATGTCGATGTTCTGGTAAACCGCGTCGGCCGTGCCCTCATACCACTGCGTTTCCGAAACACGCTGGCTGGCCGGCAGGATGTCGAAACTCTCGTTTCGCTCGGGTCGCAGGAAGTTCCAGCCGCGCTGCAGATGACGGATCAGCGAATGCGCCTTGTACTGGGTGGCGACGCCCAGGCGGCGAATGCCGGAATTGAGCGCGTTGGAGAGCGCGAAGTCGATGATGCGCGTCTTGCCGCCGAAATAGACGGCCGGCTTGGCGCGTCGGTCGGTCAGTTCCTTGAGGCGGCTGCCGCGGCCGCCGGCCAGTACATAGGCCATGGCATCGCGCGCCAGCGGCTGGGTCCGTTTCAAGTCTGCCATTTCTAGCCTCCCAAGTTACTCAGTCTCGACATGTTACCCGGTTTCGGGGGTCAGTCCGCAACGAGTTCGAGCATGATCGTCGACAGCGGCGGCAGAAGCATCGTTGCCGAGATGCCGCCTCCCTCCGCCAGCGCCTCGACCATGCCGCCATTGCCCTTGCCGGAACCGCCATATTCCGCGGCGTCGGTGTTGATGATTTCGCGCCAGTTTCCGGCCGTCGGCAACGGCACGCGATAATTGTCGCGCGGCACCGGCGTGAAATTGGAGATGACCGCCACCGGGCTGCCGCCCGGTGCACTGCGCAGCCAGGCAAAAACCGAATTCTGGCTGTCGTCGACGATCAGCCAGGAAAACCCTTCCGGTTCGCAATCGCGGCCATGCAGCGCCGGGCGCGAACGGTAGAGATAGTTGAGATCGCGCACCGTTTGCCAGACGCCGCGATGCGGGCGGAACTCAAGCAGGTTCCAGTCGAGCGCGCGTGCCTCGCTCCATTCGCGGCGCTGCGCGAACTCCTGCCCCATGAACAGCAGCTTCTTGCCGGGATACCCCCACATGAAGGCGTAGTAGGCGCGCAGCGTCGCGAATTTCTGCCAGTCGTCGCCGGCCATCTTGCCAAGCAGCGTACCTTTGCCGTGCACGACCTCGTCATGCGAGAGCGGCAGCACGAAATTCTCCGAGAAGGCGTAGGTCAGGCCGAAGGTGAGATCGTTGTGGTGGTGCTTGCGGAATATCGGCTCCTTGGAGAAATACTCCAGCGTGTCGTGCATGAAGCCCATGTTCCACTTGAAGCCGAAGCCCAGCCCGCCTTCATGCACCGGTGCCGAGACCTTCGGCCACGAGGTCGACTCCTCGGCGATGGTGATCACGCCCGGATGGTGGCCGTAGACCTCCTTGTTCATCTTCTGCAGGAAGCTGACCGCCTCGAGGTTCTCGCGGCCGCCCTTCTCGTTGGGGATCCATTCGCCCTGCTTGCGCGAATAGTCGAGGTAGAGCATCGAGGCGACCGCATCGACGCGAAGCCCGTCGACATGATATTTCTCGGCCCAGAACAACGCGTTGTTGACCAGGAACGACACCACCTCGCGGCGGCCGAAATTGTAGATCGCGGTGTTCCAGTCGGGATGAAAGCCCTTGCGCGGATCGGCGTGCTCATAGAGCGCGGTGCCGTCGAAATGAACGAGGCCGTGCTCGTCGACCGGAAAATGCGCCGGCACCCAGTCGAGGATGACGCCGACGCCGGCGCGGTGAGCGCCATCGACGAAGCGGGCAAAGCCGTCGGGATCGCCGAAGCGGGCCGACGGCGCATAAAGTCCGGTTGTCTGATAACCCCACGACGGATCATAGGGGTGTTCGGAGATCGGCATGAACTCGATGTGGGTGAAGCCGGTCTCGACTGCATAGGGGATCAGCCGGTCGGCCAGTTCGTCCCATGACAGGAACGTGCCGTCGTCGCGAAGTTGCCAGGAACCGGCATGGACCTCGTAGATCGAGATGGCTTCGCGCCGATGATCGGCATTGCGCCAGAAACTGCGATGGGCCTCGTCGCCCCACGGATGGGCCGGCGGCACCGCGGTCACCGAGGCGGTCGCCGGCCGCAATTCGGACTTGAAGGCGAACGGGTCGGCCTTCAGCGGCAGCCTGACGCCATCGGGCCCGATGATCTCGTATTTGTAGGGCCGGCCGGCGCCGATATCGGGAATGAACACTTCCCAGATGCCGGTGTCGCGTCGGTCGCGCATCGAATGCCGGCGGCCGTCCCATTCGTTGAAATCGCCGACCACCGAGACGCGCCGCGCGTTGGGAGCCCAGACGGCGAAATGCACGCCCGTGGCACCCTCATGCTCGATGACATGCGCGCCGATTTTGTCGAACAGCCTCAGATGCGAGCCCTCGGCGATGTAGTAATCGTCCATCGGCCCGAGCACCGGACCGAACGAATAGGGATCCGTCAGCCACCAGTCGCCGCCGGCGTTCCTGGCATGATAGCGCAGCGGCTGACGCTTGCGGATCAACAGCTTGCCTTCGAAAAACCCACCGTCGTCGCGCCTCGACAGTTCACCGGCGATGTTGCCGGTCAGCGTATAGGCGGTGACGAACTCCGCGTGCGGGACAAAGCAGCGGGCAAACAGGCTCTTGCCGACCTCATGAACGCCAAGGATAGCGAAGGGATCGCCATGCGTGCCGGCAACAATCGCCGCGACATCGCTGGCTGCCGCCAGTCCGTCCGGCCCGCTTGTCGCAGCGGTCGCGCGCGGCTTCTTCATCAGGCAGTGTCCCTCCCCGGGCACGACTCTTTGTTCTTGTGCATGTCATTACCCCAAAACCGCTAGGCACTTTTGGGCGACATGCACCAATGTTTGTTTCGTGCCTGTCATTGTCCCAAAACGGCTATGCACTTTGGGCGACATGCAACGAGACCGATTGTTCGCGGCCTCATGCAATCACATCAGACAGGCACGTTCCAGATTTCTTTCGCATATTGGCGGATCGTGCGATCGGAGGAGAACCAGCCGACACGCGCAACGTTGCGGATTGCCTTGGCGTACCAGTCGGGACTGTTGCGCCAGACGGCATCGACTTCGCGCTGCATCGCGGTGTAGGCGTCGAAATCGGCGGCGACCATGAACCAATCGCTCTGATAGAGACCGTTGATCAAGTCGCGGTAACGCTCCGGATCGTCCGGCGAGAAGACGCCCGACGATACGGCGGCGACTGCCTGTGCCAGTTCGGGCGATGCTTCGATCACAGCGCGTGGGTTGTAGCCATTGTTGCGCCGCTCGGCGACCTCGGCAGTGGTCAGGCCGAAGATGAAGATGTTGTCGTCGCCGACGCACTCCTTGATCTCGACATTGGCGCCGTCGAGCGTGCCGATGGTCAGCGCGCCGTTCAGCGCGAACTTCATGTTGCCGGTGCCCGACGCTTCCATGCCGGCGGTCGATATCTGCTCGGATAGGTCGGCAGCCGGCATCATGATCTCGGCCAGGCTGACATTGTAGTTCGGCACGAACACCACCTTCAGCAAACCGCGCACGGCCGGGTCGCGGTTGATGACCTTGGCGACGTCGTTGGCGAGTTTGATGATCAGCTTGGCGTTGTGATAGCTGGGCGCCGCCTTGCCGCCGAAGAACTTTACGCGCGGCATCCAGTCACGCTCGGGGTGCGAGCGGATCTGGTCGTAGAGCGCGATCGCTTCGAGGATGTTCAGGAGCTGGCGCTTGTATTCATGGATGCGCTTGACCTGGATATCGAACAGCGCCGAGGGATCGACCTTGATGCCGAGCCGGTCGGCCACGAGATTGCCCAGCCGCACTTTGTTGGCGCGCTTGACGGCGGCGAACTTGTCGCGAAAGGCGGGATCGTCGGCGAAGGCATCGAGATCCTTGATGGCGTCGATGTCATCGAGAAAACGGTCGCCGATCGCCTCGCGGGAAAGCGACGTCAGCCCGGGATTGCACTGAATCAACCAGCGCCGCGGCGTGATGCCGTTGGTCTTGTTGTTGATGCGATCGGGATAGAGCTTGTGCAGGTCGGCGAACACTGTCTCCTTCATCAGGTCGGTGTGGAGAGCCGAAACGCCGTTGATCGAATGCGAGCCGACAAAGGCCAGGTTGCCCATGCGCACCCGGCGGTCGCCATTTTCCTGGATCAGCGAGATGCGGCTGATCTGCTCGTCCGAGAACTGGTCGGAGGCACGCGCCTCCAGAAGCACTTCGGCATTGATCGCATAGACGATCTGCATGTGGCGCGGCAAAAGCCGCTCGAACAGCGGCACCGGCCAGCTTTCCAGCGCTTCGGGAAGCAGCGTGTGGTTGGTGTAGCCGAAGGTGCGCTTGGTGATGCTCCAGGCCTGGTCGAAGTCCATACCGTGGACGTCCATCAGCAGACGCATCAGCTCCGGCACCGCGATGGCCGGATGGGTGTCATTGAGATGGATCGCCGCCTTGTCGGGCAGCGACTTCAGATCACCATACTGGCTGAGATGGCGCTGGACGATGTCCTGCAGCGAGGCGGTGGAGAAGAAGTACTCTTGCCTGAGCCGCAGCTCCTGCCCGGCCTTGTGCGAATCCGCGGGATAGAGCACGCGTGACAGGGCATCAGCCTTGTTGCTTTCGGCAAGCGCGCCGATGTGGTCGCCGGCATTGAACTTGTCGAGCAGGATCGGATCGACCGGCATGCCCGACCACAGCCGCAGCGTGTTGACGCGGTTGGCCCGCCAGCCGACGACGGGCGTGTCATAGGCGACAGCCAGGACATGCTCGGTCGGCTTCCAGACATGGCGCTCGAGCCGGCCGTCCTTCGAAGTGATCGATTCCACTGAACCGCCGAACCCGACCTCGAAGGAGCGTTCGCGCCGTTCGAACTCCCAGGGGTTGCCGTGATCGAGCCAGGTCTCGGGCAGTTCGACCTGCCAGCCGTCGTGAATCTCCTGGCGGAACATGCCATTGGCGTAGCGGATACCGTAGCCATGCGCGGGAATATCGACGGTCGCCATGCTTTCCATGAAGCAGGCCGCGAGCCGGCCGAGGCCGCCATTGCCAAGTGCCGCATCCGGCTCGAGTGCGGCGATGAGGTCGAGATCGACGCCAAGCGAGGACAAGGCTTCGCGCATATTGTCCATCAGGCCGAGATTGGAGAAGGAGTCGCGCATCAGACGGCCAATGAGGAACTCCAGCGACAGATAGTAGACGCGCTTTTCCTTCTGGTCGTACGCCTCTTTCGTCGCCTGCATCCAGTGATCGACAACACGGTCGCGCACGACCTTGATCGAGGCGGTGAGCCAGTCGTACTGGGTCGCGACGGTGGTATCCTTGCCGACCCTGTATTTGAGGGCCATCAAGACTTCCCTTGCGAGCGTCTGGGGGTCAGGATTTTTGAGCAGTGGCGGGAGGGGTTCGGATGTCATCGCGCTCGTCATGCTGCCTCTCGTGCGGTTGCCATGATCATACCGGCTTTCATAGTTCCTCCCAGCCTATGCTAGCCGATACCGCCGCATATTCAATCGATTTAGGTAAGCTTGCTCCAGCTTACCCTGCGGCAATTTGACAATTCAGGCCGCCAGCGCCGCCTCCGGTGGGGCCTTGGCGCCCGTCATGAAGGCGACGGCATCGGACATGGTATATTGCTTGGGATCGATGACGGCGAGGCGACGGCCGAGGCGATGTATGTGGATGCGGTCGGCCACTTCGAAGACATGCGGCATGTTGTGCGAGATCAGCACGATCGGCAGCCCGCGCCTCTTGACGTCAAGCATCAACTCAAGCACACGGCGGCTTTCCTTGACGCCGAGGGCGGCGGTCGGCTCGTCCATGATGACGACGCGGCTGCCAAAAGCGGCGGCGCGCGCCACCGCTACGCCCTGGCGCTGACCGCCGGAGAGCGTTTCGACGGGCTGGTTGATGTTCTGGATGGTCATCAGCCCCAGTTCGGAGAGCTTTTCACGGGCGATCCTCTGCATCGCCGAGCGGTCGAGCCTTCGCAGCCACTGTCCGACAAAGCCCGGTTTGCGGATCTCGCGGCCGAGGAACATATTGTCGGCGATCGATAACGCTGGGGACAGCGCAAGGTTCTGGTAGACGGTCTCGATGCCGGCCACACGCGCCTCGATCGGTGAGCGGAAATGCACCGGCTGGCCATTGAGTTCGATCGTGCCTGAGTCCGGAATGACCGCCCCACATAGCGCCTTGACCAGCGTCGACTTGCCGGCGCCGTTGTCGCCGATGACAGCGAGGATTTCGCCTGGCAACAGGTCGAAATCGGCATTGTCGAGGGCGACAACCCTGCCGTAGCGCTTATTGAGGCCTCTAGCTTGGAGAACCGGAGTAACGTTCATGCCGAAATTCTCCTGATCCATTGGTCGATGGTGACAGCAACGATGATCAGCACGCCCACGGCGAAGTCCTGCCACAGCAACTCAAGCCCCGAAAGCGCAAGGCCGTTGCGGAAGACGCCGACGATCAAGGCGCCGATCAGCGTTCCGACGATCGAGCCGCGGCCGCCAAACAGGGAGGTGCCGCCGATCACGACAGCGGTGATGGAGTCGAGGTTTGCGGTCTGGCCAGCCTGCGGGCTTACGCCACCGATGCGCCCGATCAGCACCCAGGCGGCGATCGCGCAGATGAAACCGGCGAGCCCGTACACGGCGATCAGGGTCCGTTTGGTGTTGATACCGGCCAGTCTGGCTGCATCCGGATCATCACCAGTGGCGTAGATGTGTCGACCCAACGCCGTTCTGTTCAGCACGTACCAAATAACGAACGCCAGGATCAACATGACCAGCGAACCATAGGTCAGCACCCAGCCTTTCAAAAAGGTCCAGTCGAGCCCGAGCGTTTTTGAGAAGAAATCATAAGGTTTGAAGATCGTACCCGTCCACTGCAGGAATGGCGCCGCCGCCTCCATGTCCTGCTGGCGAATGGTTTCGCTCTGGGAATACCAAACGTTCAGCGCGCCAAAAATGCTCCAGGTGCCAAGCGTGACAATAAAGGGCGGCAAGCGCAGCATCGTCACGATCAGGCCGTTGACGACGCCGCATGCCAGACCGCAGAGCAACCCGAGCGGAAATGCGATCAATACCGGAACGCCGTAGACGACCGCGGTCCGCCCCATCACCACCGAGCACAGGATCATGATAGCGCCGACGGACAGGTCGATTCCGGCCGTAAGGATTATCAGCGTCTGCGCCACACCGAGCACAGCGATGATCGTCACCTGCTGCAGCACCAACGAAAAGTTGAACGGAGCAAAAAACTTGTCCGGCGCTGCAATCGAAAAGATGACCACACCCAACAGCAGAACGAAAAAGGGAATGGACGTGGGAAATTGATGAAGGAAGGCCTGGAGGCGGCGGATCGCGCCGGCATCCGACTCATCAAAACTGGCCAGGGCTTCGGTGGCACCCCTCAGCCCGCGTTCGGCGGTGACCGAACCCGCGGTATCGTCGCTCATCAGGCAATCCTCCCCAACGCCTCGCTGTCAGGGGGCGCCACGTGCGCCCCCTTTGAGTTCTGGACAATAGTCTTCATGGAACGATGTTGAAAGGCGCTCAGCCCCAGCAGAGCTTCAGGCCTTCCTCGACCGAGATCGACGTCACGCCCTCAACCGGCTTGGCTGTAATGAGTTGCGCACCGGTGTCGAGGAAGCCCATCTTCGGGTCGATATCCGGAATCTTGCCCGAGACGATCGCCTCTAGAGCCATCGCCGCCATCTTCAGCGGATACTGCTGGCTGGTCGCGCCGATTACGCCTGCCTGAACGTTCTTCACGCCAGGGCAACCACCGTCGATCGAAACGATCATCACGCTGCCGTCATCCTTGCCTACTGCCTTGAGCGCTTCCCACGCACCGGCCGCGGCGGGCTCGTTGATTGTGTAGACCACGTTTACATCCGGGCACTTCTGCAGCGCGTTCTCCATCGCCGTGCGGCCCTTCTCCTGGTCGCCTTGGCTGATTTCGTGATCGCAGATACGCTTGTCGTCTTCGTCGCCGTATTTGTTGGGATCCTTCACGTCGATCCCGAAGCCCTGCATGAAGCCCTGATCGCGCAGAAAATCGACGGTCGGCTGGTTGGTCGCGAGATCGAGAAATACGATCTTGGCGTCCGCTGCCTTGTCGCCCAGGGTCTTGGCAGCCCACTGACCGATCAGCATGCCGGCCTTGCGGTTATCGGTCGCAAAGGTCGCGTCCGCAGCGTCCATCGGATCGAGCGGCGTATCGAGCACAATCACCTTGAGGCCTGCGTCGCGCGCCTTCTTGATGGTCGGCACAATCGCCTTCGAGTCGCTCGGCACGATGGCAAAACCCTTGGCGCCGGCCGAGATCAGGTTCTCGATCGCCGCCACCTGGCCGTCATTGTCGCCGTCGAACTTGCCGGCGGCGGCGATCAGGGTAACGCCAAGTTCCTTAGCCTTGGCCTGAGCGCCCTCACGCATTTTCACAAAGAACGGATTGGTTTCGGTCTTGGTAATCAGGCCGACGGTATCGGCCGCATACGAGGCGCCTGCCATAGCGCCGTAAAAGGCAAGGCCGGCAACAGCCGCCTTCATGATATTCCATTTACCCATGACTTCCTCCCAGTGATGCATTTTCGGGTGCCGGCCAACCGGCCTCCATGGCATCCACGACATTCTCCCAGCATGGACGCCTTATCGCAACAGACACCAGTCGACGATTGCTGTCAATAATTAAATCACTCTTATTTATTATTGACAGCCTTGCGCCATTCACCCATTCTGACCCAAAAGCAGTGAGGGGAAACGACGGGAGGAACAAAGGTGGAGACCGGCATTGCGAGGCACGGTTCGCCTGAGGTAGCCGAGAGCCGTCTGCACCGTGGCACCAACCAGAGCGGCATGCGGGACCACAACGAGCGGTTGGTGCTCTCGCTGGTGCGCCAGCACGGCAGCCTGGCTAAGTCCGACATCGCCCGCATGACCGGGCTTTCGGCGCAGACGGTTTCGGTCATCATGCGCGAACTGGAGGAAGAAGGCCTTCTGCTGCGGCAGGCGCCGTTGCGCGGCAAGATCGGTCAACCCTCGATCCCGATGGCGCTCAATCCCGACGGCGCCTATTTCATTGGCCTGAAGATCGGCCGCCGCAGCGCCGAACTCGTGCTGATCGACTTCCTTGGCCATGTCCGTTCGATGCTGCAGCATTCCTACCGCTACCCTGCCCCGCATGAGACAGTGGACTTCGTCAGCAACGGCATGCGGCAGATGCGCGGCGAGCTGACGCCCGCGCAGGACAAACGCATCGCCGGGCTGGGCATCGCCATGCCGTTCGAATTGTGGAACTGGGCCGATACTGCCGGCGCCCCGCGCGACGTCATGGACGAATGGCGTCACCGCGACATCAGGGCGGACATCCAAGCGCAGTGCGATTTTCCGGTTTACCTGCAGAACGATGCGACTTCGGCTTGCGGCGCTGAACTCGTCTTCGGCCAGACCGGTGCTGCTCGCGACTTCGTTTATTTTTACATCGGCGCCTTTGCCGGTGGCGGCATCGTGCTGAATGGCCGGCTTTTCGGCGGGCCAACCGGCAATGCCGGAGCACTCGGCTCGATGCCCGTGCCGGGGCCGGATGGCAAGCCGACCCAGCTGATCGATGTGGCGTCCATCGCCATGCTCGAAAAGGCTCTCAATGCGCGCGGCGTCGAGGCTTCGCATCTGTGGACATCGCCGGAAGACTGGGGCGAGATCGGCCCCGAACTCGATGACTGGATTGCCAGCGCCTCGCGGGCGCTCGCCTATGCCATCGTTGCAGCATCCTCGGTCATCGATTTCGAGGCAGCGGTGATCGACGGATGGATGCCGACGGCAGTGCGCCGCCGGCTGGTCGACGCCATCATCGCGGCCATCGCCACGATCGACGGAGAAGGCCTGAAGCTTCCTGCCGTCCGCGAGGGAACCGTCGGCATCCACGCCCGGGCGCTCGGCGGCGCCAGCCTGCCGCTCTCCGAACGCTTCCTGATCGGTTCGACGACGATTTCCAGGAGTGCCTGATGCTGATCGGAATCCCGGCGCTGCTTGGTCCGGAGCTTCTGGCGACATTGCGCGCCATGGGCCATGGCGACGAGATCGCGATTGTCGACGGAAACTATCCGGCAGAAGAGCAGGCCAACCGGCTCATCCGAGCCGACGGTCATCATCTCCTGCCGGTGCTCGACGCGATCTTGAGCGTGCTGCCGGTCGACGATGCCGTGCCAGAGGCGCTGTTCCGCGCCTCGGTCAAGGGAGATCCCTCGCTTGCCGATCCCGTGCATCACGAGATCGAGGCGCTGTGCGCAAAACGCGCGCCCGGTCGCAAGGTGGTTGCGCTGGCCGGCGCCGACTTCTATGCACGGGTCAAATCGGCGCATGCCATCGTCGCGACAAGCGAGCCTCGGCTCTACGCCAACATCATCATCCGCAAGGGCGTGATCTATCCGCCGGAGACCAGGAAGCCATGATCCTCTGCTGCGGCGAAGCCCTCATCGATATGCTGCCGCGCACGACGACCAACGGCGAGCCGGCCTTTGCCCCCTATGTCGGCGGCGCCGTGTTCAACACGGCCATCGCGCTCGGGCGGCTGGGCGCGCCGGCCGGGTTCTTTTCCGGCCTGTCGTCGGATCTGTTCGGCGGTCAGTTCAGGGATGCGCTTGGGGCGAGCAAGGTCAGTTCCACCTATGCGCACACGTCACCACGGCCAACGACACTTGCTTTCGTCAAGCTGGACAACGGCCAGGCGACCTACACATTCTATGATGAAAACACCGCCGGCCGCATGCTGACCGTCGACGACCTGCCGCAGCTTGGCAACGAGATCGAGGCCATGCTGTTTGGCGCCATCAGCCTGATCTCCGAGCCAGCCGGCACTGCCTATGAGGAGTTCATGAAGCGCGAGCATGACAGCCGCGTCATGATGCTCGACCCCAACATCAGGCCGAACTTCATCCCTGACAAGGCCAAGCACCTCAGGCGCATCCGCGCCATGATGGCGATGGCCGATATCGTGAAACTGTCGGATGAAGACCTGAACTGGTTCGGCGAAGCTGGCTCGCACGAGGATGTCATCCGCAACTGGCTCGACCGCGGCCCGAAGCTGATCGTCGTCACGCATGGCAGCGAAGGCGCAATCGGGTACACCAAGGAACACGCCGTCACGGTGATGACGGAGAAGGTCAAGGTGGTCGACACGGTCGGCGCCGGCGACACGTTCAATGCCGGCATCCTCGCTTCGCTGCAGGAACAAGGCCTGCTGACAAAGACGGCAATCGCCGGCCTTTCGCAGGACGCCATCGGCAAGGCACTGGCGCTTGGCAACAAGGCGGCGGCAGTGACCGTCTCGCGGGCCGGCGCCAATCCGCCCTGGCGGCATGAGATCGCCTGACCAGGTCTCGAAGGGCTCAAGAGAGATCGGGCTTCCCGATCACTTTATGTTTCGCAGGGCCGATCTCAGGGATTATCAAGGTAGGATCGGGCCCGACGAAGGCCGGATTTCCGGCATCTCGCGAAGGACACGCCGGAAAATACAGGTAACAGACTGCGACACTTGCGCAATTCGCGGTTTTGCTGCTGCGGCTTTCTCGCCCGGCACAACTCTGATACCAGCGGCCGGTTATCTGGCTAACCCGTTTTGAGGCCGACATGCAGTTCATCGATCTTGGCGCGCAGCGCGAACGAATCCGCGACCGGCTGAAGGCCGCGATCGACCGTGTCGTCGAAGAAGGCCGCTATATACTCGGCCCGCAAGTCACCGAATTCGAGAACAAGCTCGCCGCCTATGTCGGCACCAAGCATGTCGTGGCCTGCGCCAACGGCACCGATGCGCTGCTGTTGCCGCTGTTTGCGGCCGGCGTCGGCCCGGGTGACGCGGTGTTCGTGCCAAGCTTCACTTTCGCCGCCACCGCAGAGGTGGTGGCGTTGGCCAAGGCGGAGCCGGTGTTCGTCGATGTCGACCCGCATAGCTACAACATCGACATTGCCAGCCTCGAGGCCGCCATCGCCATGATCAAGAAGGAAGGCCGGCTGAAGCCGAAGGCGATCATTCCCGTCGATCTGTTCGGCCTTGCCGCTGATTACGATGCCATCATGGCGATCGCCAACCGCGAAGGGCTGATGGTCATCGAGGATGCCGCACAGTCGATGGGCGGCTCAAGCGACGGCAAGATGTGCGGCTCGTTCGGCGCGGTCGGCTCGACCAGCTTCTACCCGGCAAAGCCGCTCGGCTGCTATGGCGACGGCGGCGCGATGTTCACCAATGACGATGCGCTGGCCGAGCAGCTCAGGTCGTTCGCCTTCCACGGCAAGGGCGAGACGCAGTACGACAATGTCCGCGTCGGCATCAATTCGCGGCTCGACACCCTACAGGCGGCGATCCTGATCGAGAAGCTGGCCATCCTCGAAGACGAGATGGTGGCCCGCCAGGTGGTGGCCAACCGCTACGCCGAAGGGCTTGGCGATATCGTCACCGCGGCCCGCAATCTGAACGGCAGCCGGTCGGCCTGGGCACAGTATGCGATCGAGACGCCCAAGCGCGACGGGCTGAAGGCGCATCTCGGCGAAAAGGGCATTCCGTCGGTCATCTATTATGTGAAGCCGCTGCATACCCAAGTCGCTTATCGCGACTACCCGCGCACGCCGACCGGCCTTGCCGTGTCGGAGGACCTGCCGAAGCGGATCCTGTGCCTGCCGATGCACCCCTATCTCAGCCAAGCCGACCAGGACCGGATCATCGAGACGATCCGCAACTATATCGGCTCGAATTCGGCGCAGGCCGCAGCCGAGTAAGCTGCCGGCCCGCCTCAGCTGCGGCTGGCCTCGCCTGCCCTGCCGCCGGCGCCAACCTTGCCACTGGCAATGAAATGCGGATTGGCGAAATCCTCGTCATCTCTCTGCTTGCGCTTGCCGTAGACCAGGGGCTGGCCGTCAAGCGTGCGCGTCATGCCGCCGGCCGCGCGCAGCACGGCATCGCCCGCCGCCGTGTCCCATTCCATGGTGCGGCCGAAGCGCGGATAGACATCCGCTTCGGCGCTGGCAAGAAGGCAGAATTTCAAGGACGAGCCGACCGAGACGATCTCGGCAGCACCGAGGTCGCGAATATAGGCCTCGGTTTCCGGTGTGTTGTGGGAGCGGCTGGCGACGACGGCCAATGGTTCCACGGCCGTCCGCACCGAGATCGGCCGGCGGCCTGTGATCCGGTAGTCGTTGTCGACCTCGATGGCTTCCGCCCTGCCGGGCCGGCCCGAAAAAAAACGGCCGCTGCATGGAGCGAAGACGACACCGACTTCCGGTACGCCATGGCGGACCAGCGCGATATTGACGGTGAAATCGGTACGGCGGTTGACGAATTCCTTAGTGCCGTCGAGCGGATCGATGAGAAAGAAAGCGCCATGCAGGTCCGGCGGCACGATGCCGGCGGATGCTTCCTCCTCGGCTACGCAGGGGATGTCGGGAAACGCGGCGCGCAGCCCGGCGAGAATGATCTTCTCGCTCTCACGGTCCGCCTCGGTCACCGGCGAGGCGTCGGACTTGCGGTCGACCGCGCAGCCGGCATGGAAGACACGCATGACCTCGCGGCCGGCGGCCAGGGCCAGCCGCTCGAAGATTTCGAGCATCAGCATGTCGTCAGATGCCGCCGCCGTTGTCGTATTGGTCTTCGGCAATGTCGCGCTCGTTCAGCCAGTGTTCCAGGGCGTCTACCATCTGTTCGGCCGATTTGCCGAGCGTCTGCAGATGGATTTCCGGTTTTTCCGGCGCTTCGTAGGGTGAATCCACGCCAGTGAAGTTCTTGATCTCGCCATTCAGCGCGCGGGCATAGAGGCCCTTCGGGTCGCGCCTGGCGCATTCCTCGAAGGGCGTGTCAACAAACACCTCGATGAATTCGCCGTCGGCCATCAATTCGCGCGCCATGCGCCGCTCGGCGCTGAACGGCGAAATGAACGAGACAATGACAATCAATCCGGCATCGGCCATCAAACGCGCCACTTCGGCGACGCGGCGGATGTTCTCGACGCGATCGGCGTCGGTGAAACCAAGATCGCGGTTGAGGCCATGACGGACGTTGTCGCCGTCCAGGATATAGGTATGGCGGCCGGTGGCGAACAGCTTCTTCTCGAACAGGTTGGCGATGGTCGACTTGCCGGAGCCCGACAGTCCGGTGAACCAGAACACGGCGGGCCGCTGGTTCTTCATGTCGGCGCGGACGCGCTTGCCGACATCGAGCGATTGCCAATGGATGTTCTCGGCCCGGCGCAGCGAATGCAGGATCATGCCGGCGCCGACCGTGGCGTTGCTGATGCGGTCGATCAGGATGAAGGCGCCGGTGGTGCGGTTCTCGGCGAAGGTATCGAAGGCGATCGGCGTCCGCGTCGAGATGTTGCAAATGCCGACCTCGTTCATGTCAAGCGACTTGGCCGCCTCATGGGCGAAGTCGTTGACGTTGATCCGGTACTTCAGGTCGGTGACGGTGGCGCTGGTCTGATCGGTCTCGGTGCGCAGGATGTAGGAACGGCCGGGCAGCAACGCATGCTCGTCGAACCAGACGATGTTGGCGGCGAACTGGTCGGCGACCTGCGGCCGTGCGGCCGGCGAAACCAGCATGTTGCCGCGCGAGATCTCGACCTCGTCGTCAAGGACGAGCGTTATGGCCTGGCCGGCGGCCGCCTGGGCCAGGTCGCCGCCATAGGAGACGATCCGCTTGACGCGCGAGGATTTGCCGGACTTGGCGACGACGACCTCGTCACCGGGTGCAACCGAACCGGACGCGATCGTGCCGGCAAAGCCGCGAAAGTCGAGATTGGGGCGGTTGACATACTGGACCGGGAAACGGAACGGCAGTTCGACCACTGCTTCCTCGACCGAGACGGTTTCGAGATGCTCGATCAGCGTCGGACCGGAATACCATGCCATGCTGTCCGAGCGGCTGGTGACGTTGTCGCCGTAGCGGGCTGACATCGGGATCGGCACGATGGTCTGGAACCCGAGATCGCGCGAGAATTGCCCGTAGGCCTCGGTGATGCGTTCGAAGACCGCCTGGTCGAACCCGACGAGATCGATCTTGTTGACGGCCAGCACGATGTGCCGGATGCCGAGCAGCGAGGCGATGATCGAGTGACGTCTCGTCTGCGGCAATACCCCTTGCCGGGCATCGATCAGCACGATCGCCAGGTCGGCGGTCGAGGCGCCGGTCGCCATGTTGCGCGTGTATTGTTCGTGGCCGGGCGTGTCGGCAACGATGAACTTGCGCTTCGGCGTGGCGAAGAAGCGGTAGGCGACGTCGATGGTAATGCCTTGCTCGCGCTCGGCTTCGAGACCATCGACCAGGAGCGCGAAATCGATGTCGTCGCCGGTCGTGCCGTGTTTGCGCGAATCGCGTTCGAGCGCGGCGAGCTGGTCCTCGAAAATCTGCTTGGTGTCCGAAAGCAGGCGCCCGATCAGCGTCGACTTGCCGTCATCGACCGAACCGCAGGTCAGGAAACGCAGCAGCGACTTCTTCTCCTGCGCCGCCAGGTAGTCGCGGACGCCGTCGGTGGGTGCGAGGCTCTTTGCCATGATGTGGCGCATGGTCAGAAATACCCCTCGCGCTTCTTCTTTTCCATAGAGCCAGCTTCATCGCGGTCTATCAGGCGACCCTGCCGTTCGGAGGTGCGCGCGGTCAGCATTTCGCCGACGATAGCTTCCAGCGTGTCGGCATCCGATTCGATGGCGCCGGTCAGCGGATAGCAGCCGAGCGTGCGGAACCGCACAAGCCGGTTCTCCACCGTCTCGCCGGGACGCAGTTTCATGCGCTCGTCGTCCCGCAGGATCAGCATGCCGTCGCGCTCGACCACCGGCCGCTGCTTGGCGAAATAGAGCGGCACGATCGGGATGTTTTCCTGCAGAATATACTGCCAGATGTCGAGCTCGGTCCAATTCGACAGCGGGAAGACGCGGATCGATTCGCCCGATGCGATGCGGGTGTTGAATATCTTCCACATCTCGGGCCGCTGGTTCTTCGGGTCCCACACGTGCTGCGCGTTGCGGAAGGAGAATATGCGCTCCTTGGCGCGCGATTTCTCCTCGTCGCGACGGGCGCCGCCAAAGGCCGCGTCGAAACCGTATTTGTCGAGCGCCTGTCGCAACGCCACGGTCTTCATCACATGGGTGTGGGTGTTCGAACCGTGATCGAACGGATTGATGTTATCGCGCACGCCGTCTTCATTGACATGAACCAGCAGATCGAAACCGAGTTTCTGCGCCATCTGATCGCGAAAAGCGATCATCTCGCGGAACTTCCATGTCGTGTCGACGTGGAGGAAAGGGAATGGCGGCTTGGCGGGATAAAACGCCTTCATCGCCAGATGCATCAGCACCGAAGAGTCCTTGCCAACGGAATAGAGCATGACCGGCTTGGCGAAGGCAGCCGCAACCTCGCGGAAGATATGGATGGACTCGGCTTCAAGCCGTTGAAGATGCGTAAGCGCAATGGTCATGGACTGTAAGCGTTCTTTCGTGCCTTCCGACAGAAGACCTTGCCTCAAATCATCGGGCTTTTTGCGCCCGGTTCAAGCCTTGCTTCTGGACAATCTCTCTCGTGCCGGCGTTCTAGCAGATCGCCGTTGGAGAGAACAATGCTGGACTGGCCCCGCGGCGTACGGTTCGGGAATGAATTTTCCATGGGCGCGGCAAAACCCGGAAATTTCTGCTCACAGGGCAAGCCGCTAGGAAAAGCGGGGGAAAATATTGCCTGGCTGAACATGCAAATTGCAACGTGAATGCCTCAGCCAGGCCACCGTCGGTGGCCATCGATTTCTGGCGGCAATCCCACCTTGCCGCACTATCGAAAAAAGGGCCAAGCCGCTATACCGGCTGCTGAAGACGAGCACGACGCATGATGGAACACGTGCTATTTCGAGGCGATATCCGTTGCCGCCGACGACACCTATCGCTCCCAGAGAATTGTGACCTAGAGCATTGAACCGGTTTTCATCGATAAGACAGCAATTCACTGCCTCGCGGGTGAATGTCTACTTCTCCATCCTTTGCTTCTTTTTTCCACCGGTTCTGGGATCGTTGGTCAGTTTTGTGTTCAATGGCGGAGCCCTCGCCTCCCTCGCGCTGATTGCCGCCGGGAAAAGGCGCTTCAACATCGACCGGCCCGTGATCTGGCTGACGGTCGCGATCTATGCCTATTGCGCGGCAAATCTCATGGCTTCCATCGTCAACAACGCGTTGGTCAGAGATGCGCCACACCTGATCCCGCTCGTTACCTTCCTGTTTTTCCCAATCTCCTATTCGACCTGGAGCATCACGCAGAAAGCCACGCTTGCCCGTACCATCGTGCTCAGCAGCATGGCCGCCTGTTTTGTCGCGCTGCTGATGGCCGTCATCCAGCAATATTGGATTGGGGTCAGGGCCGAGGGCGGGGCCGGCAATCCGATCGTCTTCGCAACCGTCGTCTGCCTTGCCGTGGTGGTCTGCGTGGCCGGTGCCTTGTCAGGCATAGAGCGAGCCCGGAACCCCCTCTTCTACGCCGCACTGGCCGGGACGATCGCCATCATCTATTCCGGTTCGCGTATTGTCTGGCTGGCGCTGCTGATTGCCGGCATCGCTGTTCTTTTGATCAACCATCAGAGGCTCAGAGGCAGGAATGCCGTTCGCGTGCTGCTGCTGCTGACGGCAGTCGGTGTCGTCATCGCGGCTTTCGGCTCCCAGGCGATATCCGGGCGCGTCGACTTTCTGCGCTCGGATTTGGATGCGCTTGGGACCCACGACAACTACGACACCTCGTTGGGGATACGTGTTGCCCTTTGGGACATCGGCCTCAAGGCATTCCATGACATGCCGGTGTTCGGACATGGTGTGGGCGCGAGCCAGCTTTTGATCAAGCAGGGCTTTCATGACCAGTTCGCAATGGACACAGGCTTCAACCATTTCCACAACGGCTTCCTGACCGCCCTGGTGCAAGCAGGAATTCTGGGCGCCGTGACACTGGCGGCGATCTTTGTCATTGCTGCTGGAAATGCCGTCCGGGTCTTGCGAAACAGCGGCGATCCGGTCGAGCGGTTCGGCGCGACCATGATTGTCATCGTCGTGATCACCTATCTCACAGCCGGGATGACGGGGATCCTGATCGGCCATGACATTTTGGACTCGGTGCTGATGGTCTTCCTGGTGTGCGGGACATATCTTGCCTCTGGACGTCAGGCTCCATTGGCGGAAGGACAGGCACTTCCAACAGTGACGGAAGAGCAGGCGCTTCCAGCCGCCACCCAAGAGCTGTCACGAGCAGGGCAATGAGAGTCTTGGTGACAGGTGCAACGGGTTTCATCGGACGTCTTGTCGTGCACCACCTTCGCGACGCCGGTGGCGAGCTTCGCCTCGCCTCCCGTCACCCGGAGAGGCTGGGTTCTGGAAGCGAAGCTGTGGCTATGCCCGGTTTCGATGCGCCTGCCGCGGCCTTCCTGGCGCTGACCAGGGATGTGACCCATGTCGTCCATTGCGCCGGCCTCAACAATGATCAGGGCGACGCCACCGAAGCCGATTATCGGGCGGCCAATGTGGAATTGAGCGCGCGGCTGGCGCAGGCAGCGGCCGCGCAGGCCAGCGGACGTTTCATCCACCTCTCCTCGATCCGGGCCGTGATCGGCGCACGCGTCAGCGCGACGATCGACGAGAACACGCTTCCTGCCCCGCAATGCGACTATGGGCGCTCGAAGCGCGAAGCCGAAATCAAGGTTCTCAACGCCTATGCGTCGCACGGCCGTTCCGATGCCGCCGTTTTGCGCCTGCCTCCGGTCTATGGAAGCGGCATGAAGGGAAACCTGTCGACGCTGATGCGAATGGCTGACACGGCGCTGCCGCTGCCGACAGGCGCCTTGACGGGAATCCGCTCGCTGATGTCCTCCGAAGCCGCGGCGCGAGCGGTGTCACACCTGCTGAGCCATTCGGAACCGCTTCACCCGATCTATGTCGGCGCCGATGTGCCACCGGTCACACTCGCTGCCATCATTGCCGCCTTTCGCAGGGGTTTCGGACGGCCGACGCGCCTGATCACGGTGCCGGCCGGCATGATGCAGCCGGCCGCATCCGTGCTAGGCAAGCGGGCGTTTTGGGACAGCATGACCGCGACGCAGATATGCGATCCTTCGCTGCTGATATCGCAGGGCTGGGCACCGGAAACCGGTACGCTGGAGCGGCTGGCCGACCTGGCGCGGCTCCGTGAACGTCGACCTCTCGCTTGACCATGACCTCTTCCCAAAACCGGCTTCGGTTTTTGGGATCATGGCCTGCTCAGCTTCGATAGAGCGTCCCAAACAGGATCCGAAGGTCGAGCCAGAACGATGCCGTGCTGAGATAGGCGGCATCGGTTTTGGCCAAAAGCTCGGGGTTCGACATGTCGATGCCCCTGATCTGGGCCAGACCCGTTATGCCCGGAAGTGCCACCAAGACCCCTAGTCGCCTTCGACACTCGATCAATTCCGTTTGCGTCGGCAGACAGGGACGCGGCCCAACCAGGCTCATCTCGCCCTTCAGAACGTTCCAGAACTGGGGTAGTTCGTCGAGTTTGAACTTCCGCAAGACCTTGCCAACCGAGGTGACGGAGTTCGTAGGCGCCTCGTGCGTGGGCAATGACGGCGTTCCAACATACATCGTGCGCAATTTGTGACAGCGAAAAAGCAGGCCGTCGCGACCGACCCGCGTCTGCGAAAAAATGGCCGGACCGGGTGATGATGCGCGAACAGCAAGGAAGGCGAGCACCAGAACAGGCGATGTGACCACCAGCAGCAGAGCCGCGCCGGCAAGATCGAAGATTTGCTTGGTTGCCTTCATGAACGGCCGATAGCGCTCCCTGCCAAAGCCCCGAGACAACGCCGCAGACGAAGCCCGTCAATACGGTCGACGTAGCATGAGGTCATCTCCTGGCCAAGCACACCATGCAACCGTTCGATGCTCAGATGCGTCCGAGGATAAATGCGAGATAGAGCCCCAGGGTGCCGGCAAGTGTCTGCCGATAGACACCGCTTTTGCGCAAGCCGCCCAAACGCTGGAAAAGATTGCCCTGCCGCCCTTTTGTGAACAGATCGACGCACGCCGCTGCATCCTCGGTCAGCAGGTCGCGGTTGACGGCAAGTCCGTCAAGATTGCGATCCGTCCAGCCGGCAAAGTCGCCCTTGAACAGACGGCCAAGCCGGGAAATCCTCGCCCTCCACGACACGTTGGCGCCAACCAGGTTTGCCGCATGCTGGCGGTAGCGCACCAGCGGCCGTGGATCGTAGCGGACGATGCCGCCGGCGGCGGTCATGATGAGATAGGCCCACCAGTCGTGGCTGACGAACTCGGTTTGCGCTGAGGCCCTGGCCAGCAGGTCGCGGGCCGCGGCGTTGAGCAGGATGGTGTTGCCGCCGGCGATGCTTTGCACAAGCGCGTTGCGAAAGGATGGCGACCGGCGAAACAGCGGCGAATGGCCGACGAGGCTTCCGGATTCGGTCATGGTCGCGGTTCGCGAGCAAAACATCAGCGGGATTTTTGCGTCATAAGCCTGCATCCAGCGGACAGCGCTCTCCAGCCGGTCGGGCTCCCAGATATCGTCCTGGTCACAGAAGGCATAGCAGTCCGCATCGATACGCCGATCAAGGATCATCGACCGGAAATTGGGGGCGAACCCTTGCCGCGGCCCCTCCACCAGGGTCACTCGACCCTTGGGCCAGCGGGATTTCCACGTCTCGATGATGGCAATCGTGTCATCGACGGAGCCATCGTCGGAGATCCACAGGTCGATCAGAGGGTGCGACTGCGCGAGCACGGATTGCAGTTGCTCATCGATGAAGGCGGCGCCGTCTTTCGTGCCCATCAGGACTGCGATGCGCGGATCTTCTTTGCTCACGAGCTTCAAACACCCTGCAAATGCCTGGGAATGGCTAGAGCGGCTCATCGTTTCACGCAAACGCAGAACCGCTCAATTTCCTTGTTTCGACGCAATCCGGACGGAAAGCCGTTTTCACACTTTTCCTGGAATTGCTCTATCTCTTTGTTTTGACGCAATTCCGGACGGAAAACCGTTTTCACACTTTTCCTGGAATTGCTCTAGGTTTGTCCAATCCACGATCAAGATCGCTTCTGGATCGGGTTAGGTCGCTTGGCGGGCCGTTTTCGGGATCACGGCCTGATGGATGCTCTCCCTGGCCTTCTTGGCCTGGTCAAGGCCTGCCAGCACGGCCAGCGCAGCATCCTTGTCCTGGTTCTTGACCGACTGCTGCAGCGCCGTGAGCGCGGCCTGGACATCCGACCATTCCACGACATCCGTGCTCAGGCCAAATATCTTCGAAATGCCGAGTTCGACGAGTTCCTCATCCTCGCCATGCAGCATTTCGTGGAGTTTCTCGCCCGGCCTTATGCCGGTGAACCGGATCGGGATGTCCGTGTAGGGGCTCTTTCCGGACAGGCGGATCATTGTTTCGGCCACTTCAAGGATCGGCACCGGCTTGCCCATGTCGAGCATATAGACGGCATAATCGTCCCCGCTCTGCCGCGATGCGGCATCGGCGGCCGACATGATGACGAGATCGACGGCTTCGGCCACTGTCATGAAATAGCGTGTCATGCGCCGGTCCGTGATGGTGACCGGCCCTCCGGCCTCGATCTGCGCCTGGAATATGGTCGCCACCGAACCGTTGCTGCCAAAGACATTGCCGAAGCGAACGGCCACGAACTTGGTGACCGAACGACGCGCGCCCGGCTCGCTGGCTGGGGGCCCATGCAAGGCGCTGATGATCTGTTCGGCAGCCCGCTTTGTCACGCCAAGCACCGATGAGGGATCCACCGCCTTGTCGCTCGATATCAGGACAAACTGGGCAACCCCGCATTCGGCGGCGACTTCGGCACAGACAAGCGTGCCGAAGACATTGGTCTGGATGGCCGAATCCCAGTTTTCCTCGAGCAGCGGAACATGCTTGAGCGCCGCGGCGTGAAAGACGATGTCCGGTCTGAATTCCGTGACGACACGCGTTATCTGGCGCCGATCCGCGACATCGACGATGCGGACCTTGAGGCGGTCATGGTCCTTCTCGTCAATGTACTGGCTCAACTGGAAGATGCCGAACTCGGAGTTGTCGGCGACGAGCACCGCCTCCGCCCCCAGTTCCAACGACCGTTTGACCAACGTTCGGCCGATCGACCCGGCACCGCCCGTCACCAGAACGCGCTTGCCGCCAATAAAGGTCCCGATACGCTCGACATCGGAAGGCACTGTCGGGCGGCGTAGGATCGTTTCCATCTCGACCGCGTCGAGAACCAGTTTTCCCTGCTGTTCCAGTTCCGAAAGACCGGAGAACTGCACCACACTTATGTCGCCATGCCGGGCGACGCGGACGAGTTCCGAATACTCCTCGATCTCGTGCTCGGCGCCACTGCCGAAAATCAGCAAGTCCAGGCTTTCGGTGCCTGTCGCATAGTCTTCCAGGACGTCGATCAGCCGCGGCCGGGTCGCGACCACGGGAACGCCTTGAATCCGCGTGCCCAATTGTACGCCGCGCTCGGTCGCCATGATCCCGGCGATGGAATAGTCCGCCGGCTCCGCCGTGCGCGTGAACCGAATGATCAGGTCGGCTTCGCCGAGCCGGCCAACGAACAACGCCTGCTTGGCCTGCGTCTTGCCGGTCTTGGTGCTCAGAATGCCCCAGCTCGCGCCGTCACGCAGGAAGCGGTAGAACAGCCGGGGCGCCGATATGATCGTGAAAGAGACGAGGAAGAAGACGATGAACTGACGCTCGTTGAGCCCCTGCACAGGCTGGAAAGAACGAGCCAGCATGGACGTGGCGTACAGAGCCAACGTCAAAATCGCGCAGCTCTTCAGGATATTGAAAAAGTCGGGCGTCGAAGCGAAGCGCCAGACGGTCTTGTAGAGACCACAATATCTAAACAGGAGATGGCTGATGACGACAATGCCCCCCCAGGTTCCCAAACCCTGGTTGGAGAGCGGATCGAACGAAAGATTCGACCGCGAAAGCACAAGGCTGAGCGCCACGGCGACCAGGACCATAACGACGTCCTGGACCATGATGAAGGCGCGCCGCATTTCCGGCCTGAGTCCGAATACAGCTTCGAGGTAAGAATTCATTGGACTGCACTAGACTCCAGGCTCACGGACATCAACATCACCAAGGTGCGAGCACGAATATGCTTCGTGGCCGATCGCTCTTTCAAAGTGCTATCCCTGGCCCCTGCCCTGTTGTATCGCATACTGCGGGCTCGAAGTCATAGCTAGATGTTTTTTCAAGAGAGCGCGAGGGCAAGCGATCGGACCCGACGCCCAACTCGCGACATTAAAACGCAGTGCGTTGCCATAAGCACGTCGCAATGGCTATTAAGAGCTCCGTGGTGGTTCGTCACGGGCCTTGAAGCGATGAAGCGCCGGAAAAACCAAGCGCTGGAAAAAAGCAGATTGCGATACTCCCAACGATGATTGCGGCACTAAACGGCGCTTTTGACGACATCTCCAAGGCCGTGCGGTTGCACCGGGTCTGGGTCGCGCTCGCCCATGAGGACATCGGCGACCAGCACAGGCGCACGACCCTGGGTCCGCTTTGGATGCTGGTCAATTATTTTGCTTTCGTCGGCACATTTGTCTTCGTTTTCGTGACCAAGGACGCCAGCGACCCAAGCTACATAGCCTATGTCGCCATCGGTATGCTGGTGTGGTTCTACCTCACCGAAACCATCACCATGAGCGTGTCACTCTTCCAGCGCGAAGCGAGCTTCATTCAAGGCACGACGCTGCCGTTGTTCGTGTATGTGATGCGATTGACGATGCAATGCATCATCCGGGCTGGTTATTCGTTGGCGGGTTGCGTTCTTATTTTGCTGCTGGCCGGTTACGGGATCAACACAAACTGGCTGCTGTCGTTGCTGGGCCTGTTGCTCATCGTCGTGGCAACTCCTGCGCTTGTCACGGTCTTTGCGTTCTTGGGCGCCTTCTTTCCGGATAGTGAGTTCATCGTCGGGAACCTGATGCGGGTGGGCATGTTCCTGACGCCTGTCTTCTGGGTCTACAGCGGGCAAGAGGGCGTTCAAAAATATGCCTATCATTGGAACCCGTTCACCTACTTCCTGGAGGGCGTGCGTGAGCCGATCACGGCGGGCATCTTTCCGACGCATGCGTTGACGGTGACAGGCTACGTTTGTCTCGGCGTCTGGGCCCTTGCGTTGCTGCTGCTGGGCCTTTATCGCAAGCGCATCGTTTTCCTGATCTGAGTTCCATGACCTCCATCAAACTGAACAATGTCAGCCTCGTTTATCGCCTGTTCGAAAAGTTGACGCTTTCGGCGCCTGGCCGGCGTCGGAGCGCTCTCGGCGGCAACATATCGAAGTCGGGCACCAAGCAGGTCGTGCAGGCGCTCGACGATGTCAGTTTCGAACTCAAGGCGGGCGACCGGTTGGGGCTCGTCGGCCCGAATGGCGCCGGCAAGACCACGCTGCTCAAGGTTCTCTACGGAATCTACCAGCCATCGGGCGGCACGATATCGATCGCGGGCAAGGTCGATGCCTTGTTCAACATCAGCATAGGGTTTCGTCCAGAGGCCACCGGGCGCAGAAACATCGTGCTGAGGGGGCTGATCAGCGGTTGGACGCTGGCCGAGATCGAAGAGAAGATGGAAGAAATAATCGATTTCAGCGAGCTGGGCGATTTCATCGACCTGCCATTCAAGGCTTACAGCCAGGGCATGGCGGCACGGCTGGCGTTTGCAGCGGCGACCGCGCTCGAACCTGAAATTCTGCTGATGGATGAATGGATTGGCGCCGGCGACGCGTCATTCCAGGAAAAAGCCAAGCGACGCATGGACGAATTGGCGGAAAAAGCCGGCATCATCGTGCTGGCCAGCCACGACGAGTCGCTCATCCAGCGCGTTTGCACGAAGAAGATGACGCTTCGAGCTGGCCGGGTAGAGTCGCTGACTTAACAGCGCCTCGCGATTGATTGGCCTCCTATCCTCGGGTGCCGAAACCTCAAATGGGATATCGCCTGAGCGAAATTCACCTAGGTCGCCTGGAGCCTTTCCCGAGTGAATTGGCCATGGGGTGAGCTTAGTTTGTCGCGCCGCGACCAAGCGTGATCATCCTTCGCAGACCGCGGTAGATCGGCCTGAGGATCCTGAACGCAGTTGGCGATGTGGTCACGATCGATCTCTTGATCGAGAAGAGAAGGCCACGAAAGGACCTTGCCACTCCCAAGTTTCCGAATTCCGCTGGCGCTCCGTCCGCTAACAATGCCTGCAATTTGGCTTCCAACATGACGTAGTTGTGGGCCGCATTCCTCGCGGTCACCACATGCCGGAAGGTGTATCCGGCGTCGATCGCGACATAGGCAATGATCCGCTCTATGGCGTGGACCAAACTCCCATCCCGATAATCCATGTTGGCGAAGTCGTCCCAGGTCCACTTATGTTCGAAAAGCTTGCTGAGAGCGGCAGGACGAAACCAGTACATTCCACCGTAAGGCGCCACGGGCGAATTGGCATCCAGATGCACGATCAGATCCAGCTGTTTGGCTATCTTTTGGACGTTGTCCTTGTTGCCAAACCATGAGTTTCCAATGGTCGGGTAGCCGATATGAATCATTGGCGGCATGACAAGACCAAGCGCCGGATTTCTGGCAAAAAGCTCAAGCAAATTCGAGACATATCCAGGCGTGTGAAGAAGGTTTTCAAGGGTGTGAAGCTTGAACAGTTCCCCCTTGGCGCCGTCTTGGGAAGATTGCTTGGAATGTATCCGGCAGATCAGGTCGTAACGGTCTTCGAGCACGTAATCGCGGCACCCGATGAGGAGAGCGGAGGTATCCCTGCCGTCGTTCTCGACAACCAGAACGACGGCATTTCCGACGTTCTGCGCCTTTGCGATTGCTTGCTGGATCAACGCCTGCTTGTTTGCATTGTCGGTCGTGATGATCAGGTCGTAGCCCTTCGGCACGTTTTCGGTGTAGCCTAGAATCTCGTCAATCATGTCGACGTGATATACGTGCGCGAGAACCGCTATCCGATAATCGTCCCAGTTCCTTTGCGGACCGACCTGTACATCCGGCAGGACGGAGAGCAACGCAGCGTTGCCATTTAGCGTACGAGGCGGGCCCAGGCGGCCAACGCTCTTCCATATCAGCGACAGATCATAATCGGATTGGTTCTCTATGATCTCCAGCGCGCGCGGCAGATTGATGGCCTCGCGCTCGAGGAACAGCGTGTCATGAAAAAACAGCCGCTTCTTCAGGATCGGGCTGCGATCCTCCAGCGTTTTGTCCGGCTCCATCAGCACTGGATATGACGTCTTGTATCGTGCGGGATCGAGCAAAACCGAACAGGCATAGCCCAGGGCCTGGAAATGCCCTGTGAACACCGTCTCATGCTTCGCGATTGAGTCCATGTAGGAGTTGATGGGCCCCATCTTGGTCCAATAATCCCGAAACGCCTTTGACTGATGCAGGGACCGCCGCACCGCGATGAAATGGGAGTTGAGATGGAAGGGCAGCTCCGCCTTTCTGACGTCGATCGGATTGGGCCTCATCGCCCCGTGAGCGGAGATCCCCCAGAAATCACACTGACGCTGGTCCATCTCCGAGAACATTTCCGAGAAAGGGAAAATCGGCCCGTAGAAGGTGTGGTTGAAGAGCAAGATCTCGTCGAAGTTCGAAAGTTCGTCCCACCCGATATGTTCGAGCGCAGTCCGATAGGCCCACACATCGAACCCTTTGTTTTCCCTGATCAGGAAGCTGTCGGCGGCCTCGGAAAGGCGAGATTCGGCCTCTTTGTCCACCGGACCGTTGCAAACCACCAAAACCTTCTCAACAAAAGGTTTGATCGATGCAATCAGGTGAAAATAATACTCATCTATCTTGCCGTGCTGGTCGTAGTAAAATGCGATAGCCAGACGCCTCATCGACGTATCTCTCTTTGGTGCATATAGCACTTGAAATTGGAGCGCCCCGATACCGGACCGAAAGAGGCGTTGGCCGCATCCTGCCACCCAGGCGTCATCGAGGGATGATGTCTCCGGGTCGTCTCGTCGAAGTCCGTGATATGGGCGCTATCCTGCAGAGGACATCAGGTGCACGCATTAGACCATTCGATGCCGATAAAAAAGGCCGGAGGGACGCGATCCTGTCCGGCGCAGACATGCGGCGTGCCAAATGACCCACACATAAGCCATGCAGAAGGTAACCGGAGTTACCTCCAAAGAAGCCTTGGGAATGGACAAGCGGCCTACCCCCTTGAAGACTCAGCGAGAACCGGCTCCCCCGTTGCAAGCGCGCCGACGTTTTTGCGGCCGGCGACCCGAGACGAAAAGCGCTTGCCCCATTTGTTGACTGGATCTTCAACGAAATAATTGAGCAGGAAGGCAGACGGGATCACCAAGGCTAAAGTCATCGTCAGACTGAGTATGAAAGCAATCGTTGGACTCTCGACCATCCCCTGGATCGACCTCATGGTCGGAATGAGCACGACGATAAAAATGCTGTGAAGCAGATAGACCGAGTAACTGATTCTCCCCAGCCATGCCGAAACAGGATTGACGATGACAGCAACGGGGAGAAGGCCGAGCCCGACCACCAACGCACCAAACATCACCCCTTCCCAATAATACTTGTCGAATATCGCAACCTTATTTGCGGTGATTGCAAAAAACATCACAGGCACAAACGTCAGTAGGGCCAACCCTATCTGCTTCCTTTCCGGACGCTTTTCCAATATCGGCAGCAAATAGAAAGCGATAAGGCCGAATGTAAAAATCGGAGCTCGATAAAGAATTGAATACAGATAGTAATTGAATGGATCAGCAACAAATAAATTTATATTCATAAATAAAAGGGTGGCTATGCATATAGAAACAAAAAATACCGAAACCGATAGAATTACACCTTTAGAAAACCGATACAACAAGGGGAATATCATGTAAAATACCATTTCCACGCCAACCGTCCAACCCGCCGGAACAATGGACGTCTGGTAGCCTGGAACCAGATTAAACAGAAATGTCATATTCAATAGGATCGATTTGCCGTCGATCTTTACGCCGCTGAAATTGTGAATGCACATGACCAGGATCATCAAGTAAAATAGGGGAGCAATCCTAAAAAAACGGCGAAGCGCGAACCCCAGAATCGGTCGAACTTCCCGATCATGAACCGGCATACTGAGGCAGAGTGAAAACGCACTCACCACGAAAAACAGTTCCACTCCCATGGTGCCGTTTACGACAAACAGATCGAGAAACGGTGCAACTTGAAGACGCGGAGATGGAAGCATCGCTACGTGCACAACGACGACCCAAATGGCTGCCAGCCCACGCAAGGCGTCCAAGAAGGGCACCCGATTTGGAGCTGCGTTGTACCTGCCTGCCAATTTAGGACCTCACGGAGATTTTAGCAGCACCCCTACTTGGAACAAGGCGGCTACGCAACCTGTCGGCTTTGCGAGGGGCATCGGCAAAGGCGCTACGTCAAGGCCGGCGCCACCCGTCGACACCGGGAGAACTATCGGCGGCGGACAGCATACCATTGGCTGCGGTCAAATCTGTCCCGGCGCCTTCGGCCCCAGCCGTCGCTCTAAGATTGCGCGAAATTCAAAAGGTGCGGCGTGGCATTGACTTGCTCCATATCCAGCCCAATGAGGCCGAGATTGGCAAGTGCCTATTCCAGATCGGAACATCGGGGGGGTGAATTGCCAAGCGTGCGCATCAATGTAGGCTGCAGGAAAAGCGGTACTCTTTTTCGCTACAGAAGTACGCCGAGAATTGGCTTCAGGACCGCCCTTATGCCGCGATAGAACGGTCTGAGTATTCTGAACAAGATAGGCGATCTGAACTTCAGAGAGCTCTTGATGGCGAAATTGAGTCTGGCCAGAGCGTGTTTCACCGACGTCTGCGGCCCTGACATCAGCGCCGTCTGCGTCGCTGGCGTCATTGGAATCTGCATCGTTGACGCCCCCAAGGGATAACCGGCGTTCTTCCACTCAGACAACAGATGGGCATGCCACGGGAAGTCGTGGAGTGGCAACATGCCGACAAGCCTTTGCATCTTGAACTCCAGCATGCTGTAGTTGTGCGCTACCTGATGCGCGCACATAATGTGCTGGGTGGTAAATCCGGCATCCTGAGCAGAGTAGGTGATCAGCCGCTCCAGCACGTGAGCCAAGCCTCCGTCAATATGATCGGGCTCGGCATTGAACTCTTCCCATTTCCATTTGTGTTCGAACATTTTGCGCAGCGCGCGCGGCCGGAACCAGAACATGGTGCCATAGGCTGCCACCGGAGTGGTGTCATCGAACTTGACGTCGATGTTCAACAGGCGCGCCGTTTCCTCGGCCCTTGGCTTGTTGACAAACCATGAGTGGCCCATGGTCGGGTAAGAGATATGAAAGATCGGCGGAATGGCGACGCCGACTGAAGGATTGTCGTGAAACATGTCCAAAACATTCTGCACGTAACCGCGGGTATTCAGCAGATTGTCGAGCATGTGCCGCTTGAACAGATTGCCTCTCGACGACTGAACTTGAGGCGATTTTTTTGTATGCAAACGACAGACAAGGTCGTAGCGATCGTCGATGAACAGATCTCGGAACGAGATGAAAAGCGACGACATGTCACGACCGCGGTTCTGTTCAACAACGCGGACGATGGCCTTTTTCACGCCAGGGCGCTTTGCCAAGGCGGCTTCGATCTCGGCCTTCTTTTCCGGCGTATTCGTGGTTGCAATGAAGTCATAGGGAACCGGAATGTTCTCGGTCAGCGCCAGCAACTCGTCAAGCAACTCGGTGTAGTAAATATGCGCGCAGACGGCCACCTTGCCGTAGTCGGCAGCAGCGTCGTCATCCTTGATCCGCTTGTCCGGCAGGACGCTCATCAGCGCCGCGTTGCTGTTGAGATTCCTCAATTCCGAAACGCGTAGAACATTGCGCCAAATCAAATTAACGTCGTAGTCGGACGTTTCTTTAAGTATCCGCAAAGCGCGCGGCAGATCGACCGCATTGTGCTCCAGAAAAGTCGGATCGTGAAAAAACGTTCGCCGCTTTAGCAGGGGGAAGCGGTTGATGATTGTTTCGTCGACGTTGATGAACGCCGGATAGTGCGAGCCATACTGATCTGGATCAACATATGCTTCTGCGGAATAGCCAAGGTCTGTAAAATGCTTGGTAAACTGCGACTCATGAAGCAGAACAGCATCGGTGTAGGTTTTTATCTCCGGCAGGTTCTCCCAATATCTCTTGAAGGCGCGCGACTTCAGCATCTCGTTGCGAATTGCAATGAAGTTTGCCGTGAGATGACGGGGCAGATGGCCTGTCCCGGTAAATGGGTTTGGCGTCATTTCCCGATGGGCAGAAGCGCCCCAGAAATCAGTGTTCCGCCCTTCCATTTCCGAAAACATTTCTGAAAAGGGGAAAAGAGGTCCGTAGCAAGTATCGTTCAGCAGGATAAGTTCGTCATACTTGGAAAGCTCATCAAAGCCGATGGCTTCGATTCCGGCCTTGTATCCACCGACATCAAATCCCTCGTTCTTACGAATCAGGAGCTGATCACACACTTTTGCAACCGCGACTTCAGAATGTTTTGAAAGATTGCCGTTGGAGACAACGACAATTCTTTCAACCAGTTCTCTCAGTTTGGTCAGTAAAAATATGACATACTCGTCCGCGATGCCGCGTTCGTTATACAGAGAAAACACCGCAACACGACGCAATACAGAGCTCATTCGTCGTCCCCTCAAGAAATCCAGATTTTCCAAACCAGCAGGGCCCAAATTTTAGCCGAGCTGTGCATCTATCCATTCGGAAAGCTGGTCGATCCCCTCGCCCACACTTTTCAAAGGTCGCCATTCCAGTTCGCGGACCGTCCTGTCGATGTTGGCGACAGCGCACCGCACGTCGCCGTTGCGGAACATGCCGTTGACGTGCGGCTCCGGCGCCCCATACCGCTTTGCGATGATCCTCGCCAGATCGAGAACCGTGGTCTTGTAGCCAGTGCCGACATCATAGGCGAACGATTGCGACAGATTTGTTCTTGTGGCCTTGTCAATCGCCGAGGCGACGTCGTCGATGAAGACAAAATCCCTTCCGATATCTCCGTCTTCGTAGATCGGGATGCTCTTGCCTTCCTTGGCCATCCTCATGAACAACGACACAATTCCTGTGTAGCTGTTCGTCAAGGACTGGCCAGGACCGTATACGTTCTGGAGGCGGAGCACGTTGACGGTTGTCCCGAACGAAAGAGCCCAAGCTCGCAATATCTGTTCCTGGGTTAGTTTGGTGGCTCCGTAGATGCTGGTTGGGTTCGGTATCGTTTTTTCCGCGTCCATCGGCAGAGGCTCGAGCCCAGGGAAATCCCACTCCGCGCGTTCAAGCTGCTGCTTCGATCGCTGACCCGGATAGGTTACCTCTCCTGGCCTTCTGGACCGCCATGCCCCTTCTCCGTAGACGGCGCGGCTCGAAGCCAGGACAAAGCGCTCGGGAACATGCGATACCGTGGCGAAGGCATCCAACATGCGGGTTGTGCCGAGGACATTTGCTATCGCGTGGCGAGAAGCCTCTGTGAGCGACTGTCCCGTGCCCGTTTCAGCCGCCAGATGCACGACAACTTCAGGTCGGGTGGTTTCCAATGCCTGCGCCCAGGTGGAAGCCTCCGTCACATCCGCAACCATGAGCTCAACGCGAGGATCAAGTTCGGCAGGGCGCTTTCGCTCAGCGTGAATCTGCGGATGCAAACTGTCGATGACAACTACGCGATCGAAGCGATCTGCCAATTTGGTGGACAACGCGCATCCAATGAATCCGGCTCCACCGGTAACCATACATGTCTTGGACATTCAAGCAGCATTCCGTGTTCCATTAACCAGGCTGTTCGTTATCAGCGTCAACCTCATTTGAACAGGTATAGAGCACCTCTGCGGTGGAATTGGATTTGAGGTGTCGCATTCGGGCAGCCACGCGCAATGCCATGCGCTAATCTGGTTCTGCGGTCCATTTTCGATAGCCAAACTCGCCAGCCGACAACAGAACATCGCCCAGAAGGGTGATAATTCGATGCGTAACCGCAACGGCGGTGGCCGCGGCCGCGGGTATGCCAATCGAGGAAAGGCCCGCGATGAAAACCGCTTCCCTCACACCCAAACCGCCGGGAGCCCCAGGCACAACAAAACCAAGCAACCAGCCGGCGGCTGAGACCCCGATCACCATCTGCCACTCGATCGTGGGTCCGTACAGCACATGGACAAGGAGGACGACGATCAAGCCATTGGCAAGGAAAAACAGGCCGTAGCAGGCGACGCTGATCGCAGCCATCGAAAATGCGAGGTGTTTTCGGCTCTGCTTGAAATATCGGCCCGCAACGAGGGGGGCCAGCATAAGGGCCGCCAGGCCGGCGCAGATATAGACTGCTGATGCCAGATAGCGGCTTATTCCGTAGTCCTCGCCGATCTTGAGCAGGAAGGAGAAGGAGAAGAGCAGTGCCACGCTGCCGGAGGCGAGGACCATCAAAACGATCTCCATCACCTGCGCGTAAGAAAGCGCATCCTTTGCAGCACCATATCGGGCCGCCAGGACAAAGCGTCCGACGAGATGGATGACGTTGGTCGGCAGATATTTGTAGACTTGGGTCCGCGCGAAAACGCGCATTGCACGGACCGCGGAGATTGCCCTTTCTCCGACCGAAACCAACAGGGTGAACCAGGCGAACCCCACAAGCTGCAGCGCGAGCGCATAGAGAAGCGCACAGGACACGACCACGAAAACGAACCGAGGACGCTGCAGCATCTCGGCGAGTTGATCGGCGTATCCGTAGACGGAGCGTATGACAAAATACATTGCCGCAATGGCAATGACGGCACCGCCGGCACGAATGATCCTAGAGTTCGGCACGAGCGCCGATCGGCTTCACAGGCAGCCTGCCGTCGGAACTTGCAATTTCGGCGACAATGCCCGGGTCGCGATTGCCACGGGTCGCAACAATCAACTCGGCGACCATGCCAAACAGCGTGAACTGCACCCCGACGATCATCAGGAGCGTCGAGACAAGCAGCAACGGACGGCCGCCAATGGCTTCACCGCCAAACCACCGCGCACAGAGAAACAGGAAAATCAGGAAGCCGATCGAGAAGACGGCCACACCCAGGCCACCGAAAAGATGGCCGGGGCGCGAATTGAACTTCGTGATGGTCACGACTGTGAGCAAGTCCAGGAAGCCCTTGAGCAGGCGACCAACGCCATATTTGGATTTTCCAAATCGGCGCGGGTGGTGCTGGACGACGATCTCACTGACCTTGAAACCAGTCGCATAGGCCAGGGCAGGAACGAAGCGATGAAGCTCGCCATAGAGGCGAATGTTGTCAAAGACCTCGGAGCGATAGGCTTTGAAGCCGCAGTTGAAATCGTGCAGGCTGACGCCGGTGACCTTGGCCGTCACTCGATTGAACAGCTTTGAAGGCAGCGTCTTGCCGAGCGGATCGTGGCGCACCTGCTTCCATCCGGAAACGACATCGGAGCCCTCTCGGATTTCGTCCAGAAAACGTGAAATTTCCTTCGGATCGTCCTGCAGGTCTCCATCCATCGTGACGATGATATTGCCCGACGCGTTGGAGATTCCTGCCTGCAGCGCGGCTGCCTTGCCGAAATTCCTCCGAAGCCGAACGCCCTTTACATGGGGGTAAGCCTTGGTGGCGGCCAGAATCTCCTTCCAGGTATTGTCCCGGCTCCCGTCGTCAACAAAGATGACCTCCTCGAGCGAGGCGGTATCGATCTGCTCGAAGGCGGCCTCGATCTGGGCAATCAAAGCCTGAACAGTGTCTTGCTCGTCCTTTACAGGCACCAGTATCGAGACTGTCTGCACGTCAGGCCCTCTGCGTCAAAATGGAGGTCTGGCTGGGGAATGGCAATGCCGGCGCCAGCCCCCTTGTCACGCGCTCCTGCAGGCCGCAAGAATTGATGGCCTGGCGATATTCCGGCCTGTTGCTGTTGTCGAACAGAATCATACCGCCTGGAGACAGGCGATGAACCGATTTCGCCAAGCAGGAAACCCTGGCCCGGCCGTCGATCACAATGAGGTCGAAGGTGCCGTCGACCCGGTCAATCGATGACACGTATTGATCGAAAGAGCATTGCGTATATCCCTTTCGATTGGACCTGGCCTTGCTGGAAGCAGAGGCGGCGACCGGCTCCACAACGCGCACTGCGATGTTGGGATAGGCGCCAAAAATGCCGCCCATGGTTTGCGCGAACGGAGCGTCATGCTCGACGGAATCGACAGAGCCGCTTCGTTTTGCCAACCAAACTGTGCTGGCGCCGGCACCAAATTCATAAACGCGAGCCTTGTGATTGCGCGAAGCCAGAAAACTGTTCACGGTATCAATCGCGGAGAATGTCCACCACGGCATGTCAAGCCGAACCAGGTCAGCGCTGTCGTATATGCCGAACAGACTTCTGATCCAGAGGGCAGAGCGGTTGTTCGACCGCTCCAACGCCGCAAGCAATCCGCAGCCCTCAGCTGCTTTCCGGGCGAATCTGACGACGCTTACATAGGTATTTTTCAAAATTGAAATCCAACCCCAGGTGCCTGCAATCTCGTCCACCCGGACGGCGTAAGCAAAACTGCATATATCGATCGAGAAGCAGGGCTAGCCGGCACACGTCGAAGATCGACGTAGCCACTCCAGCCATAGTCGTCACGCCCTCGCCCGAGGAACTTCGCCACGTCCGGCCGATGCGCTCCTCCCAATCCCAACCCGACGACCGTTCCCGTGCCGTCAACGAAGGCAATGCAGCGGTAGGTGGTAAGAATATCGCTGCCCAGCAGTGGGGGCCACTTGTTCGAGGTGTCCGCGACCCAACCGGAGACGCGTCCCCACTGCGGATCCTCTATTTTGGACACGGCATCAATGTAGCCGGTCAAGCTGTTCGGCTGGGTGGGGATTGCCAGCCCGGTGCCGAGCGAGGGGCAGCCAAAATCTCTCCCGTTGAACGGGACGTGATTGAATTTCTTCAGATTGTCTTCGACATTATAGTAGTCGACCCCAGCCAATGTAACGTATCGCATCAAGTCGGGGTCTTTGACGCCGAGCGACAATGCCAATGTTGCGAGATCTTTTCCTTCAGCCCTGACAAGAGCGTCATTCAGCCTTGGCATGCCGTTGACGACGATCAGTGCGGCCACCGCCGCGAATATGGCGATCGACAGACGACGCTTGAAATCAACTTGCCACACCAGACACGAAACAGCTCCAAACAGTCCGACCCAAAAAAGCGCCGGAAGGGTTGCATATCTGCTGGCTAAGGCCGCCGCGTCTCCTCCCATGTTCGATCGACCAATAGCGGCCAGCACGCCCGACATGACGGCATAGGCCATGATCGCAATCCAGAAGGCTGATCGGTACCTGCTTTCGCCAGGCCGCAAAAGGCAAAACCCAACGATCAAAGCGGCCGCTGCGATTCCGATTGCGCCCAGCGGAATTGCGGCTGCTTCTGTTGTTACGATGCCGCCACCAATGAATGTCAGGCAAAACAGCGAAATCCCAATTGGATCGAAACTGCGTGCGGCGTGATAATCGGGGACTTTCTGATTCATCGCGACAAAAATCACGAGGGCCAAGCCCGCCGCGAAAATCAGGATGCCGAGCCGCCGTGTTTTGGCAGTGCAAAATCCTTGGATGCCGATCACACACAATGCGGTCAGGCCCGTGCTGTAAAATTGCGTGGCAAAAACGGCCAACGCGATCGCAGCCACATATCCTATCGGCATCTCTTTTTCGGTCGACTGCCAAAAAGCCAATACAGCCAGCACGGTGAAGAGATTTGCGCCGATCCAGGCTACTCCACTCATGCCAACAAAGAAATTGTGTGCGGCAAGCGGACTGAATACGAACACCGACACGGCTATCCCGACGACAAATGCTTCAAACCAGGATCGCGCAAAGAGCGACAATGCGCCCGAAAAAACCAACGCTATGAGAAGCGAGAACGCGACAACAGTGACCGACAGCCCGATATTGTCCCCTTGGGTAAGGTGAAAATTCAGCAGATAAAACAGTTTTGCGCCGGCAATAATATGCTCGTTTGCCGTTACATACAGATCCCTCAGCGTCGGTACCCCGTCCAGCGATCCGACCATTGAAGGGAGAATGCCCCAATAGTCGTTATCCGGAACACCTCTCGCCTGCACCGTGAGCAGGAGCGCAACCACGAACACCGCGACCGGACCAACAAACGCAATCGCGAAAGCGGGGGTTGAACGGCTGACAGAGAGGGTGCGAACGGTGGCCGACATTAGTCCTGCGTTTGCTGCGTATTGCCTTGCGTTGGCGTAGGTGGCACCTCGCACACACCGCCAGACTGCGCAACAAAAATTCGACGACTTGGCAAGCGGACCGCCGGATAGGTCCGGTGTGCGTCTCAAACGCCACAAGTTGGCGCGACTGGAACGATCAGCCGTCGCATGAATGAGAAAGCATATCCGGTGGCTTGATGTTGCCCCTGTTCTGAAGAAACGGATTACCGATGGAGAGGCCAAGAGCAGAGCCCGCCTCTCTCCAATTGAATTTCGCTTTCAACGAAAGACTGCGGCGATCCTTTTCAGCAACCGCGTGACAATCGCAGACAGCGCTCGCAGGGGGCTGGTTATTCGCCAACTCGTTGAGTCCTTGAACTCTTGAACGACCCGTTCACTTTGCTCCATTCTTTCCTGGAGCACTAGCGCACGTGCGATCTCGTTGTCGCGCTCGGTCTGCAGCGCACTAACAGTCGCGTGCGCGGCTGAAATCTCTTCAGCCCTCTCGACGAGATCCGACTCCATCCGTGCGATCTGGGCGTGACCGCTGTGGAGCTGTTCGCGTATCTCGGCCACCTCGCGGGCGAGTTCCTCTATCCGCGCCCCGCGGCTTGTCACCAACGCCCTGTTGGTCTCGATTTCCTCTTCCATGGTCGTCGACACTAGAGACCATGGATTTCCGGCTTGATCGAACGCTTTGCTTGTCGTGCCGGCAAGAGAAATCATTTCCCTCTCGGCGAGCGCGATCCGGCCTTGCACATTGCGAGTCCCAAGAACATTTTCCGGACTTGGACGCTTGGTCACAATGCAGAGCGAGTTCAAAAACTCGACGGAATGAATGGAGGCCAGCGAAGCTTCCCCGAATACGGTCTTATACCTGTCGGAGAACGTGGCCAAGGCATCCGCCCGAAAGCGGGGCAGTCCCCAATGCTCATGGTTGACCACATCGAGCAGGCGCTTGAAGAACGATATCGACGAAAGCGGATCATAGAGACCGCCTTCGAATTCCCGCCAGTAGCTGCAATGCAAATCTTCGGCTATGAAAACCCCGCCATCAGAAAGATGAGGGAAATAACGGGCAAAAGAGCGCACTATGTCTGATGATGTATGGGATCCGTCATCAATTATGATGTCGAATGTCGCGGATTTCGCAACAATTTTTCTTTCTATCTCATCAGTATTGGCATCACCGATAACCAAAGCAATCTTCTGATCGTCGAAAACCAGACCGCTGCAGGCCGTGTCGATATCGCAGCCAAGAATGAGTTCCGAATTCGGGAAATATCGCGGCCAGATTTCGAGCGAACCACCGTTTTGGACGCCAATTTCCAGGAGTCGAACCGGCTTCTTCCGATAGTCCTGAAAAACGCGGTCATATGCATCCAGATAGCTTGACCATTTGTCCGACACTTTGCCGCTATGGGCATTGTACAGGTCGTGAAGTGAAGGGGCGTGCGCCWTAACCGCCGCGGCATGGCCCTCGGGCTGTACGCCCTGCGGCACGTCTCCGACCGCCTCCGGGCCGACCGCGTCCGGGTCGACCGCCTGTGAGGCGGCCTCTGCATCGCGCATGTCTTTCGGCGATAGGTCCTTCTTCATGCCTCAAGCCCATCCCGTCTTTCAGACCAGGACACGACGCGCCACCGCTTCAGTCGATTGCCGCCAGTCAGGCGCATTCCATCCGAAGACGGAGGCGAATTTCGCGCTTGATAGCCGGGAATTGGCGGGGCGTCGCGCCTTGGTCGGGTAGTCCTTCGTAGCAATGTCCCGTACTCGCGCCCAAGGGCCACCAGACACTCGGCTTGTGTCCAGGATATGGCGGGCAAAGCCGCTCCAGTTGGCCTCGCCCGTGCCGGCCAGATGATAGACACCGAACGCAGCGAAGCTCTTGTTGCCATGCAGCGTCGCCGCCGCATGCAGGACTGCGTCGGCGATATCGAGCGCGGAGGTGGGATTTCCCCACTGATCGGCGACCACCGAGATCTCATCCCGGTCGGCGGCAAGCCGCAGCATGGTCTTGACGAAATTCTTGCCGAACGGGCTGTAGACCCAAGCCGTGCGCAGGATCAGATGGCGCGGATTGGCGGCTGCCACCGCCTGTTCGCCGGCGAGCTTGGAGGCACCATAGACGCTGCGTGGTGCGGTCGCGTCGGTTTCGACATAGGCACCGGAAGCGCTGCCATCGAAGACATAGTCGGTCGAAAGATGAATGACGGGAATGCCAAGCTGCGCTGCGGCTTCGGCCACCTTGCCGGCGCCGACAGCGTTGACCGCAAATGCCAGATCGGGCTCATCCTCGGCCTGATCCACGGCGGTGTATGCGGCAGCCGACACGATGATATCCGGCTTCGCGGCCGCAATGGTGTCGATGACGGCGTCGGGCTTTGCCAGGTCGAGCTCCGGACGGCCAATTGCGATGACTTCCACGCCGGCGTGCCTCTGGCCGGCCTCCAGAAGGCTTAACGCGACCTGGCCTTCGCGCCCGGTGACAACGAGCCTCACGCGGCCCCCTTGCGCGCTTCGCCCAATCGCTCACCGGCATAGCGCTCTTCGCGGATCGGCCCCCACCACCATTTGTTTTCGAGAAACCAGTCCACGGTTCTCGCCAGGCCACTGTCGAAATTCTCCTTCGGCGCCCAGCCAAGCTCGCGACCGATCTTGGAGGCGTCGATGGCATAGCGGCGGTCATGGCCCGGACGATCGGTGACGAAAGAGATCAGATCGCGATAGCTCTTGCCGCCGGCCCGAGGACGCCTGATGTCGAGCAGATCGCAGATCGTCTCGACGACGCCCAGGTTGGTGCGCTCCGAATTGCCGCCGACATTGTAGCTCTCGCCTGGCGTGCCCTTGGTGGCCACCAACTCCAGCGCGCGCGCATGGTCCTCGACGAACAGCCAGTCGCGCACATTGGCGCCGGCGCCATAGACCGGCAACGTTTTTTCGTCGAGCGCATTGAGGATGACCAGCGGGATCAGCTTCTCGGGAAAGTGATAGGGCCCGTAATTGTTCGAACAATTGGAAAGCACGACCGGCAGGCCATAGGTTTCGTGCCAGGCCCGCACCAGATGGTCCGACGCCGCCTTCGAAGCGGAATAGGGCGAAGACGGCGCATAGGGCGTTTCCTCGACGAACAGACCGCCGTCAAAGGGAAGATCGCCGAACACTTCGTCGGTCGAGACATGATGGAAACGGAAGCGGCTTTTCCTGTCGTCAGGAAGGCCGCGCCAATATTCCAGCGTGGCATTCAGCACCTTGTAGGTGCCGACGATGTTGGTCTCGATGAAGGCGCCGGGTCCGTCGATCGATCGGTCGACATGGCTTTCGGCAGCAAGGTTCATGACGATGTCGATTTCGTCCCGATGCAGAATGTCCAGCACCGCCCTCTCGTCACAGATATCGGCATGAGCGAAGCGGTAATTGTGGGCATTCTCGATCGGCCGCAGCGAGGCAAGATTGCCGGCGTAGGTAAGCTTGTCGAGATTGGTCACGCGATAGGCCGGGTTGGCGCACAGATGCCGGCACACCGCCGAACCGATGAAGCCGGCACCGCCTGTCACTAGAAAATTCATGCAGCTGTCCTCATGCAACCCATCAGGCGAACACTTCGGCGGCGGCCAACACTGGCGCCTTGAGGTCCTTGTCCGAAAGCTGGAATCCGCCAGCCAATGACGGCCATTCGATGCCGATGGCAGGATCGTCGAAACGGATCGAGCGGTCGTGCTCGGGCGAATAGGTATCGGTCACCTTGTACAAGACTTCGGTGTCCGGCACGAGCGTCACGAAGCCATGCGCAAAGCCCTTCGGCACCAGAATCTGGTTGCCCTTTTCGGCGGTAATTTCGAGCGCAACCCATTTTCCGAACGTTGGCGAGCTGCGACGAATGTCGACCGCCACGTCCAGCAGCGCACCCCGGACGACACGCAGCAGCTTGTCCTGGGCTCGCGGCGCAAGCTGGTAGTGCAGCCCGCGCAGAACGCCCGCCGCGGCGGAATAGGACTGATTGTCCTGGACGAAACTCAAGCCTATGCCGGCCTGTGAAAAGCGCTCGGCATGATAGGTTTCGACGAAGAAACCACGCGCATCGCCATGTCGTTTCGGAATGATTTCCAGAACGCCTTCGATGCCAAGGGACCTGACCTCCAGCATTTACTCCTCCAACCGCTCGACAACGCGCCGGCGCAGATAGACGGCATACTCGTTTTTTCCCAGGCGGGTGGCGCGCTGGAGGACATCGTCCGCCGTCAGCCAGCCCTGTTCGAAGGCGATTTCCTCCGGGCAGGCAACCTTTATGCCCTGGCGATGTTCGATCGTGCGCACGAACGAAGATGCTTCGTGCAAGCTGTCGTGGGTGCCGGTGTCGAGCCAGGCATAACCACGCCCCAATCGATGCACATGCAACTGACCACGCTCGAGATAGACATTGTTGACCGCCGTGATCTCAAGTTCGCCACGTGCCGAAGGCCGGATCGCCGGGGCAATGTCAACGACATCGTTGTCATAGAAATAGAGGCCGGTGACGGCCCAGTTGGATTTCGGATTGTCTGGCTTTTCCTCGATCGTCAGGGCGGTTCCGGTGACCTTGTCGAAGGAAACGACACCGTAACGCTGGGGATCTTCGACATGATAGGCGAATACGGAAGCCCCCGTCTCGCGCGATGCCGCTGCACGGCAGAGCTGCGACAGGCCTTCGCCGAAATAGATGTTGTCGCCGAGGATCATCGACACGCTGTCCTTGCCGATGAAATTCCGGCCGATGATGAAGGCTTCCGCAAGTCCGTTGGGTTGCGGTTGCTCGGCGTAGGACAAATCAAGCCCAAACTCCGATCCGTCGCCAAGCAACTCGCGGAAAACCGGCAGATCACGCGGCGTTGAAATGATCAGAATCTCGCGGATACCCGCGAGCATCAAAACGCTCAGCGGATAATAGATCATCGGCTTGTCGTATATCGGGAGGATTTGCTTGGAGACTGCCAACGTTAGCGGATAGAGCCGCGTTCCGCTGCCTCCAGCAAGGATAATTCCTTTCAAGAAGTTCTCCTTGACATGCCTAAACCCCCAGCCCTGACATAAACCGCGCTCGTGCTTAGGTTCCATGCAATGGCTTGTCAATCGCGGCGATCGACAAACAGCCGGACTATTGGCGCGCCAGGCGCGCCCTCCGCTAGGTCAGTCCAAAATACGCCCGGTACCAGTCCACAAACCGCCCTACCCCATCGGCAACCGTCGTCACCGGTCGGTAGCCGACCGCCTGCTCCAACGCCGATGTGTCGGCAAAGGTATCGGGCACGTCGCCGGCCTGCAGCGGCAGCATTTCGATGATGGCTTTCCTGCCAAGCGCGCTTTCCAGTGCCTCGACATAGGCGGTCAGCTTCACCGGTTTGCTGTTGCCGATGTTGAAGATGCGCCAGGGGGCGCTGCTGGTGGCCGGATCCGGACGGCCGGAGTCCCAGGCGGCATTGCCGACAGCCGGGCTATCGCTGGCCCGGACGACGCCTTCGGCGATGTCATCGACATAGGTGAAGTCGCGCGTGTGGTTGCCGTTGTTGAACAGCTTGATCGGCTCGCCGGCAAGAATGCTTCTGGTGAACAGGAAAAGCGCCATGTCCGGACGCCCCCACGGACCATACACCGTAAAGAAGCGAAGCCCGGTGGTCGGCAACCCGAACAAATGGCTGTAGCTATGCGCCATCAGCTCGTTGGCGCGCTTGGTCGCGGCGTAGAACTGCAGCGGATGATCGGCCGGCCGATGCTCGGAAAACGGCATGTCGGTGTTGGCGCCGTAGACACTCGATGTGCTGGCATAGGTCAAATGCGCAACGGCGCTGCTGCGGCAGGCCTCGAGCATGTTGGTGTAGGCGATGATGTTGCTTTCGACATAGGCATGCGGGTTTTCCAGGCTGTAGCGAACCCCTGGCTGGGCAGCGAGATGGATCACCCGGTCAAACGTGTGGTTGGCAAAGCAACCATCGACCACGCCTTTGTCGGCGAGATTGCCGCGGATGAAATGATAGCTCGCATTGGTCTTGCGGCTGGCTTCCTCCAGCAGCCGCAGCCTCGCCTCCTTGATCTGCGGATCATAGTAGCTGTTGACGCTATCGATGCCGACAACCTCGTCGCCGCGCTCCAGCAGGCGCTTCGATACGTGACAGCCGATAAAGCCGGCGGCGCCGGTGACCAGGACCTTCATCAGAAGCGCCCGTCCAGTCCTCGATCTCTCCCGGGATTCAGGAGCGCTTCAGCAGCGACCACACGGCCGGCACCAGGCTTGCCGCCAGGGCAACCTTGATCAGATCGCCGACGATGAATGGCACGACGCCGAACTGCCACGACTTTTCGGGACCGATCAGCAGCGCCAGCCAGGCAAAGCCCATCGCCATCATGACGACTTCGGCAACCAGCATCGCGCTGAAAAGCTTGACCGGATGACGGTCCCAGCCCCGATCGGCGGCCCAGCCGACAATCGCCGCCATGGCCACGAAACCCAAGAGATAGCCGCCGGTCGAGCCGAGCATGTAAGCAATGCCGATACCCTTTTCCGGGGTGCTCTGGAAGACCGGAAAGCCCATTGCGCCCTCTGCCATGTAGAGCAGCAAGGTGGCGACGCCCAGACGCATCCCGAAGGCAGCGGCGATCAGCAACACGGCCAGCGTCTGCATCGAAATGTCGACCGGCCCGAGCATCACCTTGGCCTTGGCCGACAGGGTCAGCAGCAGCGTTCCGGCGATCGCCAGGAAAAGCTGCGTGGCCAGCCGCGCCGCGCCCTCTTGCGGCAAAGCCAGAGACACAAGCGGACGCATCGTTGTTGCAATTGCCATCGTATTTCCCCAATCCGATTGCCGCTATCTCATGTTCGCGGCCTCGCGTTCTCCTATATTGGCTTGTGTGTTATGCGGCAATCGGTTTTGCCGTCTCCTCGAACAAGGCACCGATGCACCTGCCATGGCTCTCAAATTCGAAACCGGCTTCGATCCCGCCTATGGCAAGGCGGTGAGCGTCGCGCCTGATATCCAACGCATCACGGCCCGCAATCCAAGCCCCTTCACCTTTCACGGCACCAACAGCTACATCGTTGGCCGCGATACGCTGGCGGTGATCGATCCTGGGCCGGACGACGAGGCGCATCTGCAAACCCTGCTCGAGGTGATCGCAGGCCGGCCGGTCAGCCATATCTTCGTCAGCCACACGCACCGCGACCATTCCCCGCTGGCGGCCCGGCTGAAAAAGCGCACCGGCGCCGCCGTGTTGGCGGAAGGACCGCATCGCCCTGCAAGACCCCTGCATATCGGCGAGACCAACGCACTCGACGCCAGTGCCGACACTGCTTTCGTTCCCGATATCGCATTGCCCGACGACAGGGTGGTCGACGGCGACGGCTGGTCGATCAGGACGATTTTGACCCCGGGCCACACCGCCAATCACGCGACATTCGCGCTGGAAGGAACCGGGATCCTGTTTTCGGCCGATCATGTCATGGCATGGGCGACGTCGATCGTCGCGCCGCCAGATGGGGCGATGGCCGACTATATGACCTCGCTGGACCGGCTGATCGAACGCGGGGATCGCCTGCTGCTGCCGGGACATGGCGGGCCGGTGACCGCACCGCGCCGTTTCATGCGCGGGTTGAAGACGCATCGCAAGATGCGCGAGCGCGCCATCCTGGAGCGGGTCAGAGCCGGCGATCGGACGATCGTGGACATGGTCAAGGCGATCTATCGCGATACCGACCCGCGGCTGCATGGCGCTGCCGGATTGTCGGTGCTTGCCCATCTCGAGGACCTGGTGCAACGTGGCCTGGTCGTGACAGACGCCGCACCAGCCATTGACGGCAATTTCACGCCGGCCAGATAGGCCGCCAAGCTCATTCGGCCGGAGCCGCGCCAACCTGACCGGCGACTTCCTGGTCGAGTTCAGCGAGGAAATCGACGATATGCGCGGCATTGTCGCCGAGATCGTAGCGGCCGTAGCGAGAGGCCGACCGCATGTCGACGATGATCGAGTCGCCGTCGTCGGCCACGCGGATCGCGACGTCGGCGGGAAGACCAAGGACAAAGCCCTTGGCCACCGCGGTAATCGTCACCTCGGTCTGCCCCCTGAGGTCTGGATAGGGCTCGGAAAGGTCCCAATCGCGCCGGTCGAGCACGGTCTCGACGGCATCCACGACGGTGTCGAACGGCAGGTCGTAGCTGCGTGCGCTGACCAGCGGATAGCTCTCCGTCTGAAGCCGCTGTTCGCCAGGCGTGGATGGGGAGAGTACATTCATGTCTTTGGTCCGGTCGCTCACGTCGAGCGCGGGTGGATTGTCGAAATCCGTCGAGATATCCCTGAGCGGCGGATAGATCGTCGCCCAGTAGGCGGCAACGCCATAGGGTGCGAGCACCAGCAGCGCGAGCAAGGCGCCGACTGTCAGGTCACGACCGCCAAGGTCGCCGAAGTTCCACAGCCGCGAAAAGGCAAACCCGGCAAACAACAGCGCCAGGGCCGCTAGCAGCGCCACAATACCCATCACCCACAGGAAGACAGGCGTTTCGACGAGGTCGAAGCGATGGCCGACGAAAGCGGTCAGCAGCAGCACCGCCGAAAAGGCGGCCGTGCGTCGCGACCATCCGGCCGCCTTCGAGGTCTGCCGTTCAGGAATACTTGCCATCGATTGCCGCACCACCCCAACCCGAACGGAGACTTAGAGCGGTTCGCCGTTTCACGGAAACGACAAATCGCCTTATCTCTTTGTTTTGACGCAATTCCCGGAATTGCTCTAGAACCTTTTGCTGGCGGCTTGAAGCCGAAAGACGCAACATTCCCGTCAATCCGTCGGCAAGCGATAGTCCCGGAATTGCTGACGCAAGGTGATCTTCTGGATCTTGCCGGTGGCGGTGTGCGGTATTTCGCCGACGAAGGCGACATCGTCCGGCATCCACCATTTGGCGACCTTACCATCCATGAAGTCGAGAATGTCAGCCTTGGTCGGTTCCTTGCCCGGCTTGCGAACAACGACCAGCAACGGCCGCTCGCCCCACTTCGAATGATGGACTCCGATGGCTGCTGCCTCGGCGACATCGGGATGACCCACAGCCAGGTTCTCGAGATCGATGGTCGAAATCCATTCACCGCCGGACTTGATGACGTCCTTGGCGCGATCGGTAATCTGCATATAGCCGCCGGCGTCGATGTGAGCGACGTCGCCGGTGTCGAACCAGCCGTCCTCGTCGAACTGCTCCGAGCCAACACCGCCATAGTAGGCGCGGGCAACGGCCGGTCCACGCACCTTCAAGCGGCCAAATGTCTTGCCATCCCAAGGCTGAGCATTGTCGTCGTCGTCGGTCACCTTCATTTCGACGCCGAAGGGCGGGTAGCCCTGTTTCTGCTGGACGTCGAGCCGGGCTTCACCCTGGAGACCGGCATAGTCCGGCTTCAAGGTGCACAGCGTGCCGAGCGGCGACATTTCGGTCATGCCCCAAGCGTGGATGACCTGGACATCGTAGTTCTGCTGAAACTTGGTCATGATCGCGCGCGGGCAGGACGAGCCGCCGATGACGACCTTGTTCAGATAGGGAAGCTTCTTGCCGGTCTCCTCCAGATACTGCAGCAGCATCATCCAGACGGTCGGCACAGCAGCGCTGAAGGTCACCTTCTCGGTGTCGAGCAATTCATAGATCGAGGCGCCGTCCATCTTGCAGCCGGGCATGACCAGCTTGGCGCCGATCATCGGCCCGCTCTGGCCAAGGCCCCAGGCATTGGCGTGGAACATCGGCACGACCGGCAAGATCGTATCGCGTGCCGACAGCCCCATGGCGTCAGGCATGGCGGCGATCATGGCGTGCAGCACGTTCGAGCGGTGGCTGTAGACGACGCCCTTCGGATCGCCCGTGGTCCCCGACGTGTAGCACATGCCGGCAGCCGTGCCTTCGTCGAAGGTCTTCCAGGCGAAGTCGCCATCCGCCTCATCAAGCCATTCTTCATAGGCAACCACATTCGGCAGTGTCGTCTGCGGCATGTGCGCCTTGTCGGTCAGCACGATCACCTGTTTCAACGACTTGACGGCGCCGGCGATCTTCTCGAGCAACGGCACGAAGGTCAGGTCGACGAAGACAGCCTTGTCCTCAGCATTGTTCATGATCCAGACGATCTGCTCGGGAAACAGGCGTGGATTGAGCGTATGGTAGATGGCGCCGATGCCCATGATGCCGTACCAGGCCTCGATGTGGCGCGCCGTGTTCCACGCGAGTGTGGCGATGCGGTCGCCCAGGCGATAGCCGTCGCGTTCCAGCCGCTGGGCGACCTTCAGGGCGCGGCGATGGATGTCCGCATAGCTGGTGCGCACGATCGGCCCCTCGATCGAGCGCGACACGATCTCGCGCACGCCATGCTGCCGCTCGGCATTGTCGATGAGCTTATGGCAAAGCAGCGGCCATTCCTGCATCAGTCCCAGCATTCGTTCCTCCCCTGCGCTTTGCGTCGTGCTTTTCGTGCCATTGTGGAGCGAACCGGCGGATTGTCCAGCCACCAGCACCGGCAAGCCCAGCATTGATAGGCATGACGGACAAGACCGCCACAATCCGGCCATCGTCGGCGTTAAGGTTCGTTAACGGGCAAGGGGCGATTGGCGACTGAAAGAGGTTCGCATGGACGCGCAGCTCGACGACAAGTCCCTTGAGAATACGCTTGCCGAAAGTCTGGCCGATCTGGGCCCTGATACAAAGACTGTTTCCGAAGATGAATTTGTTGAAGTTGTCGGCGGCGCGCTGGAAGCGGTCGGCGGCACACTGCTGTTCAAGATGTGCGTCCAGAACGAAGGCGAAGGCCAGCACGTCGCGGCCGCGTCGATCGGCGACGGTGGCAACCGCCAGTTCCTGCTGCTCACCTTGCCAACCGGTGGCGGCCCCCTGAAGGTCGAGACCACATCGAGAAGCAGCAACCCGGTGGCTGGTATCGCAGCCGCCTACGCCGGGCTTATGGATGCGTTCAAGACCGCCGCCTGACTATCGACAGGCAATCTTCGAAACCGTGATCGGGCCTGCACCCGGCCTGGGCTAATGGTTTGCGTGTTGCGTGACGACAGCAGGCCTTGCGTAAGGCGTTTGCGCGACACACCTTAAAGCCGAGGCAAGGAGAACCCGCATGGATCAGATCGTCAACCCGGCACCCGGGTTCCAACGCAATCCCGACAAGGTCATCACCATCGAGCCTTATGTCGGGACCGTTACGGTGCGTGTCGGAGACACGGTCATAGCGTCATCGACGAAGGCCAAGGTGCTGACCGAGCCCCCCTATCCCGCGGCCTTCTACATTCCGTTCGCCGACATCGATTTCGGCAAGCTCAGCAGCACGGAACATTCGACCCACTGTCCCTACAAGGGCGATGCCAGCTATTGGAGCGTGCTGCCTGCGGGCGAGACCGGCCAGAACGCGATGTGGGCTTACGAGCAGCCTTTCGACGAAATGGCTGAAATCCGCGACCACGGCGCATTCTACGCCAGCAAGGTCAGCATCGAAGCGAAAGCGGGCTGAGCACTTCGACTTGCCTCTCAGGTGCATCGGGAGTCAGGTCGGGCCGACATCACCCGAATATCAACGCACCTAGTCCGTGGTGCCGTGATTGCCGAAGCCGTCGGCATCGTCGAGCCGCACGAAGGTCAGGCCCTTGGCCTTGAGCGCCAGAAGCCCCTGCACCACGCCTTCGCCGGCCGCATGGGTCGGCTGGTTGATGTGCGAGATAATGACGTCACCGTCCTTGGCAGCCGCGATGCGCCGCGCGGTTTCCCTGGCGCCGAGCAATGAGCCGCCGTCGCCGTTTATCGAGAATCCCGCGATCTTGAAGCCAAGCTTGCGGATCATGGCGATTGCCGACGGGCTGTATTCGGCGGTCGCGCCACGAAACCATTTCGGCGCCGGCTCGCCTGTCTTGGCAAGGGCGGCGGCACCCGACTGGACCTCGGCCAGCACGGCGTCGGGGCTGCCGGCGCTGCGGATGCCGTAGATCTTCTGCGGCGTGTCGACAGCCGGGATATGATGGCCGCCGTGGTTTTCCAGTTCGAACAGGTCGGGATGCGCCCGCATGATTTCTACCGCGGCGGCGTTTCGCTTCAGCCAGATGCCGGTCACGAAAATGATGGCGGGTATCTTGTTTTCGACCAGCGCCGAAAGGATCCGGGTGTCGGTCTGTCCACCGCAGGCATCGAGCGTGAGCGCAACGCGGCCGGCTCCGCTTGCCTCCGGCCTGATGTGCAATGTCGGCTCGACAAGCGGCGCGGCATGGCCGCTGGACACCACGGCCAACGACATGGCGATCACGCAGAGACTTCTTTGCAGCAGGCGCATCAAACCGACTTCCCGACCGGTGCTTTCAGGCAGGTATCCCAAGACCCACATGAAGGCGAAAATCGGGATGGTGCATAGCAGAAAAGCGCCCGGCGCGACAATTTGACTGTCCGTGGTGCGAGCGGCTTGTTCCGCGGCCCGCGACGGCCGTTGTCCGCGCGACGCATGAACTCAGATGGCGCGTTCGAGCTTCACGTCGGTGCGCGAAAGGAGTTCGCGCACCGCATCGACGACTGGTTTGACCTCCAGTCGCCAGACGCAGTAGGCCCTGCCGAAATCCGGCCGGCCGCAACGGTCGTTGGCCACGCAGTCGCAAGGCATCGGCGGTTGAAGCGCGATATTGGGCACGCCAACGGGACCCCACTGCGACGGCGGCGTCAAGCCGAACAGCCCGACAACCGGGATTCCGGCTGCAGCCGCCATGTGCATCGGCCCGCTCTCATTGCCGAGAAACAGCCGGGCCTGTTTCAGCACCGCCAGCAACGTCTCAAGCGACAGCGCTCCAACGAGATTGACGACGGGCGACGCTGTCCTGGCGACGATGCGTTCGGCAATCTCGCGCTCGTCCGGGCCGCCGACCAGAACGACGTCCAAACCGGTTTCGCCGGCAATCTCTCCAATCGCCTCGGCAAACCGCTCCGGCTGCCAACGTCGCCCTTCGAAGCTTGCGCCGGCGTGCACGGCGATGAAAGCGTTTGGATGAACATGATGCTTGCCCAGCAGCGCCAACGCATTTGACGTCTCGGGCGGCAGCGGTTGGAGGTTTGGAACCGTCACATGGAGACCGATGCCAAGCGCCTGGAGCGGCGAAAGATAGCGGTAGACGAAATGTTCCTCACCAAAGCCAAATGGCTTGGCAAACACGTTGGCGGGCTGCCGCTCCAGCAGACGCAATGGCCTCTCGGTGGGATTGTAGCCGACACGGGTCTTTGCATTGACCAGCCCGGTGAGCATGCGCGACGTCTTTGAATCGGTCAGGTCGATCGTCAGGTCGAAATGGGAACGGCGCAGCGCCCGCACGACGGCGTAAAGCTCTTTGCCGCGCTGCAGGGGGGTGCCGCGCAGGTGGGCACGCTTGAACGTGACCACCTCGGAGGCAATGTCATGGGCGACTACGAAGCTCGCGAAGCGAGCGTCGCACAGAAACACCAGCCTGGCATCGGGGAATTCGAGCCGCAGGTTTTCTGAGAGCACCGAGGCGAGAACGAGATCTCCAATGTACTTCGTTTGAATGACCAGTATCGAGCGAATCGGCGCGGGTGCAGTCTGCAACATCTGTTTCCCAGGACAATTGGCGGGATGTCGAAATTACGCAATGATTACGCAATGCCGTCAGCACGTTCGTGTGAATTGCTTTACAAAACGGTAAGCTCGACCGGATGGATCCTATCCGCGGCCGGCCTTAGAGCAATTCACCGTTCACGGAAACGGCGAATCTCCTTTGCTTTGACGCAATTCCCGAAGCAAAACCGTATCACACTTTTCCTGGAATTGCTCAAGCTCTTTGCTTTGACGCAATTCGGGACGGAAACTGCTTCACACTTTTCCGGGAATTGCTTTCGCAACCAGCACCGCCGCCTGCGCGGCCGCTAACCTCGCAATCGGCACGCGATAGGGCGAGCAGGACACGTAGTCGAGGCCGACCTCTTCGCAAAACCGAATCGAGGCCGGATCGCCGCCATGTTCGCCACAGATGCCGAGCTTGATGTCGGGCCGTGTCGCCCTGCCCTTTTCGGCAGCCATGCGCACCAGTTCGCCAACCCCGTCGATGTCGAGGGAGACGAACGGATCCTGATCGATGATGCCCTTCTGGCGGTAGGTCTCCAGGAACGAGGCCGCATCGTCGCGCGAGATGCCGAATGTGGTCTGGGTCAGGTCATTGGTGCCGAAGGAGAAGAATTCGGCCGTAGCGGCGATGACATGGGCGCGGATCGCCGCGCGGGGGAGTTCAATCATGGTTCCAGTCAGATAGTCGATCTTGACGCCGGTTTCCTGCATGACGCTTTTGGCGACGGCATCGATGCGCGCCTTGACGTAGTCGAGTTCTTTCACCAGGCCGACCAGCGGCACCATGATTTCGGGAACGACAAGTGCGCCGGCCTTCTTGCCCGCCTCGACTGCGGCCTCGAAAATGGCGCGCGCCTGCATCTCGGCGATCTCGGGGTACGAAACCGCAAGCCGGCAGCCGCGATGGCCGAGCATCGGGTTGAATTCATGCAGCGCGTCGGTGCGCTGGCGGAGCTTGTCGGGCGACACCTTCATGGCGGCGGCAACCTCGGCCACCTCCTCCTCGGTCTTCGGCAGGAATTCGTGCAGCGGCGGATCGAGCAGGCGGATCGTCACCGGCAGGCCGGCCATGATCTCGAACAGTTCGAGGAAATCCGAGCGCTGCATCGGCAGCAGCTTGCCGAGTGCCGTGCGCCGGTCCTTCTCGGTGTCGGCCAGGATCATCTCGCGCATGGCAACGATGCGATCGCCATCGAAGAACATGTGCTCGGTACGGCAAAGCCCGATGCCTTCGGCGCCGAAGGAGCGCGCCATGCGCGCATCGAGCGGCGTTTCGGCATTGGTGCGCACCTTCATGCGGCGAACGGCGTCCGCCCACTCCATGATGGCGGCGAAATCGCCGGACAGTTCCGGCTGTAGCATCGGCACGGCACCCTTCAGCACCTGGCCATTGCCGCCGTCGATGGTGACGATGTCGCCCTTGCGGAAGGTCGCCCCCATCGCCATCAGCGTGCCGGCCTTGTAGTCGACGCGCAGTGAGCCTGCGCCAGACACACAGGGTTTGCCCATGCCGCGGGCGACGACCGCGGCATGGCTGGTCATGCCGCCGCGCGTGGTCAGGATGCCCTCGGCCGCATGCATGCCGTGAATGTCTTCAGGACTGGTTTCGATGCGCACCAGGATCGCCTTGCGGCCTTGCGTCTTCAGCTCCTCGGCGTCAGCAGAGGAGAAGACGATCTCGCCGGTGGCGGCACCGGGAGAGGCAGGCAGCCCGACGCCGATGACGTCGCGCGCTGCCTTGGGATCGATGGTCGGGTGCAGCAGCTGGTCTAGCGAGGCCGGATCGATGCGGGCGACCGCCTCTTCCTTGGTAATCAGCTTGTCCCTTGCCATTTCGACGGCGATCTTCAACGCCGCCTTGGCAGTGCGCTTGCCGGAACGGGTCTGCAGCATCCACAATTTGCCGCGCTCGATGGTGAATTCGAGGTCCTGCATGTCGCGGTAGTGCTTCTCCAGACTATCGGAGATGGTGACGAAGGACTGAAACGCGTCCGGCATCAGCTTCTGCAAGGACGGCTTGTCCGATCCGGCGGCAATGCGCGCCGCCTCGGTGATGTTCTGGGGCGTGCGGATGCCGGCAACGACGTCCTCGCCCTGCGCGTTGACCAGGAACTCGCCATAGAGCATCTTTTCGCCGGTCGAGGGATTGCGGGTGAAGGCAACGCCGGTGGCCGAGGTTTCGCCCATATTGCCGAACACCATGGCCTGGACGTTGACCGCCGTGCCCCAGCTTTCGGGGATGTCGTGCAGGCGCCGGTAAGTGATGGCGCGGTTGTTCATCCAGCTCGAAAACACCGCGCCGATGGCGCCCCAGAGCTGCTCATGCGGAACCTGCGGAAACGGCTTGCCGAGTTCTTCCTCGACCTTGGCCTTATAGAGCGCGATGACGCCTTGCCATTCGAGAGCCGTCAGTTCGGTGTCGAGCTCATAGCCGAGTCCGCCCTTCTGGTCTTCGAGGATTTCCTCGAACACCTCATGGTCGAGACCCATCACGACATCGGAATACATCTGGATGAAGCGACGGTAGCTGTCATAGGCAAAGCGCGCGTCGCCCGAATCGGCGGCCAGCGCCTCGACCGTCTCGTCGTTCAGCCCGAGATTGAGCACGGTATCCATCATGCCGGGCATCGAGGCGCGGGCACCGGAACGCACCGAGACCAGCAGCAGTTTCGACGGATCGCCGAACCGGCGGCCAGTCAGCCGTCCGATGTGATCGAGCGCGACCGCGACATCCGTTTCCAACCCTGCCGGATAGGTGCGGCCATTGGCGTAGTAAGCGTTGCAGACCTCGGTGGTGATGGTGAACCCGGGCGGCACCGGCAGGCCCAGGCTGCACATCTCGGCCAGATTGGCGCCCTTGCCACCCAGCAGATTCCTGTCGCCGGCACGGCCTTCCGCCGCACCATCGCCAAAGGTGAAAACCCATTTGGTCATGCTTTGCTCTCCGGTTGCAGGAGATTGGAAAGATTGGCGAAACGGAAAGTTCCGCCGTGTCCGACTGTGGAGCGATATGATGCTGCAGTGCGAAACGCAAGGCGTCGGCAAAGTTGTGCGGCCGCTACAATCGATTAAGCAAAAGCTCTGTCCAAGGATGCGGCAAAAAGACTTGCCATTCCGGAGCTTTTGGAATAGAACATAACAGGAACAAAGGTGCGCCATGAAACTACACGGAAAACTCGATTACCTGGAAATGCCGGCGACCGGCGGAACGCTGGACCGGCTCAAGGCTTTCTACAGCGCTGCCTTTGCCTGGTCGTTCACCGACTATGGACCGACCTACTCAGCCTTTGCCGAGGGGTTGGACGGAGGCTTCCAGGCCGACGCGGCGGAAGCCCCCGCCAAGCCGCTGCCCGTGCTCTACAGTAGGGATCTGGAAGCGACACTCGACGCCGTCGAAAGTGCCGGCGGCATGATCGTCAAGCCGATCTTCTCGTTCCCCGGCGGCCGGCGCTTTCACTTTGTCGATCCGGCCGGAAACGAGATGGCGGTGTGGGCCGAATAGCCATCGCATGTCATCTGGCAGCGCTGCGTTGCTTGCCCATTTTGGGCGTTCCCATCGTCGCTCATAAGGATTGTGCTTTTCGGCTGCTCTGCTAAGAACGCGCCGCACAAGCGACTCTGACGGCAATTGGGGCGTCGCCAAGTGGTAAGGCATCGGTTTTTGGTACCGACATTCCCAGGTTCGAATCCTGGCGCCCCAGCCATACTTTTCCGGGTCCATCCTGGAACATCACCCATCTCGAATAGGCAGCAGCGATTGGCCAATGGCAAAGATGCGTGGTCCAGTTCACACTTGTGACATGACAGCCGCCGGACCGGCTGCCGTCATCAATCTAGGTGATTTTCCTAACGCGCGACCTGCGCTAAAATATCCCCTTACCTAAGTTGAGACCCGTCGTGGCCAGGACCGACAAGCGCCCATTCAACGTCAACGTCTTCCTCAATACGGTCGACGGCGGGAGGACTGTGGCGACGTATCGCAAGAATGAGACTGTCTATTCGCAGGGCGACCCGGCGGATTCCGTCTTCTACATCCAGAAGGGCAAGGTCAAAGTCTGCATCGTATCGGAGCAGGGCAAGGAAGCGATCGTCGCTCTCCATGAGAGCGGGGATTTCTTCGGCGAAGGCTGCTTGTCCGGCCAGCCGCTGCGGTTGGCTACAGTTTCCGCGATGATGGACAGCGTCATTATGCGGCTTGATAAAGCATCAATCACGCGGGTGCTGCGGGAAGAGCCGAAGTTCTCAGAGATGTTCATGTCCTATTTGCTGGCGAGGAACGCCCGCGTCGAAGAGGACCTGGTAGACCAGCTTTTCAATTCGAGCGAGAAGCGTCTGGCGAGGCTGCTCCTTCTGATGGCAAACTTTGGCAGGGAGGGGAGCCCTCAGCCTGTCATACCGAAGATAAGCCAGGAGACGCTCGCGGAGATGGTTGGCACCACCAGGTCGCGCGTCAGCACGTTCATGAACAAGTTCCGCAAGCTCGGGTTCATCCACTACAATGGAGATTTGGAGGTTCACAACTCCCTCCTGAACGTCGTCCTGCACGACAATCCTCACCTCAGGGACAGGGGCCGTTGAGGACTGTTCAGTGTGGAACAGTCAAATCACTCGCGCCCATGTTACATTTTCACAGCGGTCCCACCCTCCGGACCGGACCTACAACCTAAGACCATCTCGGCGAGGCAACGGCATGACTGCCGGCGTACCGACCGCGGTCGTACGAGTCAGAAAGATGGCTCGGCGTTGTTGGTGACGTCGGCGCGTCCGTCCCGCACCCCCCGCAAGCGGACGCGCCGGCCTTGTTGCGCTAGGGTCAATCGTTGCGGACAAGCCAACCGCAGGAAACGCCCAGCGCCGAGAGATTCCGATTTGGCGTCCGATCGTGTTCTTCGGCTTTTTGATCGTACGTTGGCCGCAATCACCTGTTTCATGGTCATGCACAGAGGGCTTGTGCATTGTCCGCCACTCGGCACTGCCTTTCAGCGACCATGGTGCGTGGCGGCCATGTGATGGCTCACGCGAACTCGGACGATCTCTTCAAGCTGGCCGTCCGAAGCATGCACATAGCCTCAACAGTATAGCCTTGAACATCTCTCTCTTTTCCATACAAGGTCATCGAAGATTCCACCAAGACGGGTGGCGGTCAAAATGGAACTTCAATGAACCTTCCCATCTTCGCCATCAACCTCGATCGCGAGACCGGTCGCTGGAGCGAATTGCTCGCCAGCGCCGAAGCGTCCGGCCTGACCTTGCAGCGCATTGCGGCTATCGACGGCCGCGCGCTTGCCAAGGCGGACTGGACGGAGATCGATCTTCCAACCGCGCGCAAGTTGAGCGGGCGCGACATTCTGCCCGGCGAATATGCCTGTTACCGCAGCCACATCCAGGCGCTGGAAACGTTCCTGGCCGGTGGCAGCGCCTATGGCCTGATTGTCGAGGACGACGTCCTCTTCAGCGAAAACACCATGCGGCGCATCCAGGCCATCATCGCCGCGGTGCCGGATTTCGACGTCATCAAGCTAAACAACCATCGCATGAGCTTCTTCATGCGCGCCGTCGAGACGACGGAAGGCGACGAGATCGGTCGCGCGCTGCATGGCCCGCAGGGCTCGGCCGCGGCCTATCTGGTGACGCGGGAGGGCGCGCAAGGGCTGTTGTCGGCGCTCGCGGTGATGAAAATGCCGTGGGACGTCGCACTCGAACGATTTTGGGATACCGGCCTGAAAGTCTATTCGGTCCGCAAAAACGTGCTCGGCTTCGCCGCCAGCAGCAAGATTTCCGGCATAGCCGGCCCCTCGGGCAGCTACAAATTCGCGCGGCTTGCCTGGCCGAGCCGGCTGGACGCCGGGGCGTTCCGGGCCAAGGACGAGTTGAGCCGCCTGCATCACGTCCTGCTGCGGCCGCCCTTGCCGCGCGAAATTCCGGATTATGCCAGGGCCGACTCGCCGCGCTACACAGTGCTTCTAGTCCTTGCGGCATTCGCCATTCTCGCCATGGCCTCCGCGGTCTGGCGCGAGGCTGACACTTACCGCTTCGCGGGGATAGCGCTCGCCGCGGTCGCAGCCATCCGCTGGTTCAGGCAGGACCTATGGACCTACAGCAAGCCACTGATCGGATGGGTCGGCGGTCTCTGCCTGGGTTGGTCGCTCTATGTCTTCATCCGACTGGCGATCGTCTATTTCGGCACCCACCAGCTGGGTGCCGCCGAAGGCATCTACCTGTTTCCGCTGTTTTATGCGACGACCGGCTTCGCCCTCTTGCTGTTTGTCAGGCGGCCTGGGCAGCTCGTCCTCTGGTTCATGGTCCTCAGTCTTGTCTTCCTGGCGGCGGACACCGGCTATTCGGACATCCTTCACGGAACCAGACCGGAGCCTTGGCTCTTCAACAATCCCATTCACGCGTCGGTGGCGGCTGGTTTCATCTTCCTTTGCACGCTGCAATTCATGGCATACACGGCCCAAAGAACGGACCTGAACAAGGTATCCAGGATCCTGCACTGGGCGCTGTCGACCGCCGTTCTGCTGTTTGCCTTCGCCAACATCGTTGCGCTGCGGTCGAAGGGCGTCTGGCTTGCGCTCGCGCTCGTCCTGCTCCTGCTGGCGATCATGACGCTGGCGAGAGGTCATCGCCGCGAGCTGATGATCGGAGGCGGCGTGCTGGCAATCGTTGCAGCCAGCGTTGTCGCCATGCACAACATCTTCTGGTCCACCGCCGGCGACACCATGATCTTCGTCAAGAACCTGGTTTCGGATGCTTTGAGCCATGGCGTCCTCCCGGCCTTCGACCGCGCCATCGCCAGCAATACGGTTCCCTTAGCGGCCAGGGAACGGCTGATGCTGTGGGCCGATGCGATCGAGGTCTGGAAACGCCACCCGATCTTCGGAGCCAGTTCCAGCTGGCTCACCGAATGGCAGAACAGAACCTACCACCCCATGATCTTCAACGTCTTCCACAACGGCTATCTGGAGATAGCCGTGCGCTACGGCGTGGTCGGGCTGGCGTTCTTCGGCTTTCTCTACGCCTGGTCGTCCAGGCAGGTCGTGCTGGCCGTGCGGGCCAAGCTTGTCGCTCCGGCCGTATGGTCCTGCTACATCTCAACGTTGGTCTTCTTCGCCCTCACCGTCCTCAGCAATTCGAACAATCGGCTGGCGATCGGCGAGGCCTTCATGTGGCTCGCTGCTGCATTCGGCTTCTATTGTTTCTACCTTCGCCAGCAGAAGAACCTTGTCGAGCCGAGAACCTATTTTTAATGCATGTCGCCCAAAAACGACCCCGGCTTGGGGCAACGACATGCATAAAAACAAAGACTTAAAGCGCGGCGCCTGAATCCGTTTCAACGCGACGCGCGTCGCGCGGCGGCTCAGCTTGCTTCGCGCATCGCTTCGGCGGCCTGCAGGTCGACCGACACGAGCTGGCTGACGCCCTGCTCGGCCATCGTGACGCCGAACAGCCGGTTCATGCGCGCCATGGTGATCGGGTTGTGGGTGATGATGACGAACCGCGTCTCGGTAGTGGCGGCCATCTCGTCCATCAGATTGCAGAAACGCTCGACATTGTGATCGTCGAGCGGTGCGTCGACTTCGTCGAGCACGCAGATCGGCGCCGGATTGGTCAGGAACACGGCAAAGATCAGCGACATCGCCGTCAACGCCTGCTCGCCACCGGACAGCAGCGTCATGGTCTGCGGCTTTTTGCCGGGCGGGCGGGCCAGGATTTCAAGCCCGGCCTCGAGCGGATCGTCGGATTCGATCAGCTGCAATTCCGCCGTGCCGCCGCCGAACAGATGCGAGAACAGCCGCTGGAAATGGCTGTTGACCACGTCGAAGGCGGCAAGCAACCGCTCGCGGCCTTCGCGGTTCAGGCTCTGGATCGCTTGCCGGAGCTTGCGGATCGCCTCGATGATGTCTTCGCGCTCCGACACGATCGTCTCCAGCCGGTCGGAAAGCTCCTTCTGCTCTTCCTCGGCACGAAGATTGACGGCGCCGAGCCGTTCGCGCTCGATCTTCAGCCGGTCGAGCTGGCGCTCGATCTCGGCCATTTCGGGCATCGGGCTGTCGGCCTCCAGACCGGTGTGGCGGATGACCAGATGCGGCGGCGTGTTCAGCGTTTCCTGGATGCGCACCTCGACCTCCAGCCGGCGTTCGTCGGCCGCGGTCAACCGCTCTTCGGCGCGGACGCGGGTCTCGCGCGCCTCGGCCAGCGACTGGATGGCGCCGGTGGCCGCCTTGTCCATTTCGGATTGCCGGTTTTCCGCTTCCTGCAGACGGTCGGCGGCGGCCTTGCGCAAGGTCTCGGCCTCCGTCAGCTGTGACAGCAAGGCGCGCCGCTTGGCGTCGATTTCATCGGGCGCATCGGCCAGCCGCTCGCGTTCGGCCTCGGCCTCGGCCTTGCGTTCGCCAAGCGATGCGATCTGCGTCGAGGCGTTTTCGGCCCGCTCCAGCCAGTTGCTACGCTCGGCGCCAATGGCATCGAGCCGGCGCGTGCGCGCCTCGGCTTCGCGGCGCAGCCCCTCATGCACGGCACGCGCATCGGCAAGCGTGGCGCGATCGCGGGCGACATTGGCTGCGGACTGTTCGAGCTGCAATTGCAAATCGCCGAGATCGGGCGCGTCCTGCAGCAGCATTTCGGCCTCGGCGAAGGCCGCCGAAGTCTCTTCATGGCTATCGACGATGCGGGCGCGCGCCTCATCCAGTGCCGCGCGCCGGCTCGCCAATTCGCCGCCGGCCTTTTCGGCCTCGGCCAGCGCGTTGCGGGCGGCGTCCAGCCGATGCTGGGCGTCACGCCCAGCCTGGCGCGCGTTGCGCTCGGTCTCGCTCGCCAGGCGAAGCGCCTGTTCGGCCTGGGCCAGTGCCTCCTCGGCCTGGCGCAGGACGAGCGTCGCCTGCACCGCTTCGGCATCAAGTTCAGCCAGCCGGTTCTTCTGCGCCAGCCTTTGCGCGGCCGCGGTGGGCGCATCGGCACTGGCGGTAAAGCCGTCCCAGCGCCAGAGCGCGCCCTCGCGGCTGACCAGCCGCTGGCCGGGAGCAAGAAGCGCCTGCAGCCGGCGGCCATCGCCTGATACAACGATACCGATCTGCGCCAGGCGGCGGGCAAGCTGTGCCGGCGCGTGAACGACGCTGGCAAGGCTCCTGACGCCTTCAGGCAGAGCCGCGTCGCCGGGCTGGATCTCGCTTTCGCCCCAATGCACCGGTGCGCTGCGGTCGAGCGGCACGTCGAGATCTTCGCCAAGGGCCGCACCCAGCGCCGTCTCGAAGCCACGCTCGACGCTGATCTGCTCCAGCACGGCTGGGAAGAGATCGCCGCTGGCGGCATTCAGGATCTTGGCCAGCGTGCGCGCTTCGGTCTCGATGCGTGCCAGCTCGGCCCTGGCATCCTGCAGCGGCGGCCGGGCCGCGCTTTCGCTGGCGCGGGCATCGATGACCGATTGCTCGGCCTGCGCCACGGCAGCCTCGGCCTCATCCAGCAGCGCCATCGCCTGTTCGACCAGCATGCGCTTCTCGGCCGGATCCGGCAGGCCGGCGACCTTGGAGAGGATATCAGACAGTTCCCGGTCGACATCGGCAAGCTGACGGCCGAAACGGTCGCGGCGCTCGGCGGTGTCGCGCAGCGTCCGTTCGATCTGGTTGCGCGAGGCGGCAGCCTCGGCCCGCTCGGCGGTCAGCGCGGCGAGTTTGGCTTCGCTTGCCGCAAGCATCGATGCCGCCTGTTCGAAAGCCGCGCGGGTGCTGGCTTCGCGCTCGGCAGCACCGGCATTTTCGGAATTGAGCGCGGCTTCTTCGGTGCGAAGGCGCTCAAGAATATCCGCATTGTCGCGGACCATGCGTTCCTCGCGCGCAATGTCGCCGTCGAGTTGTTGCAGCCGGCGCTCGAGTTCGCCCTGACGGGCGCGGATGCGGCCGGCTTCCTCCTCGATCTGCGACTTGGCGATCGACAGGCGCTGGAAGGCGGCGGCAGCGGCGGCTTCCGCGTCGCGCAGCTCCGGCAGCCGGTGGGCGCCGATGCCTTGCTCCCTTGCGGCGGCCATCTGGGCTGCGGCGCGGTCACCGACCAGCGCGGTGGCAACCGACAGCGCCGAGCGCGCCTCGCCTTCCTGTGTCTTGGCCAGTGTCCAGCGCAGATGCAGCAGCGTCGCTTCCGCCTTGCGGATATCGGCCGACAGGTTCTTGAAGCGTGACGCCTGGCGCGCCTGGCGCTTCAGGCTTTCGATCTGGCTTTCCAGTTCGCCGACGACGTCGTCCAGGCGCTCCAGGTTCTGCTCGGCCGCCTTCAGCCGCAACTCGGCCTCGTGGCGACGGGTGTGCAGGCCGGAAATGCCGGCAGCCTCTTCGAGCAAGGCGCGGCGCGCCTGCGGCTTGGCCTGGATCAGTTCGCCGATGCGGCCTTGCCCGACCATCGATGGCGAGCGCGCGCCGGTCGACTGATCGGCGAACAGGAGCTGGACATCCTTGGCGCGCGCCTCCTTGCCGTTGATGCGATAGAGCGAGCCCGCCTCGCGTTCGATCCGGCGCGACACCTGCAACTCGTCAGCATCGTTGAAGGCAGCGGGCGCCGAGCGGTCGCTGTTGTCGAGGAAAAGCGTGACTTCAGCGGTGTTGCGTGCCGGGCGTGTGCCCGAGCCGGAAAAGATGACGTCGTCCATCCCGGACGCGCGCATGTTCTTGTAGGAGCTTTCGCCCATTACCCAGCGCAGCGCCTCGACCAGGTTCGACTTGCCGCAGCCATTCGGCCCGACAATGCCCGTCAGGCCGCGTTCGATGACGAACTCGCCGGGCTCGACGAAGGACTTGAAACCAAGGAGGCGAAGGCGCGAAAACTTCATTCGCGCCGCCCGCTAAGCGGATTCAGCAAAAGTGTGCCGCGGTTTCCACGGCAAGGCAAATGGGCGACCGGCGTCGGGCGCGGCCGTTTCGATGCTGCCTGAGCGTCAGAGCAGAGGGTCGATGATGGCCGACATTTCCGCAATCGACATCGCCCCCTTGTAGGTCTTACCGTTGATGAAGAAGGTCGGTGTCGAGTCGACCTTGAATTCATTGGCGCCGCGCTTCTGGACCGATCTCACATCGTCCAGAAGTTTCTGGTCCGTCAAGCAGGCCTCGAAGGACTCCTGTGTAAAACCGGCCAGCTTGGAGATCTGCAGCAGCGCATCCTTGGTATTGGGTACTCCAACCCAGTTCGCCTGCTGCCTGAACAGCACGTCCACCATCGGGAAATAGTTATCCTTGGCGCAGCGCGCCAGCATGAATCCGGCTTCGGCGCTCGGATCGAACGGAAATTCGCGCAGGATGTAGCGGGCCTTGCCGGTGTCGATGTACTTGGTCTTCAGGTCCGGAAAAGTGGTCTCGGCGAAATGCGCGCAATGCGGGCAGGTCATCGAGGCGTATTCGACGATGGTCACCTTGGCGTCGTCCTTGCCAAGCTGCTTGTCGGGCAGCGCACCCGGCTTCAGCAGTTCCGCCATATCCACGGTGCCCTGGGCTTCCGGTGCAGTCGCGGCGGCCGGCGTGGCCGGCTTCGCAGGCGCGGCCGGGTCCGCGGGCTTTACATCCGCCGCCTTGGCTTGCTCGTCAGAGTCGCTGCAGGCGGCGAGCAGGGCGACCGCCGGAATGGCGGCCAGCGAAGTCAGGACGTTTCTGCGAGACAAGCTTTGGCCAAACGGGGGACGGTTCATACGAATCACCTGACAAGAGTTGGATTTTGCAATGCAAAGGCACGAAAAAGCGAGAGTTGGCGCGAATTAAGGCATCTCCATCCCCAATCCAATCGCCAAACCTGACAGGGGCGATCACGAATGCGAGATATTGACGACAAATCTATGACTTCCTTTCGCCCAGAATGGTGGCGCCGAGCCTTTCCAGCGAGGCGCGCAGCCCATCATCGTCGACCAGGCCGACGGTCGAGGACAGTTTCGTTTTCTCGGCCGCGGTCAGCGGCCTGAAGGTCGGTTTGCGCTTTCCTTGGTCCGCTGTCATCGGCTTCTGCAGGATCCTGATCCGGCTGATGGCGGTGAAACCGAGGAAAGCGTTGACCCGGTTGATGATCTCGCCGGTCTCGTGCTGCAGGTGCAGCGCCGCCATGCCTTCGCAGGCGATGACCAGCACCGCCGGCTCGAACGGATCGTCTTCATGCATGCGGCGCGGCCACTGGATTTTTTCGGGACGCGAGCGGCTGGCAAGGCGTGGCCCGGCAATCTCTTCCCACGACTGGACGAGGCCGATCGAAATGCCGGCCCGCTTGCGCAGCACCGGGTCGAGGATTTTGGTCGCAAGATCGCTGACCGGGACGGGATTGCCGTAGGGCGTTCTCCCTGCCATGTACGTTCTCCAGCCTCACCAGCATCGGCCAAGGCCAATTCCCGATCAATGGCACCAGCAGACCAGACCCGCAAGACCACACCCCCATTCGGTGCCGACATCGCGTCCCGCCTGCTCGGCTGGTACGATGTGCATCATCGCGAGTTGCCGTGGCGCATCACGCCGCGTGAGCACGCGCGCGGCGTGATGCCCGATCCCTACCGCATCTGGCTGTCCGAAGTCATGCTGCAGCAAACCACTGTCGAAGCGGTGAAGGCCTATTTTCGCGTCTTCGTCGAGAAATGGCCTGATGTCGGGGCGCTTGCTGCGGCACCGACCGAGGATGTGATGAAGGCCTGGGCCGGGCTCGGCTACTATTCCCGCGCGCGCAATCTCAAGGCCTGCGCCGACCTAGTGGCCCAGCGCGGCGGCCGGTTTCCCGACACGGAAGCCGGCCTCAGGGAACTGCCCGGCATCGGCGCCTATACATCGGCGGCGATCACCGCGATCGCCTTCGACCGCCCAGCCGCCGTCGTCGACGGCAATGTCGAACGCGTCATCTCCCGGCTGTTTTCGATCACAACACCGCTGAGCGAAGCCAAGGCCGAGATACGCGCCCATGTCGAGCGTATGGTGCCAGGGACAAGGCCGGGCGATTTCGCCCAGGCGATGATGGATCTCGGCGCCACCATCTGCACGCCACGCCGGCCGCGCTGCATGCTGTGCCCGCTGCGCGAAGATTGCAGCGCGGTCGTTTCAGGTGACCCCGAACATTTCCCGGTGCGGCTGCCCAAGGCCGACAAGCCGCTGCGGCGCGGTGCGGCCTTCATCGCCGTGCGGGGCGACGGCGCCGTTCTCCTGCGCAAACGGGCGGAGAAAGGCCTGCTTGGCGGCATGACCGAAGTGCCGACGACCGCCTGGACAGCGCGGATCGATGGCGCCACCACGCAAGCGGCGGCACCCTTTCCCGGCAACTGGAAGCCCACGGGGCGGATCGCCCATGTCTTCACCCACTTCGCGCTCGAGCTCGACGTGTTCCTCGCCCACACGAACGGCGAGACGCCGGCCGGCCATTTCTGGTCGCTGCCTTCGGACATTTCAGGCGAAGCACTGCCCACTGTCATGAAAAAGGCAATCGAGGCTGCGATACCCGGCGCGACGAAAAAACCGTCGCCACACAGTGCAAAGAGGCCCCATGACTGAAATCCGCCACATCGTTTTCGACATCGGCAGGGTGCTGATCCACTACGATCCGAATATTCCGTTCAGCCTCCTCATTCCGGATGCCGAAGAGAGAAAGTGGTTCTTCGACAATGTCTGCACGCATGACTGGAACATCGAGCAGGATCGCGGCCGGACATGGCAAGAGGCCGAGGCGCTGCTGATTGCGGAGCATCCCGATCACGCGGAAAACATCCGCAATTTCCGCCGCTACTGGCACGACATGGTGCCGCACGCCTATGACGACAGTGTCGCCATCATGGTCGGCCTGATCGAAAGCGGCCACGACGTGACCATGCTGACCAATTTCGCCAGCGACACGCTCTCCGAGGCGCGCAAACGCTTCGATTTTCTCGAACGGCCGCGCGGCGTCACCATCTCCGGCGAAGTCGGGATGATCAAGCCGGACCGCGGCATCTACGACCATCACGTCGCCGCGTTCGGGCTCGAGCCGTCGGCCACGCTGTTCATCGACGACAGCCAGAAGAACGTCGACGGCGCCAAGGCGGCCGGCTGGCAAGCGGTGCTGTTCACCGATGCCAAGACGCTTCAGGCAGACCTTGAACGCCTCGGAATCATGGCGTGATTTGAATCGCTTCCGGCGTTCCGTTGATACCTTGAGTCAGCGAGAATGGTGGCAATTGGCAGGGGTTCAGGCCCCTGCCCGCTCCATGCCGAGCCGGGCAATGCGGCGAAGCTCGTCGATCGGGGTCAGGCCGCCGCTGCGCTCATAGTGCCAGAAGGTCCAGCCGTTGCAGGCATCCAGGCCCTGCACTTCGGCGCCGATCTTGTGGATCGAGCCGGCGCTGTCGCCGATCGCCACGGTGCCGTCGGCGCGCACCTTGGCCGCCCAGCGCTTCTTGGCGTCGTAGAGCGTGGCGCCCGGAACCATCAGCCCGGTATCGATGAGACTGACGAAGGCGACGCGCGGCTCGGCGCGCTTGCCGGTGAGCACGGTCAGGTCGGCGCCGTCCAGCGGCCGCACCGCGTCGATGCGCTCGTTGGCGGCATCGATATAGGCCTGCTCCCGCTCGATGCCGACGAAATGGCGGCCAAGCCTTTTGGCCACCGCGCCGGTGGTGCCTGAGCCAAAGAAGGGGTCGAGTACGATGTCGCCGGGTTTGGTCGAGGCCATCATGATGCGCGCGAGCAGCGCTTCCGGCTTCTGCGTCGGATGCAGCTTGTCGCCATTGTCGTTCTTCAGCCGCTCGCCGCCGGTGCAGATCGGAAACAGCCAGTCAGAGCGCATCTGGATGTCGTCGTTCGAGGCCTTCATGGCTTCGTAATTGAAGGTGTAGCCCTTGCCCTTCTGGTCGCGCGACGCCCAGATCATCGTCTCATGCGCATTTTGGAAACGGCGGCCACGGAAATTCGGCATCGGATTGGTCTTGCGCCAGACGACGTCGTTGAGGATCCAGAAGCCCAGATCCTGCATCTTGGCGCCGACCCGGAAGATGTTGTGATAAGAGCCGATGACCCAGATAGTGCCATTGGGCTTCAGCACCCGCCGCGCCGCCAGCAGCCAGGCGCGGGTGAAGGCGTCGTAGGCCTCGAAGCTCTCGAACTGGTCCCAATCGTCGTCGACGGCATCGACCTTCGACTGGTCGGGCCGGTGCAGGTCACCATCGAGCTGAAGATTGTAGGGCGGATCGGCGAAAATGACGTCGATCGACTTTTCCGGCAGCCGATCGAGCGCGGCAACGCAGTCACCCTTGAGGATCGTGTCCAGCCATTCGGATTGCTGGGGGGCGTGGGATAGCTCGTCGAGAAGACGCACGGCAGACATTCTGACACCCGAGGCACGCGTTACAGTTTTACTCTCTGTTATGGTTACCGATCAGCGTAAATATTCGGTGAAGGCCACCGCGGATCTCCAAATTTGCGAAGGCGGCCCTGTTGGTGTATGCCGCGCCGCCTGAGCCTTCCCTGGCCCTTCCTTCTCCCAACCGTCCGGATCACCATGCCCCAGCCAGACCTTGTCATCTTCGATTGCGACGGCGTGCTCGTCGATTCCGAAATCGTCGCCGCGCGGGTCGAGGCGGAACTGCTGACCTTGGCCGGCTACGAAATATCGGCTGAGGAACTCGCCGAGACCTACGCCGGACTGACCTTCAAGGACATCATGATGCGGGTCGAGGAGAAGTCCAGCATCCCGTTCCAGGCCTCGCTGATCGACCGCGCCGAAGACCTCGTCGATCGCAAATTGCGCAGCGACGTCCGCGCCATCGACGGCGTGCGCGAGGCGGTCGCCGCGGTCACCGCTCCGCACTGCGTCTGCTCGAATTCGCGCTCCGAGCGGATCGAATTCATGCTGGAGAAGGTGCACCTGCTGCCGTTTTTCACCGGCCGGATCTTCTCGGCCCTGGAGATACCAAGCAAGAAGACCAAGCCGGCGCCCGACGTGTTCCTGTTCGCTGCGGAGAAACTCAACGCCAAGCCGGCGAACACATTCGTCATCGAGGATTCCGTGCACGGCGTCCACGGCGCCAGGACGGCCGGCATGCGCGTGATCGGCTTCACCGGCGCCGGCCACAGCTATCCCGGTCATGCCGACGCCTTGACGGAAGCCGGCGCCGAGACGGTCATTCGGCGCTGGGCGGAGCTGAAAAGCGTGATCGCCGCGCTGTCGGAGTGGTCGGCTGACGCCTGAGAGACGTGCGTCTCGACGCGAGACTAGTTCGTCGCGACAGCCTTCTTCTTGTGATTCTTCTTCGGCTTGTCCGTCGTCCCCTTCGGCGCGTTTTCATCATATCCGGCAAAGGCCTGATAGTCCTGCGCCGACGGTTCGGGCACGACGACATTGGAATCTGTGAAGACAAACTGCGTCGCGACCGACGGGTCGGTGACCTGGATCTGATACGGATGGATCTGCGAGTAGAGAACATCCGTGCCATGCATCACCGCGATACGGATCGGCATGGTGATGGTGCCGGGGGAAAATTTCGGTCCGGGCACAACCTTGCCGGCGACCGCGATCTTCATCGTCAACTGCCCGTTGGCGCGCAGACAATCACGGGTCACGTCGCTGATCGACGCCTGGTAGATGATGTTCGCAGACTCGTCGGGCGCGGTCGCGGCCGCGTCGGCCGCGGCCTGTGCCTCCTGCGCCTGCTGCTCGGCCTCGGCCTGGTTCCTCGGCTTGCGCATGGGCTTCGACTTGGGCTTCTGCACGCCCTTGGCATAGGTGTTGAAGAAGGCCGTGCCGTCGCGCACCGTCACTCTGGGGCAATAGGCCTGCAACTGGCTAGACAGGACCTTGGGATCCTGTGGCGGCGGCGGCGCTGTCGGATCCTTCTTGCCGAAGCCGAGGTCCAGGATGCCATTGTCGCTCGATTGGCAGCCGGCGGCGGCGAGCATAAAGCCGGTAAGCGCAAGACCCGCCAAAAAGCGGCCACTGAATGTACGAAACGCCATGAAACTGCACTTCCCTCTCGCAAAGCTGGTGACGTATATCAACCGCGCGGCAAAAATGCGACTGAGCCAGCGCAGAAATTAACCACCTTGTGGTGAACGGAAAACCCAGCGGTAACGGATTTGTGACATGCACTATGTGAGTACCCGCGGCGAAGCGCCCGTGCTTGGATTTTCCGACGCTGTGCTGGCTGGACTGGCGCGTGACGGCGGGCTTTACGTGCCGCGCGAGTGGCCGCAGTTTTCCGCTGCCGAGATCCGCGCCATGCGCGGCCTTGCCTATCCTGATCTCGCAATCCGCGTGCTGTCGCCCTTCCTTGGCGACGAAATCCCGGCGCCCGTCTTCGAGCGCCTGGTCCGCGAAGCCTATGCCACCTTCCGCCACGAGGCCGTCTGCCCGCTGGTGCAGACCGGCCCCAACACCTTCATCCTGGAACTCTTCCACGGGCCGACTCTCGCCTTCAAGGACGTGGCGATGCAGCTTCTGGCCCGGCTGATGGACCATGTGCTTGCCGAACGCGACCAGCACGCCACCATCGTCGGCGCCACCTCGGGCGATACCGGCGGCGCCGCCATCGATGCCTTTGCCGGGCGCAGCCGCACCGACATCTTCATCCTTTTCCCGCATGGCCGCGTCTCGCCGGTGCAGCAGCGGCAGATGACGACGTCGACCGCGCAAAATGTTCATGCGCTGGCGATCGAAGGCAATTTCGACGATTGCCAGGGCCTGCTCAAGGACATGTTCAACGATCACGGCTTTCGCGACCGGGTTGCGCTGTCGGGCGTCAATTCGATCAACTGGGCCCGCATCATGGCCCAGATCGTCTATTATTTCTCCTCGGCGCTGTCGCTGGGCGCGCCGGACAGGCCGGTCTCCTTCACGGTGCCGACAGGTAATTTCGGCGATATCTTCGCCGGCTATGCCGCCAAGAAGATGGGCCTGCCGATCGAGCGGCTGATCATCGCCACCAACGACAACGACATCCTGGCGCGCACTTTCGCAACCGGCGAATACCGCACCAAGGGCGTCTTTGCGACCACTTCGCCGTCGATGGACATCCAGGTGTCGTCCAATTTCGAACGCCTGCTGTTCGAGGCTTCCAACCGTGACGCCGCGACCGTGCGGGGCTACATGGACGGTCTCAAGCAGTCTGGCGCTTTCACCATCGAAACGCAGCAAATCGCTGGGATGCGGTCTGAATTCGACGCCGGCCGCGCAACCATGGACGAAGTCGCCGCCACCATCCGTTCGACGCTCGCCGGCAGCAACTACCTGCTCGATCCGCACACCGCGGCAGCCGTGCATGTGGCGGCGGGCAAGGCTTCAGGCGCGGTGCCGATGGTGGTGCTTGGCACCGCCCATCCAGCAAAATTCCCCGCCGCCGTCGAAGCCGCCAGCGGCGTCTCGCCCGCACTGCCCGCATGGCTAGGTGGGTTGATGACATCGGAGGAAAAATACACGGTACTTCCATCCGACCTGAAAATGGTGGAAGATTACGTCGGCCGCCGCGCGCGGGCGGCGCGTTAGGGAGTAGTAGCCATATGGGTGTTGAGGTAAGCCGTCTGTCGAACGGCCTGACAGTCGCCACCGAAACCCTTCAAAGCATCGAATCGGTTGCCCTTGGTGCCTGGGTCAAGTCAGGTGCCCGCAACGAACGCGACGAAGAGCATGGCATGGCCCATCTGCTCGAGCACATGGCGTTCAAGGGCACGAAAAGGCGAAGCGCCTTCGAAATCGCCTCGGAGATCGAGGACGTCGGCGGCGAGATCAACGCCGCCACCAGCGTCGAGACCACCTCCTACTATGCCAGGGTGCTCTCCGACGACGTTCCGCTGGCCGTCGACATTCTTGCCGACATCCTGCAGGAGTCCGAGTTCGACCCGCAGGAGCTCGAACGCGAGCAGCATGTGATCCTGCAGGAGATCGGCGCCGCACACGACACGCCCGACGACATCGTCTTCGACCGTTTCACCGAGACAGCCTTCCGCCACCAGACGATCGGCCGCTCGATCCTGGGCACGCCGGAAACCGTCAAATCCTTCACCTCGAAGCAGTTGCACGATTTCATCGAGCGGCAATACGGCGCCGAGCGCATGGTGATCGTCGCTGCCGGCGACATCAAGCACGACAATTTCGTGCGCGAGGTTGAAAAGCAACTCGGCGGCTTCCGCAGCAAGGCCGACAGCACCATCCCGCAATATGCGCAATATGTCGGCGGCGACTTCCGCGAGGACCGCGACCTGATGGACGCGCAGATTGTGCTGGGCTTCGAGGGCCGCGCCTATCATGTGCGCGACTTCTATGCCTCGCAGGTGCTGTCGATGATCCTCGGCGGCGGCATGTCGTCGCGTCTTTTCCAGGAAGTCCGCGAAAAGCGCGGCCTGTGCTATTCGGTCTATGCCTTCCACTGGGGCTTTTCCGACACCGGCGTCTTCGGTGTCCATGCCGCGACTGGCCAGAGCGATATCGCCGAACTGGTGCCGGTCATCATCGACGAACTGCAGAAGGCCGGCGAGAAGATCCTGCAGGAAGAGCTCGACCGGGCGCGCGCCCAATATCGCGCCGGGCTGATCATGTCCGCCGAAAGCCCGGCCAGCCGCGCCTCGCAGATCGCGCGGCAGCTGCTTCTGTTCGGCCGGCCGATCGCCAAGGAAGAACTGATGGAACGGCTGTCGGCGCTCACGATCGAGCGACTGACCGACCTGTCGTCGCGGCTGTTCTCGACCAAGCCGACGCTTACAGCTGTCGGGCCTGTGGGTACGCTGGCGCCATACGAGGCGATCCTCGATTCGCTTGCGGGCACGCAGACCGCGACCCGCAAGCTCGCCGTCTAAGCCCCTCAAAGCGTCGTGTTCGCGCTCCCTTTCTTTCGCCGTGACCTGCCGGCGCTGAAGGGTGACTACGTCATGCTGCGCGTGCCCTTCACGAATGACTATCGCGAATGGGCGGCGGTGCGTGGCGAAAGCCGTGCCTTTCTCGAGCCATGGGAGCCACGCTGGACTCCCGACGAACTCGACCGCACTGCCTGGCGGCTGCGCATCAGCCGCTACCGCGAAGACTATGCGCAGGGAACCGCGATCGCCTTCTTCATCTTCGAAAAGAGCAGCGGCAAGCTGGCGGGCGGCATCACGCTCGGCAACATACGCCATGGCGTCTCGCAAAGCGGCCATGTCGGCTATTGGATCGGCGAGCGCTTTGGCGGTCGTGGCCTGATGACCGACGCGGTCAAGGTGGTGACGCGCTTCGCCTTCGATACGCTGAGGTTGCACCGGATCGAAGCGGCCTGTATTCCCGACAACGCCCGGTCGATCCGCGTGCTTGAAAAAGCCGGATTCCGGCGCGAAGGACTTCTGCGATCCTATCTCAGGATCAACGGCATCTGGCAGGACCACTACCTCTACGCCCGGATCTCGGACGATCCGCCGGGCGCTGGAACGAAGGACTGATCTTGACGAATTTCCTGCGAAACGGGCCGCTGTTCGCCTTTGTCCTCGCGACAATCCTGACGCTGTGCGCGGCATCGTCGGCCTTCGCCGTCGAACCGATCAAGATTGCCCGCGACGACGTCGCGCTCGACCTTTCGGGCGCCGTCGAGATCTACCGGAACCAGGGCGAGAATTTCCAGGTGTCGACCGCTCCCGGACCGGACGGCATCGTGCGGCGCATCGAGGTCGAGGCTAATGATGCGCGTTCGACCGGCGACTGGGCGGTGTTCGCGCTGGCCAACACCACCGACCAGCAGCTCGACCGGCTGATCGTCGCGCCGCATTTCCGACTGGTGAATTCCGGCATCTTCTGGCCCGATCTCGGCTCGACCCGTATCGCCGCCATCACGCCCAGCGAAGGCTTCGCGCTCGACCGCCAGACCAGCCCCGACGCCGACGTGTTCCGGGTGACGCTGAACCCGGGCACGGTGATCACCTTCATCGCCGAACTGGCTTCGCCGAAACTGCCGCAAGTCTATTTGTGGGATCCGGAATCCTACAAGGACTCGGTCAATTCCTACACGCTGTTTCGCGGCATCGTCATCGGCATCGCCGGCTTGCTGGCGCTGTTCCTGACCATCCTTTTCGTGGTCAAGGGAACCTCGATGTTCCCGGCGACCGCGGCGCTCGCCTGGGCGGTGCTGGCCTATATTTGCGTCGATTTCGGCTTCCTCAACAAGATCATCGAGATCTCGCCCGGCAACGAGCAGATGTGGCGAGCGGGAACGGAGGTGGCGCTGGCGGGAACCTTCGTGGTGTTCCTGTTCGCCTATCTCAACCTCAACCGATGGCACGGCCATTTCAGCTATGGCGCGCTGGTCTGGATCCTTGGACTGCTGCTGATCGCCGGCGTCGCCATCGTCGATCCGGCCGTCGCCGCCGGCATCGCCAGGCTGTCCTTCGCCGCCACCGCGCTGACCGGGCTCGGCCTGATCATCTTCCTCGGCATACGCGGCTACGACCGCGCCATCATGCTGGTGCCCAGTTGGGTCATGGTGCTGTTGTGGCTGTGCGGGTCATGGATGGCGATCACCGGCATGCTCGACAACGACATCGCCCAGCCGGCATTGGGCGGCGGACTGATCCTGATCATCCTTCTGATCGGCTTCACCGTCATGCAGCACGCCTTTGCCGGCGGCGCGCTGCACCAGGGCCTGTTCTCCGACCTCGAGCGGCAGGCGCTGGCAGTGGCCGGATCTGGCGATACGGTGTGGGACTGGGACGTGCTGCGCGACCGCGTCGTCACCAAGCCCGATGTCAGCATCCAGCTCGGTCTGGCGCCAAACAGCCTTGGCGGTGCCGCGCGCAACTGGCTGCCGGTGCTGCATGCCGACGATCGCGACACCTTCCGCACGACGCTTGACGTGGTGCTGGAACACCGGCGCGGCCGGGTGTCGCAGAACTTCCGCCTGCGCGGCGCCGACGGCCACTATCACTGGTTCTCGCTGCGCGCGCGGCCGGTGATCGGGTCGGACGGCGAAGTCATTCGCTGCGTCGGCACCATGGTCGACGTCACCGAACAGAAGAAATCCGAGGAGCGTCTGCTGCACGACGCCGTGCACGACAATTTGACCGGGCTGCCGAACCGCGAACTGTTGATGAACCGGCTGGAAGCGGTCATCTCGATCGCCCGCACCGAAGAAAAAGTGCGCCCGACCGTCTTCGTCATCGACATCGACCGTTTCAAGCAGGTCAATGACGGGCTCGGCATCTCGGCCGGCGACACCATCCTTTTGACCATTGCGCGCCGGCTGCACCGGTTGCTCAAGCCGAAGGATTCGCTGTCGCGTTTTGCCGGCGATCAGTTCGCACTAATGCTGTTGTCCGAGCAGGATCCGTCCCGCATCGCCGCCGTCGCTGACGCCATCAAGCATGCCATCAACAACCCGATCACCTTTGCCAAGCGCGAGATCGTGCTGACCGCATCGATCGGACTGATCACCTGGAACTCGACGCAGATGTCGGCCGAGGACATGGTCAAGGACGCCGAGCTTGCCATGCATCAGGCCAAGCGCTTCGGCGGCGACAGGATCGAGCCGTTCCGCCCGGCCTTCCGCACCGTCGGCACCGACAGGTTGCAGTTCGAATCCGACCTGCGCCGCGCCATCGAACGGCGCGAATTCACGCTCGCCTATCAGCCGATCGTGCGGCTGGAGGATGGCAGCGTCGCCGGCTTCGAGGCCTTGCTGCGCTGGGACCATCCGCGTCGCGGCATGATCCCGCCGGCAGATTTCATCCCGGTCGCCGAAAGCTGCGGGCTGATCGTGCAGCTCGGCCTCTTCGCCATGCAGCAGGCGGCCGAGGACCTTGCCGGATGGCAAAAGCAGATCGGCGACGCGCCGCTGTCGGTCTCGGTCAACCTGTCCAGCCGCCAGCTCATCCGCCGCGACCTGGTCAGCGACGTCCGCTCGGTCATCGCACGCGCCAATCTGAAGCCGCGCTGCTTCCGGCTCGAGCTCACTGAATCGCTGGTGATGGATAATCCCGAGCAGACGGCCCATGTGCTGACCAAGCTGAAACAGCTCGGCATCGGCCTGTCGCTGGACGATTTCGGCACCGGCTATTCCTCACTGGCTTATCTGACGCGTTTTCCCTTCGACACGATCAAGATCGACAAGAGCTTTGTCGACGACAACACCCCCAAACGCGCGGTGCTGCTCAAATCCATGGTCAACATGGCGCATGAACTCGGACTGTCCGTGGTCGCCGAGGGCATTTCGGACGAACGCGACGCGCTGGAGCTGCGCCAGATGGGCTGCGAATATGTGCAAAGCTTCATGTTCGGCGCGCCGATGCCGGGCGACCAGGTGCTGAAGACGCTGAAGGAACAGTATCCGCTGACGCAAGCCTGAGACCTCTGTGATGAGGCTCAGGCGTGTCCGGCGGCGAGGCTGAGATGGGCGAGGTCGATGCCGATCGAGGCGAGGATGCGGTCGTACTTGCGCTCAATGTCGGTGTCGAACAGAAGCTCGGCGTTGGCCGGGCAAGTCAGCCAGCCATTCTCGGCGATCTCGGTCTCCAACTGGCCGGCGCCCCAACCCGAATAGCCGAGCGCCATCAGCGCGTGACGGGGTCCACGGCCAGACGAAATGGCGCGCAATATGTCGACGGTCGCGGTCAGGCAGATGTCGTCCGACACGGTCAGCGACGATTCCACCCTGTAGTCACCCGAATGCAGGACGAAACCCCGGCTGCGATCGACGGGCCCGCCATTGCGCACGACGAAATCGCGAGCCTGCGCCGGCAAGCGGATCGCTTCCTGTTCGTTCATGATGCCCAGTTGCACGAGCAGATCCGGAAAAAGCATCTGCTGTGTCTGGTTGATGATCAGGCCCATCGCGCCTTCATCGCTGTGCGCGCAGACGTAGATGACCGAGCGCGTGAAACGGTCGTCCTTCATGCCGGGCATGGCAATCAGGAACTGATCGTCGAGAAAACCGCGGCTGGCGGCTGTCTTCTTGTGGCGCAACAAGTCCATGACAGCAAAGGTAACGCGTTTCCAAAGCGCCGAAAAGATGCACCGTGCGGGATTCGACCAAAGCCTATGTGACCAGGCAGAGCATTCTTCCCTCGAGGTCACGCAAATATGATACCGGCAAGGTCATGAAAACATTGCGCGGCCACGAACGGACGATCAAATCACCGCCATGCAAAGCTTGAAAATCCTGCTGCTCGGCGCCGCCATCGGATCGGCAACCGTTCTTCCCGCCGCCGCTTCATCATCGTCGTGGTACAACAGCGAAGGCGGCAAGGTCCGGCTGGTGACCAGCGGCAAGGCCGATGCCGCCGGCCGCATCCAGGGCGTTCTCGACATAGCGCTCAAGCCCGGCTGGAAGACCTACTGGCGTGACCCGGGCGACGCGGGCGTGCCGCCGCAGCTCGACATTTCAGCCAGCACGAACATCGCCGACGCCCAGCTTTCCTTCCCGGCGCCGCAGCGTCATGACGAAGGCTATGGCAAATGGGCAGGCTACGACTATCCGGTTTCGCTGCCGGTCGTGTTCACCCTGTCGGCGGCGAAAGATCCAGCCGTTATCGACGCCGACATCTTTCTCGGCATTTGTGAAACGATCTGCATTCCGGTGCAGACGCGGCTGACCGTCGACCCCGGCTCCGATCCGGACAATGCCGAAGACACGGCGCTGGTGAAGGCGAGCTTCGCGGCGTTGCCTACACCCGCAAGGTCCGATTTCGGCATCAACGTGCTGCCGGGTGACCACGAGACGCTGATTGTCGAAGCGAGCTTTCCTGGCGATCCGGAGGCGGCGGATTTCTTTGTCGCCGGCGAGCGGGATTATATGTTCGGCACCCCTGCCCGCAGCGAAAAGGACGGCAAGCTGATCTTCACCGTGCCGATCCTCGACCGCCCGTCGACAACGCCGACGGATGGCGGGCTTCATTATACACTGACAAGTTCGGCCGGCGCCGTCGAAGGGCTGTTGCCGTTTCCTTAAAGCGCGTCGCATTGAACGGATTCATACGACGCACTTGGTCCTCTCTTTGTCCATGTCGTAGTGCCAAAACAGCTGCTCACTTTTGGGCGACATGGACTGAGGCCGCTCCTTGACAGTTGCAGAGGGCCGTCGAGTTCGCTACGCAATCACACGACCTCCCCCATTTTCCCAGACGAGGAACTCATGACCATTTCCGTTGGCGACAAGCTGCCTGATGTGACCTTCAAGACGATGACCGCCGACGGCGCGAAGCCGATCACGTCGGCCGAGATTTTCACAGGCAAGAAGGTTGTGCTTTTCGGTGTTCCGGGCGCTTTCACGCCGACCTGCAGCAACAACCATTTGCCCGGCTATCTCGAGAACCATGACGCCATCCTGGCACGCGGCGTCGATACCATCGCCGTCGTTTCGGTCAACGACGTCCACGTCATGGGCGCCTGGGCGCGCTTCACCGGCGGCGAAGGCAAGATCCTTTTCATCGCCGATGGCAGCGGTGACTTCGCCAAGGCGGTCGGCCTCGACAACGACCTTTCCGCAGCCGGCATGGGACTGCGCTCGAAGCGGTTTTCGATGATCGTCGATGACGGCAAGGTCACGGCGCTCAATGTCGAGACCAAGCCCGGCGTCGACGAGTCCGGCGCGGCTCATATTCTGGGACAGCTCTAACAATATTGGCGACAGCGTTAGGCCAGGGACCGCAAAGTCCCCTCGCCCGACAGCTTTGGGGGGGACCGCGACGATGTCTGACATCTTCTGGCGCAGTATCGCGATCGGCATCGGCGCCACGGCGCTGATGGACATCTGGGCGATTTTCCTGAACACGGTGTTTGCCCAGCCACGACCGAACTGGGGCCTGGTCGGCCGCTGGGTGTGGCATCTCAGGGAAGGCAAGGTCTTCCACGACGATATCGGCGATGCAAAGCCGTACGCGCAGGAAGTGGCGCTGGGCTGGGCCTTTCATTATTTTGTCGGCATCGTCTACGGCATCATCCTGGTCGCGCTGGCGGGAACGGCATGGCTGGCGGCGCCGACCTTCCTGCCGGCCTTCATCCTCGGCATCGTCACCGTCGGTGCCGGCTGGTTCCTGTTGGCGCCTGGCATGGGTGCCGGCTGGGCCGCCTCGAAACGGCCCAAACCGATGCAGATCCGCGCCCTCAACCTGGTATCGCACACGGTGTTCGCGCTCGGGCTTTACGGCACGGCGCTGCTGATCCGCTGAAGCGAAGTTAATCGTCGCGACGCTGCGCCGGTGCGTCGATCGGCTGCCATCCGTGGACAAGGCGGCGTGCGCCGAGATCGTAGGCGAAGTGGTTGCCGCCGCCCGCCGGTTGATCCGCTTCGCGGCTGATCTGCCGACCGCTGAGGGCGAGCAGCAGCAGCGTTCCGACGCCGCCATGGCCGACGAAGGCAATGTCGCCCGCGTCGGCGGCGCCAAGCACGGCGTCGACCTCGCTCACGATGCGATGCTGGGCATCGATGGCCCGCTCCCATCCGCGAATGCTGTCATGAGGGTTGGCGAAGAACTGGTCCGCGACCGCTTCGAACTCCGGCGGCGGTAAAAACCCCGTCGCCGATCGGTCGTTCTCATGCATCCTTTCCCTCACCTCGATGGCAAGGCCGAGATGTGTTGCGAGGATTTCGGCGGTTTCCAGCGCCTTGCGTTCAGCCGACGACACGATGCGCCGGATCGAGCCGATCCAGGGCTGGTCGAGCATTGCAACCGCTCTCGCTCGTCCGATGTCGGACAACCCCCATTCCGGCACGGGAATGTTGGCATCGACCTGAACCTGGGGATGGGTGACATAATACAGGATCGGCATGATCGAAGATCCCTGCCTGAGAGTGCTGACCTGCTCCTGAGTTCAATAACTCTGGGTCGAGCGCCGCGCCTTCGCTGCTACCGGCTGTTTTGCCTGCGCAACTGGCTTCGGCGCAGCAGCGGGCTTGACCGGGCCTTTCTTGAACGGCGCCATGCCCTCGCGCGCGAGTTCGTCGGCGCGCTCGTTCTCGGCATGGCCGGCGTGGCCCTTGACCCAGTTCCAGGTCACCTTGTGACGCCTGTTGGCCTCATCCAGCGCCTGCCAGAGCTCACCGTTCTTGACCGGCTTCTTGTCGGCCGTCTTCCAGCCGTTCTTCTTCCAGCCGTGGATCCACTTGGAAATGCCGTCCATGACATATTTGCTGTCGGTGTGAAGGTCGACCGTGCAGGGTTCCTTCAACGCATTCAGCGCCGAGATGGCGGCGAGAAGCTCCATGCGGTTGTTGGTGGTCTCCGCCTCGCCGCCGGAAAGCTCCCTGGTGGTGCCGTTGAAGCGCAGGATCGCGCCCCAGCCGCCAGGGCCGGGATTGCCCGAACAGGCGCCGTCGGTGAAGATCTCAACGTGTTTGCTCATGATACCCCATATCAGGCCAATCCATATTCCGAAGGAGACCTGATCGCCCGATGGAATCGCATCCTGCGGATATATTCGGTCGGATCGCGTTTCATCACCAGCCCGCCATTGGGAACGGTCAACCAGTCGTAGAGCCGGGTCAGCATGAAGCGTAGCGCCGAGCCGCGCGCCAGCATCGGCAGCGCCGCCTTTTCCTGGTCGCTCAGGGGACGCACGCTCTGATAGCCGGCCAGCAATGCCTTGCCCTTGGTCAGGTTGAAGGAAAAATCCTTCTCGAAGCACCAGGCGTTGAGGCAGGTGGCGACATCGTAGGCGTAGAGGTCGTCGCAGGCGAAATAGAAGTCGATCAGGCCGGAAAGCTTCTCGCCGAGAAAGAAGACATTGTCCGGGAAAAGATCGGCATGGATGATGCCTTGGGGAAGGTCCGTCGGCCAGTTCCGCTCGAAGTCGGCGAAGTCGGCATCGACCTCGGCAGCCAGACCCGGCTCAACCTCGTCGGCGCGGTCACGGGCGGCATTCCAAAGCTTGCGCCAGCCGTCGATGGCGAGCGCGTTCTGACGCGTCATCGAAAAGTCGGCTCCGGCCAGATGCAAGGCGGCCAGGGCCTTGCCGACCTCGCCGCAGTGCGTCGATGTCGGCCGCCGCAGCGAAAGCCCTTCGAGGAACGTGATGATGACCGCCGGCCGGCCGGCGAGCGTGCCGATGACGCTGCCGTCATGCGCGGTCACCGGCAGCGGGCAGGAAACGCCTTTTTTGGCGAGATGGCCCATCAACCCGAGGAAAAACGGCAGATCCGCCTTCTCGACGCGCTTTTCATAGAGCGTCAGGATGTACGAGCCGCTGGAGGTGTGCAGCAGGAAGTTCGAGTTCTCGGTGCCTTCGGCGATGCCCTTGTAAGACAGGAGATCGCCGACCGGATATTGCTTCAGGAATGCGCCGAGTTCGCCTTCGGCAACGTCGGTATAGACCGCCATGTGCCTTACGCGGCTCCATTGACGAAAGCCATGTCGGCTCGCGTCAGTTCGACATCGCGCAGTACCCGCATGACCGGAAAATCCTCCGTTTCCGTGGCCGTGACGGCCAGGTCGATCGTGACGTCGAAGCGCTGGCGGAACGCGTCGATGATCTCGTCGACGATGATCTCCGGCGCCGACGCTCCAGCCGACAGGCCAAGCGTCGAGATGCCGGCGATGTCATTCCACGGAATCTCGGCGGCGCGCTGCACGAGAAGCGACATCGAGGCGCCGGCACGCTCCGCCACTTCGACTAGGCGTCGCGAATTGGAGGAATTGGGTGCGCCGACGATCAGGTAAAGATCAGCGCCGGCCGCGGTCTCCTTGACCGCCTCCTGGCGGTTGGTGGTGGCATAGCAGATCGATTCCGCCGCCGGGGCATGCAATTGCGGAAAACGATCCTGCAAGGCGCGGATGATGCCGGCGGTGTCTTCGACCGACAGCGTGGTCTGGGTAACGAAGCCAAGCGCCTGCGGATCGGCAGGCGAAAGCTTCGCGGCATCGGCCTCGGTCTCGATCAGCGTCACCGCGCCGTCCGGCAGCTGGCCCATGGTGCCGATCACCTCCGGGTGTCCGGCATGACCGATCAGCAGCACATGGCGGCCAAGCCGCTGGTGGCGCATCGCCTGCTTGTGGACCTTCGAGACCAGCGGGCACGTGGCGTCGAGATAGAAGAGGTTGCGGGCCTGCGCGTCAGCCGGCACCGATTTCGGCACGCCGTGGGCCGAGAACACGACCGGCGACTGCCGATGTTCGGCGGGAATCTCGGAGAGTTCTTCGATGAAGACAGCGCCAAGGCTTTGCAGTCCCTCGACGACGTAACGATTGTGCACAATCTCATGACGGACATAGACCGGCGCGCCATATTTCTTCAGCGCCAGGACGACGATCTGGATGGCGCGGTCGACGCCGGCGCAAAAGCCGCGCGGCTGGCAGAGCCGGATCGTCAGGGGGGGCTTGGTGGTTGTCTGAAGCATTAAATCCTGGCCGGTTGATCAAAGCCGAAATGAGGTGCCTACCCCTGCCCTGTCAAGTGCAAGGGGGCGGCGGTCGCCTTCATTCCTCTTTCAAGGGGCGGCGAAGCCGCAGGATGAGCACGGCGGCGAGTGCGGCGGCGAGGCCATACCAGGTCATCGCATATTGCAGATGGCTGTTCGGCAGGTCGATGATGGTGACGCCGCCGACCGGCAAGCCGCCCGGATTCGGCGTCTTGTCGGCGTCGATGAAGATCGGCACCAGCGTGGCGCCCGCCGGCAGCCCGGCGCTCGCCGCCATCGCGTCGCGGTCCTTCCAGTAGAAGATGTTCTTCGCCACGTCGTTGTCGGGAAGCATCATCGACGGCTTTGCCGGCAGCGGATTGCGGGCGAGGCCGGTGACCGTCACCTTGCCCGTCACCTGCCCCTTGGCGCGCTTGCCGGCATCCTTGAGATCGTAGGGTACAAAGCCGCGATTGATCAGCACGAAGCGGCCATCGTCGAGGGCCAGCGGCGTGTAGACATTGAAGCCGGCGTCGCCTTCCCAGGTGGCATAGAAATGCCGTTCGCCGGAATGCAGGAAGGTGCCGCTGACGGTCACCGGCGTATAGTCGACGTCCCCGGTCGAGGCGAATTCCCTTTCGACCTCGGCGAGCGGCTGCGGCGCCGAGTGCGTACGCTGATCGATGGTCTGCAGCAGACCTTCCTTCCAGTGCAGACGCTGGACCTGCCAGGTGCCGAGCGCCAGCAGGATCAAAAACAGCACCAGGCCAAGGCCAAGCAGCAACGCCGTCCTTGGCCGCGAGCGGCCGCCAACTCTAACGGATGCCTCGCTCATTCGCCGCGATCCAGCCGGCCCTCGGCCGCCTTGTTGCGGTATTGCAGTGTGAGCAGCACGCCCTTGATCAGCCGAAGCGCCGTCAGGCACAGCGCAACAGCCAGCGGAATCCAGAGCAGCAGATGCAGCCAGAGCGGCGGGCTGAGCGTCACTTCGACCCAGAGCGCCAGGCCGACGATGATGAAACCGATGATCAGGATGACGAAGACCGCCGGTCCGTCGCCGGCATCGGCGTAGGAATAGTCGAGGCCGCAATTGGTGCAGCGCTTGCCAACGGTGAGGAAGCCGGAAAACAGCTGCCCCTCGCCGCAGCGGGGGCAGCGGCCGTGCAAGCCGGCCGAGATTGGATCGATGGGCGGCCAGATCGCCTTGTCGTCGCTCATTGCTTACCGCTCGATCTCGATCGGCGTCCCATCGGCCACCATTGCCCAGATTTCGTCCATGTCGGAGTCCGTAACCGCAATGCAGCCGTCGGTCCAGTCGACCAATTGAAGCAGCCAGCCCCACCAGCCGAAACCGTTTGGCTGGCCGTGGATCATGATCATGCCTCCCGCATCGACATGGCGTACCTTCGCGGCGGCCAGATCGTCGGCATTGGGATAGGAGATATGGATCGACTTGTGGGCGATGCTGTTCGGGTTGCGCCAGTCGAGGACATAGCGCCCTTCCGGTGTGCGTTGATCGCCCTCCTGGTGCTTGTGCCCAAGCGGATCGCCGCCGAGCGCGATGCTGTAGCTTCGCAGGACCTTGCCGCCGCCAATCAACTCCAATCGCCGGTCCGACTTGTCGACACGCACCAGATCGACTTTCTCGCCAGCAAGGGCCGGCGCTGTGGCAATCATGCACGCGTAAATGGCACAGAGACGAGTTAGCCGCATCGGCCATCGATCGGCGATCTTTGCGCCGAAATGAAGAAGGCGGCCACGTCGCCGCGACCGCCTTCTCTAAATCCCTGGAGCCTGTTCCATCCCGATGAATCGGGATGGGGGCCTCTGTTTTGCTCAGGTCGAAATCAGTGGGCTTCGATCACCGCGCCGGCCGATCCCCAGACATAGATCGCTGAGAACAGGAACAGCCAGACAACGTCGACGAAGTGCCAATACCAGGCGGCCGCCTCGAAGCCGAAATGCTGCTTGGGGGTGAAATCACCCTTCATCGCCCTGAGCAGGCAGACCAAGAGGAAGACGGTGCCGATGATGACGTGGAAGCCATGGAAGCCGGTCGCCATGAAGAAGGTTGCGCCGTAGATGGAATCCTTGAAGGCGAACGGAGCATGAATGTACTCGTAGGCCTGCACCATGGTGAACAGCATGCCGAGGCCGACGGTTAGCACCAGGCCGTTGATCAGCCCCTTGCGATCGCCATGGATGAGCGAATGGTGCGCCCAGGTGACCGTGGTGCCCGACAGCAGCAGGATGATGGTGTTGTAGAGCGGCAGGTGGAAGGGATCGAGAACCTCCATGCCCTTCGGCGGCCAGACACCGCCGGTAAACGCGGTGCGGGCGTATTGCTGCACCTCGCCCGGAAACAGGCTGGCATCGAAGTAGGCCCAGAACCAGGCGACGAAGAACATCACCTCGGAGGCGATGAACATGATCATGCCGTATCGCAGGTGCAGCGACACGACACGCGTATGATGGCCCTCATGCGCTTCCTTGATCGTGTCCGACCACCAGGCGAACATGGTGTAAAGGACGATCGCCAGGCCGATGAAGAACAGCCACGGATTGGCGATGTTGAAGCCGAAGATCGGGAAGTCGCCGGCCTTGAGATACTGCATCAGGCAGACACCGCCGATTGCGGTCACCAGCGCGCCGATGGACCCCAGGAACGGCCATGGGCTCGGGTCGACGAGATGGTAGTCATGGTGTGGTTTTGCGTGCGCGTCTGCCATATCAACCCCCGAGATTTGCTTCGGTATTCGAAATTGTCTTGCTGCTGCCTTGGACCGGCACTGATGACGCGACCGGCTTGCTCTTCTCGACCGGGAACATCGTATAGGACAGGGTGATTGTCTTCACGTCCTTCAGTTCCGGTACATTCACGATATCGGGATCCACATAGAACACGACCGGCATGTCCAGCGTCTCGCCGGGCTTCAAAGTCGTATCGGTGAAGCAGAAACACTCGACCTTGTTGAAGTAGGGCCCCGCCAGTTCCGGCTGCACATTGAAGGTGGCGCGGCCGGTAACGGGGCGATCGAACTTGTTGGTGGCCTGATAGTGCGCCTGCACGGTCTCGCCGATCTTCATCGTCATCGAACGATCGACCGGCTGAAAATCCCAGGGCACGCCGGCGATGTTGGCGTCGAAACGGACAACGATGTCGCGGTCGAGCACCCGGTTCGCGTATTGCTGCGTGGCGCGCCGCGTGGTGCCGCCATAGCCCGTCGCCTGGCAGAACATCTTGTAGAGCGGCACTGCGGCATAGGCCATGCCGATCATGCCGCCGAAGAAGGCAAGGCAGACAAACGCGACGACGCGGTTGGTGTTCTTCCTGCTGGCGGTCACCTGGCTCATCGTGTTCTCACATCGAGCCGGGGTGATGACCGAATTTCACGATCGTCGCGATGTAGAAAATGATCACCAGCACCGCCAGCGCCAAGCCTATGGCGACAGAACGATTGCGTCTGGCTTTCCTCTGCCGCTCGGTCAGCGTGACCAGCTCGAGTTTTTCTTCGATCATGGTCATGCTCCACCCATGGCAAGCGCGCGCTCGACGACGCTGTCGGCGAGATAGGCAGCGAAGATGGCGAAGAGATAGAGCAACGAATAGGCAAACAAGGCCTTGGCCGGCTTCATCACGCGGTCATCGTCGGTCATGCCAAGCACTTTCCACGCGTACCAGACAAAACCCAACCCAAGCAGCACGGCGGCCACGCCATAGACCGGCGTGGTGTAGCCCAGGATCCATGGCAGCACGCCGACCGGCGCCAGCAGCAGCGCATAGGCGAAGATCTGGCGGCGGGTCGAAGCCTGGCCGGCGACGTTCGGCATCATCGGAATGCCGGCGCGGGCATAGTCTTCGGACTTGAACAGCGCCAGCGCCCAGAAATGCGGCGGCGTCCACAGGAAGATGATCAGGAACAGGACAAAGCTTTCCAGGCTGACGCTTCCGGTCACCGCGGCCCAGCCGATAACAGGCGGAATGGCACCGGCGGCGCCGCCGATGACGATGTTCTGCGGCGTCCAGCGCTTGAGCCACATCGTATAGACGACGGCATAGAAGAAGATGGTGAAGGCCAAAAGCGTCGCCGACAGCCAGTTGACCAGCACGCCCAGCGTCATCACCGACAGAACCGACAGAACCAGCCCGAAACTCAGCGCTTCGCCCGGCCGGATGCGGCCGGCCGGCACCGGACGAGATGCGGTGCGCGTCATCACCGCGTCGATGTCGGCATCGTACCACATGTTGAGCGCGCCGGAGGCCCCGGCGCCGATGGCGATCGACAGGATGGCGATCACCGCCAGCAACGGATTGATGGTCACAGGAGCCGCGACCAATCCGACGAAGGCGGTGAACACCACCAGCGACATGACGCGCGGCTTCAGCAGGGCGAAGAAATCGCCCGCCGTCGCTTCCGACATGCGGAAGCCCGCTTCGTCAATGCTGGTTTCGTCGACTAGGGCCATGCGTACTCAAATCCATCGTTCCGTTTGGCCAAAACCGCCGGCAGGCCGGCGGTTTTGATTCCATGGAGGCTGCCGACTTACTTGATCTTCGGCAGCTGCTCCCACTGGTGGAAGGGCGGCGGCGAAGGCAGCTGCCATTCCAGTGTCGTGGCGCCTTCGCCCCACGGATTGGCACCGGCGACCCGCTTCTTCTGGAAAGCCTCGAACACGCCGTAGAGGAAGATCGCCACGCCAACGGCCGAGATATACGAGCCGTAGGACGACACCATGTTCCAGCCGGCAAACGCGTCGGGATAGTCGATTGTGCGGCGCGGCATGCCGGCAAGACCGAGGAAATGCTGCGGGAAGAAGATCAGGTTGACGCCGACGAAGGTGACCCAGAAATGGGTGTTGGCGATGGCGAAGGAATACATGTAGCCGGTCATCTTCGGGAACCAGTAGTACCAGCCGGCGAAGATGGCGAAGACCGCGCCCAGCGAGAGCACGTAGTGGAAGTGCGCGATCACGAAATAGGTGTCGTGCAGCGAGCGGTCGAGACCCGCATTGGCCAGCTGGACGCCGGTGACGCCGCCGATCGTGAACAGGAAGATGAAGCCCAGAGCCCACAGCATCGGCGGCTTCAGCGAAATCGATCCGCCCCACATCGTGGCGATCCAGGAGAAGATCTTCACGCCGGTCGGCACCGCGATGACCATCGTGGCGAAGACGAAATAGCGCTGCGTGTCGAGCGACAGGCCGGTCGTGTACATGTGGTGGGCCCAGACGATGAAGCCGACCGCGCCGATGGCGACCATCGCGTAAGCCATGCCGAGGTAACCGAACACCGGCTTCTTCGAGAAGGTCGACACGATGTGGCTGATGATACCGAAGCCCGGCAGGATCAGGATGTAGACCTCAGGGTGACCGAAGAACCAGAACAGGTGCTGGAACAGGATCGGATCGCCGCCGCCGTCGGGCGCGAAGAAGGTCGTGCCGAAGTTGCGGTCGGTCAGGAGCATAGTGATGCCGCCGGCAAGCACCGGGAGTGACAACAGCAGCAGGAAAGCGGTGACCAGCACCGACCAGGCGAACAGCGGCATCTTGTGCATCGTCATGCCGGGCGCACGCATGTTGAAGATGGTGGTGATGAAGTTGATGGCGCCAAGGATCGACGAGGCACCGGCAATGTGGATCGACAGGATCGCCAGATCCATCGCCGGCCCGGGCTGGCCCGAAGTCGACAGCGGCGGATAAAGCGTCCAGCCGCCACCGACGCCAAAGGCGCCAGGCGCGCTCGGCATGAAGGCCGAGGCGATCAGAAGCAGGAAGGCCGGCGGCAGCAGCCAGAACGAGATGTTGTTCATGCGCGGGAAGGCCATGTCAGGTGCACCGATCATGATCGGCACCATCCAGTTGGCAAAACCGCCGATCAGGGCCGGCATGACCATGAAGAAGATCATGATCAGCGCGTGCGCGGTGGCGAAGGCGTTGTACATGCTCTTGCCGCCGTCGATCGCGGCGTCACCGTTCATGCCGTAGACCATTTGCGCGAGGCCGCTGAAAATCTGGATCCCCGGCTCCTGCAGCTCCATGCGGATGGCGACCGACAAGGCACCGCCGACGATGCCGGCGAAGATCGCGAAGATCAGATAGAGTGTGCCGATGTCCTTGTGGTTGGTGGAATACACCCACCGGACCCAGCCGTGATACGGCTTGTGGTCGTGGTCGTCGTGAGCTGCAGCGTCTGCCATGTTCCGCTCCGTTCCCTGATCTTTTATTGGCCGCGGCATCAGTTGCCGGCGGCCGCTACCTTGTTCTGGCCGTCGACCTCAGCCATCAGCGCCTTGTTGGCCCCGGGCAGGTTGGTCTTGGCTTCCGCCAGCCAGCTTTTGAATTGCGCATCGGAGACGACGCGGATGGCGATCGGCATGAAAGCATGATCCTTGCCGCAGAGCTGCGAGCACTGGCCGTAGTAGAGGCCTTCTTTGTTGGCCTTGAACCAGGTCTCGTTGGTGCGGCCGGGAACCGCGTCCATCTTGATGCCGAACGACGGCATGGCGAAGGAGTGGATCACGTCCGTTGCGGTCACCAGGACGCGGGTCATGGTGTTGACCGGCACAACCATCTCGTTGTCGACGGCGAGCAGGCGCGGATAGATCTTGCGATCTTCCTTGCCAGCAGCTGCCCGGTCGGCTTCCTGCAGGATCGCGGAGTTGAAGGAAATCGTGTTCTCGGTCTGGTATTCGTAGTCCCAGTTCCACTGGTTGCCGGTCGCCTTGACGGTCAGCTTTGCGTCTTCCGGCGGCGTGTATTGCGCGGTCAGCAGCTGGAACGAAGGAATGGCGATGCAGAGCAGGATGACGACCGGGCCGACGGTCCAGATCACCTCGATCAGCGTGTTGTGGCTGGTCTTGGATGGAACCGGGTTCACGCTCGCGCGGAATTTGAAGATGCAATACGCAAGCAGGCACAGCACCAATATGGTGATCGGGACGATGAACCACATCGTGTAGTTCCCGAACCACTCGATCTGCCGCATCATATCGGTCGCCGGCGCCTGGAAGCCGGTCTCCCAGTCCCTGGGCTGATCGGCATGGGCGGATGCGCCGGCGAAAAACGTGGCAGCGGCACTTGCGCCTGCTAGGAATTTTCTCATCGCCCTCATCGTCTCCCAGTTCCTCGAGGCTGTGCCCACGAGAATATCGAACAATGCCGGGACGGGAATCCCGACAGTCTCAAGGTGGTTCAAACCATACTCTTTTTCCCTCCGCAAGAAAGGAGCGGGCGAAACCGTGCGGCATTTTTGCGCGCAAGCCCGGATGTGCCTTTCAAGGCAACGGCAACGGTCCCGAATCGCATATGATCGACCATGGCCACATTCCTGCGGGCCGGGCGTGCCGACCGTCGCAATTCGGGCGAAATTGGCTAGGAAAAGCGCCGTATTGGCTGTTTCGGGGCAGACCGGTTGCGGTCTCGTCCTTTACTTGGCTTTGGCGCGGCTTAAAGTGCCGTGATTCGCAATGGAGCCGTCATGAACTCTTGGCTTTCGAGACTTGCGCTTTCGAGAATCTTGGCGCTTTCGAGAATCTTGGCGAAGGTCATCTTTCTCGCCGCGTTGTCCGCAATCGGCCCGTCCGTTATCGGCCAGCCCGTTGTCGGCTTGTCCAGCCAGGCCAATGCCGCGCAGCCGAGCGGCACCGTCCGCTCGACGCATGGCGCGTGGTCGATCATCTGCGACACGCCGGCCGGCGCCACCTCCGAGCAATGCGTGATGATGCAGAACGTCGTCGCCGAGGACCGTCCAGAGATGGGGCTGTCGGTGGTCGTGCTGCGTACAGCCGACAACAAGGCGGAGATCCTGCGCGTGCTGGCGCCGCTCGGCGTGCTTTTGCCCAACGGGCTCGGCCTCAACGTCGACGGCAAGGATATCGGCCGCGCCTATTTCGTGCGCTGCTTCCAGGATGGCTGCTATGCGGAAGTCATTCTCGAAAAGCCGCTGCTCGATACGCTGAAGACCGGCACGTCGGCCACCTTCATCGTCTTCCAGACCCCGGAAGAGGGCATCGGCATCCCCGTCGACCTCAAGGGTTTCGCGGACGGTTTCGCCGCCCTGCCCTGAGACCTCGGCGTTTGCGAAGAATCCAACTTCAAGATGGATGTCAGCTTTCTTCGCGGCGTCACCAAGTCCAACCTTGAGGAACAGTTCTCGAACTGGGATTCAATGACCGGCGACATCAAGGACTTCGTCAACCAAAAGTGACGTCGACGATTTGTCGGCGATCGCATTTGTCTTCACAATGCAGCGGGGCGATTGTCTCCGGGCGCCTTCGCGCCTACATCGTGGCAAAGAAGCATTCCTCCTGTGAACGGACGCGCCATGAACAGCCTGATCGGCCAATTCGACATTTCAGACGATCGCATCAAGCAGATCGTCGCTGAGACCATCAATGGCGCCGACGACGGCGAACTGTTTCTCGAATACAGCGAGAGCGAAGCGCTGATGTTTGACAACGGCCGGCTGAAGACAGCCAACTTCAACACCGACCAGGGGTTTGGCCTGCGCGCCGTCGCCGGCGAAGCCAGCGGCTATGCCCATTCCAGCGACCTTTCCGAGGCCTCGCTGCTGCGCGCCGCCGACGCTGTTTCAACCGTCAAGGGCGGCTATTCTGGCACGCTGGCCGCGGCGCCGGCCCGCACCAACCGCCATCTCTATGGTGAAGAGAATCCGATCCCCTCCCCCTCTTTCGAGGTCAAGGCAAAGCTGCTGCGGGAAATCGACGCCTGGCTGCGCGCCGAGGATCCTCGCGTGCGCCAGGTTTCAGCCTCGCTGTCCTCATCCTGGCAACATGTCGAGATCGTGCGCGCCGATGGCCAGGTTGTGCGCGACATCCGCCCGCAGGTCCGAGTCCACGTTTCTGTCGTCGTCGGCGATGGCGACCGCCAGGAGAGCGGCTCCTACGGCATGGGCGGACGCAAGGCCTTCGGCGACTTCCTTGTCGAGGACAGCTGGAAGCACGCCGCCAAGGAGGCGCTGAGGCAAGCGCTGGTCAATCTCGAGGCCATACCGGCGCCGGCTGGCACCTTCGACATCGTGCTGTCCAGCGGCTGGCCGGGCGTCATGCTGCACGAGGCCGTCGGCCATGGGCTCGAAGGTGACTTCAACCGCAAGAAGACCTCAGCCTTCGCCGGCCTGATGGGCCAGCAGGTCGCCGCCAAGGGGGTGACCGTCGTCGACGACGGCACCATGCCGGAGCGGCGCGGGTCGCTCACCGTCGACGATGAAGGAACCCCGACGGCCCGCAACGTGCTGATCGAGGACGGCAGACTGGTTGGCTACATGCAGGATCGCCAGAACGCACGGCTGATGGGCATGACTGCGACAGGCAACGGCCGGCGCGAAGGCTACGCCCACCAGCCGATGCCGCGCATGACCAACACCTTCATGACGGCGGGCGACATGGAGCCGGACGAAATCATCGCCTCGGTCAAGAACGGTATCTATGCCGTCTCCTTCGGCGGCGGTCAGGTCGACATCACCTCGGGCAAGTTCGTGTTCGGCTGCACCGAGGCCTACATGATCGAGAACGGCAAGGTGACGCAGCCGATCAAGGGCGCGATGCTGATCGGCAATGGGCCGGACGCCATGCACCGTGTTTCCATGATCGGCAACGACATGCAGCTCGATACCGGCATCGGCATGTGCGGCAAGGGCGGACAGGGCGTCCCGGTCGGCGTCGGCCAACCGCATCTCCGAATGAACCAGATGACGGTGGGCGGCACGCGGGTTTGAATGATCGGCATATCCCAGAAACATCGCCATCCAAGCGGTGTTTTCCGGGGTGCAGCCGACCATGCCCCAGAGCCAAGATCTTCATCCTGACAGGCGCCGGCATTTCGGCGGAATCGGGTGCCGCAATGTTGCTCGACTCTGTGGAGGTCTGGGCCAAAGACGGCGCATTCCAGCCGAATCCATGTCGGCACCTTGAAGCGAACACAATCCACGTTAAGAAATTATTAAGTCTCTAACTGCCTGGGCTGCCTTTTGCGCACGAACGCAGCACCAGCTTCCTGGTTGCGGCGGTGTTTTGGCAATGCGGCATGTCCCCGGCGTTCTCACTTCCTCTTTCCTACTTGGCTTCGTTTCATTGATTGGTGCGACATCGCTGCAGGCCAGTCCGGCGGAAGCACAGTCGACATTGTTCAAGTCGCGATCGACGCAATCTTCCCTGCAAGGGCTGCGCTCTGCCACCGTCGGTGCAAGCACCAGCGTCCCCTACGGTTGGGTCGATTTCTGCCATCGCCGACCAAAAGAGTGCAAGGTGCCCGCTCTGCCTGCCGCGAATGTCAAGCTGACCGCGCAGAACCTGCGCATCCTCAAGCGGATAAATCAGAAGGCGAACAGCTTCATCAAACCGGTCAGCAATTTCGACCACTGGGGCACGATGGTGGACCATTGGGATTACCCCGTGGACGGCAAGGGCGACTGCAAGATCTACGCCCTCTACAAGCGCAAGCTTCTTCTGGAGGCGGGATTCCCCCGGCAGGCGCTGCTGATGACCGTGGTGCGCGACCTGGACAATGAAGGCCACACCATCCTGACGGTGAAAACCGATAAGGGCGATCTTGTCCTGGACAACCTGGTCGATGAGATCAGACCTTGGAATGCGACGGGCTATTACTTCCTCAAACGCCAGTCCCAGCAGAACCCAAACACATGGGTGTCGATCAACCAACGGGGCGGCACGTCGAAAACCCTTACGAATGTTTCCAAGCTGGTAGACTGAGCGGCCTGCCAGACCAGAGCGCTTCAGCTTTTTGAAAGTTCGGTGCCCGGCGACCGGCGGGCAATCCCTGCCTCACTCCTGCCTACTGCTTGCATGGAGGCTCGCCCGGGTGTCCGCAGGCAGGCTTCTTGTTGCCTCGCGGCGGCTGCTGATTGGGCTGTTGCGGCGGACGCCGCTCCTGGACCTGGGGCCTGGGCTGAGCATGGAACTCCGGCTTCTGCGGCTTGGAGAACACCCTCACGTTCGGCTTCTCCTGCAGCTTGAGTTGGCGCTGCGGATTCTCGTTCGGCTTGTTGACCTTGAAATTCCGCTGGACGTTGACTTGCGGGCCGGCGGAACCTCCACCGCCGTTCTGCGGCTTGCGGAACTTCTTGTTCCCGTTTCCCGGAGCCTGATCGCTCGGTCCGACAACGGCCTGGCCGGCGGACAGATCCTTGCGCGTCAACTTCTTCGGCTTGCCGCCACCCTGGTCGGAGAAGACAGCTGGATTGTTCTTCTTGATCCTCTCCTGCACGTTCGGGCGCTGCCCGGCCGGTGCACCGTTGACGGTCGGCAGCTTGTTGAGCTTGCCGTTCTTGCCCTGCCCATTGCCGGCTCCGTTCTGCTGGCCATTGCCCTGTCCGGTAACGGCAGCGCCGGCATTTCCCGTAGCTTGCTGGTTGCCGCCCGAGGTGCCTTGCTTGCCAAGCAGCTTCTTGGACTTGTTGTTTGGCAAATTCTTGTTGTTTGGCAGATTGTGGCCGTTGAGCACCGGCGGTTTGCCATTGACGAGTGGCAGCGTCTTGCCGTTCGCTCCCGGCAGGGTGTGATCAGTTGAGAGCGTCTTCGAGACCGGCTTTGCGCCGGAAGGCTGCCGGCCTTGCGTCATACCCTGGCCGAGTTTGCCCGGGGCGGAAGGGTTCTGGTTAGAGAGCACGGCCTTCTTATGCAGCAGCGGCGGCAGCGCCACCTTGGTCGCGAGCGCTGCGGCGCCCAGTCCAACAGCGGCGCCGGTCAGCTTCTGGCCGGTGGTGAGGCCGCCGCCCTGCCCTGCCTGATTGTTCTCGGTATTGATCGTCGTGTTGTTGATGACGGTCGTGTTGTGGATGTTGTTGAAGATGACGTTGTCGGGCGGCGGCGCAATGTCGTGCGGCGGGTTGACCCACACCGGCACCGGCACGAAGACCGGCACCGGCAGGACAAAGACATCGACTGCCGGCCGCGGCGGCGCCAACACGACAAAATCCGGCGGAGGCGGCGGCAGGAAGATCACCGCGACAGGCGGTGGTGGCTCAAAGTCGAAATCGGGATCGTCGAAATAGAGCACGGGCCGGTCGACATAGATGATCTCTTCCGGTGGCGGCGGCGGCACGTCGTAGTCATAGACGGCAAAATCCTCCGGCGGCTCCAGCGCTGCGTCGAAATGCTCCAGCCGGCGGCGGGCATCCCAGGCATGCGGGCCGTGCGGATAGCGATCGAGGTAGGACCAGTAGGCTTCCGGGGTGTCCCGGAGCCAGGTTTCGCGCCAAGTGATTGCTTCGCGCCGAGCAGCGATGATGGCACGCACGCGCTTGGCCATTGGATCGCGCGGGTAGGCGTCGACGAAATCCTCGTAACCGCTGAGCGTGTCGCGGTCGAGGGCCGCGACATAGGCATCGCGGGCGTCGAAGTCGTGGATCTCTCTGGTCCGGTTGGCTTGGGACTCAGCCTCCGAGACCCTGGGCGCGGGCGCGTCCGGAGCCCGGTCGAAGAAGACGAAGGGCGCCGTGATCTTTGAGGCGCTCCACGGAACCTCCGCGCCCTGGGTCACCTCGTTGACGCGCAGGCGCGTGCGATCGAAGACATCGTCAAGCGGCAGGCCGCCTTCGCGGATCATCTCCGCCAGCGCCTGGGCATAGGCACCGTATGGACCTTTGCCTTCAGGCGCGACCGTACCCGGGGCGGCATTGAACGCAACAAGCATGTTCGGATCGGGATCGACCAGTGCAAGACCTCCGGCCAGCGGCTGGTTCGTCTGCGGGAATGCATTCGGCCGCGCCGCATCGAGCACGACGATATTGACCTTCGTCGGCAGTCCAGCCAGCGACTTGGTGACATCGGAGAGCCGCATCCCCTGAAGCGGGACGTCGGTTGGATTGGCGATCTGGGCATCGACAGGCAAGAAGTAATTCTCGCCTTCGAACTGTACGCCCTGGCCGGCGAGATAGATGAAGACCACCGCGTCGGGACCGGCAGCAGAAACCTTGCCAAGGAAATCGCGTAGCGCGCCGCGCAGCGATTCCTGGTCGACGTCGCGGGCACCGACAACATCGAACCCTGCTGCCTGCAAGGTCTGGCCGATCAGCCCGGCATCATTGGCGGGCGTCGCCAGCGCACCAGACGGATAGGCCGCATTGCCGATGACGAAAGCGAGGCGTTTTTCGCTCTGCGCGAGGGCACCGGTCACCGAAGCGGCCACGAAAATGAAGAGGAGGAAGAAGCCTAGGAATTTCTGGAGCGTCCGCATTTCTGGCCACCAAATATGGAAACGGTGATGGAGCAGGATGGTTCCTTCCTCCAGTGATTTCCAAAATAGACGGGCGCAAAGAGGCGGCTTCGCGGCGCGATTTCGGCAAACCCGCCTGACGCCGAAACCTCAAGAAAATGTGATCATTTTCGGTTCGCGCGTGAACCGAAGGAAATGCGAACAGCGCTACCGCCTTCGTTTGGGCTTCTCCAGAAGCGCCACGGCCTCGACATGCGGCGACCACAGGAACTGGTCGATCGGCGTCACGCTTTTCAATGTATAGCCGCCGTCGAGCAGGATTCGCAGGTCGCGAGCCAGCGTGACCGGATTGCAGGATACGGCGGCGACAAACGGAACGTCCGAGCGTGCGATCTGCTTCGACTGGTCCTCGGCGCCGGCGCGTGGCGGATCGAACACCAGGCCGTCGAAGCCATTCAATTCCTTGAAGGTCAGCGGCCGGCGGAACAGGTCGCGGCGCTCGCCCGTCACCCGCTTCAGGCCGGTCGCGAAGCGCGAGCCCCGGTCGAGCGCCGAAAGGGCTGCCGCATCGCCTTCGACCGCATGGACCTCCGACTTCGCTGCCAGCCGCAAGGCAAAGCTGCCGCAACCGGCGAACAGATCGGCGACCTTCTTGGCGCGCTTCAGATGTCCGCCGACGATATCGGCCATGGTCTGTTCGGCGGCCTCGGTCGCTTGCAGGAAGGCGCCCGGCGGCACGGCGACAGCGACATTGCCGAACATGACCACAGGCTTCCTTGGCTCGATGATGATCTCGTCATCGATGGACAGCCTGGCAAATCCCTGAGCCAATACGAAGTTGGAGGCGATCCGACGCTGGTGTTCGCCCAGTTTGCCGGACTCGTAGACTGCGACGTCAAGGCCCGATCCGGTCACGGTGACCGCGAGCCGGAACGATTTGGTGGTGGCGCACACCAGTTCGGCGAGCGCCTTCAGCCGATCGAACGCGCTGACGATCTCGGGCAGCGAGATCGGGCATCCCGATATCGAGATGATTTCCGGCGACAGATGGCGATTGAAGCCGAGCAGCATGCCTGTGTCGGTGCGCCGCGCGGCGAGCACGACGCGGCGGCGCGTGTGCGGCGCGCAGGCGACCAGTTCGCCGATGTCGCAATCGATGCCCTTGCCCTTCAGCGCGTGCACCACCTTTTCGCGCTTCCATTGGCGATAGGCTGCGGCTTCGAAATGCTGGAGCGCGCAACCGCCGCATTCGGTGAAATGGCGGCAGGCGGGATCGATGCGCAGCGGCGAAGCCTCTAGCACCGCCATCAGCGTGGCACGGTCTTTTTCACGCGCGGCGGTGACGACCTCGCCGGGTAGTGTGAAGGGAATGAACAGATCGCCGCTCTCGGTCTCGGCGATGCCGTCGCCCTGGGCGCCAAGTTTCCTGATGCTGAACCGCGCGCTCATCTATCCTTGATCCCACCGAGCAGGAATTCGCGATTACCGTCGCCGCCTTCGATGGGCGACAAATGCAGGCCCAGCGAACGCCAGCCTGGAACAGCGTCCAGCCAATCCTGCAGCAGGCCGGCGACACGGGCGGCGTCGTAGGGATCCTTCAACAGGCCGCCCTTGCCGATCGCTTCGCGGCCGGCCTCGAATTGCGGCTTGACCAGAAACATGGCACAGGCACCAGCCTTCGCAAGGCCAAGCGCCGGCGGCAGCGCCAGTTTCAACGAAATGAAGCTGACATCGGAGACGACGAAATCCGGGATGCGGCCGGCCAGATCATCGACTGTGAGATCGCGCGCGTTCAGGCCTTCGATGACAGTTACACGCGGATCGCCGCCGATATCGGCATGCATCTGGCCGTGCCCGACATCGATGGCGGTGACGTGGGCCGCGCCGCGCTCGAGCAGGACCTGGGTGAAGCCGCCGGTCGAGGCGCCGATGTCGAGCGCTTCACGGCCGGCTGGATCGAGTCCGAAATGGTCGAGCCCGCCGATCAGTTTCAGCGCAGCACGCGACACATAGCCTTGCGCCGGATCATCGATGGCGATCAGGCATTGCGGCGAAACGTTCTGGCCGGGCTTTCGGGCTATGACGCCGTCCACCATCACCGTGCCACGCTCGACCGCGTCGCGGGCGCGCGAACGGCTGGCAAAAAGGCCCCGCTGGACGAGCAGGTCGTCGAGCCGCTGGCGGGGGCTGGCTGGCAAAGGCGAGTTCATCGGCCTTCATGGCGAAAGCCGGTCGCGAAGGCAAGGATATTGGGGCCGGACAAGGAACATCGTTGGAAAGCATGCGAACGCTTCAAGCCGCTGCGGCGCTTGCGAGCATCGCATCGGCCCGGCACAATGCTAAGCAGGAGTGCCGTTACTGTCCGAACGCGAGGAAGGACAAATGCTGAGGGGAACCTGCCACTGCGGTGCGACCCACTGGACCCTGGAGGGCGATCCCGGGCCGATCACGGCGTGCAGTTGCACGCTTTGCCGCCGCTATGGCGCGCTCTGGGCTTACGATTATGTCGACGAACGCATCCGCGTCGCGGGGCCGATGAAAAGCTACACGCGCGCCGGAAAGGATGCGCCCTCGCTTGAGATCCTGTTCTGTCCCACTTGCGCTTGCGTGCTCGCCTGGCGTGGCTTGCGCTCCAGCGCCACCGGCCAAACTCGAATCGCCGTCAATGTAAGGCTTGCGCCGCCGGAGGCCGTCGCCGACTTGCCAATCGACCATTTCGATGGGCTCGACACTTACGACGACCTGCCGCGCGATGGCCGCTGCGTGCGCGACATGTGGTTCTAAAGGGCGCCGCGCTTGGACGGCGGCATGCTCTAGAAAATGGTTCGCGAAACCCGGCGATCGACGGCTGGAGACAAACCGTCATCCCGATTTCCCGAAGCCTGCTCGCCCGGATGCTCGGTCGCAGGCGCAGGCGCCGGCACAGGGTCCGGCAGGACCACCAGCTGCGGCACCTGCTTGTAGGAAAATCCGCCGCGAATATCGCCCATCTTGCCGGCGATGATGCCCATGGCCGCCTTTTCGAGACTGCGATCATAGCGCGTTTCGGCGGCGGCCGGCGCGACGATGACCGCTGAAAGCGCCACGCCGCACAGAAGCGTTCTCATTGTTTTTGTCTCCCTGCCTGGTCACGATCTAGCAGGGCGCCGTTGAAAAACGGCCAAGAGACACGGTAAGCAAAGCGCCAAACGGCAGCGTTAACAATGCGTTAAAGCATCAAGCCGGCAAACTGATTCAAGCCCTTGAGATATTGATTCAGGCGCGCTGGGCGCGGGCTGTATGGCCAAGCGCGACGAACACCGTGCGCACGATGCCGGCGGCATCAAGCCCGGCATCGGCATACATCTTTTCCGGCTTGGCGTGGTCGGTGAACGCGTCGGGCAGCACCAGCGGGCGTACCTTCAGGCCACTTTCAAGCAAGCCCTCATGGGCGAGGAACTGCAACACATGGCTGGCGAAGCCGCCGACGGCGCCCTCTTCCACCGTCACCAGAACCTCGTGCGAGCGGGCCAGCCGGCGGATCAGATCCTCATCGAGCGGCTTGGCGAAACGGGCATCGGCGACCGTGGTGGAAAGCCCGGCCGCGCCAAGCTCCTCGGCGGCGATCAGGCAATCCTGCAGCCGCGTGCCGAAGGACAGGAGTGCGACCTTGGTGCCTTCCCTGACGATACGGCCCTTGCCGATTTCGAGCACCGCGCCGCGCTCCGGCATGTCGACGCCGACGCCGTTGCCACGCGGATAGCGGAAGGCGATCGGGCCGTCATCATAGCTTGCCGCGGTGCGCACCATGTGGCGCAGTTCCGCCTCGTCTGCTGCTGCCATCACCACGAAACCGGGCAAGGTTGCCAGGAAGGTGGTGTCAAAGGCGCCGCAATGGGTGGCGCCATCGGCGCCGACGAAGCCGGCGCGGTCGATGGGAAAGCGCACCGGTAGTTTCTGGATCGCGACGTCGTGGACGACCTGGTCGTAGGCGCGCTGCAGGAAGGTCGAATAGATCGCGGCGAACGGTTTGTAGCCTTCGGTGGCGAGGCCGGCGGCGAAGGTCACCGCGTGCTGTTCGGCGATGCCGACATCGAAGATCCGCGACGGAAACGCTTCGCCGAACAGATCGAGGCCGGTACCACTCGGCATGGCGGCGGTGACGGCGACGATGCGGTCATCCTCGCGACCCTCCTGGACCAGGCTTTCGGCGAACACCTTGGTGTAGGCCGGCGCATTAGCCGGCGCCTTGGCCTGCGCACCGGTGATGACATCGAATTTGTTGACACCGTGATATTTGTCAGCGGCGGCTTCGGCCGGCGCGTAGCCCTTGCCCTTCTGGGTGACGACATGGATCAGCACCGGGCCTTCGCCATTGTCGCGGACATTCTTCAGGACCGGGATCAGATGCTCGAGATTGTGACCGTCGATCGGGCCGATGTGATAGAAGCCCAGTTCCTCGAACAGCGTGCCGCCGGTGACGTAGCCGCGTGCATGCTCGACCGCCCGGGTGATCGCACGGTCGGCGCGCTTGCCGAGATAAGAGGTCAGTTTCTTGCCGAAGTCGCGCAGGCCGACATAGGTCTTGCCAGAGGCCAGACGTGCCAGATAGGCGCTCATGGCACCGGTCGGCGGCGCAATCGACATGTCGTTGTCGTTGAGGATGACGATGAGCCGGGCATCGAGCGCGCCGGCATTGTTCATCGCCTCGTAGGCCATGCCGGCCGACATGGCACCATCGCCGATAACGGCGATGACATTGTTGCGGCCGCCGGAGAGATCGCGGGCGGCGGCCATGCCAAGGCCGGCCGATATCGATGTCGAGGAGTGAGCGGCGCCGAAGGGATCGTATTCGCTCTCGGCGCGGCGGGTGAAGCCCGACAGCCCGCCCTCCTGACGCAAGGTGCGGATACGGTCACGGCGGCCGGTCAGGATCTTGTGCGGGTAGGCCTGGTGGCCGACATCCCAGATCAGCCGGTCATCCGGGGTGTTGAAGACATAGTGCAGCGCGACCGTCAGTTCGACCACGCCAAGGCCGGCGCCAAGATGGCCGCCTGTGTGTGACACGGCGTCGATCAGTTCGGCACGAAGCTCGGATGCCAGTTGCGGCAATTCGCTCTCGGCAAGCGTGCGCAGGTCGGCCGGGATGCGGACCTTGTCGAGAAGGGGCGTATGCGGCGTTGAATTCACGGGTAGGCCTGCTCAGGCTTTCTGTTCATGGGCGGGATAGGCCGGCCGCCGGCGAAAGTAAATGCGTGTCTGTGACGCGGATCAGGCTTTAGGTCCCAAAACCCGGCCACTTTTGGGCGACATGCATCAGCTTTCCGGCAACGGGATGAATTCTTCCTCATCTCCGGGAACGATATCGAAGCGGCCGGTCTTCCATTCCTGCTTGGCCTGCTCGATGCGCTCCTTGGAGGACGAGACGAAATTCCACCAAATGTAACGCTTCGAGCCGAGCGAGGCGCCGCCGAACAGCATGAAATGGGCGCCGCCTTCCGACGATACGACGATCTCGTCGCCTGGCCGGAACACCAGCAGTCGCTCGGCTGGAAAAACATCGCCTGAAATCGAAAACGTCGCCTTCGAGCGTGTAGATGGCGCGCTCTTCCGCATCGGCCGGGATTTTCACGCTGGCGCCCGGCGCCATCCTAAGGTCGGCATAAAGCGTCTCGGAGTGAGCCCTCACCGGCGACCGCAGTCCCTGGAAGTCGCCGATGACGACGCGACCGCTGACGCCTTCGGCATCGATCTCGGGGAGCCGCAAGGCAGCGGTGTTCTCGAAAACCGGAGCCACTTCCTCCTTGCCGTCCGGCAGTGCCAGCCATGTCTGCAGGCCGGAGACCGACATCGGCGCGCCACGCAATTCCTCCGGCGTGCGCTCGGAATGGACGATGCCGCGGCCAGCGGTCATCAAATTCACGTCGCCGGGCTGGATGACCATTTCGGTGCCGAGTGAATCGCGATGCCTGATCTTGCCGTCGAACAGATAGGTCACCGTCGACAGCCCGATATGCGGATGCGGACGGACATCGAGCGCCTGGCCCGCGCGCAGGATCGCCGGGCCCATGCGGTCGAAGAAGATGAAAGGCCCGACGAGCCGCCTTTTGGCGGTCGGCAATGCGCGGCGTACCTGGAAACCGCCAATGTCCTTGGCGTTCGGAATGACCATCAGCTCGATCTGGTCGCTGGCAAAGGCGTCGCCGACTTCAGGGTCTTTCCCGGGGAAGAAGCTCATGGACTCTCCTTGTCAGCGGCCGTCGCTGGTTGTCGGATCAGGCAAAACGGATCGCCGATTTTGCCCGCGCCTTGGCGGCCACCTCTTCGCGATTGCGAGGATGCTGATGGGTTTCGAGGGAATCGAGAAGCTCACGCGCCGATGCCGCGATGGCTTCGACCGCATGATCGAAGGCGTGCTGGTTCTGCTTCGAAGGTCGCGTCGTTCCGCTCAATTTGCGGACAAACTGAAGTGCGGCGTCGCGCACCTCGTCATTGGTTGCCGGCGGATCAAAATTGAACAGGGTCTTGATGTTTCTGCACATCGTTTCCGAACCTCCTCTTGTCCTGAAGCCGTTTCAATCGGGACGGCTACTATCCTCGACCATGATCATGTCCAAAAGCCGGTGAGGCAAGACCATCGTTCGGGAGCATGACTCAGTCGGCGTCGAGCGGCTCCGTTCCAACCGGCTTGCCGTCGCGCGACAGCCTGATCTTCTCGACCTTGTCCTCGGCGGCCTTCAGCAGCCGGTCGCAATGCGCCTTCAGCGCCTCGCCGCGCTCATAGATCCTGATCGACTGGTCGAGCGGCACGTCGCCACGCTCCAGATCATCGACGATCTTTTCCAGCGCATCGAGTGCCTGCTCGAAGCTCATCGCCTTGACGTCTTCGTTGGTCTCACCAGCCATCATTCATCCTTTCATCAGTCGCCCGACATGGGCGGCGACCGAAAATGCCAGTCCCTGCAGATCGTAGCCACCCTCTAGCAGGCTGACGAGCCGGTTGCCGCTGTGGCGCGTGGCGCGCTGCATAAGCTGGCCGGTCGCCCAGTCGAAATCATCCTCTGTCAGGTTGATTTCGGCCAGCGGATCGCGATGGTGCGCGTCGAACCCCGCCGAAATGATGATCAGGTCGGGCGCGAAATTGTCGAGCGCCGGCAGGATACGCGACAGCAAGGCATCACGAAAAACCTCGCTGCCGGTCTGCGGCGCCAGCGGCGCGTTGACGATGTTGCCGGCGCCGGTTTCGCTCTTCGCCCCGGTGCCGGGATAAAGCGGCATCTGGTGCGTCGAGCAATAGAGCACCGACGGATCGTCCCAGAAAATGTCCTGCGTGCCGTTGCCGTGATGCACGTCCCAGTCGACGACCGCAACGCGCTCGACGCCATGTTTCTTCTGCGCGTAGCGCGCGGCGATCGCCGCCGTGTTGAAGAGGCAGAAGCCCATGGCCGTGGTTTTTTCGGCATGGTGGCCGGGCGGCCGTGCGGCGACGAAGACATTGTCGGCGCGGCCGGCAAAGACATCGTCTACGGCGGCGTTGGCGGCGCCGATCGCGGTTATGGCCGCTTGCCAGCTCTTCGGGCTGACTGACGTGTCGGCGTCGATGCGGGCGATGCCCTCGTCGGGAATGGCGGCGCGGACGCGGGCGACGAAATCGGCGGGATGCGCGTAGAGAATGGTGGCCTCGTCGCCTTCAGGCGCCTTGATGCGATCGAGCCCGACAAAAGCCTCATCGTCGAGCACCCGTTCGATGGCGCGCAACCGGTCCGGCCGCTCGGGGTGACCGGGCGGCGTGATGTGTTCAAGGAAGATCGGATGGGTATAGAGACGAGTGGCCATCTCCCCTATCTAGTGCCCCGACGTCGCGATGGCCATGCGTTGTGGCCTGATGGCTGGGGAAAATCACACATGCGTCCATCGGTGTCGCTGCAGGCATTGGCGTCGTCAGCGCTTCGGCGTAAGGTCGCTGCCACTGCCTGGTGCCCGCCGCAAGCGGGAGAATCGGGAACACGGTTGAACTCCGTGGCGTGCCCAACGCTGTAAGGGGGACCGCGCCGGTAAATGCCACTGTCGATAACGGGAAGGCACCGGACGCGGGTTGATCCCGAGCCAGAAGACCGGCCTGGCAGGCATCGTCATCCGCATGGTCAGGCGGATGAAATGGATTGCAATCGCAAGGGGACACGCGATGCCGGAACACATGACCGCCTCTGTTGGCGACGGATTTGACCAGAATGCGCGCGATGCGGTCTATCGCGCCATGTTCACGCGGCGCGACGTGCGTAGCCATTTCCTGCCAACCGCGCTCGACGATGAGGTGCTGGCGCGGCTGCTGCTTGCAGCTCACCATGCGCCCTCGGTCGGCTTCATGCAGCCTTGGAATTTCATCGTTATTCGCGATGCCGAGCGACGGGAAAAAGTGCGTGACCTGTTCCTGGCGGCGCGTGAACAGGAACTGCCGGCCATCGCGGAAGAGCGACAGGCGCTTTACCGCAAGCTCAAGCTGGAAGGCATCTGCGAAAGCGCGCTCAACATCTGCATCACCTGCGACCGGCAGCGCTCGAAGGGTTCGCCACTGGGGCGCTGGCACAATCCGGAGATGGACCTCTACAGCACGGTCTGCGCGGTGCAGAATTTCTGGCTGGCGGCGCGCGCCGAGGGTGTCGGAGTCGGCTGGGTCAGCATCATCGAGGCGCAGGCATTGAAAAGCCTGCTGTCAATTCCCGAGCATGTGACGCCGGTCGCCTATCTCTGCGTCGGCCGTGTTTCTGAGTTCGCGCCAAAGCCGGACCTCGAAGCACATGGCTGGGGCCGCCGCTTGCCACTGCCGGAACTGATCATGAGCGAGACCTTTTGCGGGCAAGGTGAAGCGTCGCTCAAATCGACCGTGGCGCGCCTCAACGGCTTCGATGCCGCGCCGGCGACCACTGCCGATCAGCGCGTCGCGCCGGCCGTGCCCCAGCGCGAACCGCCGAAGGAGGCCAGCGCCTTGTCCTTGAGTTCCCTGAACTTCGACGACGCCTCGGCCAGCCGGGCGTCCCAGGCGGGATCGGGCACCTGGCCCTCGATGGTCCTGAAATAGACCTGCATCAGGCAGGCGATGGCGAAGGGTTCGATGAACGCCGCCTTGAAGGCCCAGGCGAAGACGATGGCGAGCACGAAAGCCCAGCCGGCAAGCTGCCCGGGCATGAGGAAAAGAATGGCGCCGGCAGGCGCCAGCATCAGCAGGAAGATGACAAACGAGACGCCCCACATGATGACCGCCAGCCAAACGGCGTTCTTGATCATGATCTTGCCGTTCTGGGCATAGAGCACGACGCCTTGCCGCGCAGTCTCGAACGGCGAGGTTGAATTGATGCGGATGTTGTAGCCGAGGATGATCTCGTCGACATAGGTCAGCGACAGGCGGATCACCGTGTTGACGAAGCTGACCAGGCCGCCCAGGCCCGGGATCGGCAGGAAAGCGGCGATGCCGCCGAGCAGCCCGGTGATGGCGCGAATGGCGCCCTTGACCAGCTGGTCGACGACGAAAAGGATGTTGGCCTCGGCAAAACGCTGGGTCACGATGTCCTTGGCATAGGCAATCTGGTCCTGGCCGTCGGGAATGTCGCGGCCGTCGACCAGATGGACCATGACGGCGATATGGCCGGCCTTGACGACATAAAGGATGTATTCGCGGATCCAGTAGACGGCGATCAAGACGATGCCGAAGCCGACCACACCGCCCCACAGGGCAAAGGACAACGGCCCGTCGGGATCGGTGGAGATATGGCCAATGCCGTAGCCAACGGAGGCGCCCGTGCCGGTCGCCACGATATAGGCCAGCGTGATGCCGAAATAGACGATCATGCGGAAGACGATGAAGGGCCAGGTCCGCATCATGATGGACACCGACCTGCCGATATCGAAATCCCACATGCCCCGAATCTCCGCTCAGAGATGGCGCGAGAGGATGCGCTGAAACCGGCTGTTGTCAATCGTGGGAGTGGCGCGCCAGACCAGCAATGGGGATTTCAGGCCGGCTGCGAATCCTGCTTCTTGAGCAAGCCTTCGAGCAACTGCTTGAAGGCCGCCACCACCTTCTTCGACGTCGCTTCGGGGTCGCTCGAATTGGCGATCCGCTGCGCTGCCTGGCTGCTCGCCCCGTTGATCAGCCGCGAGGCGGTCTCGGGGTCGAGGCTGGGAACGACCACGCCCTCCTCCTGCAGCCTGGTCAGATGATCGGTCATTGAACCGACACATGCATTGGCATTTGGCCATTGTGCAGGATCCCCCAGCACGGCCGGGCCATCCCGGAACATTATGCGCTGGATTTCCGGCTCCAACGCCATCTCGATATAGGTCGTGCATTCGTCGACGAAATGCTGCCAGCGGGTCGGTGCTCTCGACGCCACTTCGTTCACGCGCGCCGCCATCTCGCCGTCGATTTCGGCGATGACCGCCTGCAGCAAGCCCTTCTTGTCGCCGAAGTGATGATAGAGTGCGCCGCGCGTCAGCCCGGCCGATGCGGTGAAATCATCCATCGACGACTGGGCATAGCCGATCGTGCCGAAAGCGTGGCGGGCGGCCGCGATCAGCTTGGCGCGCGTCTCGGCGATCATCTCCTTGCGAGGTTTGTGCATGGCTTCTGGACCTACTAACATACGCTTCGTATGCCAATTGACATACGCGGCGTATGATCTATCTAACAATCATACGCATCGTATGTAATTGTCGAATCCGTCTTTGTCGAGGAACCGGACCATGCAAAATCCCTATTCGGAGATCTTTCGCGCCCCTGGCGCCAAGGGCTTTGCAGCAGCGGGCTTCATGGCGCGGCTGCCGATCGCGATGGCGCCAATCGGCATCGTGGCGATGCTGTCGCAGACGCGTGGCGAATACTGGCTGGCCGGCGCGGTCTCCGCGACATTCGCGCTGGCCAACGCTTTCGTGGCGCCGCAAATATCAAGGCTTGTCGATCGCCTTGGCCAGACGCGGATCGTCGTGCCCACCACGATCATCTCGGTGCTCGCTTTCGCCGTCCTGATTGCTGCGGCCAACCAGGACTGGCCGGTATGGATGCTGTTCGTGTCGGCGCTACTGGCGGCGGCGATGCCCAGCATCCCGGCAATGGTGCGCGCTCGCTGGACCGAGATTTTTCGCGGACGGCCAGAGATGAACACCGCATTCGCCTTCGAGTCGGCGGCGGACGAGCTGGTCTACATTGCCGGCGCATCGCTGTCGGTCGGCCTGAGTGCCGCCCTGTTCCCGGAAGCAGGGATGCTGGCCAGCACGCTGTTTCTCGCCTTCGGCTCGACGGCGTTCATCCTGCAGCGTTCGACCGAGCCACAAGTGCGGCCGGTGGAACACGGCTCGCGCGGCTCGGCAATCCGACTGCGGCCGGTACAGATCATCACCTTTGCCCTGATCTTTATCGGCGCGACCTTCGCGACGACGGAAGTGAGCACCGTGGCGATCACCAAGGAACTTGGCCAGCCTGGCGCCGCAAGCCTCGTCATCGGTGTCTACGCGCTGGGATCGTTCGTGCTCGGCATCATCGTCGGCGCGCTCAACCTGAAAGCACCGCTGCAACGCCAGCTTGCCGTCGCAATCGCCATCATCGCGCTCAGCACCTTGCTGCCGCTCACCGCCGGCACGGTGCCGCTGCTGGCGTTGACCGTGTTCGTCAGCGGCGTGGCGATCTCGCCGACCTTCATCACGGCGTTCGGTCTGATCGAACGGCATGTGCCGGAGGCGATGCTGACCGAGGGCATCACCTGGGTGACCACCGGGATCGGCATCGGCATGGCGCTGGGCTCGTTCGCGGCCGGCTCGGTGGTGGATGCGTTCGGCGCCCAGAACGGATTCTGGGTGTCGGTTGCGGCCGGCACGATCGCACTGGTCACCGTGTTGCTTGGTCAGCGCAGCCTGGCCACGCCTGAATGCCACCTGGATGGCTGCGAAGCAGCCGTCGTTCCCGCCGGATGATCCCCGAAGCGCCCGGTTTCGAACGGACCGGGCTCTATCCCCAGCGGTTGCCCTTCAGAGAATCTCGGTCTTGGCGATATGGATGCCAAAGCCTTCGAGACCGACATAGTGCCGCTCGCGCGAAGCGATCAGATTGATCGAGGAAATGCCGAGATCCTTGAGGATCTGCGCACCGAGGCCGATTTCGCGCCATTCATTCTCACGGCGGCGCGCCTCTTCGTGATCCTCGCGGTCGCCGCTCGCCGGCCGCTTGCGCTCCTGGTGGGCAACGCCGACCGAGCCCTCGCGCAGGTAGACGATGACGCCACGCCTGCGCTCGCCCATCGCCTTCATGATGCCGTCGAGCCGGTGGCTGGTGCCGAACACGTCGGTCACCACATCCTCGGAATGCAGGCGCACCGGCACCTCCTCGCCGTCGCGGATGTCGCCGAAGACAATGGCGACGTGATGCATGGGGTCCCAGGGCAGCGTGTAGGTGAAGACCTGCGCCTTGCCGCCGAGCGTGTCGATTTCCGAGCAAGCCACGCGTTCGACCAGCGTTTCCTTGCGTTGCCGGTAGGCAATGAGGTCGGCGACCGAAACCTGTTTGAGACCATGCTCCTCGGCAAAGGCCGAGACCTGCGGGCCACGCTTGACGGTGCCGTCGTCATTGACCAGTTCCGAAATGACGCCGACCGGTGCCAGACCGGCGAGCTTGCATAGATCGACCGCGGCTTCGGTATGACCCGAGCGCATCAGCACGCCGCCTTCGCGCGCGATCAGCGGGAAAATGTGGCCGGGGCGGACGAAATCCGAGCCGCCGACATTGCCGTTGGCGAGATTGCGCACGGTGAGCGTGCGGTCCTCGGCCGAAATGCCTGTTGTCGTGCCGTGCTTGAAATCGACGCTGACGGTGAAGGCCGTGGTGTGAGCGGAATCATTGTCGGCCACCATCGGCGCCAGGTTGAGCCGCTTGGCCTCCTCGCGCGGCATCGGCGTGCAGACGATGCCGGAGGTGTGACGGATGATGAACGCCATCTTCTCCGGCGTGCAATGGACGGCGGCGACGATCAGGTCACCCTCGTTCTCGCGTCCATCATCGTCCATGACAACGACGATCTCGCCGCGCTCGAAAGCGCGCAGGGCTTCGACGATTTTCTTCTGGTCGTAAGGCATAGGCGCTCGTTTCACTCGCAGGGAAATAAGGGAGTAGGGCAGTACGGGAGTAGGGAAAAGGAAAAAATGGCTGTCTCGGGTGGGTAGCGTAACATATTCCCCTACTGCCCTACTCCCCAACTCCCTTACCTGTCTGTCCCCGATGACGCAGATAATGATCGGCAATGGCGCAGGCAACCATCGCCTCGCCGATCGGCACGGCGCGTATGCCGACACAGGGATCGTGACGCCCCTTGGTCATGATCTCGACGTCGTTGCCGTCCCTGTCGATCGACTTTCGCGGCGTCAGGATCGACGAGGTCGGCTTGACGGCGAAACGGGCGATGATCGCCTGGCCGGTCGAGATGCCGCCGAGGATACCGCCGGCATTGTTGGACAAGAACACCGGCTTGCCGTCATTGCCCATGCGCATCTCGTCGGCATTCTGCTCGCCGGTGATCCGGGCGGCCTCGAAACCGTTGCCGATCTCGACGCCCTTGACAGCGTTGATCGACATCAGTCCGGAGGCAATGTCCTGGTCGAGCTTGGCGTAGATCGGCGCGCCGAGGCCGGCGGGAACGCCGTCGGCAACGATCTCGATCACCGCGCCGACCGAGGACCCCGCCTTGCGGATGCCATCGAGGTACTGGATAAAGACGGGAACGGACGCCGGATCGGGAGTGAAGAACGGATTTTCCGCGTCACCGATGAAGTTCCAGTTCCAGTTCGCGCGGTCGATGGACTTTTCGCCCATCGACACCAGCGCGCCGCGCACCACCATGCCAGGCACCACCTTGCGGGCGAGTGCGCCGGCCGCGACGCGTGCCGCCGTCTCGCGGGCCGAGGAGCGGCCGCCACCGCGATAATCGCGCAAGCCGTATTTGACGTCATAGGTGTAGTCGGCATGGCCCGGCCGGTATTGGCGGGCGATCTCGCCATAGTCCTTCGAGCGCTGGTCGACATTCTCGATCAGCATCGAGACCGGCGTGCCGGTGGTGATCATCGTCTCGCCGTCCTCGTCGAAGATGAAGCCCGACAGCACTTTGACTTCATCGGGTTCGCGGCGCTGGGTGACGAAGCGTGACTGGCCCGGCCGGCGCTTGTCGAGCTCGGCCTGGATGTCTCGCAGAGTGAAGCGGATGCCGGGCGGACAGCCGTCGACCACACAGCCGAGTGCGGCGCCGTGGCTTTCGCCCCAGGTGGTGACGCGGAAAAGGTGGCCGAACGTGTTGTGAGACATGAAATGACCCTGCCCGGCATCGGAGCCAGCTTAGCACATGACCCGAAAAACGAAGCCGTTCTCGCAAGGGATCATGCGCAAATCAAAAAGTGCCACAGCGTCCTTCGCGCTCCAGGAGGACGCTCGGCGCCGTGGCCTGCCTTCTATTGGCGTTTTTCACAGTGGTCAAACTGTGATCTGGCGGATTTAGTTTTGACACATTCGGTTGGTTTCTGCTCTCTTCCATTCGCCTGCCGCCGCCCATGCCGGTGCAATGATAACGAGGAACGATTATGCGTACCCTGATTGGCGCCGTAGCCGCTACGCTGCTGCTTTCCACCGCCGCTTTCGCCGGCCAGACCGAAGGCCTGATCAAGAAGATCGACAAGGACACGGCGACGCTGACGCTGGATGACGGCAAGTCCTACAAGCTGAATGCCGAGACAGACCTCGACTCGCTGAAGCCGGGCATGGATGTCGTCATCGCTTACGATGAGACCAATGGCGAAAACATCGTCACCGACATGCAATTGCCCGACACCGAATAAGCGCCTTCCGGCCCCGCACGGCGCGCTTGCCAACGCCGTCCGTTGGTAGCAATCTCTGCGCGCAGATCCAGCCATCAAGTGGAAGATGCGAGCGGAGACCGAACAATGTGCAGCGACTGCGAAGGCGAAGGGGTCGACCGGAGGGATTTCCTCAAGGTCGGCGCGGCGGGGCTCGTTGCGATCGGTCTTGGTGGAGCTTCGTGGTCCGCGCGTGCGGCAGAGAGTGCTACACCGGCATCGTCCCCTGATGCAGCGCTCGCCGCGCTGAAATCCGGCAACGAGCGCTATGTCAGCCACCCGGAACTGTGCTCGATCGACCTTGCCGCGCAGCGGAAGGCTGTCGCCGGGCATCAGGCGCCTTGGGCTACCATCATCAGTTGCGCCGACAGTCGCGTTCCGCCCGAGTTGATCTTCGGCGGCCAAGGCGTTGGAGAGCTATTCGTCGCCCGGAATGCCGGCAACCTCGCCGACACTGCGACGCTCGGCACGGTCGAATACGGCGCGGCGGTGCTCGGCTCGCCATTGATTGTTGTCCTCGCGCACACAAGCTGCGGTGCCGTCAAGGCGGCTTGCGACGTGGTCACCAAGAACGCGACCTATCCGGGCGCGATCGGCCCGATGATCGAACCGATCCTGCCTGCGGCGATCGCGGCGCGGAGCGAGGCAGGCGATTTCGTCGACAACACCGCCAAGGAGAGCGCGCGCAGGACTGTGCGGCGCCTGGCTGCTTCAAGCAAGCTCCTGGCCGATCTCACCGGGGCCGGGAAGCTGAAGATCGTCGCGGCAATCTATGATCTTGAAACGGGTGTGGTGACCTTCATCGAATGACACGTTCATCGGAACGACCGGGTCAAGAGTTGGGAGCCTTCCAAACCCTGGGATGAACAAGCGTCCTGGCTAGGCAAGTGTCCTGGCTAGGACTGCGACAGCCACTCCAGGCGGTCACCCTGCAGCCTGAGCACGCGGTCCTGTGGTATCTCCAGGTTCGCTGCCTCGTCCTCCGCCACTCCAAGCACGAAGCGAAACAGAGCCCGCATGACCCCGCCATGCGTCACGCAGATCGTCTGGCGTTGGATCGCGTCGAACCAGGGTTTCACCCGTTCGAGCAGCATCTGGTAGCTCTCCGCGCCCTCGCCGGGCGGCTGGAAGTTCCATTTGTCCAGCGCGCGTGTCCGGCGCGCGCCTGGATACCGCGTCTTGAGCTCGGCATAGGTAAAACCCTGCCAATCGCCGAAATTGACTTCCACCAGGCGAGGATCGGTTCGATAGGCATCCGGATCGAGCTTCATCGCGGCGCGGATGCGCTGCATCGTCTCGCGCGTCCGCTTCATTGGGCTGGCAACGAAATCGAAATCCGCGGGATTTCGCACCACTTCGGCCAGCCGATGACCGTTTCCGGTCGCCTGCTCGCGGCCAAGCGCATTGAGGTCGGTGTCGGCCTGCCCCTGAAGCCGGGATTCGGCGTTCCACGCGGTCTGGCCGTGGCGCACGATATAAACCAGCGGGTACATCAGGTCTTCCGGTACGGGGTCGGGACGACGACGGTTGGTGGATGTTAATCCTTGACCGTCGAAATATCCGGCGCGTCGACCGCCTTCATGCCGACGACGTGGTAGCCTGAATCGACGTGATGCACTTCACCGGTGACGCCACGCGACAGATCGGACAGGAAATAGACGCCGGAATCACCGACTTCCTCCTGCGTCACCGTTTGCTTCAGCGGCGAATTGTATTCGTTCCACTTCAGGATGTAGCGGAAGTCGCCGATGCCTGATGCGGCAAGCGTCTTGATCGGGCCCGCGGAAATGGCGTTGACGCGTATCTTCTTGGCGCCGAGGTCGACCGCGAGATAACGCACGCTGGCCTCGAGCGCCGCCTTGGCGACACCCATGACGTTGTAGTGCGGCATGACCTTTTCGGCGCCGTAATAGGTCAGCGTCAGCAGCGAGCCACCATTGCTCATCAATGCTTCGGCGCGCTTGGCGATGGTGGTGAAGGAATAGACCGAAATGTCCATGGTGCGCAGGAAATTGTCGCGCGTCGTCTCGACGTAGCGGCCGGTCAGCTCGTCCTTGTCGGAAAAAGCGATGGCGTGGACGAGAAAATCGAGCTTGCCCCAATGCTTGGCGACATTGGCGAAAACGTCGTCCAGGCTCGCCGGATCGGTGACGTCGCAATGGCCGGCGACAAAGGCGCCAAGTTCGGCCGCCAGCGGCTCGACACGCTTCTTGAACGCCTCGCCCTGATAGGTGAGCGCGATCTCGGCGCCATGATCGACACAGGCCTTGGCGATGCCATAGGCGATCGATCTGTTGTTGGCGACGCCAAGAATAAGGCCGCGCTTGCCGGCCATAAGGCCCTGTCCACCCGCCATGTCAGCGCTCTCCGCAAGATTTTTCAGCTTTGTGGAGTGCCCTATCGCACAGGCACACTGCCCCTTCAAGCGCTCAAACCGGACAGTTCGGGGGACAAAAGCCGCCAATCAGCCTTTTTGGCTGCGCAGCAGCGATTCGAGCGCGCTATCGCCGCCTTCCGGCAGCATGATCCGCACATGGGCGTAGAGATCGCCATGGCCGCCGGCTTTCTCCGGCAGGCCCCTGCCCTTCAGCCGCAGCACCTTGTCCGAGTTCGACCAGGCGGGAACGTTGACCGCGAGCTTGCCGGTCGGCGTCTCGACGGGCACCTTGGCGCCGAGCACCGCATCCGCCAGCGTCACCGGCAGATCTGCATGCAGGTCGCGGCCCTCGATGCGGTAGCGCGGGTGCCGGCGCAGATGGACCTTGACCAGCGCATCGCCCGGCTGGCCCGGCCCTTGCTCGCCCTGCCCCTTCAGCCGGATGGTCTGGCCGTCCTCGACATAGGCCGGCAGCTTGACCGCCACCTTGCGGCCGTCGGGGAACATCGCCGTCACCTTTTCGGCGGTTGCCGCCTCCTCGATGGTGACGTCGAGCTTCACGTTCAGGTCGGCGGCGGTCGCCGGCTGGCGGCGGTCGCCCGCGCCGGGGCCGCGCGCGCCCGAAAAAGCATCGCCGAAAATCTGGCTGAAAATATCGCTGTTGCCGTCGAACGGATCACCGCCCGGACGGCCGGAGCGGAATTCGAAGCGTGAACCGCCGGCCCCTTGCTGCCGGCGAAACCCGCCAAAGGGATCACCGCCACCAGCGGCGCCCTCAAAGCCTTGGAAACGCGGCTTGCCGTCGGCATCGATCTCGCCGCGATCGAACGCGGCCCGATTCTTTTCGTCACCGACGATCTCGTAAGCCTGGTTGGCCGCGGCAAAACGGTCCTTCGCCTTGGGATCATTCGGATTCTGGTCCGGATGATGCTTCTTGGCGAGTTTCCGGTACGCCGATTTTATGTCCTTGGCCGATGCGTTCTTGGCAACGCCCAGCACCTCATAGGGGTCGCGCATGCTTACTGCCCTGGAAAAGGAGTGAGTCTCTGGTTGCCCCCTATATGCGCTCGCATAGGAAGAAATTCCAGTGGCCGAGCACCATATCAAAAACGGAAGATCAGAGCGCCTTGAAGTCCTGCATGTGCCAGCCGCCGGCGCTGGCCAGGCAAAGTTCGCCTTCGAACATGGCAACGCCATCAAAGCTCTCGCGCGAGGCCCTGAAACGGCGGCATGTCTGGCCCTTGTCCTTCAATTCCGCCAGTTCGGTGATGGAGCCTCGCGACCCGGTGCCGGCATTCGCCCACGGCACGGCCTGCCCGCCGAGCTGCTCGATATCGGCCGAGGACACCGCATTGCCGATCGTCGTCTGGTCGGAGTCGCGATCCGAACTGACCGGCGCGGAGGGGACGGACGTGCTGCTGGTCAGGATCGAGCGGTCGACTTCTGCCTTTTCCAGACTGAAGCCACCCGCGCCGCAGGCGGCAAGCGGCAGAGCGATCATCATGATCGCGGCTTTGGCGCTGGCTGAAGCAATTAGGCCGCTTTGCCTGCTGTCAAAAGCTTGCGCGATACGCGACAATCTGCAACCTCCCCCGCCTCGTAACGATTTGAGAAAAACTATGAGTGACACAGAGTTAACAAGCAGTGACTTTACCGAGGCGGCGGAGCCGTTTCGCCTCTTTGCCGCATGGCTGGAGGACGCCACCAAGAGCGAAATGAACGACCCAAACGGCGTGGCGCTGGCGACCGTCGATGCCGACGGCATGCCGGATGTGCGAATGGTTCTGCTCAAGGGGTTCGATGAAGGCGGGTTTGTGTTCTACACGAATTTCGAGAGCGCCAAAGGCCAGGAGATTCTTGGCAGCATGAAGGCGGCGATGTGCTTCCATTGGAAGTCGCTGCGCCGCCAGGTGCGCATTCGCGGCCCGGTAGAGATCGTCAGCGACGCCGAAGCCGACGCCTACTACGCGACGCGGCCACGCGGCAGCCGTATCGGCGCCTGGGCCTCGAAACAGTCGCGGCCGCTGGAAAGCCGCTTCGCACTGGAAAAGGCGGTGGCCGAATACACGGCGCGCTATCCGATCGGCGAAATCCCACGGCCAAAGCATTGGTCGGGCTTCCGCATCGTGCCCACGACCATCGAGTTCTGGCATGACCGGCCGTTCCGGCTACATGACCGGGTGGTCTTTTCGCGTGATGCAAAAGGCGGTTGGGACAAGACGAGGCTTTATCCCTAAAAGGGAGGTTTAGGCCTTCTTCCTGGTCATGAATGCCGTGAGCGCGGCGCGCGCCTCGTCTGATTTCAGCCGTTGGCGAAAATGTTCGCTTTCCTCGCCTATGCGGGCGAGGAGGTCGTCGCGCGAGCCGCGCATCAGGTCGCGCGCGATCTTCAAGGCCTGCGGAGGCTTGGCCGCGATCTGGCCGGCCGCCGTCAGCACCGAGGCCTCCAGCGCGTCTTCCTCGACCACATCGTAGATCAGGCCGGCGGCCTTCGCGCGTTCGGCCGAAAAGCCCTCGCCGAGGCCGAGCAGCGCGAAAGCTGCCTGCTGTCCCAGGATGCGCGGCGCCAACAGGCTGGAGCCCGCTTCGGGCACCAGGCCGAGATCGACGAAAGGCGTCCTGAACACGGTGCGTGGCGTGGCGAAGGTCAGGTCGCAATGCAGGTTGAGCGTCGTGCCGATGCCGACCGCGATTCCGTCGACGCCGGAGACGATGGGTTTCTCGACCCTGGCCAGCGCCATCAGGAAGTCCCAGACCTCGGTGCCGCCGTCGCCACCGGTGGCAACGACCATGAAATCGGCAAGGTCGTTGCCGGAGGAGAAGGCGCCGGGCACGCCAAGGAAGACATGGACGCGGATCGCCGGGTCGCCATCACCTTCTGCCAGAGCAGCCGACATTTTTGCATACATGGCGCGCGTCAAGGCGTTCTTCTTGTCGGGGCGGTTCATGCGGATGATCTGGATGGCGCCCTGGCGCTCGACGAGGATATGGTCTGTCACGGGTTTTTCCTTGTGAACGTCAGGCAGAGATGAGCGCCTTGCCGGCAGCGGCGAGGCTTTCGGCGCCATCGACAACGCGGTCCTTCAGGGCACTGACCTCGCCGAGCAGGTTTTCGGCGAAGAAGCGGCAAAGCGCGATACGGCCTTGATCGGCAAGCGCGCCCTGCGCCAGATAGGCCCCGCCGGCAGCCAGCGAGATCAGCTTGAGATAGGGTGTAGCACCCGCCAGCGCCTCGTCCGCCCGGCCGTCGGCCGACAGTCTTTGCAGGAAGCGGGTCGTTTCGCTGAGTTCGCCGAGCGCCTTGTCGAGAGCATCGGCGGTGCGGCCGAAACCCTCGAGATTCGATGTCCGCACGGCATTGGCGACCGCCGCCAGTTCGTCGATGAAGCCATGGACGTGTTCGCCGCCGCCGAGCGGCAGCTTGCGCATGACCAGATCAATCGCCTGGATGCCGTTGGTACCCTCATAGATCGGTGCGATGCGCGCATCGCGGTAGAATGCCGCCGCGCCGGTCTCCTCGATGAAGCCCATGCCGCCATGCACCTGGAGGCCGAGCGAGGCAACCTCGACGCCGACATCGGTCGAGAAAGCCTTGGCCAGCGGCATCAGCAGATTGGCACGGTCGCGCCAATGCGCCGCCTCATCGCCGACCGATACGCGCGCCAGGTCGATGGCATGGGCGCAGCAGTAGCTGATGGCGCGGGCCGTCTGCGTCAGCGCCTTCATGGTCAGGAGCGTGCGCTGCACATCGGGATGATGGACGATCGGCGCCATGCCGGCGCCGGCGTAGCTTGCCGCCTTGCCTTGCCGGCGCTCATTGGCATAAGCGATCGCCTTCTGCGTGGCGGCTTCAGCGACCGCGACACCCTGCATGCCGACGGAAAGACGGGCGTTGTTCATCATGGTGAACATGCAGGCCAGGCCCTTGTTCTCCTCGCCGATCAGCCAGCCGATGGCGCCAGGCGCAGCGCCCCCGAAGCCATCGCCATAGATCATGGTGCAGGTCGGCGAGGCGTGTATGCCGAGCTTGTGCTCCAGGCCGGAGCAGAAGACGTCGTTGCGCGCGCCCAGCGATCCATCGTCGCCGACCAGGAATTTCGGCACCAGGAACAGCGATATGCCGCGCGTGCCGGCCGGCGCATCGGGCAGCCGTGCCAAAACCAGATGGATGATGTTGTCGGTAAAGTCGTGCTCGCCATAGGTGATGAAGATTTTCTGGCCGAAGATGCGGTAGGTGCCGTCACCCACCGGCTCGGCGCGGGCGCGCAAGGCAGCGAGATCCGAGCCGGCCTGCGGCTCGGTCAGGTTCATCGTGCCCATCCATTCGCCGGAGACGAGCTTTTCAAGATATTTCGACTTGAGTGCCTCAGAGGCGTGCTTGTCGAGCGCCTCGACAGCGCCCATGGACAGCGTCGGGCCGATGCCGAAGGCCATGGCGGCTGAGTTCCACATTTCGAGCGCTGCGACGCCAAGCATGGTCGGCAACGCCTGGCCGCCATACTCCTCGGGCCCGGACAGCGCATTCCAGCCGCCGTCGATCCATCGGCGATAGAGTTCCTTCCAGCCGCGCGGCGTGGTGACGATAGCGTCCTTCAGCACCGCACCTTGCTCATCGCCGATCTTGTAGAGCGGCGCGACTTCGTCGGTGGCGAAGCGGCCGGCCTCGCCAAGAACGGCATCGACCAGATCCTCGCCGAGATCGCCGAACGTGCCGGCATCAAGGGCGGACTTGAGACCAGCCACGTGCTTGAGCGTGAAAGCGATATCCTCGACCGGTGCCCGATACATGCCGCTCCCTCCTCCTGATATAGGCCCACCGATCCTAGGACCCGCACTGCCGCAAAACCATCCGCCTTTCAGCGGCGGCCTACCATCTTCTTTTTACGTAAACGTCAAACTTTGTCACGTGGATTTTGCAATCGCGCCGACACGTATTAAATTCAATCGACGCCGGATCAAGTCGACCGGCGACAGACCCGAACCGACAGACCGGAACCACCCATGCTTGCCAGACCTGATGCCTATCGATGCATCGAATGCGGCCTGCCCTATCGCGCGGCAGGGTTCTCGTACCATCAGGGCAGACTGGAAAACGGCGCCGCCTACTGGTCGGATCGCGGCATATTGTGCTCGCCGCAATGCTCCCTCGCACATCACCGCAAACGCGCCGCCGAGGGCACGCTGCCGCAAGAGCCGGCGCCAGACCCGTTTGAATTTCAGCCACTCATCAGACGATAGCTTTGCCGGCGCCAGCCCCGCGGAAGCATTTCCTTAACCATAGCGGTCCAGGATTTGTCTTTGGTTAACGGGGATTCCCTGTTTGAAAACGCCGGCGCATCTTCTACGCCGCTCAGCGATCGCTCTCGCGGCGATGATGGCTCTGATATCAGTGGCAAAAGCCTCGGATTTTTCCGAGCCGTGGAAGAACGCTGACCGCGCCCTGGTCGTCGACGCCTACGAGTACAATTCCATCGACTGGGCCCAACTTGCCACCGACAAGCGGATCGTCGGCTTCATCAACAAAGCATCCGACGGCATGCCGCCACCCTATTTCTGTTTCGGCGACGACACCGATGTGAAGCTCTGCAAGGCGCTGTGGAAACGCCACGCGGTGACGCGCGAACTGTTCCAGACACGCAAGGTGGTCGCCAAGGCGCTCGGCCTGAAATGGGGCGCCTATCACCTCGCCCGCCCCGGCAATCCGGTCGAACAGGCCAATAATTTCCTCGATTTCGCCGAACCCGCGCCGGACGATCTGCTGGCTCTCGACATTGAAGGCAATGATCCTTCGCAGTGGATGTCGCTCGAAGATGCCGAGGAGTTCGTGCGCCAGGTGCATCGGCGCATCGGCCGCTTCCCTGTGCTCTACTCCAATGGCAAGACGGCCCAATACATTGCCGACAACAGCTACAGATACCGGCTCTTGTCGCGGTTGCCGCTCTGGTATGCCCGCTACAAGCCCGACATCGACGTGCATTTTCCGATGGGCAACTGGCAAGGCTACGCGCTGTGGCAGTTCTCGGCGCAAGCCAATTGCGGCCGGCTCCGCTGCCCTTACAGGGTCGCCGGCACGCCCAAGGACATCGACGTCAATGTCGCGCCGACGGACGCGGCCACGCTGCGCGCGCAATGGCCTTTCGGTGGTCTCATCGACGTGCCGCCTGACTATCTCGCCTCGATACCGTTGCCGGTGTCACGCGAAGCCGGCCTCGCCGGCAATGTCACGATCACCTACGCGTCGGTGGCGGCACCGCCGACCTTCGAGGATATGGTCGCGGCGCTGGGTACGCGGTGGACGAAGTTCCGCGACGGATTCCGCATGCCTGTCGTGAAGACGGTGCCGCGGCGGCCGAATTTCGGCATTGTCCAATATGTCGCCTGGAAGCGGACCGAACAGCGTTCGCCCTTGCAACTCGACGCCGCCTTTGCCGCCGCCGATCCGCTCAGCACCGCTTCGACCGAGATCGACCGCGGGCTGCGATAAGCAACCGTCGCAGAACTTTAATCTGCCTGCTCGCGTGCCACAGCCTGCCAGCCAATGTCGCGGCGACAGAATCCGTGCGGCCAATCGATCCGGTCGAGCGCGGCATAGGCGCGTTTCTGCGCCTCGCCGACCGTAGCGCCTGATGCCGTGACGTTGAGGACGCGGCCGCCATTGGCAACCAGCGCGCCGCCGTTTATGGCCGTGCCGGCGTGGAAGATCTGGGCGCCGTCATCCGCCGCGTCTTCGACGCCGCGGATGACCGATCCCTTTTCCGGCGTGCCTGGATAGCCCCTGGCCGCCATGACCACGATCAGTGCGGCCTCGTCGCGCCAGCGCACCGAAGTGTGTGCAAGCTGGCCGTCGGTTGCTGCATTGAGCAGGACCAGCAGATCGTCCTTCAGCCGCATCATCAGCACCTGGCATTCCGGGTCGCCGAAACGGGTGTTGTATTCGATCAGCTTCGGTCCCTTGTCAGTGATCATCAGCCCGGCGAAGAGGATGCCGGCGAAGGGCGCCCCGAGCTGGGCCATGCCACGCATGGTTGGCTCGATGATCTCGCGCATGGAGCGTTCGATCATCTGCGGCGTCATCACCGGGGCCGGCGAATAGGCTCCCATGCCGCCGGTGTTGGGGCCGACATCGCCGTCGCCGACGCGCTTATGGTCCTGCGCGGTGCCGAAGGGCAGCGCTGTGGTGCCGTCGCAGAGGCAGAAGAAACTTGCCTCCTCGCCGGTCATGAATTCCTCGACCACCACTTCCGCGCCTGCGGCGCCGAAGGACCCGTCGAAACAGGCATCGAGCGCCGCCCGTGCTTCGTCCAGCGTCATGGCGACGGTGACGCCCTTGCCTGCCGCCAGGCCATCTGCCTTGATGACGATCGGTGCGCCGGTCTTTTCGACATAGGCCTTGGCGGACGCCAGATCGCCAAAACGGCCATAGGCGGCGGTGGGGATGTCGTATCTGGCGCAGAGATCCTTGGTGAACCCCTTCGAGCCCTCCAGCCGGGCGGCAGCCTTGGAGGGTCCGAAGACGCGAATGCCTTGCGCACGCAGATCGTCGGCGATGCCGGCGACCAGCGGCCCTTCCGGTCCAACCACGACGAGGTCGATGTTCTTGTCCTTGCAGAAGGCGGCAACGACGGTGTGATCGGCAATGTCCAGCTTCACCAACTCGGCCTCGCCGCCGATGCCCGGATTGCCGGGAGCCGCATAGAGCTTTGTCAGCAGCGGCGACGCGGCGATCTTCCAGGCGAGCGCATGTTCGCGGCCGCCGGAGCCGAGAAGAAGAACGTTCATGGCCACCTCGTGATGCCTATTAACCTGCAAGCACCCGCTATTGCTCTCTGCACGATGGGTCAAGGCATCAGGGTGCTTTGATCGGAATTGCGCACGGGAACGTTACCCCTGCCGAAGATCGGCGGCGCACACCGCGGACGATTTTCTGGCAAGTCCCTTCAGCCCTGGAAGATGACCGGGAACCAGTCCTCGCGCAGCCTCTGTCCCGGCTGCATGCCATGGCCATGATAGGGCGGCGAGGTCCGTCCTGGCCGCTCGACATAACGCGCATCGTCGCCGACCCAGCGCAGCGACAGCGCCCGGCGCCGTGCCGAGGTCATGTTGCCGCGCGCGCCATGCGCGGTCCTGAAGTCGAACAGGATGGCGTCGCCAGGTTCCATTTCCCATTCGAGCACCTTCATCGACGGGTCCTTGTCCGGGTCCGGCACCGGCAGGTAGTCGCCGTCACCGGCATAGAAATTGCTGTCGTCGAGCCAGCGCACCGGCAGGATCATCTTGTCCCATTTGTGCGAGCCGGCGATCAGGCGCAGCGTCGCCTCCTTCACCGGATCGATGGGGATCCAGAAGCTCACCGTCTGCTGGCCATCAACGAAGTAGTAGGGGATGTCCTGGTGCCAGGGCGTCGGCTTCTGCGTGCCGGGTTCCTTGACCAGAACGTGATCGTGGAAGAACTGCGCGGTGCGCGACTGCATTACCTCCGCCGCCAGTTCGGCGGCGGGCGAATCCCGCACCACGCTGACGAATTCGGGAATGCGCTCCCAGTTGCAATAATCATCGAAGAAACTGCCGCGGCCATTGGCGATATCAGATGCGGTGGCGCTGCGGTTCTGCATGTTGCGCTCGATGCCGGCGGCAATCGTGTCGACCCAGTCCTTGAAGGCGCCGCGGATGCAAACCGCACCGTCGCGCTGGTAATCGGCGATCGTCTTTGCGTCGATGGCCTGGGCGTCGATTGTCTGGGTCTCAGTCTGGGAAGCCATCGCGTTCTCCTCTTGGAATGACCGACTATCGCAACCCGCTTTCATTCAGTAAAATAATAACTTCTCATTTGATATATAGGATCACTCTATGAATGTGACCCTCACGCAGCTGCGTTATCTGGTCGCCGTTGCGCGTCATGGCAGCGTCACCGGCGCCGCGAAAATGCTGAACGTCTCGCAGCCTTCGGTTTCGGTGGCCATTGACGCCGTCGAAAAGAATTTCGGCCAGAAGCTGTTCGTCCGCCAGCGGGGCAGCGGCGTGTCGCCGACGTCGTTCGGCCGCGCTGTCGTGGCGAAGGCAAGACAGGTTCTCACCGAAACGGACGAACTCGTCGGCCTGGGTTCAGGCAAATCGGCCGTCGGCGGCGAACTGGTGCTGGGATGTTTCGAGGACCTAGCGCCCTTCTTTGCGCCGGCCCTGATCCGCGCCTTCTCCGAACGCTATCCGGCCGTGAAAATCGTCGTTCGCGACGAGACGTTCGAAACGCTCGGGCGGCGGCTCGGCGACGCCGCCATCGATCTCGGCCTCACCTACGACCTCAGCCTGCCGACACATTTCGCCCGCATCCTACTGCGCGAGCTTCGGCCGCATGCGCTGTTGCCGGCAGGTCATGCCCTGGCGGATCGTTCCGAGGTCAGCCTTGCGGATCTGGCCGCCTATCCGCTGATCACGACAGACCAACCGCACAGCTGGCAGCACATGCTCGACCTGTTCCGCAGCCGCGGTCTCTCCCCGGTGGCGGACACAACGACGAGTTCGTTCGAACTCCAGCGCAGCATGGTCGCCAATGGCTTCGGCGTCGCCGTCAGCTACACCCGCCCGCATGGCGACCGCAGCTATGACGGCCTGCCGCTCCTCTGCAAACGGTTGTCCGATCCGCTGCCCATGCAGCGGATCCTGCTCACCTATGACACGCACCAGCGCGTTTCCAATGCGGCGCTGGCGTTCATCGAGGTCGCGAAGGATTGGTTCGCCTCTCATGACATCTTCGCGTCCGCAAGCGAGACTGCTTGACGGCCTTCCAGTCTGCTGCCAATCCAGCAGCATGGAACCGATCCAGTCGAAAGCGGCCCAGGGCCGTGTCGCCGATGCACCGAACGGCCATTGGGTCTATCGCGTGCTGCCGCGCTCGATATGGCCCTATGCGCAGCTTGCCCGGTGGGACAGGCCGATCGGCTGGCAATTGCTTTTGTGGCCTTGCTGGTGGTCGGCGGCACTTGCGGCGAGCGCCTATCCGCGTCCCGGCGATCCGCTGCTCTCGCTGCTGCCGGCGCCATTGTATCTCGTGCTTTTCCTGATCGGCGCCATCGCCATGCGCGGCGCCGGCTGCACCTACAACGACCTCGTCGACGAGGACATCGACAACAAGGTCGAGCGGACGCGGTCACGGCCGCTGCCGTCGGGCAAGACCACGCGTCGGCGGGCATGGGTGTTTCTTGTCCTGCAGGCGCTGATCGGCCTGGTGGTGCTCATCCAGTTCAACAGTTTCGCCATTCTGCTCGGCATCTGCTCGCTGGCCATCGTCGCCGTCTATCCGTTCATGAAGCGGATAACCAACTGGCCACAACTGGTTCTCGGCCTTGCTTTTTCCTGGGGTGCACTGATGGGATGGGCAGTCGAGTTCGGCGACCTCGATGGACCCGCCATCATGCTCTATATCGGCTCTATCCTGTGGGTGATCGGCTACGACACGATCTATGCGCATCAGGACAAGGAAGATGACGCCATTGTCGGCGTGCGCTCGACGGCGCGCCTGTTCGGCGACAACACCAAGTCATGGCTTGTCGGGCTCTATGGCGGCACGCTTGTGTGCTTCGCCATCGCCTTCGCGTCGGCTCAGGCTCCAGTGGTGGCGCTGGCCGGGCTGATCGCCGCCGGCGCCCATATGGCCCGGCAGATCGCCGTACTGGATATCGACAATCCGGACCAGTGCCTGCGGCTGTTCCGTTCGAACAACCAGGTCGGCTGGCTGATCTTCCTTGGCCTGATCGGCGGCGCAGTGTGGGTGGCATTGAAGCCGCTGGTTTAGCGGCTTTCTTCCTTCTCACCCCACAGGGGAGAAGGAAGAACGCGCCAAGCTCTTTCTACTCCCGCGAAATAATCTCCTGGCCGTCGATGACCAGCCTGAGACCGAGATCGCCGGCCCTGCGGCGGGCGAGGAAGCGCGGGCGGCGCATGTGCGAAACGCGGCCCTTGCGACGATCCTGCGGCGGCAGCGTCTTGATGGCGGCGCCGAGCGATTCTTCCAGGGTACGGGCAACGCCGTCCGACTCGATCAAGAGCATCGGCAGACGGTAGGCGTCGGCCCAGGCCCGCCAGTCGGCGGCGACATCTTCGAGATCATCGGCCACCAGCAGCGGCACCGACAGCATCGGATCGTTGTGCAGGAGTTCCAGCGTCACCGTAACATTGCCGTCCGGATCCTCCATCGCACGGGCGGCGACGCCGCGAAACGCATTGGCTGGCAGCGCGATGATCGCCGGCAAACCGCTCATCTCGAGCATGCGGCGGATCACTGCGCCCCGCTTGTCGATGGTAAAGGTCACGTCGCCGTAGTCGTCGCGTGTGGCGTAGCTCACCACTTGCGGCAGGCGGAATGGGTCGAGACGCATGTTGCGTCCGGCCCAGACTGGCTTCAGTCCGGTGTTCATAGAGTGCCTTCCTGTCTGTCTCCTGAGAGCCGGTGTCCGGTTCTCTCCGGGCCGGTTTTTCCAGCCTCGTTTGTGAGCAGACAGTAGCGTGGGCTCCTTACCGCCCCGCTTAAGAAAGTCGGTTAAATTTTGCTGATCTGCGGGATGGTTATCGGAATGCCACCAGCCACAAGATGCCGAAAGGATCAGATAACCTTACCGGGATTCATGATGCCGGCTGGGTCGAAGGCAGCCTTCACCCGGCGCATCAGGTCGATCGCCATCGGTGCCGCTGTGGCGATCAGTTCGTCCCGCTTCAACTGGCCGATGCCATGCTCGGCCGAGATCGAACCGTGCAGGCTGCGCACCACGTCATGCACGGCCTTGTTCATCGTATGATAGAGAGCGAGAAACGCCTCGTCGTCGCCGTCGACGGGCCGCGAGATGTTATAGTGCAGATTGCCGTCACCCATATGGCCGAAGCAGACCACGCGGGCGCCGGCACTCACCGACGCCACCGCGCCGGCGGCCTCCTCGATGAAGCGCGGGATCGAAGCGATCGGCACCGAAATGTCGTGCTTGATCGAAGCGCCCTCCGGCTTCTGCGCCTCGGGCAGCAGCTCGCGGAAGTTCCAGAAGGCATCGCCCTGCCCAAGACTTGCGGCAATGACTGCGTCGCCGACGAACTCCTGTTCGAGACCAGTCGAGAGCACCTCCTCGATCAATGCCCGCGAATCCTCCGATGAGCGGCCGGACGAAATCTGCATCAGCACATACCACGGCCAATCTTCGACCAGCGGCCGCACCACGCCCTGGGTATGCGCCAGGGTGAAGTCGTACGGGCGCTTGCCGATCAGTTCGAAGGCGGTGAGCGCTGCTCCGGCGCGGTCCATCGCCAGGCTGAACAGGGAGAGCGCTGCTTGCGGCGATGACAGGCCAACGAAAGCCACCTCGCGCCCTTTCGGCTTCGGGAACAGCTTGAGCACGGCGGCTGTGATGACGCCTAGCGTGCCCTCGGCGCCGACGAACAGGTTCTTCAGGTCGTAGCCGGTGTTGTCCTTCTTCAGCTTGCGCAAATCGTCGAACACCTCGCCGGTCGGCAGCACCACTTCAACCCCAAGGCAGAGTTCGCGCGCATTGCCATAGGCAAGCACGCCGGTGCCGCCGGCATTGGACGACAGGTTGCCGCCGATCTGGCAGGAGCCCTGCGCGGCCAGCGACAGCGGAAACAGCCGGTCGACGCTATCAGCCGCTTCCTGCAGCGTCTGCAGGATGACGCCGGCTTCGACCGTCACCGTGTTGGACAAGACATCGATCTCGCGGATGCGGTTCAGCCGCGACAGCGACAGCACGATCTCGCGGCCGGATCTATCCGGCACCTGGGCGCCGACCAGTCCGGTGTTGCCACTTTGCGGCACGACTGGCGTTCCCGTCTCGGTTGCCAGCCGCATGATCTGGCTGACTTCCTCAACGCTGCCCGGCCGCAGCACCAGCGACGTCGCGCCATGCCAGAGCCCGCGTCGCTCCGTGAGGTAAGGCGCGATATCCTGCTCGTCGCGCAACGCGTATTTGTCACCGACGATCGCCGCGAAGCGATCGATGAGAGCGGGATCGAGTTTCTCTGATACTTCGGTCATGGGGAAAACTACGTTGCTGCCAAGATGTTGTCACGAGGGGCGGCGGCGCGCGAGAGCCGATCGTTGATCGCCTCGCCAAGCCCGTCGAAGGGAACAGGCTCAACGGCGATAATCCGTGCGCCGCTGCTGTCGAGTACCTGCATATGAGCGAAAAGATTGCTCGCCGCTTCGCGCAGGTCGCCTGTCTCGGACAGGTTGACGAACGCGGCGGCATGTCGCCAGCCTTCGGCTCGCTGGCTGCCGAAGCCGAGCAGGGCTTCGCCCTCACCAACTGTTCCGGCGTTGAGCCGCATCGCGGCGTCAGGCGCATAGTGCGAGGCAAGCATGCCCGGTGCCTCGACGCCGGCGGCGCCGCCGCGCAAGAGCCCCATGCCGATGGCCGCCTCGATGTCTTCGGCGGCAATGCCGCCAGGCCGGAGCAGCCGCAATCTTTCCCCTTCGGCCTTGACGATGGTCGATTCCAGCCCGACTGGCGTCGCCCCGCCATCGACCACCAGCTTTATGCGTGCGCCGAGATCCGCCGCCACCGCTTGCGCCGTGGTCGCGCTGATCTTGCCGGATGAATTGGCGCTGGGCGCGGCAAGCGGCCGGCCAAGCCGGGCGATGAGCTCGCCGCCAAAGCCTCTTGGCATGCGCAAGGCAATCGTATCGAGCCCGGCCGTGACCAGCGGGTGGATGCCGTTGCCGGGCCGCTGCGGCAGCACCAGCGTCAGCGGACCCGGCCAGAACGCAAGCGCCAGTTTCTTCGACAGCGGATCAAACAGCGCTATGCGCTCGGCCATCGCCATGTCGGCGACATGGGCAATCAGCGGGTTGAAGCGGGGCCGCCCCTTGGCTTCGAAAATGCGCGCCACGCCGATGCCGTTGGTGGCGTCGCCGGCAAGCCCGTAGACGGTTTCGGTCGGGATGGCGACGACGTCGCCGTCCCGGAGCAGCGCCAGCGCCCGCTCCAGCGCCTCGCTGACGGCAAGTATTTCAGCCACTCTCATCACCTCGCAGATGACGGCTGCGTAGTACGATGGCGGCTGTTGGGCAAGTCGGCTGTTGCGACAAGTCGCTGTCGGGCAATCTGGGCATTGGCGATTTATCAATCGCTAAAATGCTACGTTCACGCGAAAGCCGGCATCAATTCCGGCCCGCTACTGTGCGGCTTCTGGGCAAAGGGGAGCGATCATGGTGTCTGTGCGTATGCTGCTGGGTATTGTCGTTGTGGTGGCGGCCGGCGGGGCACAGGCCTCGTCGCTGGTTTTCCCCGGCGTGCCCTCTTCGACGCCATCCATCATCAAGCTCGATGCCGCCAAACCCCTGAAGACCGCCGAAACCGCCAAGGCCAGCAATGTGCAATCGGTGGTGGGGCTCGGCGAAGCGCAGCCCGACGTCACTTATGAAAAGGTGTCGGCGATCACGGACAAGCCGGAGGCCAGGCGTGGGTTTGAGCAGAACCCGATGGTCATTCGCGGCGGGATCGTCGGTCCGGCCTTCTCGGCGCCGGCGCCAAGCGCCGCCTCGGCGAAAGCCGAAGCACCAGAGACGGGCACCGCGCCGGCGACAGGTACTGCGCCGGCGACAGGTACTGCGCCGGCAACGGCTACAGCCTCCGCCGCGCCTGCGGGAGACGCCGGGACAAACTCGGCCTCGCCGCCGAAAGCACCCGCACGAGCAACAACCCAGCCCGCTCGCGGGGTCAGCAAAGCCAATTAGAGGCTGGACCGCGACTTGACGGCGGTCTGGCGCCCAGCGCACCATTTGCAGGCAGACCCGTCGCGGTTCTTCGCCGCCGGGTGCCACTGTCCGAATTTCGTCAAGCGGCCATGGTAGACGGGTTTTTGTCATTTGGGGTAAGGGGGCTGATCATGAGAAAATTCAAAATTGTTACTGCGGCCGGGCTTCTGCTGGCGTCCTTGTTTGGCGCCGGCGCGGCCCAAGCCGATGACATGCTGGGATCCTATGTCGCGCGCATTTCCGATCGGGATCATCAGGCGAGTGACGGCTATGCACTGGAGACTGCCGCGCAGATGGTACGGCAGGACCGCGCCAACTGGCACAAATTCCACCGTCGCGACCGCGACGACGAGGGTGATGGCTGGTTCAGGACCAACGACCAGCGCGCCGATTTGCAGCGCATGCTGGAGCGCTCCGGCGCGATGAGCTCCTCGACCAAGCGCGCCATCGTCAATGGCGAGCCGCTGATCCAGGTCGACGTCTACGAAAACAGCGTGCGTGTCAGCATTCTGGAAGACTGACCCGTCAGCTTCCGGGAAGCCTGACCCAGTCAGCTTCCGGGAAGACTGATAGGTCCGCATCTGACAGAAAAGGCGGCGCGTCAGCGCCGCCCTTTCATCAATCAATAGATCGGCGGCCTAAAATCAGGCGGCTTCTTCCTTGTCTTCGCCTTCTTCGGACTCGTCGTCTTCGGATTCGTCTTCTTCGGATTTCTCGTCGTCGCCTTCAGCCTTCACGCTGTCATCGGCGTCGTCTTCGTCCTCATCGTCTTCGTCTTCTTCGTCTTCATCATCATCGGAGAGCGTGGCGGCTTCGGCGTCGTCAGACTCTTCGCCTTCTTCATCGTCGCCGTCTTCGTCATCATCCGACAGATCGGCCGCTTCGACCGTGGCGGCGGCAGCGTGATCGAGGGCGGTTTCGGAAGCGGATTCAAGCGCCTCGGCGGGAGCCGGGGTTTCTTCTGTCACTTCGATTTCGTGATCGGAATTCATGGAAGCCTCCGTGGGTTGGGGAACATGTCCCTTTTGCCACGGAGAGGTCATCGTCATATGACTGTAAGCCGGCTCGAAGGACCCATCTTCAGAATTTTTCAGGCCTCAACCAGCGATCTTCGAGAAGTCCGCGACCTGACCGGTGGCCGCCCGGATGCGGGCGAGGAGCGCCAGGCGGTTGGCGCGCACGGCCTCGTCCTCATCATTCACGAGAACATGCTCAAAGAATGAATCAACCGGTTCGCGCAACACGCTAAGCGCCAGCAGCGCGCCGGAAAAGTCTTCGTTTTGAATCGCTTCGCCGGCTTGCTTCTCAGCCTGATTCACCGCCGCAAACAGTGATTTCTCAGCATCCTCGCGAAACAGCGCCGGCTCAACAGTCTTGGCGACCACCGTTTTCTTCTTCTCCTCGGCGGCCAGGATGTTGGCCGCGCGCTTGGTGCCGGCGAGCAGATTCCTGCCGTCCTCGGTGTCGAGGAAAGAACCAAGCGCCTCGACACGGCGCACGATCTGCAGCAGGTCGTCGGACTGCGGTGTGATGACGGCGTCGATCAGATCATGCCGCGCACCCTGGTCACGGAGGTAGACTTTGAGGCGATCGTGGAAGAAGGCGAGGAGGTCGGAAACCCTCCCGACGATGGGGGCCAGCGCCAGTCGAGTATCATTTTCGATCAATATTCTAACCACCCCGAGCGCTGCCCGACGCAACGCATAGGGGTCCTTCGATCCCGTCGGCTTTTCGTCAATGGCCCAGAAGCCGATAAGCGTATCCAGCTTGTCGGCAAGCGCGACAGCGACCGATACCGGATCGCTCGGCACACGGTCGGAAGGACCTTGCGGCTTGTAGTGTTCTTCCGCCGCCGCGGCGACCGAAGCATGCTCGCCCTGCAGCAGCGCGTATTTTCGGCCCATGGCGCCTTGCAGTTCGGGAAATTCGCCGACGACTTCGGTGGTGAGATCGGCCTTCGCAAGGACAGCGGCGCGGCGCGCCAGCACAGGATCGGCGCCGACGATCGGCGCCAATTCCTCGGCGAGCCGGGCAATCCGCTCCACCCGCTCACCTTGCGTGCCGAGCTTTGCATGGAAGGTGACGCCGAGATGGTCGAGGCGCGCCATGCGCTGGTCGAGCGGCTTCTTGAGATCGAGCCCGAATTTTTCCGCCGATGCCGAGAGCTGATGGAGGTCCGGCAAATCGCCCTGGTCGGTCGTCCAGAAATAGAGCGCATCGGACAGCCGGGCGCGCACCACCTTGCCGTTGCCGTGGGCGATCTCCTTGCCGCCATCCTTGGCCTCGATGTTGGCGGTGAGGATGAAGCGATTGGAAAGACCCTCGGCAGCACCCTGCGGCCGCGTGACAAAGCATTTCTGGTTGGCGCGGATGGTCAACCGGATCACTTCGGCCGGAATGGCCAGGAAAGCCTCCTCGAACTCGCCCATCAGCACGACCGGCCATTCGACCAGCCCGGAGACTTCCTCCAGCAGCCCTTCGTCCTCGACAAGATCGAGCCCGTTGGCGAAGGCGAGATTGCGTGCGTCGGCAAGGATGATCTCCTTGCGCCGGTCGGCGTCGAGCACGACCTTGGCCGCCTCCAGCTTTGAGACATAGTCGTCGAAGCGGCGCACCGTAATGGCGCCAGGCGCGTGGAAGCGGTGGCCATAGGTGATGTTGCTCGAACGGATGCCGTCGATCTCGAAATCGACCACCACCGGTTCCTCGGTCTCCGGGCCGAAGGTGCACAGGATCGATTGCAGCGGCCGCACCCAGCGCAGCGAACCGGGCTTGGCCGAGGCCGGCCCCCAGCGCATCGATTTCGGCCAGGGGAAGCCGCGGATGATGCCCGGCACCAGCTCGGCGATGATCTCTTCCGATGCCCTGCCCGGCTTCGAGATGTGGGCGACGTAGAAATCGCCTTTCTTAGGATCGGAATGGACATGCGCCTCGGCGATCGACGAAAGCCCGGCCTTGCGCAGGAAACCTTGCACCGCCTGTTCGGGCGCCGTCGTCGACGGTCCCTTGATCTCCTCGCTTATATCCTTCGAGCGCGCGGTCAGGCCCCTGATATCGAGCGCCAGACGCCGCGGCGTCCAGTACTCGCGCGCTGCCTCATAGGTCAGCCCCGCCTCGACCAGACCGTCGGTCAACATCTTCCTGAGATCACCCGCCGCCTTACGCTGCATGCGCGCGGGGATTTCCTCGGAGCGAAGTTCGAGCAACAAATCCGGCATCAGAGTTTCTCCACCCGCACGCCTTCTCCCTCTTTGCGCGTCCTCGCGCCTCCGGCGCTGCGGGCGCGCGGCTGTGCGGGGATTTCCTCGGAGCAAAGTTCTAGAAGCAGGTCAGGCATGGATGAGGCTCACGCGGCAAGATGGTCCGCGCGGGGCATAGCAACTCGGCTGGCCGCTGTCACCCTTTCCGGAAATTTTGGCCGCCCTGTCGGGACGAGGCGAACCCGCCCGTCCTTGGATCAAAGATTTCCATGAACCGAACGCAGCGCTGAAGCGACCCACGCTCAGGTAGGGAACTATTGGCTGAACGACCATGAAAACGGCATCCAGACTTCTGCAGATTGTAGCACTCACCGCCTGCTTCACCGCGCAGGCTCACGGTGCGTTCTCGATGCCGGGCGTTCGGCAGGCATTGCGCACGATCGACGGTGCCACTGGTCAGAACGTATTGCCGATCAACGCTTGCCTCAAGGTGATGAAGCGAGCCTGAACTCAGGCCGCCAGTCCGCCAGCCTGTGTCTTCAAAAACGCCTCGCCGCAGGCCTTCGCCAGATTGCGCACCCGCAAGATGTAGCTCTGCCGTTCCGTGACCGAAATCACGCCACGCGCGTCGAGCAGGTTGAAGACATGGCTGGCCTTGATGCACTGGTCGTAGGCCGGGAAAACCATGCGGTGCATTGGCAGATTGTCGTTCGACGCCGGTGCACCGGCATCGAGCAGCGCCTTGCATTCGGCCTCGGCGTCCTCGAAATGGCGCAGCAGCATCGCCGTGTTGGCGTATTCGAAATTGTGGCGCGAATACTCCTGCTCGGCCTGCAGGAAGACATCGCCGTAGGTGACCTTGTCGGCCCCTTCGCGGCCGTTGAAGTTGAGGTCGTAGACATTGTCGACGCCCTGCACATACATGGCCAAGCGCTCCAGCCCATAGGTCAGTTCGCCCGCCACCGGGGCGCACTCAATGCCGCAGACCTGCTGGAAATAGGTGAACTGCGACACTTCCATGCCGTCGCACCAGCATTCCCAGCCCAGCCCCCAGGCGCCCAGCGTCGGGCTTTCCCAGTCGTCCTCGACGAAGCGGATGTCATGCAGCAGCGGATCGACGCCGATCGCCGCCAGCGAGCCGAGATAAAGCTCCTGCAGGTTCGGCGGATTCGGCTTCAGGATCACCTGGTACTGGTAATAATGCTGCAGCCGGTTCGGGTTCTCGCCATAGCGGCCATCCTTGGGGCGGCGCGACGGCTGGACATAGGCGGCGTTCCAGCGTTTTGGCCCGAGCGCGCGCAGCGTGGTCGCTGGATGAAAGGTGCCGGCGCCGACCTCCATGTCGTAGGGCTGCAGGATGACGCAACCATAGTTCGCCCAATAATTGTGCAAGGTCAGGATCAGCCCCTGGAACGAGCGGCTGGGATGCATATGGGCGGGGATTTCAATCGTCGGGATTTCAATCGTCACGGGGGCCTCGGCAGCAAAGGCTAGCTTGCCGGCACGTCCTAGAGACCCGGCGGCGTAGCGTCAAGCAAGGCGCACCGGTGCGGACCTAGCGAGCCCGCCGATGATGTTGAAAGCTTTGCGAGCGACTGGCCCATTGCCGGCCATGGCCGCCTGCGGTCTGCTCATGCCGCAAAGTGTCAGGACAACAGGTTCAATCATGCCCAGTTCCACCATCATCCGTCCCATCGCCCGGCAGGATTTCGACCAATGGCTGCCGCTGTGGGACGGTTACAATGCATTTTACGGCCGCTCGGGCGAGACGGCGCTGGCAAGCGAGATCACCGCGATGACATGGTCGCGCTTCTTCGATGCCTATGAGCCGATGCATGCGCTGGTTGCCGAGAGCGAGGGACAGCTTTTCGGCCTCGTGCATTACCTCTTTCACCGCAGCACCACGGCGATCTCGCCCAATTGCTACCTGCAGGACCTTTTCACCACAGAGGCCTCGCGCGGCAAAGGCATCGGCCGGGCCCTGATAGAGGGCGTCTACGAGCGTGCCCAGGCCGCCGGTTCGGGGCGGGTGTACTGGCTGACGCATGAGACCAATCACACGGCGATGAAGCTCTATGACAAGGTCGGCGAACGCTCCGGGTTCATCGTCTACCGGAAGATGTTCTGAGGCAGTTTCCGGCGCACTGGCGCGTGTTGAGTTTTAGGACGGATGGACGTCCAAACGAAAACGGGGCTCCGAAAGAGCCCCGTTTGCATTTCAAGAAGCGATTTCACCCCTTCGGGGCTGGCACCGGCTCGGGCTTGACCTTCGGGGTTTCCTGCGCGGTGTTGGACTCGATGGGCGGCAGGCCCTTCATCAGCTTCTGCTGCAATGTGGCCAGCACATCGGGGTCCGGCTTCAGGTCGCGCGCCTGGTTCCACTGGAAGGTGGCTTCCAGCTTGCGGCCAACACGCCAGTAGGCGTCGCCGAGGTGATCGTTGAGAACCGGATCTTCCGGCTTCAGCGACACCGCGCGTTCCATCTCGCGCACCGCGTCATCGAACCGGCCGAGGCGGAAATAGGCCCAGCCCAGGGAATCGACGATGTAACCGTCGCTCGGCCTGAGATCGACGGCCTTCTGGATCATCGCCAGGCCTTCCTTGAGGTTCGTATTCATGTCGACCCAGGAATAGCCGAGATAGTTCAGCACCTGCGGCTGGTCGGGGAACAGTTCCAGCGCCTTGCGGAAGCTCGGTTCGGCCTTGGGCCATTCCTTTAGCCGCTCATAGGCGATGCCGCGTTGGTAAAAGATGTTCCAGTTGGCGGCAGTCGGCGTCTTCAGCACCGTGACTGCCTTGTCGTAGAGATTGGCCGCCGAGCGGAAATCATCCTTCGACGAATAGACGCCGCCGAGCGCCAGATAGGCGCGCATGTCGTCGGGATGCGCGTCGACGAAAGCCTTCAGATGGGTGATCGCCTCGTCCTGACGATTGAGATCGGCAAGGTTGAGGCCGAGTTGCAGGTCCGAAAGCTCTTTCAACGGCGAAGAGTCGGGGATGCGCCGATAGAGCGCGATGGCGCCCTCGCCGTCCTTCAACTGTTCGGAAACGGCCGCGAGTTGCACCAGGGCTGCGTCGCTGTCAGGCTTCAGGGCCAGGGCATACTGCAGGTAAAGACGGACGAATGGCTCGCCACCGCCGCGATTGAGCGCCGTGGCGAGATTAAGCAGTATCTCCGACGCGCCGTCCGACGGGCCGGCAGCGAAAGGCGCAATTTTGTCACCCTTGCTGATCTTGTCGCGCAAGGCGACGATTTCCAGCTTGCCCGGCGCAAACGCCTCGGCCTGATCGAGCACCGACAGTGCCTTGTCCTTGTCGCCCTTGCGAGCCAGGAACGACGCGTAGGCCTGGGCGTTGCGCATCCAGGTTTCGGGAGCCGCACCACCGGCGGCCGTATCCTGCATCGTCGCGGCGTAGATCGCCTCGGCCTTTTCGGGCATGCCCGACGCGTCGGCGATCAGCGCGCGATGGAAGGACTTGAACAGACCGAACCAGTCCGGCCCCTGCAGCTTGTCGATGGACGCCATCGCATCGCTGGCTTGGCCGGCGCCTTGTTGGGCCCAGCCGGACATGACGCCAGAGATCAGCCGGTCGAGATCGGATTCCAGCGACAGCTTGAGCCAGTACTGTGCTTTGGCGAAATCCTTCTTGTGGAAGGAATCGACCGCCAGCGCCAGGCGCGAGAAGCGCTCGACATCGGGAACTTCCTTGAGCTTGTCGGCATAGACCAGGGATTCGTCGAAGCGCCCTTGAGCGATCAGCGACAGCATCAGGCTCTGCTGCAGGCCGGTGTCGCTCGGATTGAAGGCCAATGCCTGCTTGTAATAGGCGATTGCGCTGTCGAGGTCGTTGTCGCCTTCGGCGATCCGGGCGGCCAGATAGGCACCCGAGAACGACGTGATCTTGACCGGTTCGGCGGTTTGCTTGGCATAGGCCGGCAAAGCCGAGATCGCCATGCCTGTCACAATTGCCAGCCTTGTCAGCCAGCGCGCACGTCCTTGCTGCATCGTATCCCTTTCAGCCAGGCGCCATCTCCGCGTCAGCGGGATTGGCGTAGACTCGATCTTTCCGGGCAAAGCATGGCCTTTTTGGGGTCGCGCTTCAATCCGCCTCGAATTCACAATCCGGGCACCCGATTAACAAACCATGGCGACCAGGGACAGTTTTCCGTTTTCGAGTTCCGGTCATGGCCCCGCGCGGAGCCGATCATATCACATCTTCGGTCCGCTGGGACTCCGATATCAGCACTTGCCCGGCAAGGCAGGCCGCTGCACCTGCGTGTCGCGATAACCGAAGGCGTTCACGGCATGGAGGATGTTGAAGGCGAGGATTTAGAGCGCCGCTTCGACTTCACCGCCCTAAGCCCCCCTGGTGAGGAACCTTCCACCGCCCGACATGCGTTTGATCGTCCCGAAGGGGTGCTCATCGGTACATCGTCGGATCGTCATCAGGCCGGGGTCGGCTTAAGTTCTCGCCTCCATTCAGCCCCGCGAGAAGCGGAGCGTACGCGGCGAGCCTGCGGGATACGAACTCGGTAAAGAGCCGCACGCGCTTCGTCTTGCGTGTCTCCCCCTGCGTGAGAAGCCAGAGCGTTCCGTACATGTGCAGATCGGTACCCGGCACCCTCACCAGTAGGGGGTCGGCATCGCCAACGAAGCACGGCAGTGTCGTCATCCCGAGCCCTTGCCGTGCAGCAACGATCTGCGCCTCGGCGTCCGTGGTCCTGAATGGAACCCCCGTGGTGCGAACCTCACCCTCTCTGGCCCAATCCGGAATTCCATGAATGCTTATGACGATCCAGCGGATGGGATCAGGCGCGCCCGCACGCCACGCGGCTAGTCGATCGCGAGACATAAAGACGCCGCCGAACAGCTCCGGTCCCTTCAGGCCGTGAAGATTGAGCGGCAGGGTTTTGCGGTCGTAGACGACGCGGATCGCGACGTCGGCCTCTCGGTTGGTCAGATTTGCCAGCTCGCCGGACGACAAGATTTCCATCTCGATGTCCGGATGCAGACGCGCGAAATCGGCGAAGTCCGGCATGAGCAGGTGTGTCGCGAGGGGCGGTGCCAGCGTCACCCGCAGCAGCCCGCGCACGCTCTGGTCGCGCCCGAAGACGCGCGTCTCCAGCAGGTGCGACGACGCTTCCATCTGGTCCGCAAACTCGAGGACCTCCTCGCCCGCAGCCGTTAGGCGGTAGCCCGACGGCAACTTTTCGAACATGTGCACCCCGAGGCGTTCCTCGAGCTGGGCGATGCGTCGCAGCACGGTCGAGTGGTTCACACCGAGGCGCTCGGCGGCAGCCCGCACCGAGCCTCCACGCGCGACGGCAAGAAAGTAGCGAACGTCATCCCAGTCGATCATGGTGCAATCTCGCACCGCGCGGTGCGCCTTCCAAAGCCCACATCTACCACATCGAACAGCATCTCGTTTGCGGGTAGCACGGCGATGATCATAACCCCTGCCGACAAGCGCGGCCCAATCCTGAATGGCGCACACCGGTCGTCGCGGCTGGCGTTCGTCGTCCAGCCGGATCGATTTTGCACCACCGATGTGCGCGTTTCCGCACTCAAAGGCTGACCCCGGCAGACTTATTTCGAGGCTCTCGGGGTTCTTCCCGAACGACCAAAGGCAGAGCCTGAAAGGAAAAATCGTGGGAAAACTGGACGGTAAGGTTGCGGTCATCACGGGCGGATCGAGCGGCATGGCGCTGGCGAGCGCCAAGCGGTTCGTTGAAGAAGGCGCCTATGTTTTCATCACGAGCCGAGGGCAGGAGGCGCTCGACGAGGCGGTCAAGCTGATTGGCCGGAACGTGACCGGCGTGCGTGGCGACGCGGCCAATCTCGACGACCTCGACCGCCTGTTCGATACAGTCAAGCGGGAAAAGGGCAGGATCGACGTCCTGTACGCGAGCGCCGGCATGGGCGAAGCCGTCCCACTGGGGGAGATTACCGAACAGCATTTTGATGCGGCCTTCGGCCTGAATACGCGCGGCACGCTGTTTACAGTTCAGAAGGCGTTGCCGCTGTTCAACGATGGCGGATCGATCTTCATGACCGGGTCAGTTGCTTCGGTGAAAGGTTTTCCTGGTTACGGCGTGTATGCGGCGAGCAAGGCAGCGTTGCGCTCATTCGCACGCACCTGGCTCAACGAACTGAAGGGCAGGAATATCCGGGTGAACGTGCTGAGCCCGGGGCCGATCGCCACACCGATGCAGGACCAAGTTCTCACCGAGGAGGCCAAGCGGATGTTCGAATCTCTGATCCCGCGGGGAAAGATGGGGCGTCCTGAGGAAATTGCGGCGGTCGCGCTGTTTCTTGCTTCAGACGATTCGAGCTTCGTGAATGGGGTGGAGTTGTCTGTCGACGGCGGCTTCTCGGCCATCTGAAATCGCGCCCGATCACGGAAGCGGCTGACCGTCCGGCCGCGAAGTCGTTCACGGCCGGACGTCTACGCAAAGGTCGCCACACAGCAGAACGGATAGCCGGCGCCGTTGAAGGCCGGGGAATCATTATCGACACGGATCGGAGAAGTATTATGAGCTATGCGATTGTAGGATTCGGTAAGATAGGCCAGGCCCTCGCCAACGCCTTCGCCCGTAAAAACATCGACGTGACCGTCGCGAGCCGCCGGCCGCCCGAGGCGTTGGCGCCGCAGGCTCGGGCGATTGGACCCACGGTCGTCGCCGAGTCGCTGCGGGATGCACTCGAGGCCGACACAATCATCTTGGCGGTCCCGTTCGGGGAACATCGCGAGGTTGCGAAGGCCCTGCCGAGCTGGAAAGGCAAGACGGTCATCGACGCGATGAACGCGTTGGTTCCCCTTGGGGAGCTGGACGGCCTTCCGTCCTCCGCCTTCGTTGCGAAGTCGTTCACCGGCGCCAAGTTCGTGAAAGGTTTCAATCATCTGGTTGCGGCCACCCTGGCTGCCGATCCGATCGTCGAAGGCGGCCACCGGGTGGTCTTCCTGTCGAGCGACGACGAGGACGCGATCGCTCCCGTGGCGGATTTGGCCAAACAACTCGGGTTCGCACCCGTCAAGCTGGGAAAGCTCAACGAGGGTGGCGCGCTGGTGCACGCACGCGGCCGCATTTGGGGCCGGCTGATCTTCCAGGACCTGTTCAAGAAGGAGCAGTAACGGATTTACTGTCCACTGTCGAAACGCCAGCCGCTCAGTTCACCCGGCTGATGCAGAAATCGATGACGTCGATCAGCGCCGATTTCTGCGGCGTCGCTTCCAGCGGCGCCAGCGCGTCGCGGGCGATCTCGCCGAAGTGGCGGGCACGCCCGATCGTGTCGGCGATCGCGCCGTGGCGGGTCATCAGGCCGATCGCCTTTTCCAGGCCGGCGTCATCGACGACATTGTCCTCGATGGCACGCTTCCAGAAGGTGCGCTCGGCCTTGGTGCCGCGCCGGTAGGCGAGGATGACCGGCAAGGTCACCTTGCCCTCGCGAAAGTCGTCGCCGACATTCTTGCCCAGATCCTTGCTGGTGCCGCCATAGTCCAGCGCATCGTCGATCAGTTGGAAGGCAAGGCCGAGGTTCATGCCGTAGGAGCGCAGTGCGGCACGGTCGTTGCGTGTCGCCTGGGCAATGACCGGGCCGACCTCGGCAGCGGCCGAAAACAGCGCCGCGGTCTTGGCCTTGATGACGGCGAAATGCTCGTCCTCGGTGGTTTCGAGGTTCTTGGCGGCGGCGAGCTGCATCACCTCGCCCTCGGCGATGATCGAGGCCGCACTCGACAGGATGTCGAGCGCTTCGAGCGAGCCGACATCGACCATCATGCGGAAGGCCTGGCCGAGCAGGAAGTCGCCGACCAGGACGCTCGCCTGGTTGCCCCAGATCATGCGCGCGGTCTTCTTGCCGCGCCGCATGCCGCTTTCGTCGACGACATCGTCGTGGAGAAGCGTTGCCGTGTGCATGAATTCGACCGCCGTTGCGAGCTTGACGTGGCCCTCGCCGACATAGCCGAACATCTGCGCGGCGGCGAGCGTCAGCATCGGCCGCAGCCGCTTGCCGCCGGACGAGATCAGATGGTTGGCAACCTCCGGAATCATCTCGACGTCGGAGCCGGCCTTGGACAGGATCAATTCGTTGACGCGACCCATGTCGGCGGCCGTCAGATCGATCAAATCCTTGATGGAGGCGGGTTCCCGCTTCCCGTTTTCGATGTTGAGAACGACACCCATGACAATCACTCCCGTCTTGGTATAACGCGTGCGACGGCACCCTTGGTCCCTACAGGGACTCTAGGGCGCTAGACACGGCCACGGCAAGTGGCGAATTGGCGCGGCGGCGATGACAGCCTGTCAACCCTGCCGAAAGAGCAGGTCTGCTTGGTGACGGAAATCCGCCTGCCCGTTTACATATGCGCCGCAAACTGAGAGTTTCGCCCGATGATAGAGCTCATTCGCACCAACGACGCCGTCATCATCTCCTTTGTCGAATCGCTGATGCGCGATGCCGGCATCGGCTGCTTCGTCGCCGACCAGAATATGAGCGTGCTCGACGGCTCGCTCGGCATCCTGCCGCGACGCATCATGGTCGATGCCGACCAGGCCGACGCGGCACGACGCATCCTGACGGATGCCGGCATCGCCAACGAGATCCGCGGGAAATAATGTCCGCCGCGCCGGCCACCCTTGCCCCGGACACGCCGGCCCATACGGTCGATGCCTTCCATCGCGGCCGGTTCTGGCTCGTGCAGCCCAAGCAAGGCGGCCATCGCGCCGGCATGGACGCCATGATGCTGGCGGCGTCCGTGCCATCCTCCTTTGGCGGACGTCTCGCCGATTTCGGCGCCGGCGCCGGGGCCGCCGGCCTTGCGGTGCTGTCGCGCTGCCCGGCGGCCGCGGCCGTGCTCGTCGAACGGGCGCCGGAAATGGCTGCTTTCGCCGCAGCAACGCTTGCCCATCCCGGCAATGCCCATCTCAGTGACCGTGCCTCTGTGCTCATCGCCGATGTCACCGTATCGGGACGGGCGCGGGCGGCGGCCGGCCTCGCCGACAACGACTTCGACTTCGTCATCATGAACCCGCCTTTCAACGCTGCACGGGACCGTGCCACGCCCGATCGCCTGAGAAAGGAAGCCCACGTCACGGAGGACGGACTGTTCGAGAGCTGGATCCGAAGTGCTGCCGCCGTGGTCAGGCCGCGCGGCGGCCTCGCAGTCATCGCCCGGCCCGAGCAGCTCGGCGCCATTCTCGATGCGCTCTCCGGCCGCTTCGGCGATGCCGAGATCCTCGCTGTCCATCCCCGCCCCGACGCGGCGGCGATCCGCATCGTCGTCAGGGCTGCGCTCGGGGCGCGGGGGAAGCTCGCCATTCGCCCTCCCTTGATGCTTCATCCGCAATCGGGCGACGGACCTGATGAGCGCAGCGAAATGATTGCCAACGGCCTCGCCTCGCTGTTCGGAGACTGAGCTATTCTTACCGGCCGCATTGCCGTTGGCCGGGGAGTTCCTACATGCCTGCAACCTATCGACCGGAGACCGCGCCCTCGTGAAACGACTAATCAACCGCCTGCTGCCGAAGTCCTGGCGCTCAACCGTCGTCACCATTCCGGTCATCCGGCTGCACGGCACCATCATGCCGGGGGGTGGCCAGTTCCGGCCGAGTCTGTCGCTGGCCTCGACCGCCGGCCTTATCGAGAAGGCGTTTTCCTACGACGCGCCGGCGGTCGCCATCTCGATCAATTCGCCGGGCGGCTCGCCGGTGCAATCGCGGCTGATCTTCAAGCGTATCCGCGACCTGGCGAGCGAAAAGAACAAAAAGGTGCTGGTCTTCGTCGAAGACGTCGCGGCATCGGGCGGCTACATGATCGCGGTCGCCGGCGACGAGATCTTCGCCGATCCGTCCTCCATCGTCGGTTCGATCGGCGTGGTGTCGGCCTCGTTCGGTTTCCCGGAACTGATGAAGAAGATCGGGGTCGAGCGCCGTGTCCACACCGCCGGGCAGAACAAGGCTGTGCTCGATCCGTTCAAGCCGGAGAAGAAGGAAGACGTCGAGCGCCTGAAAGCGCTGCAACTCGAGGTGCACGGCACGTTCATCGACCTCGTCAAGGAAAGGCGCGGCGCGAAGCTGAAGGACGATCCGGACCTGTTCACCGGTCTGTTCTGGACCGGCATGAAGGGTCTCGAACTCGGCCTGGTCGATGCACTCGGCGACATGCGCACGGTGCTCAAGACCCGGTTCGGAGCGAAGACCCAGCTCAGGCTGGTCACGGCGCCGCGCGGTTTCCTCAGCCGCTTCGGCCTATTCGGCTCGAGCAAGGGCTTTTCAGCGCCCGATATCGCCGCGGCAGCCGCCAGCGGCGTGATCGATGCGGCGGAAGAGCGCGCGTTGTGGGCACGGTTCGGGCTTTGAAAAACCGGCAAAACCGTCTAGCATGAGAGCTTGAAGTCTTATGCATGTCGCTTTCCTAAAACCGGATCCACTTTTGGGCGACATGCATGAACCGACCCGACCGGCCGCCGCCCAGCGTGGGAGGAGTTTTGACATGCCGCAGATCATTTTCTTCACCGTCGTTGGCGTCGCCGCCTATTTCGGCTACCGCACCTTCATCCGGGAAGCCGAGCGCGTGACCGCCAAGGTGCGGCGCACGGAAAAGCAGGCAGCCAACGGTGCCATGGGTACGCTGGTCAAGGATCCGAAGACCGGCGAATACCGGCTGGCCAAGGACTGAGCATCATCCCGCATACGACTGACGCCGTGGACACCGAGATCGGGTCGCGCATCTGGCATGCGCACGCCAAGATCAATCTGGCGCTGCATGTCACCGGCAGGCGCCCTGACGGCTATCACCTGATCGAAAGCCTGGCGGTGTTCACGCGTTTTGGCGACCGGGTCGAAATCGCGCTCGCCGACAGCGACGATTTTACCGTGTCTGGCCGCTACGCGCAGGCCGTTCCGCTCGACGCCAGCAATCTCGTGCTTAAGTCCCGCGATGCGCTGCGAAGAGAGGCTGGGGCCAAGAGAACCCCGCCGGTCGCCATCCGGCTCGAAAAGAACCTGCCGGTTGCCTCCGGCGTCGGCGGCGGCTCGAGCGATGCGGCAGCCGTGCTGCGCGGGCTGGCGGAGACATGGGCCCTAGACATGGACAGCACTGAGCTGGCGCGGATCGGCCTTTCGCTTGGCGCCGATGTGCCGATGTGCCTGGCGGCCAAGCCGCTGGTCGCGCGTGGCATCGGCGACGAACTGTCGATGGTGCCGGATTTTTCGGCGTTGGGGCTGGTGCTGGTCAATCCCGGAACGGCCGTCTCGACCGCCGAGGTGTTTGCAGCGCTTTCCCGTCGCGACAATGAGCCACTGCCGCCGCTGCCGCGCAGCATCGACTTCCATAGCCTGCGCAACTGGCTGGAGATCACCCGCAATGATCTTGAGCCTGCGGCGCTGGCGATGCAGCCCGCCATCGGCAGAGCGCTTTCCTGGCTTAACAAGGCTGGATCGGGTTTCTCCCGGATGTCCGGATCCGGCGCGACATGCTTCGGCCTGTTCGAGACCGGCAATGTCGCCAAGCGCGCTGCCGCGGACATCCGCAGCCGCCAGCCCGACTGGTTCGTCGCCGCGACGCGCAGCATGACATCGGAGGCTGGCTGAGATGGCCAGGATTGACGAGAGCCGGCCTTTCATCCCGATCCGCATCGCGGTGCTGACCGTCTCGGACACACGCAGCCTCGCCGACGACAAATCCGGCCAGACACTGGCCGACCGCATCACGGAAGCCGGCCACGTCCTCGCCGCCCGCGATATCGTCACCGATGACCGCGAAAAGATTCGCGACAAGGTGCTCGGCTGGTCGCGGGACGCTGCGATCGACGTCGTCATCACCACTGGCGGCACCGGGTTTACCGGCCGCGACGTGACGCCGGAAGCGCTGGAGCCGATCTTCGAAAAGCGCATGGACGGCTTTTCGGAAGTCTTCCACCGCATCTCCTACGACAAGATCGGCACCTCGACGATCCAGAGCCGGGCGACCGGCGGGGTCGTCAACGCCACCTTCGTCTTCGTGCTGCCGGGCTCGCCCGGCGCCTGCAGGGACGCCTGGGACGGCATCCTGAAGGCGCAGTTCGACTACCGGCACATGCCCTGCAACTTCGTCGAGATCATGCCGCGCCTGGACGAGCATCTGCGGCGCGGTTAACGCCAAACAGCAAGCAGTTCAAGCGCCCGACCTCGGTTTCGCCAGCAGAACACCGCGTGCGCCCTTCGAAGTGTCATTCGCCGCGCGTTGGATGCCTGTCGAGATGAGCTGGGATGGTTCCCTCTCAGCGGATGACCGGCTCGCCATGAAAGCGCCGGCGTGAGGGCGGCGATACGCCGAAGCCGACCTCCATCATCAATCTCGGCGTGCGCGCCGGCACCGTGCCCATGTGGAAGCCAAACGGATCCTCGACGAAGCCGAGACCGGCTTCACCGGTCAGCGTCACCGGGCTGTGCTCGCCATAGACATCCAGAACCTCTTGTGCGGGATGGCCGACCAGCAAAGTGAGCTGATGCTTGAGGCTGCGGCGCTTGTGACTGCCGCGGACATAGACATGCGGGCCGGTGTCGGCGTCGACCGGCTTGAGATAGAAGAAGAATTTCAGCATGCGCCAGTCGTCGAGGTCGAAATGATACTTGCCGAGCGAGGCAAGGTTCTTGTCGGCGTCCGAAGCCTCACCCGTCGGAAAACTCCACCAGACGCGCGTGGTGATGAGTTTTGCCTGGCCGCCGAGATAGTGCGCCGCAATATCCAGAAGCAGCGGATCGCGCTGGATGGCGAGTGCCGCCCGGCAGTCGAGGATGCGCTCGAAAAAATGTCCGCTGAGCAGCGAGCGGCCGAAGCGCTTTTCGGCCTCGGCATGTTCACCCGGCATGAATTCGAGACGGCGATCGAAATTGCCAAAGCAAGGCGTGCGCTGGGCGAAACTGGCGATCTCTTCATGAATCGCCGGCGGCAGCACCAGGCCCGAAAACAGCCCGTTGGAGCGCAGTGCGTCGACCACGGCTTCGCGGTCGACGCCGGCAAACATCGTATCCCCCGAATTTTGGGCCGGACGAGCGCGTTTTGCACCCAGCCAATGCATCCGGCGTCCTGGCATTGTGCGCGCCAGCACGAACATCGGCAGCCAGGCAGGGTTTTCGCGCAGGTCCGTCAGATAGGTCGGAATGCGCACGGCGATGCGGCGCAGCAGGCTGCCGTTGCGCGCAACGGCTTCAAGACTGGCAGCGCCGGATTTGTCGGGGGTTGAAAGCTTCATCGGGTCCTCGGCTATGAGCGTGGCGCCGATGCCGCATCGGAGCTCATCACTCGGTATGACCCCAACCCAATCCACCCGTCTGACCGGGAAACTAACCTCACGTCAGATTTTGTGCAATGCACAATGAACAGAGCAGCCGCAAAAAGATCACTCCGGGGAGCGCTGCTTCGGCGGTGCCACCCAGATTTCGGCGTCGAGCCGCTTTGCCGCGAGGCCGCGTGCGATGGCCTCGGCGCTGCCGGCCCGCTTCGACGCTGCCGCGGCCTGAAGCTTGCTGATCAGCAATCCATCGGCCAAGGCGCGGTTTCCCGAAAACACCCGGGCCAGGAACGGTGTGCGGCTGCCCCGCGCCCGCGAGAAGCGTGCCGCCATGGTCTGCCTGGCCGTGTGGGCAACGACCGCATCGATCCAACCATCCATCAGCCGCGAGCCCGGCTCCAGGAGCAGCAGCCAGTCACCCTTGGCCTGCCGGATGCCGGCAGCGATACCGCCAGTTACGCAGTGACAGCCGGCATGCTCGGCAACGCGATGCGTCTGGTCGGTTGAACCCGTGTCACAGACGATGACGTCACGCACCACGCCCTCGACCGCGCCGCCAATCAGCGAGGCGAGCGTGCGGGCGAGGCCCTCCTCGTCATTGCGGGTTTCGATCAGGACACTGAGCATCATTAGCCGAATAGCGGAAAGCCGAACGCAGCGCCAGTTTTTGCAATGCACCATTGAAAGTTCTTGCTTTGTTCTCATCGACGAAATAGGAATAATTTCATGAACAGAGCGATTCGACACAACATGGACAGTCCCTGGGAGCGGGCGAAGATGGAACAGATCGTGCGCGCCGACATTGCAGCTTTCGGAGCTGGAAGAGCCGAGATGGCCAATGCGATGATCGAGCAGAGTGGCGTGCGTGTCCGTCCGGACCGCAATCGCGGCAGGTCGGCGGGCATCAATCCATCCGGCCGGTTCGAGCCGGTCAGCCGGCATGTCTTCGATGATGGCTGGAATTCGCTGGAGGAACTGCCGCCCTTCAAGACCGAGGTGCAGGTCGAGAAGCCACGCACCATCATCACCCGCAACGAATCGCCCGACATCTCCTTCGACCGGTCGATCAATCCCTATCGCGGCTGCGAACATGGCTGCGTCTATTGCTTTGCCCGGCCGACGCACAGTTTCATGGGCCTGTCGCCGGGCCTCGATTTCGAATCGAAGCTGTTCGCCAAGCCGGATGCGGCGCGGCTACTCGACAAGGAACTGTCGAAGGACAGCTACCAGCCGCGCACCATCGCGATCGGCACCAACACCGATCCGTACCAGCCGATCGAGAAGCAATACCGGATCATGCGCGAGATCCTCGAAGTGCTGGAAGCGCGCGGCCATCCGGTCGGCATCGTCACCAAGTCCGCTTTGGTGATGCGCGACATCGATATCCTGTCGCGCATGGCCGAGCGCGGGCTGGCCAAGGTGGCGCTGTCGGTGACGACGCTCGACCGTATGCTGGCGAGGACGATGGAGCCCCGCGCCTCGACGCCGACCAAGCGGCTGGAGGCGATCCGACGGCTTTCGGATGCCGGTATTCCGGCCTCGGTCATGGTGGCGCCGATCATCCCCGGCCTGACCGACCAGGAGATGGAACGCATCCTCGATTCGGCACGCGCCGCTGGTGCGCGCGAAGCGGGTTATGTCGTGCTGCGCCTGCCGCTGGAGGTCAGTCCGATCTTCAAGGACTGGCTGCTGCGCCACTATCCCGACCGCTACCGCCACGTGATGTCGCTGATCCGCTCGATGCGCGACGGCAAGGACTACGATTCGGAATGGGGCAAGCGCATGAAGGGTGCTGGTCCCTACGCCTGGCAGATCGGCCGGCGCTTCGAGATCACCGCCAAGCGGCTCGGCCTCAACGTCGAACGGCGCACGCTTCGGACCGATCAGTTCGTGGCCGGCGGCAAGGACCAGGTGCAGCTGACCCTGCTTTGAAAACAATTCACCGCGGCGGTTTGACCTGTCGCGACACAAGAATCCCGTCCGGCCTGCCCCGGCCTGCAGACGGTGCCCTCCCGGTCCGGCGCCCCACCCGACCCGGAGGGACTTGCGGAGAATCGGAGCCGATGCGAACCTCGCCGCAACATGGCTCGCGCGCGTTCCGATTCTCCGCTTCTCTTTGAGATCATCGAGAAACCCGATTTCTCCTTCGAGACGAAGGCGATGGCCGATGGACTGTGGCCGGTGGCGGGCATGGACGAGGCCGGCCGCGGTCCGCTGGCCGGGCCGGTGGTCGCGGCGGCGGTGGTGCTCGACCCCGCCAACATTCCGGACGGGCTCGACGATTCCAAACGTCTCAGCCATCTGCAACGCGAAGCGCTGTTCGTACGAATTCTTGGCTCGGCGCTGGGCGTTTCGATGGCGTCCATCAGCGCCGAGGGCATCGACGGCAGCAACATCCTCAAGGCCAGCCTGGAAGCGATGCGTCGCGCCCTGGTCGGGCTGTCGGTCCAACCGAAGCTCGCGCTCGCCGACGGGCGCGACGTGCCGCCAGGGTTGCCCTGCGCGGGGCGCGCACTGATCAAGGGCGACCAGCGCTCGCAATCGATCGCCGCCGCCTCGATCGTCGCCAAGGTGATGCGCGACCGCATGATGTGCGGCTGCGGCAACCATCACGGTCGCTACGGGTTCGAGGTCCACATGGGCTACGCCACGGCCCGCCATCGCACGGCGATCGAAGCACATGGGCCGGTGGCGCGGCTGCACCGCGTTTCCTTCGCGCCGTTCAGGCTTGGCGGGACGGAAGTGGCGGAAGACGAGAGCCTCGCCGGCCTGGATTGAGCGGATAGTTTTCCACAACAAAAAAGCCGCCAGGTTTCCCGGCGGCTTTGATCTTTGCTCGATGCAACAAGCTCAGTTGAGCTTGGACTTCACATCCGCCAGCGATGCCTTGAAGAGGTCGGCGCCGGCCTTGGCGTCCATCTTGCCGGCGAGCAGCGCACGCGCAGCCTCGACGGCGATGTCGACGGCGCTGGCACGGACTTCGCTGATGGCGTCGCGCTCGGCCTGACCGATCTTCTGTTCGGCAAGTGCTGTGCGCCTGGCGACATAGTCCTCGGTCTTCTTGTGCGCTTCCGCAGCAAGCATGTCGGCTTCGCGCTTGGCGGCCGCAACGATGTCGGCGGCCTCCTGCTCGGCTTCCTTGCGCTTGCGCTGGTACTGGCCGAGCAACTGCTGGGCCTCCTCGCGCAGCCGGCGCGCTTCATCCAGCTCGTTGCTGATCCTGGCGGCGCGGGCGTCGAGCGCCTTGGCGATCATGCCAGGCACCTTGATGTAGACGGCAACGCCGAGGAAGATGATGAGGGCTATCGTTGCCCAGAGCGTCGCGAGAGATGTGTAATCCATGATGCGCTCCTCACCGGGCCACGGATTTGACCGCGGCCGCGATCTCGGCCTTGCTGGCCTTGCCGCCGACCAGTGCCTCGACGATCGCCGAAGCGGTGTCCTCGGCAATGCTGCCGACTTCCTTCATGGCATTGGCCTTGATGGAAGAAATGCGGGCTTCGGCCTCGCCAAGCTTCTCGTCGAGGGCCGCCTCGACCTTCTTGCGTGCGGTCTCGGCTTCGGCCTTGGCCGCATCGCCGGCCTGCTGGCCGATCGCGTTGGCCTTGGTCTTGGCTTCCGCCAGTTCCTGCTCGTAGGCAGCAACGGCAGCGTCGGCCTCGCCCTTCAACTTGCTAGCCTGGTCGAGGTCCTGCGTGATGCGGTCGTTGCGGACCTCGATGATGCCCGCGACGCGCGGCATCGCGACCCGCTTCAGGAAGAGGTAGAACAGCCCGAAAGTGATCGCCAGCCACAGAAGCTGCGACGGGAACGTCGCAGGATCGAATGGCGGAAAGGTGCCGTGCGCTTCGGCAGGCACGCTGGTGCCGGAATGCGTGTCGCCTTCCGTCGCAGCGTGGCTGGTGTCGGCTGCAGGTGCGGACTCTTGCGCGAAGGCAGATGTCACGAACATGGACTATCCCCGAAATTCAGGCCTGCCGCTTGCGCGGCCGGCCTGTCCAATCTTCCCAACGCTTAGCTCAGCCGAACAGGGCCAGAAGCGCGATGAGAAGCGAGAAAATGCCCAGAGCTTCGGTCACGGCGAAGCCGAAGATCAGACGGCCGAACTGGCCATCAGCAGCCGACGGGTTGCGCAGAGCGCCCGCCAGGTAGCTGCCGAAGATGTTGCCGAGGCCAATGCCCGCGCCACCCATGCCCAGGCAAGCGATGCCGGCGCCGATGTACTTTGCTGCTTCTGCGTCCATTTGTTCAACTCCTTTGGATCTAAAATTCCGTTGCGATTCAATCCGGCGCCAATGTTGGAAACTCTTGGGCCGGAAACTCTTGATCAGTGCCCGGGATGCAGGGCGTCGTTGAGGTACATGCAGGTCAACACCGCAAAGACGTAGGCCTGCAGGAAAGCGACCAGCAGTTCCAGTGCCGTCAGGGCCACCGCCATTGCCAGGGGCAGGACCGAGCCCGCCACGCCGACTGCGCCCAGCGCGCTCAGGCTGACGACAAATCCAGAAAACACCTTCAGGGTGATGTGGCCGGCGAGCATGTTGGCGAACAGACGAACCGAGAGGCTGACCGGGCGCGACACGAAGGAGATCACCTCGATCAGCACCACCAGTGGCAGCAGGAACACCGGCACGCCATGCGGCACGAACAGCTTCAGGAAGCCCAGACCATGCTTCATGAACCCGTAGACGACCACGGTTCCGATCACCAGGGCGGCGAGGCCGAAGGTGACGATGATATGGCTGGTGACGGTGAAGAAATACGGGAACAGGCCAAGCAGATTGGCGACCAGCACGAACATGAACAGCGAGAACACGAACGGGAAGAACTTCATGCCCTGCGTGCCGGCGGCATCGCGCAACATGTTGCCGACGAACTCATAGGCCATCTCGGAGACCGACTGAAGGCGGCCCGGAACCAGGCTGCGGCTCGAGGTGGTGAGAAACAGAAATGCCGCCGCAACGACCACTGTTGCGACCATGAACAGTGCGGAATTGGTGAAAGACAGGTCGTAGCCGCCGATCTCGATCGGTATCAGCTTGTTGATATGGAACTGGTGGATCGGATCGACCTTGTCAGCTGCCACGTTCAAACCCCGTCAATGCCGCGTACGGCTTCGTTACCATTACCACACATGAAGCGCGGTCATTTCCTGTCGTCCTGGTCACGGCGCGATTTATCGCCCTGTCCGAATTCTGCCACAACGCCCGCGGAACGCATCACATTGAGCACGCCGGCGCCAAAACCCAGCAGCAGAAACACGATCAGACCCCATGGCGATGTCCCCGCCAGACGGTCGATGATCCAGCCGATGCCGGCACCCACCACCACTCCGGCGATGAACTCGCTAGAGAGTTTGAGCGCCTGGCCATAACCGGCCACACTGCCCGCTTTCGCGTCGTCTTTCCCCTCGAGCCGGTCCGGCCGCCTTGTCGCAAGCGATGCTTCAAGTTCACGCCGGCGGCGCTCAAGATCGTCGTCGCGGATTTCGGCTTCATGCTGCTTGCCGCGGCCGGTTTCTCCGGTTCCGTCTGGCCTGTTTTTATCGGCCATCGCAACCCCCCTGCCCGGTCAGACCGTCACCGTCCGTCCGCTTCTAAAGTCGCCGGCAACATAGTTAGAGGGTTTGCGCCAGTCAAGCCACGGGCGGAAGTTCATTGTCATGTATTTTAGGCAACAAAATCAATTGGTTATAAAGGTGCGACATCGTGCCCGCCACGACGACGGGGATGCGCTGCACGAATCCCCCCGGCATTGGCTCTTCGATCGGCTGCACGCAGCGCGAAAAGATCGGTGACTGTGCGGTGCTCAGCTCCAGCCGCCGCCATAGGTGCGGTAGAAGATATGCAGGCCGATCTTGGTCATCTTCTGCATCGTGCGCGCCCAACCGGGATGGACATATTGGGCGTAGTAGTGGGTCGACGATCCGACCTCGGGGATGAAGATCTTGCCCGCGGTGACGGCCATGGCGATATCCTGCGCGGTCTTGTAGGCGGCGGGACTGTCGATGCGCTTCCTCCTGCCGTCGCAAGCGAAGGAGAACTGGCAGCGGTTGAACCAGCTGTCGTTCTGGTAGACGACGCCGCAGATCGAATTGGGATAGGCCGGGTTGCGGACGCGATTGAGGATGACCTGAGCGACGGCGGCCTGGCCGCGCACGGATTCGCTTCTCGCCTCGAAATAGATGCCGTTGGCAAGGCATGCCTGCTCCTTCTTGGAGAAGACACTCGCCGGCAGCGGGTTCTGGATCCAGGAATGGTCGCCCTTGGCCATCGGCGGGATGAAGCGACCGTCATTGGGCTGCTCGTCCTGAAGCAGGGCTTCGAAGGGCGATGCCTTGGCATAGTCGGGCTCGGCCTGCGCATAGGCGGTCGCCAGCACATCGGGATGGTCGTTGTTGACCAGCGCGGCAAGCATGGCCGGCACGCCGGGATCCGGCTTCTTGTCCTCACGCGCATGGAATGCCGCGGCGATCTGGATTTCCTTGCCCTTGATCTGCGGTTTGGCGAAAGCCATCTTCAAGCCGCTGTCCATGCTGGGCCGCAGCAAGGACGAGGTGCGCTCGAAGATCGAGCCGGCATTGAAATTCTTCGGCGGCGCGACGGGAGAAACCTGGACGATGCGGCCCTTCTTGTCGGCCCGCACGATGCGATCCTCGTCGGGCGTGCCGCTGACCTTGCCGCCCTTGCCACGAAACGACACGTTGCCGACGCCGGCCAGATGGACGCCCGATCCGGAGATGGAACCGGTGACGTCGGAATCGACAAAGGGCATCTCGGCCGCATGGGTCGAGCCGGCGACGGATTTCTCGACATAGGAATTCCAGCGGGTGTTCGACGCTTCGAGGCCGGAGACAAAACTGGTCATGTCCTGGTAGGCGGCGACGGTCGGAAAGCCGATCCAGATGCCGAGACCGATGACGAACGGGGTCAGAAAGCCACGTTTTTTCTCACCGGCGGCGGCCGCAAGCCGCTTCAACACACGTCGATGCACGGAACTCTCTCCAGGAACGCGACTGACCCCACTGGAGAGCAAAATGATGCATTAACCTTGATGGGACGTTAACAGGTTCGATCGGGTTTTCTCAGTCGGCTCAAGGTCGTGGTTCCGAAGTCGGGCGATTTTGCGGTCAGCATGCGAAGTCAGGCCGGCCGCAGGAAGATCGGCCGGGCGATCAGCGCGCAGATGGCGGCCGACAGCCAGACGCACGCCCATGATCCGACGACCAGAAGCCCGGGGATGGCGATCGGCACCAGGAAGAAGGCGACGAAGACAAAGCTGTTGGCCAGACCGAGCGCCGTCCCGGCATTGCTGGCGCCGGCAAGCGTGGCAATCTCGGTATAGGCAACGCCGTGCCACGCTGAAACACAGATGCCGGCAAGGATCAGGACGGCAACGATCGTTGTCGCGAGCATAGGCTGCCAGCCGGGAATGGTGGCCGCGACAAACACAAGCAGCATGAGGGTGGCAAAGGCGGCTGCGCTCAGCATGCTGAAAAAGCGCAGGAACGAGCGGCGATTGCCGTGACGGTCGGTGAAACGGCCGCTCCAGACGCGCATGACCATGGCGCCGACCTGCACGGCTGCCAGGCTGGCGCTGATCACTGCCGTTCCCATGCCGCCGAAATCATGCAGGAAGACGGAGGCGAAGGTGAGCACCGCCACTTGCGGGACGCAGAGCAGGCCGATGGCCATTGCGATGCGCCAGACGTCCGGATTGCGCAGCGGTGTCGGGCCGGCCGACACCATGGCGTCGCTGGCGGACGTCGCGTCTTCGCCGATTGGTGGCTGGTGCAACCAGCGCCACGCGAAAAGCGCCGTGACGGCGGAGAATGCGGCCAGCAAGCCGTAGACCGCTGCAAAGCCATGCACCGAGGCAAGCGACGGCAGGACAAAGGCGCCGAGCCCGCCGCCGAGCGGCACCGCAGTCTGCCTGATGCTCATGGCGAAGCCGCGCTCGCCTTCACGGAACCAAGCCATGATGGCGCGGCCGCTTGAGCCGTTGACACTGCCGCCAAGCAGGCCAGTGACAAGCAACACGGCGGCCAGAACCGCGACCCCGGGAAGGTGTGCCGGTGACGGCACGACCAGCAATGCCATGAGAAGCAGCCATGCCGCGGTGGTGCCGAGGCCAGTGAGCAGCACGCGGCGATCGCCCCAGCGATCGGTGAGCAATCCCCATGGCAGTTCGCTCAGCGCCACACCCAGGCCAAGCAGACCGAGAACCAACCCGAGCTGGCCATTGCCGAGATGGTAGCCGGAGCGCAAGAAGACCGCCGTCGCCGGGATGCCGGAGAAGGTCGCGGAAAAACTGGCATTGGCGGCAACTCCGATGCCGAGCACCTTCCAGCGATGATTGGAGCGGACCGTCGTGGCACCAGCGGCGGCTGCGCCAGCTTGTTGCCGAGGCTTGGCCTGGCTGCATTGCAAATCCGTAGCGACGAGCGACATGGCAGAATTCCCTTGATGGTCCGATTGCATCCGGACCTTGACGCCTCGTCTTTACCGCCATAGTTTCATGCCGAATATCGGGAAGTTTTTGACTTACTATCCTGAAAATCAGGACTATCGCCATGCGACGCGTGACATTCGACCTCGACGTTCTCCGCAGTTTCGTCACCGGCATGGAACTGGGCAGCTTCGCCAAGGCTGCCGACCGGCTTGGCCGATCGACGTCGGCGGTCAGCGCGCAATTGAAGAAACTGGAGGAGCAGGCGGCGACGCCGATCTTCCGCAAGTCGGGACGTGGCCTCGCCTTGACCGAGGCCGGCGAAACCATGCTCGGCTATGCGCGCCGGCTGATCGAGCTCAACGATGAGGCGGCATCCGCCATCCATGACGTCGAGCTGGAAGGCTGGGTACGGCTTGGGCTGCAGGAGGATTTCGGCGAGGCGGTGCTGCCTGACGTGCTCGGGCGCTTCGCCCGCGCCCATCCCAAGGTCAAAATCGAAGCCAGGATCGCGCGCAGCTACGAACTTGCCGAGCGCGTCACTTCAGGCAATCTCGACATCGCGCTCGCCTGGCACAGCGGCGAGACCCTGCCCTACAGCGAGCACGTCGCCGACGTGCAGATGCGCTGGATTGGCCCGGCAAAGCGCATCGCGACCAGCCTGCGCAACGGCGAGCCGCTGCCGCTGGTGGCGCTTGAAGCACCCTGCCTTTTGCGCACGGTAGCGACCGAAACGCTCGACCGCGCCGGTCTGTCGTGGCGGATGGCCTTTGCCAGCCCAAGCCTTGGCGGCATCTGGGCAGCTGTCGCGGCGGGACTGGGGCTGACCATCCGCACCGACATCGGGCTGCCGGCCAGCGTCAGCGCGATGACACCGGAGATCGCCGGGCTGCCGGCACTGCCCAAAATGGCGTTGTTCCTGCACCGCAAGGATGCCGAGCCCGAGCCGGTGGTCGCGCGCCTCGCCGAGATATTGCTGCAGGCGGTGCGGCAACAGCTGCCCGATAATACGCGGACCAACGAAAACGGTTTGCGCGACGTGGCGTGATCATGGCGCCAGGACGGGCAGCGATGCTCAGCTGCGTTTCTTGGCCCTGCCGGCAAACGGGTTGTCCGACGTGCGCAGCGCAATGCGGATCGGCACGCCGGGCATGTCGAAGGCTTCACGCAAGCTGTTGGAGAGATAGCGGACATAGGATTGCGGCATCGCCTCCGGCCGGGAGCACTGGACGACGAAGCCCGGCGGCCGCGTCTTGGCCTGGGTGACGTATTTGACCTTCAGCCGACGACCGGCGACGGCAGGCGGCGGATGATGCGCCAGGATGCTTTCCAGCCAGCGGTTGAGCTTGCCTGTCGAGACGCGGCTGTTCCACACCTTGTGGGTCTTCAACACCGCATCCATAAGCTTGTCGAGGCCGCGCCCGGTTTCGGCCGAGACAGGCACCGCCTGGATGCCGCGCACCTGCGGCAGCAGCCGCTCGGTCTTCTCACGCAGTTCCGCCAGAAGCTCCTGGGGATGGTCGATCAGATCCCATTTGTTGAAGGCGATCACCGGTGCCCGCCCTTCGCGGATGATCAGGTCGGCGATCTGCAGATCCTGCTTCTCGAAAGGAATGGTGGCGTCGAGCACGATGATGACGATCTCGGCGAAGCGGATGGCGCGCAAGCCATCCTGCACCGACATCACTTCCAGCTTTTCGTGGATCCTCGCCTTGCGACGCATGCCGGCCGTGTCGAACAGTTTCAGGCGGCGGCCATGCCAGTCCCAGTCGACGGAGATGGAATCACGGGTGATGCCGGCTTCCGGCCCGGTCAACAGCCGCTCCTCGCCGATCAGCGCGTTGATCAGCGTCGATTTGCCGGCATTCGGGCGGCCGACCACGGCGATGCGCATCGGCTTGGTGTCGTCGTATGAAGGCACATCCTCGGCATCCGGGTCGACAATATCCTCGCCGATCAGCACCTCGCCGGCGACGACCTCTTCGCCTTCGCCGTCTTCTTCTTCTTCACCAAAGGCGCGCGCCTCGCCAAGCGCTCCGATCACCGCGTCGCGCAGGTCGGGCATGCCCTGGCCGTGTTCGGCCGACACCGGGATCGGCTCACCGAGGCCGAGCTCCCAGGCCTCCAGCATACCGCCCTGGGCGCCCTTCGCCTCGGCCTTGTTGGCGACCAGCACGACCGGCTTGCCGGACTTGCGCACGATCTCGGCGAAAGTCTTGTCATCGGGCATCAGGCCGGACTTGGCATCGACCGTGAAGAAGATCAGGTCGGCCTCGCGGATGGCAATCTCGGTCTGCGCCCGCATGCGGCCGGGCAAGGTCGAGGCGGCGGCATCCTCGAAGCCGGCGGTGTCGATGACGTCGAAATGCAGGTCGTAAAGCTTGGCGGCATGCACGCGGCGATCACGGGTGACGCCCGGCGTGTCGTCGACAAGCGCCAGCTTCCTTCCCACCAGCCGATTGAAAAGAGTCGATTTGCCGACGTTAGGTCTGCCGATGATGGCGACTTTGAAGGTCACGACGCACTGCCCGACCCGCGGATCAGCTCGGACATCAAGGTAGCCCGCTCACGGGTGTTGCGCGGGGCGCCGTCATCGGCGGCAATCTGGTCGAACAGCTTCAGCGCATCCTGGGTCTTGCCTTCCTTCCAGGCGGAAAGACCGAGCGCCTCACGCGCCGTGTGGCGCAGCGTGTTGGTGTCCGACGTAAGCGCCTCGACCCGGCTGGAGACATCGGCGAAGGAGCCATGGTCGACAAGCAGGAGCGCTGCTCTGAGCCGGGCCATGTCGCGAATGCCTGAAGGAATGGCCGTGTCGGCGGCGACATCGTCGAAGTCCTTGACGGCGGCGTCGACGTCGCCCTTGCTGGCCTTTACGGTCGCGGCGCGCATGCGGGCAAGCAGCGGATAAGCGCCGTAGCCATCCTTCTCCAACTGGTCGAGAGCGGCCAGCGCTTCGTCGTTCTTGCCGTCATTGGCAAGCTTCAGCGCCTGCGAGAATGCATCGCCGGAGCGGTTGGCGCGCGTCTCGTCCCAATAGCGATAGCCGACGAAGGCGGCTGTGCCGAGCACCACGAGGATCGCGAGGACAAGCAAGGCGGGACCGAAACGGTCCCATAGCTTCTGCGCCTGTTCGCGACGCATCTCGTCGTTGACTTCACGGATAAAACTGTCGTCGGACATCAATCAAACCATTCCTGCCCTGGCGGGCCGTTGTCAGCCCGCGTTTTAGCGAAATTTTGTCGGCATGGAAGGGGTTCGGCGGGAAAATCGCCTATTCCCACGGCCGGCCGCCCAAAAGGCCAATCGTACCCGCGCCACATTTGCGCGATAGCCGGCTTCCAGACATCCTCCGAGTCAAGATCAGATTGCCGATGTATCGTTCGTTCCGCGCTGTTGCGTTTTCCTTCGCTTCGCTCGCCACTGCCGGTGTGGCTTTGGCCGATCCACCGGCGCCACCGAGGCCGGCAAAGCCCAGGCAGGTCGTCATCATCTCGTTCGACAGCGCCCGCGATATTTCGCAGTGGAAGCGTAGCCGCGCGCTGGCGCAGCGCACCGGGGCGCATTTCACTTACTTCCTGTCCTGCGTGTTCCTGCTGTCGCCGGAAACGCGCAAGGAATACACGGCGCCCGGCAAGACATCAGGCAAATCCAACATCGGCTTTGCCGCCTCCAAGCAGGAAGTGAGCGAACGGCTCGAGCAGGTCGGACTTGCCGCGCGTGAGGGCCACGATATCGCCAGCCATGGCTGCGGCCATTTCGACGGCAAGGACTGGAGCAAGGCCGACTGGCTGAAGGAGTTCGGCTCGTTCGAGCACATTCTCGAGAACGCCTACGCGATCAACGGTATCGCGCCCGAACCCAACGGCTGGCGGGATTTCGCAAGGCATGCGGTGGTCGGTTTCCGCGCGCCGTATTTGTCGACAGGCAAGGCGCTCTACGAGGCGCTGCCGGCGGCCGGCTATCAATTCGACGCCAGCGGCGTCTCGCAGGGCCCTGCCCGGCCGACGGCCAGCCACGGCATCATGCACTTTTCACTGCCGCAGATTCCGGAAGGACCGAAATCGAGGCCAGTGATCGCCATGGATTACAATCTCTATGTCAGACATTCCGGCGGCTTCGAGCGGCCGAGCAAGGCGGACGAGTTCGCCAACCGAACCTACGATGCCTTTCGCACCGCCTTCGATGTACAATATCAGGGCAAGCGCATTCCGCTGGAACTCGGCTTCCACTTCGCCCTGATGAATGACGGCGCCTACTGGAACGCGCTGGAGCGCTTCGCCGGCGAGGTCTGCGTCAAGGCCGATGTCGAATGCATCAGTTTTCGCGACTATGTTTCGCGGCAGAAAGCCGGCGAGACACAGGCATCGGTTGGCGGCTGAGCCGCCAACCCGGTTCCAAACCTCAGCTCTTTAAGCCGGGTCCTCGGCGCCTTGGCGTTCCAGATAGCGCTGATCGATCGGCGGCAGCGGCTCGCCTTGCAGCGTCGCTTCAAAGGCGCGCAGGCGTTTGTGGACCGATTGCAGCTCGACGATGGTCGACCAGGAGGTGAGCAGAAACTGCAGCGAACTCGTCACTTTGCCGAATGCGTTCGAGATCTGGTTCAGTGCGCCGAAGGTTATCTTGTGCGCCACCAGTGACGGCCCCAGGATCAGCAGCGAGAAGATGTTGTCGGCCTGCAGATACGTATACCGGACCACGTTGAAATATATGTAGTGGAAATAGAGCCTGAAATAGTTGTGACGAACGTTCGCGAACAGCTCGGCGGTGGTAGCTGGCTGGGCCCTCTCCGCATGATCCTCGCCATAGACAAGTTCCTTGCGATAGGCGGCCTCGACACGCTGGTTGCGAAACTGCAGTCCCGGAAGTTTCAGCCCGGCAATCATCACCGAGATCGTCCCGAACAGACACCAGGCCAGGGCTGCGACAACCAATGGCTGCGGGATCGCGCCGACAATCGGCAACTCGCTGATGTGAGCCTGCAACTGGATCATGACCGGCAGGAATGCGATCAATGTCATGATCGACTGGACGAAGCTCGAGCCGAGATCCTCCATGATCTGCGAGAACCGCATCGTGTCTTCCTGGATACGCTGCGAGGCGCCCTCGATATGGCGTAGCCTGCCCCAGTTCTCGACGAAATAATTGTTCATCGCGGTGCGCCAGCGGAAGATCCAGTGGCTGACTATGAAGGCGTTGACCACCTGCACATTCATGCCGACGAGCGCGAGCCACGAAAAATCGGCCAGCCCGATGTAAAACTCACCGTTGGTCGACTTTCCAGTCCCCGACATCAGCCCCTGCACATAGTCGAAGAAGGGACCGTACCAGGCGTTGACCGCGACGCTGACCTGCACATTGAAATAGATGAAGAACAGGATGACCGCCGTCATCAGGATCGACCAGCGCTGCCAAGGATGCGGCGAATACCAGTTCCAGAACGCGTAGAAGACGAGCACGCAAAACGCGAAGTAGAGATAGAACCAGAGAAACGGCGGCGACAAAAGGATGGCGATGCCGATGATGGGGGGCGCGCCAGCCGCGGCCGGCGGCAGTCCGAAAACGGCGCCCAACTGCTCTCCGCCGAAAAACCAGAACAGGATCGCCGCAAGGCTCCAGATGGCTGCCGAAGAGAAAAAAAGCTTCGGCTGCGGGAAGAAGGATACGAACACTGTGGGGGATTCCTCGGTCGATGCGCAAATCAGCGGGGTTTAGCGGGCATAAAGTCACATATTAGGTGGAAAGCAAATGCCTACCCGATGCCCGGCAGCGAGCAACCCCACAATCATGGCGATTTTGGCGCAGCCGACCATGTGATGGCGCCGGAGACGACCAGCATCACTGCGGCGGCGATCGAGGCGAGGAAGAAATCGCCTGACATTTGCGCCAGCAACCCGGCGGCGATCGGGCCGACGATCTGGCCAAGGCCGAAGGACGCCGTCATCAGGGCAAAAATCCTCCGAGGCGCTTTTGGCGCCTGGTGCCGCGCGGCCTGCAGGCCAAGTGCCGTGATGGCAATGAAGGTGCCGCCGAGCAGCAGGCCGCCAAGCAGCGGCCCTGTGCGGCCGCCGATGGCCACGCTGGCGGTGACGCCCGCAACTTCGATGAAGCATGCCAGAGCATAGGCTGCGTAAAGCCCGATCCGGGCGGCGATCTTTTGCCAGAGCCATGTGGAGGGAAAACCGGCAAGGCCGGCGACCATCCACACCATCGCCTCGAAGACCCGGCTGCCGCCGCCTTGCCGGACGATGGCGACCAGGAACGTCGCCGTCACCACATAGCCAAAACCGAACAGGCCGTAGGCGACGATGATCTTCATCAGCGACCAGTCCTTCGGCAGCGCCGGCTCGCGCGTGGCGTCGCCATTGGCGAGAGGGCCTTCGTTCGCCAACAGCGCGACGACGACGAAACCGCAAGCCGAAATTGCCGCCGACCAGAGCCAGCCCGCCGCCCAGCCGGCATGTTCGGTGACAAGCGCGGCCATCATCACCGCGGACACCGCGATGCCGAGGCCAACGCCGCCAAAATGCCACGCCTGCAGGTCGCCGCGGCCGGCAGCGTTTATATGGCTGAAGACGATGCTGGCCATGAACACCATGACGAAGGCGCTGGTCAGGCCGGCCAGAAAGCGGATGACGAGAAAGGCGCCCATGGTGTCGGACAGTCCCATCGACGCAGCAAGGGCCGTGCTGGCGCCGAGACCCACCAGCATCAGCATGCGTTCACGTCCTTGCGCCCAACCGCCCGCCGCCGCCAGCGCGCCGACGAGGTAGCCAAGATAGTTGGCGGAGGCGATCCACCCGGCATCGGCCGGCGACAGATGGAGCTCCTCCATCATGCCAGGCAGGATCGGCGTATAGACAAAGCGGCCCATGCCCATGGCAACAGCCATGGCGATCATACCGGCGATGGCGAAACGCAGTGCTGTCGAGTTGGCTGTCATTGCAGTGCACAATAAGTGCGCGAGCCGGTGAAACAATCCACCTTTGGTTGGGCCAGCGCGGTCGCAATGCGCGGCGCTCGCCTCGACTTTTGCTTAAGCCGGAAAGCGAGGCGTCCGTTTAGCAGCGTCCACCGAAACCCGCATGCAATGAAGCAGTCTCGTGCACCGTGCGGAGCGCCGTCAGCCTGAACGGCACATCACCCAATTCGCGCTCCGACATGGTGTTGAGCACAGGATGCGAAAGCGGATCGGTCAGCCATCTCTGCGTCACGCTCTCCCGGCTTGGCTCTTGCGGAGCATGGGTCGAGAAAAAGATCTTCAGCGATGACAACATGCTCAGCATTTTTGGCTCCACGGGTCTGGCTCCCTCCGTAAAGTGTGCCGTTCCGATGTGTCTTTCAATTGAGATTTCAGCCGGATCGGTTTAGAAAAACTCAAATGGCCATGCTCAATCGCGTCCATCTCAACGGCCTTCGCGCCGTCGAAACCGTCGCCCGTCTCGGCTCGCTCGCGGCGGCCGCCGGAGAACTCAACGTTTCCGTCAGCGCCGTCAGCCAGCAGATCAGCCGTACCGAGAAGCAGCTCGGCCAGGCGCTGTTCGAGCGAACGGCGAGCGGCCTGGTGCTGACCGAGTTCGGCGCTGCCTTCGCGGCCCGCCTCGGTGCGGGGTTTCGCGAGCTTGCCCACGCCGTGGCGCTGGCCGACGAGGCGACGCAATGCACATTGGTGGTTTCGGTGGCGCCGGCCTTTGGCTCGAAGTGGCTGCTGCCGCGCCTGTCGCGTCACTTCGCCCGGCATCCCAACGTGCTGTTGCGCATCGACGCGTCGGTGCGGCTGGCCGATCTCGACCACTCCGATATCGATATTGCCATCCGGCTCGGCGACGGCAAATGGCCGGGCGGGAGGGCGGAACTGCTTTTGGCCCAGGAAGTCTTTCCGGTCTGCGCCCCGGCGATCGCCAGGAAGCTGAAATCGATCGAGGACCTTGCCCAGACCTGCGCCATCACCGACGAGCGGGCCATGATCAATTGGGAAAGCTGGTTCGAGGCAGCCGGTGTTCCGCCCGTCACGTTCCTGAAGGGCGCGCGCTTCACCGATCCGATGCTGTGCCTGGAATCGGCGATCGCCGGCCATGGCGTGATGCTCGGCTGGCAATTGCTCACCGCCGATGCGCTGGCCGACGGCCGACTCGTGGCGCCGTTCGGAATCCGCGCCCAGAGCGGTCTCGGCTATTGGCTGGTGACCTCCTCGGCCAAGGCCGAAAACCGCAAGGTCCGGGATTTCAAGGTCTGGATCAAAGAAGAGATCGAGGCGACGATGGCACAGTTCGGGTCGCCGAATGCGGCCACCGCACCCACCGGTGGGATCGCGGTGGAAAGCACCGTGCCACCGGTCTATGTAGAGTGAGACATCAAACTACGGCAGGCAGGATCATGACCACACATTCACGCGGCGTTTCCGCATCGATCGACCCGGTGAAGCTCGACAGGCTGGCGGAAGTCGCCATCAAGGTCGGGCTGCAGTTGCAACCCGGACAGGACCTGGTGCTGACGTCGTCGATAGCGGCGCTGCCGCTGACCAGGCGGATCGTCGAGCATGCCTACAAGGCCGGCGCCGGGCTGGTGACGCCGATCTTCAACGACGACGAGATGACGCTGGCGCGCTATCGCTTCGGCGCCGATGCCAGTTTCGACCGCGCCGCCGGCTGGCTTTATGAAGGCATGGCGAAGGCCTTCTCCAACAATGCGGCGCGGCTTGCCGTGCGCGGCGAGGATCCGTCGCTGTTGTCGGCGCAGGATCCGGCGAAAGTGGCGCGCGCCAACAAGGCGAATTCGATGGCCTATCAGCCGGCACTGGAGAAGATCACCGGCTTCGATATCAATTGGAACATCGTCGCCTACCCGGATCTCGCCTGGGCCAGGCAGGTCTTCCCAGATGATGCCGACGACGTTGCCGTGGCGAAGCTCGCAGACGCCATCTTCGCGGCGTCGCGGGTGGACGTCGAAGACCCGATCGGCAACTGGAAGGCGCACAATGCAGCACTTCGTGGCCGCACCGAATGGCTCAACGGCCACAATTTCCATGCGCTGCATTTCACCGGGCCGGGCACCGACCTGACCGTCGGGCTGGCGGACGGCCATGAATGGATGGGCGGCGCCTCGACCGCCAAGAACGGCATTACCTGCAACCCGAACATCCCGACCGAGGAAGTCTTCACTACGCCGCATGCCAGGCGTGTTGAGGGCCACGGGTCCTCGACCAAGCCGCTGTCCTACCAAGGCACGCTGATCGACGAGATCTCGGTGCGTTTCGAGGAGGGCCGGATCGTCGAGGCGAAGGCTTCGAAGGGCGAGGACGTGCTGAAGAAGGTGCTCGACACCGACGAGGGCGCGCGCCGTCTCGGCGAGGTGGCGCTGGTGCCGCATTCCTCGCCGATCGCGGCCAGCGGCCTGTTGTTCTTCAACACGTTGTTCGACGAGAACGCCGCCTGCCACATCGCGCTCGGCCAATGCTATTCGAAGTGTTTCGTCGACGGCGCCTCGCTCAGCCAGGACGAGATCGCCGCACGCGGCGGCAACAAGAGCTTCATCCACATCGACTGGATGATCGGCTCGGACAAGATCGACATAGATGGCGTCCACAAGGACGGCGCCCGTGTGCCGGTGATGCGCAAGGGCGAGTGGGCCTGACAGGCCCTTAAGGAGGGTCCGATGGCCTTCGACCTGGCGGTCAAGCGGATCTACGAGCCGCCGGCGCCCGACGATGGGCAACGGGTTCTGGTCGACCGGATCTGGCCACGCGGCGTCAGCAAGCAAGAGGCCGTGCTGGCGCTATGGCTGAGGGAGATCGCACCGAGCGACGGCTTGCGCGGATGGTTCGGCCATGCGCCAGAGCGCTGGGCGGAGTTTCAGAAGCGATATCGGGCTGAGCTGGACGGGAATGCAGAGGTGGTCAGGCAGTTGCGTGCGCTGCTCGACACGGGAAAGGTCACGCTACTCTATGGTGCGCATGACGAAGCGCACAACAATGCGGTGGCGCTGGCGGCGTATCTCAGAAAGTCGGATTGAAGGGCGCCTATTCCCTGCAACGGTGGCGATTGGCCGATCTCCCCACTTGCGGGGGAGATGCCTGAGACAAGTTCGATTTTGGAACAACCAACGGTTGGCGATCCTTCCCACCCCCCTCTGGCCTGCCGGCCATCTCCCCCGCAAGGGGGGAGATCGGCAGCTTCGCCGTCCTGCTGCTCCTACTTAAAACTCCCCACCGCCTGCTGATAAACATCCGGCTTGAACCCGACCAGAATCCTGTCGCCCAGGTCCAGCACCGGCCGCTTGATCATGGTTGGCTTGGCCAGCATCATCGCCTTGGCCTTCTTCTCGTCGAGGTTCTGCTTGTCTTTGTCGGCCAATTCGCGAAAGGTCGTGCTTGCCTTGTTGAGCAGGATTTCCCAGCCAACCTTGCCGACCCAGCCATCCAGCCGCTTCGCCTCCAGCCCTTCCGCCCTGTAGTCGTGAAAACGATAGGGCACATCATGACCTTCCAGCCAGACGCGTGCCTTCCTGATCGTGTCGCAGGTGGTGATGCCGTACATCGTGATCGTCAAGCGCACTTCCCCAAACTGACAGTCGAATCCGCTCCCAGCCTAGAACCGCCCGTCCCGCTTTGCCAGCACCCCTGGTTGACATCCTTCGAATTTTGGCTGTTGCCAACACTAAGGAATTTTCCTAAGTAATGGCCAAAGCCGGAAGGGAATGACCATGGCCAGGATCGTTGTATCGGAATTCATCTCCATTGATGGCGTGATGGAAGCGCCGGGAGGCGAGCCGGGCTACCGGCACACCAACTGGGTCGGCAAGCGGCACGAGGCCGGACAGATCGAGTACAAATTCCAAGAGGTACTGGACCACGAAGCGCTGCTGATCGGCCGGGTGACCTATGAAAGCTTCGCCGACGCCTGGCCGACCTACAAAGGCGCCTTTGCGGACCGGATGAACAGCATGCCGAAATATGTGGTGTCGACGACGGTGAAGACCCCGGCCTGGAACAACACGACAGTCCTTCAAGGCGAGCCGATGGCCGCCATCCGCAAACTCAAGCAGGGTCTGAAAGGCGATATCGTCGTTGGCGGCAGCCGCACGCTGGTCAACGCGCTCAAGCAGCACGACCTTGTCGATGAATACCGGTTGATGGTGTTTCCGGTCATACTCGGCAGCGGCGCGCAGCTTTTCGACAGGACCGAGGACGCGACGGACCTCAGGCTGGTCGACACACGCGCCTTCGCCAACGGCGCCGTGGTGCTCACCTATCGTGTCGAGCGGTGATCGCCATGACAAGTCTGCAATCCGCGATACAAACGCCGCCACCGATCGACGGCATCTTTCGCGCCCTGTCCGACCCGACGCGGCGACGCGTGGTCGAGCGGCTGAACCGCAGCCCCGCCTCGGTCAGCGAACTCGCGCAGCCTTTCGACATGGCCCTGCCCTCCTTCATCGAGCATCTCAGGGTCCTCGAAGGCTGCGGACTGGTGCGCTCGGAAAAGACCGGCCGGGTCCGAACCTATCAACTGGCGCCCGAGCCGCTGAAGCTTGCCGAAAACTGGCTGGCCGAACAGCGCACGCTGTGGGAGCGCCGCCTCGACCAGTTCGACGCCTATGTGATGACCCTGAAGGAGAAAGACACATGAGCTATCCGTTCAAGCCGGATCCCAGGCTGGACCTCGTGCTGGAGCGTGTCGTCGATGCGCCGCGCGAGTTGTTGTGGAAGGCCTGGACGACCCCTGCCCATGTCAAGCAATGGTTCACGCCGAAGCCATGGATGGTCACCGACTGCGAGATCGACCTCAGGCCGGGCGGGCTGTTTCGCACGCGCATGCAGTCGCCTGACGGCAAGGAGGTCAGCGACCGCCATTGCTGCTATCTGGAAATCGTGCCGAACGAGAGGTTGGTGTGGACGGATGCGCTGCTGCCGGGTTATCGGCCGTCAGGGGCGCCGTTTATCACCGCGGTCATTTCCTTGCAGCCGGACGGCAAGGGTACGCGCTACACCGCCACCGCTATCCACCGCGACGAAGCGACCCGCAAGAACCACGAAGAGATGGGCTTCTTCGATGGCTGGGGCACTGTGGCGGATCAGCTGGCAGAGTACGTGAAGACAATTTGAACTCTCACATGCGGCCGGGCTATCGTCCCGGCCGCCATGCTTATTTTCAAGCCTGCAGCGAAGCGAGCAGGCTCCCCGAGTCCGGTATTATTTCCGGCCTCAATAGTAGAAGCGCTCTTCGGTGATCTTGCCGTTCTTGACCGTGTACACGCCGACCTCATCCATGGTGACACGCTCGCCCGTAGCCTTGGGCGTTATGTCAAACTTGAAGCGCACTGCGAACTGGTCGCCGTTGACATAGGGGCCTTCGACCGAGCCGCCATGGACTTCGTGGTTCTCTTGCCACCACTGACCCTTCTGCTTGAGGGCCTCCTTGCCATGGGAGACGGCCATCGGCCCCTCCATGGCTTCGTAGCTGACGATTTCGTCGGCATTGTATTTCTCAGCGGCACCGTGGTGGTCGCCTTGCTGTAGGAGTTCGGTGAAATCCTTGGCAATTTCCGCGATGGTCATTTGTGTTCCTCCTGTTCAGACGCATTGCAATAGGGGACAGCCTGTTGGCCTGCCATCATCGATCCGCTTGGTAGCTGACAAGCGATGTCAGGATGATGATATCGCGCGGGGTATGTGACGACGATTTGAGGGAGCGATCGGCGGATCACATCGCCCTCAGCGGCCGGCCGTTTAGGCCACCATGACCGCTTTGGAATGCCGAAGTCGATTTCGCCTTGCAGATACATACGCATACGCCCGCAGAAGTACGCTCCTGCCTTGTACGACAAAGAACAAAACAGGAACTTAGCTTCGAGTCAAGCGTGGAATTTCCAGGCCTACGCCCCGTAGCCGACGATGCCGTTGACATCGAGGAGTGGCGGCCAATGTCGGTGAAACTAGCCCGGCAGCATAGGGCAGTTGGCGCCGCGACGTAGGCTGATATGCGCCACATCGCCGACGCTGAATTGAAAACCATCGGCCTGGCGCGGCGCGTCGATGACAACAGGTGCGCCCTGCCCGAGTTCGGCATGCAGGCGCAACGTGCGGCCGTGAAAAACGATGCTGTTGACGCGCGCCGGCGCCGTACCGGGTGCCGCCTCGGTGGCCGCGAGCAAATCCTCGGGCCGCACGCCGACAGTGCGGATCGTGCCCTCGGCCGGAGCTTCGCCGGTTTCGGAGGTCGCTTCCAGCGGCAAGGCACCCGCGGCGAACCGCAAGCGGTCGCCGTCGCGCCCGATAAAACGCGACTGCAACAGGTTCATGGTGCCGATGAAACTGGCGACGAATGTGGTCGCGGGCCGATCGTAGAGCGTTGCCGGCGGCGCGATCTGCTCGATGCGGCCCTTGTTCATGACGACGATGCGATCGGAGATCGACAGCGCTTCGGTCTGGTCGTGGGTGACCATGACGAAGGTGGTGCCGAGCCGCGACTGCAGCCGCTTCAGCTCGACCTGCATCTGTTCGCGCAGATGCGCATCGAGGGCCGACAGCGGCTCGTCGAGCAAGAGCACGCGCGGCTCGCAGACGATGGCGCGGGCGAGCGCGACGCGCTGGCGCTGGCCGCCCGACAGTTCGGAGACGCGGGCGCCGAGCTTGTCGGCCAGACCAACCATTTCGAGGGCTTCGCCGACGCGCTTTGCCTGCTCGGCGCCGGAAAGTTTTCGCAAGGACAGACCGAAGCCTACATTTTCGGCAACGTTCATATGCGGAAACAGCGCGTAGTCCTGGAACACGGTGTTGACTGGCCGGTCGTAGGGCCTGAGTGCCGTGATGTCACGGCCGTCGAGCAGCACCTTGCCGCTCGACGGGCTTTCGAAGCCGGCGATGACGCGCAGGCTGGTGGTCTTGCCGCAGCCCGACGGCCCAAGCAGGGTGAGAAACTCGCCGCGGACGATGTCGAGATCGACGGCGTCGAGGCCGACAATGCCGCCGGGAAAGATCTTCGAGACCGCCTGCAGCCGGACAAGAGGATCAGGCGCCATCGCGAACCTCGGACGGCTTGGTGGTGTTGACCCAGAGGATCTGGCAGCGCTCGGCGCCCGGATTGCGGAAGGCATGCAAAAGCGTGCTCTTGAACGCAAAACTGTCGCCGGTCTTCAGCACGTAGTTCGTCGAATCCACCACCAGTTCGACCTCACCCGAAACGACGAAGCCGAATTCATGGCCGGCATGGGCATAGGCCTCGGCGGTGCCGCCGCCGGCTTCCACCGACACCAGCATGCCAGTCAGCGTCGCACCCGGCGGCGACAGCAGCGCCTTGGCAATGCCTTCGGACTTCACCGGGATGGCGCGGCGGCTGTTGGCACGCACGCAATAGAGATCGCTGACGGCATCGTTGCCGTCGGCGATCAGCGCCGACGGCTCGATATCGAGGGCTGCCGCGAGCGGCCAGATCACCTTGACGCGCAGCGAGGACATGCCGCGCTCGATCTGGCTGAGCGCGCCGATCGACACGCCGGCCCTGGCGGCCAGATCGGCCAGCGACAGGTTGCGCTCAAGCCGCAGCGCCCGCACGCGCCGGCCAACCCGCACATCGGCATCGTCCTTCGGCTTTTCAGCCGCTTCGTCCAGCATGTCCATGCATTCGTCCTCGTTGCAGTCAACTTTTGGGCGGGGCGCTTGCTGGGCTTCCCTTCTCCCCTTGTGGGAGAAGGTGGATCGGCGCGCAGCGCAGAGACGGATGAGGGGTGTTGGACGGATCACCGTCTTTGCCAAGCTGGAACACCCCTCATCCGTCGCCTTCGGCGACACCTTCTCCCACAAGGGGAGAAGGAAGAACCAGGCTCAGCCGCCTGCCTTGACCTTTTCGAACATCTTGGCGAGTTCGTCATTCTGTTTCATCGGTCCGGTGAAGATGGTGGTCTTCAGCATCACCTCCGGGTCGGACGGCAGCTGCAGTTTTTCCAAATCCTCCTTCGGCACGGTGGCAAAGGCAGAGCTCAGCGAACTGCCATAGCCATAGGACTCGATCAGGTATTTGCCGGAGTCGGCGTCCAGCCGGCTGTTGATGAAATCATAGGCGAGATCGACATTCTTGGCGTCCTTGAGCATAACGAAGCCGCAGGACCAGGTCAGCATGCCCTCCTTCGGTTTCATGAACTCGACCGGCACCCCTTGCTTCTTCAGCGAGGTGGCCGACGCGTTCCAGGTCATGGCGGCGACCAGCTGGCCGCTGGCCAGCGCCTGTTCGACCGAGGTCATGTCGGTGGTGTAGTTGGAGAGCAGCGGACGCTGCTCGCGCAGCTTCTCCGCCACCTTGTCCATTTGCTCCGGCGTCATGTCGAACGGATTGACGCCGGCCAGAAGTGCCGCAACGATCGGCGTGTCATGCACGGCGTCGATGGTCGCCATGCGACCGGCATACTGCTTGTCCCAAAGAAGGTTCCAGCTCGCTTCCGGGTTCTTCACCAGATCGGTGCGGTAGAGGATCGAGGTGTTGCCCCAGTCCCACGGCACCATCCACACCTTGCCGTCACCGGCCTGCAGGTCGGGCAGGTTCTTGAACACCGGGAAGATCGAATCCCAGTTCTTGATGCGCTTAGTGTCGATCGGCTGCAGCAGGCCTTCCTTGTTCCAGCGCGCCACCTTGTCGTAGCAGGGATGGGCGATGTCAGGGCGGAAGCCCGCCTTGACCTTGGTGAAGGCGTCATCGTCGTCACCGAAGATGGAGGCCTCGACGCCATCGGGATGCGCGGCAAGGAAGCTCTTGTTGAAGTCGGGCAGTTCATAGCCCGACCAGGTGAAATATTGCAGCTTGTCGCCGGCGAAAGCCACGGTCGACGACAGCGCCAAAGCCAGGGCGGCCAGGCCGGTCCGGGCCATCTTTCCAGATATCAGGTCGAATGCCATTTCAGTTCTCCTCTCTTGGTATGTTTTGGTTGTGATGGATCCGTGGGTCGTGGCGCCGCTGCGGACAGGCCGCGATGGCGCAGGATTTCGGCGATTGCAGCAATGACGAAGGAGACGGCCAGGATCGACGTGCCCAGCGCCATGACGGTCGGCAGCGATTTCGGGAACCTAAGCTGGCTCCAGATGTAGAGCGGCAGCGTCGGCTCTGTGCCGGCGAGGAAGAAGACGACGATGAACTCGTCGAAGGAGATCAGGAAGGCCAGCATGAAGGCCGAGACGATGGCCGGCAGGCTGAGCGGCAGCATCACCCGCCGGAAGGTCGTCCAGTCGGAAGCGCCGAGGTCGAGTGCCGCCTCGCGAATGGTTTTCGGGATGGCAGCAAAGCGGCTGCGCATGATCACCACCGTCGTTGGCAGCGCCACCAGTATGTGGCCGAGAACGATGGCAATGCGCGACGGCCCGAGACCGATGAGGTTGATGAGGATCAGCAGCGATATGCCGACGATGACACCCGGGATGAGGATCGGCAGCCGCGCGACGGCGCTGATGGTGGCAGCCAGCGGCGAGCGGCCATAGAGATCCATGTAGGACACGGTGATGCCGCACAGCGTTGCCCCCGTGGCGGCAATCGTAGCGATGACGAGGCTGTTGACGAGCGCGCCGGACAGCACCGAATTGCCGTAGAGCGTCGTGTACCATTGCAAGGTGAAGCCCTGCAGCGGAAATGCTGCCTGGATCGAGTTGTTGAAGGAAAACAGCGGGATCAGCAGCACAGGCAGATAGAGAAAGACCAGGTAGGCGATGACATAGACGCCAAGCCAGCGGCCGCCACCCTGCGCGTGCGCGATGTTCATGTGCGGCTGCCAAATCTGCGGTCGGTGAAGCGTGCGACCAGCACCACGGCAAGGATGACCAGCATGACGGCGACTGCGAGTGCGGCGCCAAACGGCCAGTCGTTGGCCTTGCCGAACTCGGCCTGGATCAGCGTACCGATCATGGTGCTGGCCGGGCCGCCGACGAGCGCTGGCGTGACATAGTCGCCTACCGTCGGCACGAAGACGACAAGTGCGGCCGCCAGCACGCCGGGCATCGAATTGGGCAGCACGACCCGGCGGAAAGAGGTGAAGGGTCTGGCGCCGAGATCGGAAGCGGCCTCGATCAGCGACTTCGGGATGGTGTCCAGCGCAACATAGATCGGCAGGATGGCGAACGGCGCATAGGCGTGGGCGAGCGTGACGACGACAGCGGCCGGCGTGTTGAGAAAGGCCAATGTCGGCTCGGACCAGATGCCACTTTCGATCAGCGCCGAGTTCAAGACGCCGTTGTAGGCAAGCACGATCTTCCAGGCGAAGACGCGCAGGAGATAGCTGGTCCAGAACGGCAGGGTCACGAGGAACAGCAGCAGGCCGCGCCGCCGTCCGGCATGGAAGGCAAGGTAGTAGGCAACGGGATAGGCGGTGACGACGGTGGCGAGCGTCACCAGCGCGGCAATGACCAGCGATCGCAGCGTCACCGTCCAGTACAGCGGATCGGACAGCACGGTGGCGAAATTCGCCAGGCTGAAACCGGTGCCGAGCAGCGAACCGTCGTTGTTGCGGAAGGCGAGGAAAAGCACCAGTCCAAGGGCAAACAGGATCAGCAGGAAGGTGACCAATGCGCCCGGCAGCAACATCGCGACCCGGAAGCCCGTTGAAGACCGGGCCTCTGGCGCTTGCGTTGCAACAATGGTCGACATCGACCTGCTCATCGAGATTTTGAAATTACCTAAGAATTTTTCATATTCATGAAACTGTCAAGCGGAATCCCGCTGGCATGCTGCGTCAACGCTCCAGCGCATCGAGCAGGCGATACCAGGCGATGGTCGCGGCAACGCCGACCTGCCGGAAGGCGTGGAACGGGATCGGCCGGATCGGCGTGAGTGGAAACGGCAACTGAGTGGCGTCGCCATTGGAAAGATAGGTTGCGATGCGCTCGCCAAGCGCCGTCATCAGGCCGATGCCACGGCCCTGGCAGCCGACCACGGCGACAAGGCCTTGCTCCGGCTCGTGGATGTGCGGCAGGTGATCGGGCGTCATCGCTACCCGACCGAACCAGCGCTTCTCGATGGCGACACCGGACAGGCCGGGATAGAGCCGCCGCAGCGCCCGCTCGAGATGCGCCCAGTCACTGGCGCTCGTCGGCAAGGCCATGCGGCCACGCCCGCCCAGCACCAGACGGCCATCGGCGCTCTTGCGGTAGTAGACGAGGATGCGACGCGAATCCGACACCGCCTGCCCTTCCGGGAGGATCGTGGCCGCCAGCTTGGGCGGCAGCGGTGCCGTGGCGATCTGGAAGGAATGCAGCGGCACGATCGTCTCGGCGAGGCCAGGGATCAAACCATCCGTATAGGCGTTGGTCGCCAGCACGACCGCCTTCGCCTGCAATTCAGTGCCGCTTCCGGTCGAAACACGCCAAACGCCGCCGGCGTTGACGAGCTTTACGACCTTCTGGCGCTCCGCTATCCCGACACCGGCCGCCGCTGCGACCCGGGCCAGTTCCGATGTGTAAGCGAGCGGATCGATGACACCGGCGCGGCGGTCGAGCCAGCCACCGAGATACCCTCGAGCGCCGGTCATCGCCGCGATCTCGGCCTCACTCAAAAGCTCGACGTCGGCGCCCCTCGCCCGCCATTGCCGGTCACGGTTTGCCGCCGCCTTCAGCGCGGCCTCGGTGTGCGCCGCCTGGATCCAGCCATTGCGGACGAAGGGAACCGCCAGTTTTTCATCGCGGATCAGTTCGAACACGGCATCCGCGGTCGAAGCGGCGAAATCGATCAGCGCCTCGCCGCGCTCCGGGCCAAAATGCGCGAGCAACCATGCCGGATCGTATTTAAGACCGGGAATGACCTGCCCGCCATTGAGCCCCGAGGCGCCGCGGCCGATGTCGCCGGCCTCCAGCACCTGCACGGACATGCCAGAGCGGGCCGCATGCAAAGCCGTCGACAAACCCATGATGCCGCCACCGACAATGACGACATCGACACGTCCGCCGCCGGCAAACAGCGACTGAAACCTGGAGGCCGCTTGCGGCTTGCGCCAGACGGGATCGGAGAACGGTGCGGGCAAAGGGTCACCTGGATGGGCTGCGATGAATGAAAACTGTAGTCAGAATTTCACGATTTTGAAATAGCGTTCGCGGCCCTGACATTTGGACCAACGCCAACGGACCTTTCGGACCAGGTACTTGCCGATCGAACACGGCAATGCAGATTGGCAAGCAAACGGGATAGACCTTTGACCGGAATCCGGTGAAGGTGCCGCGCCGATGCGGCCAGCCCGCATTGTCGATCATTTCAGAGGACCGAACGCCATGACCAACCCCACGCACCTGCCCGCTGAAGGCCTTTTTGTCGGCCGCGCCAGGAGCAGTGATGTCCCGTACCCCATGGTGGTCACGGTGCGCGACGGCACGGTCCTCGACATCACGTCGAGCGCGGCACCGACCGTGCGTGATGTCTGCGGGATGCCTGATCCGGCCGGTCATGTGCGGTCTGCCAAGGGCAAACCGATCGGCTCGCTCGAGGCCGTCGCCGCCAACAGTTTTGAGGCCACGCGCGATGCGAACAAGCCGTATCTGCTGTCCCCGGTCGACCTCCAGGCGGTCAAGGCCTCGGGCGTCACCTTCGTCGTCAGCCTGCTCGAACGGGTGATCGAGGAACAGGCGCGCGGTTCGTCCGAAAAAGCCGACGCCATCCGCGCCGACATTGCCGGGCTGATCGGCCACGATCTGTCGAAGCTCAAGCCCGGTTCGCCAGAAGCGATGGAGATCAAGGCCAAGCTCATCGCGCGCGGGGCCTGGTCGCAATATCTGGAAGTCGGCATAGGTCCCGATGCCGAGATCTTCACCAAGTGCCAGCCGATGGCCTCGGTCGGCTTCGGCGCCGATGTCGGCCTGCACCCGGTGTCGACCTGGAACAACCCCGAGCCCGAGATCGCCATGATCGCCGCCGGCAGCGGCAGGATCGTCGGCGCCACCATCGGCAACGACGTCAATCTGCGCGACGTCGAAGGGCGTTCGGCGCTGCTGCTCGGCAAGGCCAAGGATAACAATGCCTCGGCCGCCCTCGGCCCCTTCATCCGGCTGTTCGACGACACATTCTCGATCGATGACGTGAAGCGGGCCGTCGTGCGCCTGAAGGTCGAGGGCGAGGACGGGTTCTCGCTGGAGGGCGCAAGCTCGATGGCCGAGATCAGCCGCTCGCCAGAAGAGCTGGTTGCCGCCGCCATGGGCCCTCACCACCAGTATCCGGACGGGCTGGCGCTTTACCTCGGCACCATGTTCGTGCCGTCGAAGGATCGCGGCGAAAAGGGCAAGGGCTTCACCCACAAGGTCGGCGACATCGTCACGATCTCGTCTGAGAAATTCGGCGCGCTGGTCAACCGCGTGCGGCTGTCGCCCGACTGCCCGCACTGGACCTACGGCGCCAGCCATCTGATGCGCGAGTTGGCCGGGGCCAAGCTCATCTAGCGGGCCTCTGCTCGCAAGCCGCCACCCATGGCGGCATTCCGACCGCCAAGGCGCGGCGGCTGACGCTGGTGCCGATAGGCGCGATGGCGGAGGTTGCCGGAGTGATCCACGTCGGCGCCGGCGGCATCGTCGACGCCAATCTTTCGACCGCCGCGAAAAACCACCGCAACTGATGCAATCTGATGGGAGCGCTGATGGCGCCCCGTCAGGCGCCCACTACATCTGCAGATGGAGGCTTGCCATCCGTCGAAAAAGGGAATGCTCTGACGCATCCAACCGGCGCTGGCAAATACGCGATCCGGCGGTCGCCGGAACAAGGGACGGATAAGGAACTGACCATCTACAAACGGGAGGAAATCAAATGCTGACACGGCTAAGACTCGTTCTATATGGCCTGTTGGTGGCGCTGACGATTGTTCCGGCAGCGGCACAGGCCAAGACCTTCTACTGGATTTCGCATGGCGGCCCGGCCGACCCGGTCTGGACCTACTTCCTGGCCGGCGCGAAGCAATGGGCCAAGGACACCGGCAACACCGTCAACACCTCGTTCCACAATGGCGACGTGGCCTCGCAGCAGGAAGCGGTTCGCGCCGCCCTCTCCGCCAAGGCCGACGGTATCGTCACCACCAGTCCCGATCCGGGCAGCCTTGTCGAGATCGTCAAGGAAGCCCGCGCGGCCAACATCCCGATCATCAACTTCAACACGCCCGATCCCAAGGCCAATTTCAACGCCTATGTCGGCGGTGACAACGTCACCTTCGGCAAGCACTGGGCGCAGTATCTGGTCGACAAGGGCCTGGTGAAGAAAGGCGACTTCGTCTGGATGCCGGTCGAGGTTCCCGGGGCCACCTATGGCGTCCAGGAAGAGGAAGGCATCAAGAGCGTCTTCGGTCCGCTCGGCATCACCTATGAAATCACCGAAGCCACGCTTGACCAGGCCGAAGTGATCAACCGCATGGTCGACTACCTCACCGCCAACAAGGCCAAGGTCAAGGCGATCATCGGCCTTGGCGACCTGGTGACCGGCTCGATCAAGCGGGTCTTCGACCAGGTCGGCATCAAGCCGGGTGAAATTCCGGTCGTCGGCTGGGGCAACTCGCTCGACACCACCCAGGAAGTGCTGAACGGCTACGTCAATGCCGGCCAGTGGCAGGACCCGCAGGCGACCAGCTATGTCGCCCTCTCCCTGGCCAACATGGCCGCTGCCGGCATTCCTCCGGGCTTCAACGTGATCACCGGTGCGCTCTACGAAAAGGATACCGCCGCGGTCTACGACAAGATCCTGTCCGGCAAATAAGATCCCAAACTCAAACAGTCGCGACTGCCCCGGCGGTCGCGACTGACTTCTCCATTTTCGCCGAGCCCTTCGCTGTGCAAGGCTCAGCCTTTCCAATCCTATCGCGGGTTGCTCGTGGAAAATCGTTCGCTCATCCAACACCTGATTGCGCGGCCTGAGTTCGGCCCCTTGGTGCTGCTCGTCATCGAGATCGCCGTTTTCTGGAGCATCAACCACGACTTCCTGTCGCCGCAGAACATTTCGAACACGCTGGCCTTCACGGTCGAACTCGGCCTGATCGCGCTGGCGATGACGCTGTTGATGACGTCGGGCGAGTTCGACCTTTCGGTCGGCTCGCTGTTCGGCTTCTCACCGGTGCTGATGTGGACGCTGTTCAACAGCGGCCTCACCTCGCTTGAGGTCGGCTTTGTCGCGGCACTGCTGGTCGCCGCCTTCATCGGGCTGGTCAATGGCTGGTTCGTCACGCAGCTCAAGATCCCGTCCTTCCTGGTGACGCTCGGCATGCTGCTGGTGGTGCGCGGTACCGCCCTTTTCGTCACCGACGGGTTTCCGCAGCGCACCTGGAGCGCCGAAGGCAGCTGGCTGGCGGAGGCGCTGGTCGGCGACTTCTTCATCGGGCCGTTCCGCATCTACATGTCGCTGTTCTGGTTCATCGCGGCGGCCATCGCGCTCGGCTATGTCCTGACGCAGAGCCGCACCGGCAACTGGATCCAGGCGGCCGGCGGCAATCCCAATGCGGCGCGCGCCCGCGGCGTCAATGTCAGCGGCGTCAAGATCGGCCTGTTCGTGCTGTCATCGCTGATGGCCTCGCTTGCCGGCGTCATCTCGTCGCTGCGCACCTCGGCCGCCAACCCCAACAGCGGCACCGGCTATGAGCTCGAAGTCATCGCCATGGTGGTGATCGGCGGCACGGCGCTGACCGGCGGGCGCGGCACGATCATCGGCACCGTGCTCGGCATCCTGATCCTGCGCGTCATGCGCAACGGCATCGTGCTGATCGGCGTGCCCGGCCTTGCCTACAATATCTTCATCGGTGCGATCATCCTTGGCATGATGGCGCTCCATTCATGGCTGGAACGCCGGCATCAGGCAGGGACTTGAACCATGGCCGAGCCACTGATCCGCATGCAGAACATCCGCAAGTCCTATGGCCGCGTGCAGGCACTCGAGGACGCCAGTTTCCATGTCAATGAACGGGAGATCGTCGGCCTGCTCGGCGACAATGGCGCCGGCAAGTCGACGCTGATCAAGGTGCTCTCGGGCGCCGTTCCGCTGACCAGCGGCGACATCTTCATCCGCGGCAAGAAGGTGAGCTTGCGCAACACCAGCGACGCCATCGCCCACGGCATCGAGACGATCTACCAGGACTCGGCACTGGTCACGCAATTGTCGATCGCCCGCAATTTGTTCCTCGGACGCGAGCCGATCAAGCCGCCGCGCTTCCTCAATCGGATGGACCAGGACGCCATGAACACGGTCGCACGCGACCTGCTCAAGCAGGTCGGCATCTCGAAGAACATCCCGCCGACGACACCGATCGGCTCGCTCTCCGGCGGCGAGCGGCAGGCGGTGGCGATCGCGCGCGCCATGCATTTCGACAGCGACCTCATCATTCTCGACGAGCCGACCAACAATCTCGGCGTCGCCGAAACACAGGGCGTGCTGAGCTTCGTGCGCAACGCCCGCGATTCCGGTCATTCCTGCATTTTCATCGCCCACAACATCCATCATGTCTTCCAGGTGGTCGACCGCATCGTCGTCATGCGCCGGGGCAAGGTGGTCGCCGACGACATCGACCCGAAGAAGACCAGCGTGGCGGAAGTCGAGCGGATCATCACCGGCATGTCGGACAAGGAAATCCGCGATGCCATCGCCGATGGCAAGCCATCGCACTGAGTCCGGACAGCCGTCTTGTCGAGGCGGCCGAATGACTGTCCGGCTGATGGGCGGCAATCAGCCGTCACCTCAAATCGCATCGCTCGCCTGGCGCGGCATCGCATCGGGACATAGGGTTAGGGCATGAAAGCCACCGTCTCGGATATCGCCCGCAATTGCGGGCTGTCGACAGCAACGGTCGACAGGGTGCTCAACAACCGGCCAGGTGCTAGTGCCGCCAACCGCCAGCGCGTCATGGAGGCCGCCAAGCAACTCGGCTATCTGCCGGTCGCCGATCAGGTGACGCTGCCCTCGCGGCCCGCCCATCTCGAATTCCTGCTGCCGATCGGCAGCAATGCCTTCATGCGCGATCTCGCCGGACATATCGAGGACTACGCCGCGCGGCTGCCGCTTGTCGCCTCGTGCCGGATCCACAACCTCGCCGGAATCTCGCCGAGCGCGCTGCAGACCGCCGTCGAAAACCTCTCGCTCAGGGCCAATGGCGTCGGTGTCATCGCCGTCGACCATCCGCGCACACGCAACATCCTGCGCGACATCGTCGACGCCGGCATGCGCCTGGTCACGCTGGTATCGGATGTCCCGGCCGCACCGCGATCGGCCTATGTCGGCATCGACAACCGGGTGGCAGGACGAACCGCGGCGCTGTTGATGGGACGCTTCCTGGGCGGTCGCACCGGCCATCTGGCGATGGTCGTCGGCTCGCGCTCCTATCGCGGCCACGAAGAGCGCGAAATGGGTTTCCGCTCGGTGCTCAACGAAGAGTTTCCCAACCTGACCGTCAGCAGCGCGGTCGAGATCAACGACGAGCCCGACGTCAGCTATGCCGAGACCATGAAGGCGCTGCACAACGAGCCCGAACTGCTCGGCATCTATTGCGTCGGAGCCGGACATTCGGGCGTTGCAAAGGCGATCCGGGAATTAAGGCCGAACCGCAAGCCGGTGTTCATTTGTCACGACCTCACAAAGGACACGCGGGGCTATCTGGTCGACGACCTGCTCGATGTCGTCATCGACCAGAATGCCAGGCTGATCGCCGAGCAGTCGGTCATCCGCCTGCTCGGCTCGATTGCATCCTCGGCGCCCTATCTGACGCGGAAGTTCATCGAGCCGCGCCTGATCTTCAGGGAAAACGTTCCGGTGCAGTGAAGCTTGCCTGCGCTTTTCCGGTCACACTCGGCAACTTTCGCGGGTGATACAGCGAATCTGCACAGCTGCTATGCACGATCCACGATTGCCGAATCATTGGGCAGCCCCTAATTTGCAGTTGTCGGCCATCTACTCCTCCCAGATGCGATGCCGACGCTGAGTGGGGTGCACCTCCTCCCGCGCCACACTCGAAATCGAGCCCGCTGCCACCTCCTCCCGGCAGCGGGCTTTTTTCGTTCCAGTCAGCCGCGATTGCAATGGCGCTCACGCCAAAGGCGTGGCGCATCGTCCATTCTCGGTCGCGAGATCGAAAAGATTGCCGGGGAGAATTCAGCCGGCAGCAGTGCCGCGGAAGGAGACGATCAGCCCTTCCGCCATGCGCACGAACTGCGCGCTGGGGCCTTCGGTACCGACACTTTGAACGCTGACACGGGCGCCTTCAAGCAGAAGCGACAGCGTATCGGCAAGCAGCTCAGCTTGGCCGATGCCGGCATCCCTGCACAGCGTGACAAGGCGATCGCGCTGGGCTTCCTTGAGTTCCTTGATGACGCGCCGGGCCGGATGATCCGCGTCGGTCAACTCGATGGCTGCGTTGGCCATATCGCAGCCGCGGCCGTCAGCCGTCAGGCAATCGGCGGCCATGCGAACCCAGGCATGCAATTGCGCCAGCTTGTCGCCGGGATGCTGACTCTCGAATTTCTCCCAGATCGCACCAGCCTTGCAGGCGGTGGCGCGCAGGCATTGGATGATGAGATCATCCTTGGAATCGAAATGACGATAGAGCGTCATCTTGTTGGTTCCGGCGGCCTCAGTGATGGCGTCGATGCCGACGCCCTTGATGCCATGCTTGTGAAACATGTCCTGCGCCGTCTCCAGGATCCTGTCCCGGGGGCGAACGCGTTCCACAGTGCCGTCTTCCATCAAAACCTCCTTGGTTTCCCAAAAATCCCTCGGTACGCCTCTTGACTAGGGTGTTACCGGTCTGTAACGTCACGAATGTTACTTACTGGTAACACCTATGTCGCCCTCCGTCAATCACAAGACCGTGAACTGGTCCTGCCAGATCGAGAGGGACCTCAACGAGATGGGCGAACAATTGCAGTTCATGCGGCCTCGGCCGGTGAAGAGTTGAAAACGGTTCGTGAGCATGGGCTGCGAACCGACAGACAAGGAGCCGGCCAATGCCACAGCGCCGCGATCTTACCATAGATGAAGCCGTCCGGGATCCGATGATCCGGCTGGTCATGAAAGCAGATGGCGTCGACCCGCGCGCCTTCGAAAGGATGCTGCGCTCGCTCGCCGATGCGCAGCACAGCGAGATGCCGTTGCTGCATTCGCTGGGAGAGCCCGGTGACGGGCGCGGCCAAAGGCTGTCCAGGGTTGCCAGCGCCTTCGGCAAGGCAAGAGCGGCCGGGGAGGCGTGTGTTTCGTGGTAAACTTTTTCATTCATCGTCCGATCTTCGCCTCGGCGATCGCCATCATCATGGTGCTCGCCGGGACGATTTGTTATTTCCTGCTGCCCGTCTCGCAATTTCCCGACATCACACCGCCGCAGGTCGTGGTCAGTGCTCATTATCCGGGCGCCAGCGCGCAGGTGGTGGCCGACACCGTGACGACGCCGCTGGAACAGCAGATCAACGGCGTGCAAGGCATGACCTACATGTCGTCGACGAGCTCCAATGACGGCTCCTCGACCATCACGATCACCTTCGATGTCGGCTATTCGCTCAGCACCGCCGCCGTCGACGTCCAGAACCGCGTCTCGCAAGCGGCCTCGTCGCTGCCGGCGATCGTCAATCAGGGCGGCGTTACGATCAAGAAACAGAATCCGAACTTCGTCCTTATCGTCAACCTGACCTCGCCCGACAGTTCGGTCGATCCGGTGGCGCTGAGCAACCTTGCCTATTTGCAGGTGGTCGATCCGCTGAAGCGGTTGCCCGGTGTCGGCGACGTGCAGATCTTCGGCGAGCGGCGCTATTCGATGCGCGTCTGGCTCGATCCGGACAAGCTCGCCAATCTCGGCATCACCGCCGTCGACGTCCAGAACGCTATTGCCGAGCAAAACGTCCAGGTGGCGGCCGGCAAGATCGGCCAGTCGCCGGCCCCGGCCGGCACCGCCTTCGAGATGCAGGTCAACGCCGTCGGCCGCTTGAGCGATCCCAAGGAGTTCGGCGACATCGTCGTGCGCGCCAACACCGACACCGGCTCGCTGGTGCGGCTGCGCGACGTCGCCCGCATCGAGCTCGGTGCGCTGCAATATTCATCGTCGGCCTTCTTCGGCAAGGATCCGACCGTGGTGCTCGCCGTCTACCAGATGCCCGGCTCCAACGCGCTCGATCTGCAGCAGCGCGTCAAGGACAAGATGCAGGAGCTGTCGGCCCGTTTCCCGAAGGGCGTCTCCTATGCGATGCACTACGACACGACCCGCTTCGTCTCGGCGTCGATGCATGACGTGCTGATCACGCTCGGTGAGGCGCTGGTCCTTGTCGTCGCCGTGGTGTTCATCTTCCTGCAGAGCTGGCGCACGACGATCATCCCGACCATCGCCATTCCGGTGTCGCTGGTGGCGACGCTCGTCGTCATGGAGATGCTTGGCTTCTCGCTCAACATGCTGAGCCTGCTCGGCATGGTGCTGGCGATCGGCCTGGTCGTCGACGATGCCATCGTGGTGGTCGAGAACGTCGAACGACAGCTGGAGGCCGGGCTGAAGCCACTGGCGGCGACCAAGGCCGCGATGGCCGAGGTCACCGGTCCGATCATCGCCACCACCGCCGTGCTGATGGCGGTGTTCGTGCCGGTCGCCTTCATTCCCGGCGTCTCCGGCAAGCTCTACAACCAGTTTGCGCTGACGGTGGCGATCTCGGTCGGCATCTCCGCCTTCAATTCGCTGACGCTGAGCCCCGCGCTTAGTGCCGCCTTCCTGCGGCATCGCCAGCCAACGCAGTTCGTGCTGTTCCGCTGGTTCAACACAGGCTTCGACCGGCTGTCGCATGCTTATGCGCACGGCGTGCGCATCCTCATCCGCTTGCGCTGGATCATGCTTGGCCTGTTTGCAGCCGGACTTGTCGCCACCTACTTCGTCTGGCAGCGCCTGCCCTCGACCTTCCTTCCGGTCGAGGACCAGGGCTACTTCTTCGTCGTCATCCAGCTGCCCGACGGCGCTTCACTGGAGCGCACCGACGCGGTGGCGCAAAAGGCGCGCGACATCCTGCAGGCGACACCCGGCGTCGACATCGTCGGCTCGATCAGCGGCCTGAACTTCCTGACCAGTGCGGCGCAGTCGAACTCGGCGGTCGAATTCGCCATCCTCAAGCCCTGGGAGGAACGCAGTCCCGACCAGAGCGCGTCGAAGCTCGTCGCCGATGTGCGCGGCAAGCTGCTGCAGATCCCGGAAGCCTTCGCGTTGAGCTTCGATCCGCCCTCGATCCCCGGGATCGGGACCACGGGCGGCTTCGAATTCGTCGTCGAGGATCTCACCGGCCGCGGCAGTTCAGCCCTCAACGACGCGACGCAAGCCGTGATCGCCGAGGCGCGCAAGCAGCCCGAGATCAATCCGCAGCAGCTGTTCTCGCCATTCTCGACCTCGACGCCGCAGTTCAACTACGACCTCGACCGCAGCAAGGCGAAACTGCTCGGCCTTAACCTGCCGGACGTCTTCAACACGCTGCAGATCTATCTCGGTTCGCTCTACGTCAACGACTTCAACCTGTTCGGCCGCACCTTCCGGGTGACCATCCAGGCCGACAAGGATGCACGTGCGGGCGCTGCCGACATTTCCCGGCTCTATGTGCGCAATGCCTCGGGCGGCATGGTGCCGTTGAGCACACTGGGCAAGCTCGTGCCGTTCGTCGGCCCCGAAACCGTGCCGCACTACAACAACAACGCGTCGGCCTCGATCAATGGCGGTGCCGCACCGGGCTTCTCCTCGGGCCAGGCGGTTGCTGCGATGGAACGGGCCGCCGCCACGGCACTGCCCAGGGATTTCGGTTTCGAATGGACCGGCATCACCTTCCAGGAACTCAAGGCAGGATCGATCGCGTCCGTCGTCTTCGGCCTCGCCATCGTCTTCGTCTTCCTGATCCTGGCGGCGCAGTATGAGAGCTGGGCGATGCCGTTCATGGTGCTGCTGGCAGTGCCGCTCGCCCTGTTCGGCGCGTTCGCGGTGCTGTGGGCGCGTGGCATGCAGATCGACGTCTACTCGCAGATCGGCTTCGTCATGCTGATCGGCCTGGCGGCCAAGAACGCCATCCTGATCGTCGAGTTCGCCAGGAGACGCCGCGAGGAAGGCCTCAGCATCGTCGACGCAGCGATGGAGGCGGCACGGCTGCGGCTGCGGCCGATCCTGATGACGGCTTTCGCCTTCATCCTCGGCGTGCTGCCGCTGATGTTCGCCACCGGCGCCGGTGCCGCAAGCCGTCAGTCGATCGGCACCACCGTCTTTGGCGGCATGGTGGCGGCCACCATCCTGTCGCTGGTGTTCGTACCGGTCTTCTACGCGGTCATCGAACAGCTGCGCGAACGCGGCGGCAATGACGAGCCCGCCGCTGACGAACACACTGAACCAACTGCCGAAACCGCCTTCCCTCCCCTGGCGGAAGCGGCCGAATAAGATTGGAGACTAATCATGCGTAAATGGAAAATCGCGTTGGGAACGGCTGTCGCGCTGGGTGCGATCTCGGTGGCCAGCGTCCATCTGCTCGACATGGGCAACGTCAGCCTCAATGCCGGCACCGCTGGTGCGGCGCCCGCCCCGGCGGCGTTCGTCATGCCGGTGCCGGTGGTCGGCGTCGTCAAGAAGACGATCCCGATCTACCTCGACTACGCCGCGCGGACGGAGCCGATCCGCAACATCACCTTGCAGGCCAGGATTCCGGGCTATCTGCAGGAGCAGGGCGCTGCCGACGGCGTCGACGTCCGCCAGGGCGATCTGCTCTACAAGATCTCGCCTGATGACTTCCAGGCGGCTCTCGACCAGGCGAAGGCGCAGGTGCAGCGCGACACCGCAACGCTCGACTATGCCCAGTCCAATCTCGGGCGCGGCACCGAGCTTGCGAAGAGCGGCTATCTCGCCAAGGACGGGTTCGACCAGCGCACCAGCACCTTGCGCGAAGCACAGGCGTCGCTGGCGCTCAACCAGGCGGCGGTCCGCACGGCCGAGCTCAATCTGAGCTATGCCGAAATCCGCGCGCCGTTCGCCGGACGCCTGGGTCGCAACCAGGCCTCGGTCGGGACGCTGGTCAGCGTTGCCGGCACCGTGCTCAACACGCTGGTGCAGCTCGATCCGATCTACGTCACCTTCAATCCGAGCGAGACGGACCTGGCTGAGATCGAGCAGGCTCGCGCGGCCGGTCCGATCGAGGTCGAGGTCCTGCTTCCCGGCGAGACCGAGGCCAGCCAGAAGGGCGAACTCACCTTCATCGACAATACGGTGGACCGTTCGACCGGCACCATCACGGCGCGGGCGACGATCGGCAACGGCAAGTTCACGCTGCTGCCGGGCCAATATGTACGTGTCCGGCTGCATGTGAAGCAGCAGGCCGATGCGCTGATGGTGCCGCAGACGGCGCTGGGCTCGAGCCAGCTCGGCAAATATCTCTACGTCGTCGGCAAGGGCAACACGGTCGACCAGCGGCTGGTTTCGCTTGGCCCGACCAGCGGCAGTCAGGTGGCGATCCTGACCGGCGTGGCCGAAGGCGATCAGGTGATAACAGGCAATCTGCAGAAGATCGGACCCGGAATGCCGATTTCTCCGCTGCCGGAAAAGCCGGCCACCTGAACACCCCCGTCAGGTCCGGCCTCAGCGCGGCGCCCCGACCTTCCCATAGGTCGCGGGCGCCGCTTTCGTGAGCAGCTCCACCAGGCCCGCGACATCGGCACGATCAGCCTTGGCCGGTGGCATGAACGCGCAGTAGGGATGCCCGAGGCGGACCGAGACGGGTGACAGCGCGATCAAGCGGCCCGCCTCCAGATCGGCGCGCGCCATGACCTGCTGACCAAGCGCAATGCCGAGACCCAGCCTCGCCGAGGTGATTGCCAGGCTGGACAGGCCGACGCGCCGCCCATGCGACGGGTCGGGCGAGCGACTGCCGCCGGATGCCGCGAACCAATCGGCCCAGGTCGGATGCGAGGCGTAGTTCGGTCCCCAATTGGTGTGGATGAACAGGCTTTCATGCAGGTCCGCCAGACCCGAATCGCCATTGCCGTGCCGGTGCCAGAATTCGGGCGCGCAGACCGGCAAGACATCATCATGGACAAGCCGGACGAGCTTCAATCCGGGATAGTGATAGTCGCCATAGCTGATGCGCAGGTCGATGTTCTGTCGCATCAGGTCGACCGGATCGTCCTCGACCCGGACATCGATCGCCATCTGCGGAAAGGCATCGAGAAGCACGGCGAGCTTCGGGGCCAGCCACAGTTCGGCCAGCGAAAACGGCACGCTGACGACAAGGCGCGTTCGCAAGCCACCTTCCAGCATGCGCCGGCCGATCGCTGCTATGTCGCCCAGCGCCCGCGCGGTTTGCGGATAGATGGCGTGGCCGGCGTCGGTCAGCGCGATGCGGTTGCCGCTGCGCACGAACAGCTGCTTGCCGAACCAGGTTTCGAGATTGCGTATCTGCTGGCTCACCGCCGCCGACGACACGCCAAGCTCGGTCGCAGCCAGGGTAAAGCTGCCGGCGCGCGCCGCGACCTCGAAGGCCTTGATCGCATTCAGCGGAGGCAGCCGTTCCACATCGATCTTCCCAAAGTTTTTCTTGGCCAATCCTAATTATTTTGCGCGTTGAGAGAAAGATTTTTTTGCCGTCTCATAGGCTCGGAAACTCGGAGCCCACGACCATGAAAGACATCCTCGATCTCGACCGCTATCCGCTCGACCGCGAAGGCAGCGCCGAATGGCAGCGCCTCGTCGACCAATCCGTCGCCGCACTCGAAGCCGACGGCATGTTCAACCTCGAGGGGTTTCTGCGGCCCGGCGTGGCTGAAAAGGCCGTGCGGGAAATCCAGCCTGTCATGGCTGCGCGCTCGCATGTGCACAAGCGGATGCACAACATCTACTTCAAGCCCGACATTCCCGAGCTTGCGCCTGACCATCCGGCACTGCGCAAGGTCGAGACCATCAGCCACACCGTTTGCGCCGACCAGATCCCCGGCAGCGTCGTGCTTGCCATCTACGAATACGAACCGCTGCTGCGCTTCCTGGCGGCGGCGATGGGCAAGACCAGGCTGCATGTCATGCAGGATCCGCTGGCGCGCACCAATGTCATGGCCTATCGCGCCGGCGAGGCACTCAATTGGCATTTCGACCGTTCGGAATTCACCACAACCCTCCTGCTGCAGCAGTCGCAACGCGGCGGCGACCTTGAATACCGCACGGACCTGCGGTCGGACGACAATCCGAACTATGACGGCGTCGCCAGGCTGCTCGAAGGGCGCGACCCCGAAGCCAAGATCCTGCGCATGAAGCCCGGCACGCTCAACGTCTTTCGCGGCAAGAACACCGCGCATCGCGTCACCACCGTCGAAGGCGAGCGCGAGCGCATGATCGCGGTGTTCTCCTACTACGAGAAGCCCGGCGTGATGTTCAGCGCCGAGGAACGGGTCGGCTTCTACGGCCGCGCGGCCTGAGGCCGAAGAAGCAGACATGCCAGCGGTCCTCCAAGCGGTCCCCAAGAATCCGAAAATGACCTCTTGTTAGATTGTCGACAATCTGCTTGTCTTGCTCTCGGTTTCCTTGGGAGTGGCCGAATGGCGAAAGTGGATTTCAGTCCGATCGCGGATACGACGCGGCGCGCCGAGATCGTCGCGCTGCTGCGGCGCGCGATCCTGACCGGCCAGCTGGAACCGGGCCAGAAACTCAACGAGCTCCGGATCTCCGAACAGATGCGGGTCAGCCGCGCGCCACTGCGCGAGGCGATGCGCGAGCTGGTGCAGGAGGGCATCCTGACCAGCATTCCCTACGCCGGAACTTTCGTCGTCGATGTCACCGCCAAGGACATCGATGATGCCTATTCGCTCAACAAGGTGCTCGACGAATTCGCCATCGAGCGCACCTGGCCGTTGCGCGACCAGCGTTTCTTCGACGAGCTTGACCAGCGCCACGAGGCGGTGAAACAGGCGACCCGCAACCGCGACACCACCCGCCAGATCGAAACGGCGCTGCAACTGCATGGCCTGATCTACGAATGGGCCGACAATTCGGTGCTGCTGGAAACCTGGCAGCGGCTGACCAGCCGGTTGCAGATGTATTTTGCCCTGCACCAGCAGGCTCGCAATGAGGCGGTGCCGGCCGAAGACGTTCACGAGACCTATGTGTCGCTGCTCAAAGGGGCCGACATGCGCGCTGCCCAGCGCCATGCCCGCGAGCATATCGACCTCGATTTCGAGGAGCTTCTTTCCTACGCGCGCGATCTCGAACATCGCCCGTCGAAAGGCGCCTGACCCGTTCCTCACCACCGCAGACAATGGACAGACACGTGCAGATCGAAACCATCAAAGCCTACCATGTCGTGCAGCCCTTCGTGGACGGGCCCTACCGCATGTCCAAGGGACGCGTTGCCGACGCCTTCGACGCGGTGATCGTCGCCATCACCTCGGATAGCGGGATCACCGGCTGGGGCGAGATGGCGCCGCTCGGCAATTTCTACTCGCCCGCCTTCGCGGCTGGCGTGCGTGCCGGCGTGGTCGAGATCGCGCCGCATCTCATCGGCCACGATCCGCGTGGGCTGGCCGGCATCGGCCGGCTGATGGATACGGTGTTCAAGGGCCATCCCTACATCAAGTCGGCGCTCGACATGGCCTGCTGGGACCTTGCCGCGCGCGCCGCCGATGTGCCGCTGGTAACGCTGCTCGGCGGCCGGGAGAGCGAGACGGCGGAGCTCTACAAGGTCGTCACCCACGGCAGCGTCGAGGCCATGGCGGCGCTGGCCAAGCGCATCGTCAAGGACGGCTTCCACCGGCTCCAGGTCAAGGTCGGCGGCAATGTCCATGACGACATCGAGCGCGTCACTGCGGTCGCCGCTTCGGTGCCGAAAGGCACGGTGATCTTCTGCGATGCCAATGCCGGCTGGACCCCCTACCAGGCGCGCCAGTTCGCTGACGCGACGCGGGCCATCGACTACACGTTCGAGCAGCCCTGCACGACCATCGACGAATGCATGTCGGTGCGCCGCTCACTCGACAAGCCGATGGTGCTGGACGAATCCGTCGCCTCGCTGGACGATATGCTCGATATCCATCGCAAGGGTGCCGCCGACGGGCTGACTTTGAAGATCTCGCGGCTTGGCGGCGTGACGAAAACGCGGCAGATCCGCGATCTCGCCGTCGACCTCGGCTTCATGATCACCGTTGAGGACACTGGCGGCGCCGAAATCGACACCGCGGCGATGGCGCATCTGTCGCTGTCGACGCCGGAGGAACGCCGCCTGCACGCCATCGCCTTCCACGAATGGGTGACGGTGCGCACGGCGTCGAACAAGCCGCCGGTCACCGGCAGCCGCATGGGCATTCCGGATGGCCCCGGCCTCGGCATCGACGTGGTTCCCGACCTGCTCGGGACGCCATTCTTCGAAATCGGCCGCTGAGATGAAAATCCGCAGCATCAAGGCCACGCCGATCAACCTGCGCCTCGAGGCGCCCTACGCCTGGGTGTTCGGCGAACTCGATGGGTTCTCGCCGACCATCGTCGAGGTCGAGACCGAGGATGGGCTGATCGGCGTCGGCGAGGCGCCGACGCCGGCGGCCGCCGCGATCATCAACGATGTCCTGGCGCAGCGCCTTGTCGGCCGCGATGCCTTCGACATCGCCGGCGCCGAGAATGTCTGCCTGCCCTACTGGACCGGCGTGCAGTCGATCAACGACCGCACCCGCATCATGGCCTTCGGCGCCATCGAGATGGCGTTCTGGGACCTGCGCGGCAAGGCATGGAACCAGCCGCTCTATCAGTTGCTCGGCGGCGCCGTGCGCAAGGACATCCCGTTCACCGACTATTTTTCGCTGCGCGGCGACGGGCTGAAGGTCAAGGGCGAGACGACGCCGGAAGAGGTCGCCGACTATTGCGTCGAGCTGCACCAGACCCATGGGACAAGCTTCTTCGAGGGCAAATTCTCGAGGCAGGATCCAAAAGTCTCGCTGAGAATGGTCGAGCTGATCCGCGAACGACTTGGCGACGATGCGATGATCCGCATCGATTCCAACCAGGCCTATTCGCTGGCGACGGCGCGTCGCCTGGCGCGGCCGCTGGAGGAGCTCGGCGTGCGCAATTGGGAGGATCCGGTGGCGACGATCGAGGAGATGCGCGAACTGCGGCGCCACTGCTCGATCCCGTTCTCGACCCACAACATCGACATTGCGCGCGCCATGGACATGAAGGTGCCGGACGCTTTCGTCGGCAACCCGACGACGCATGGCGGCATCGGCCGCATGCTGCGTTTTGTCGGCGCCTGCGAGCATGCCGGCATCGACTTCTGGTGCTACAGCGGCGACAGCGGCATCGGCAGCGCGGCCTATCTGCATCTGTGCGCGGCGCTCGGCTGGATCAGGGAGCCCAACCAGTCGCTGTTTCGAATGCTGCCGATGGATGTCACCGAGGAAGGGCCGTTTTCGCCGAAGAACAACGTCGTGCGCGTGCCGGAAGGGCCCGGTCTGGGCGTCACGTTGTCACGGGAAAACCTCGCTGCCTGTCACAGAGACTTTATCGAGAAAGGACCGTGCAACAAGTATCATGACCCGGCAAAGCCCGGAACCTATCGCCGTTTGCCGCTGAACTAGATGACAGGCAGGCGACCAACAAACGAGAAGCCAACCACCGCGACTTCGGTCTGGAAGGTCGGACAAAGACGGGCGAAAGCAGTGCAGTGAGGAATCCGGCGCATCCACGGCAAGGACTGGATGGACCGGACAAAATCGCATGCTACAGTCCTGGTCGACAGGCTACTCTGGCGGCCGGAAAATGGAGCTATCCGCAAAATTCGTCAGCCATAAAAACATAGGGGAAAGGGTAAAAACCCATGAGCAAGAATTATCACATTCTCGACCTGATCCGGCGCAATCGTTCGCCGCTTGAAAATCACCTGATCGATGGCCTTGTCGACGGCAGGGTCAGCCGCCGAGACTTCATCCGTCACGGCAGCCTGCTCGGCTTGTCGCTGCCGCTGCTGGGCCGCATCGGCGCAGCAGTCGGCCTCGGCGGCATGCCGTCGCTGGCGCGCGCCCAGGGCGCGCCCGGCGCCACCATCCGCGTCGCCAGCAGCGTGCCGGCGGCAACGATCGACCCTGTTACCATTGCCGACGCCGGCGGCCTCCTGGTCATGCAGCAGGTTGCCGAGTTCCTCTGCGTCGACGGCCCCGACCTCGTGCTGCAGCCGGCGCTGGCCGAAAGCTGGAAGCCGAACGACAACGGCACGGTGTGGACGTTCAAGCTGCGCAAGGGCGTGAAATTCCACAGCGGCGGCGAGATGAAGGCCGACGACGTCGTGGCCAGCATCGACCGCCTTGCCGATCCGGCAAACTCGTCCAACGCGCTGTCGGTGTTCAACGGCATCCTGCAGAAGGGCGCCAGCAAGAAGGTCGACGACTACACCGTGGAGTTCCACCTCGACGCGCCGAACGGCAACTTCCCCTACATGCTGTCGTCCGACAATTACAACGCGGTCATCATCCCGGCGAGCTACAAGGGCGAGTACGAGAAGAGCTTCGACGGCACCGGGCCGTTCAAGATCGAGAAATACACGGCAAAGGTCGGCGCCTCCTTCGTCCGCAACGAAGACTATTGGGGCACGAAGGCGTTGCCGGAACGCACCGAATTCACCTTCTTTACCGACACGCAGCCGCAAATCCTGGCACTGCAGGGCGGGCAGGTCGACATCATCAACCAGCTGCCGGTGCTGTCCGGTGTCGCGCTGCTCAACGATCCGAATGTCGACATCATCAGCCTGAAGTCGGTCGCTCACCAGCAACTGCATATGCGCTGCGATTCCGACCCCTTCAAGGACCCGCGCGTGCGCCGCGCCATCGCACTCAGCCTCGACCGTGACAAGCTGGTTGCCGGTCTGATGAAAGGCCGGGCTTCGCCAGGCAATGACAGCCCGTTCGCCCCGGCCTATCCGTCAACCGATGCGAGCGTGCCGCAGCGCAAGCAGGATATCGCGCAGGCCAAGCAGCTGATGGAAGCGGCGGGCGCCGGCAAGGGCTTCAAGGTAACGCTGACCACCGAGCGTTACCTGGAAATCCCCGAATACGCCCAGCTGATCCAGAACTGGGTCAAGGAGATCGGCATCGAGCTCGAGCTCAATATCCTCGACCAGGGCGGCTATTACGGAGACGCGGTGTTCGGCAAGTCGAACTGGCTGGATTCGGTGATGGGCATCACCGACTATGGCCACCGCGGGGTGCCGAATGTCTATCTTGCAGCACCGCTGAAGAGCGACGGCACCTGGAACGCCGCGCATTTCAAGAACAAGGATTACGACACGCTGGCGACCAGCTACATCGCCGCACTCGACCTCGAGGCGCAGAAGGCGACCGCAGGCAAGATCCAGAACCTGCTGCTCGAAGAGACGCCAGTCATCTTCGGCTATTTCTACGACTATCTGACAGCGACGGCGAAAGGCGTGGCCGGCGTGCAGCCGACCGCGATGTCGCAGCTGTTCCTAGACAAGGCATCGAAGGCCTGAACGGAGGCAGACAAGCCATCCTGCAACTGCCAGCCCCTGCGGGGGGCTGGCGGTTTCGCTGCCAGGCCGAGGCAAGGCGCTGCGCGTCGGCCTGACGTGAAACCCCGCGTTGCGGGGCGATTTATCATTGTCCCATGGATCCGAGACCCTGCTCACCACCATGCATTGGGGGACTTACGAAGTCCGTGCCGAGAACGGCAGGCTCGTCGGCGTCGAGCCATGGAGCGGCGACCCCGATCCATCGCCGATCGGCAAGTCCATGCTTGGCACGGTACAGGGTGACCTGCGCGTCTCCCGTCCCGCCATCAGGCGTGGCTGGCTGGAGGGGGACAGGTCCAGCGCCAAGGGCGGGCGCGGCAGCGAACCCTTTGTCGAAGTCCCATGGGAAACCGCACTGGATATCGTGGCGGCCGAACTGGACCGAATTCGCGTTGAGCATGGGAATGCCGCGATCTATGCGGGGTCCTACGGATGGGCGAGTGCGGGGCGATTCCACCATGCCCAAAGCCAGGTCCACCGTTTCCTCAACACGATCGGCGGCTATACAAGCTCGGTTCTCAGCTATTCCTATGGCGCTGCCGAGATCATCCTGCCGCACGTGCTTGGCGGGACCGATGGCCTGACGGGCAATCATTCCACCTGGGACGGGATCGAGCGGAATAGCGAGTTGATCGTCGCCTTTGGCGGCCTGCCCTGGCGCAATGCGCAGATACAGGGGGGCGGCGCGGCACGTCACGAAGCGTCGGCGGCCTTGCGCAACGCCGTCGGCAACGGCGCCCATCTGATCAACGTTTCGCCCGTGCGCGACGATGCACCGCGCGGCGTCGAGACCGAATGGCTGCCGCTTCGGCCAAACAGCGACACCGCCTTGATGCTGGCTCTATGCCATGTCCTGATCACCGAGGCCCGTCATGACGAGGCATTTCTGGCGCGATACTGCATCGGCTTCGAGGTCGTGCGGGCCTATATCCTGGGAGAAAGCGACGGCCAGCCGAAGAGCCCCAGATGGGCGGCTGCCCTGAGCGGCGTGGGAACAGAAAAGATTGTCGCGCTGGCCAGGGAAATGGCCGCCAAACGCACCATGCTGATGGTCAGTTGGTCGCTGCAGCGCGCCGACCATGGCGAACAGCCATATTGGGCGGCAATCACGCTTGCCGCTCTGCTGGGCCAAATCGGATTGCCGGGCGGCGGCCTTGGCTTCGGCTATTCGTCGACAAATGGCGCCGGAAGACCGGAGATGGGATTCCGGTGGCCGTCCGTGCCGCAAGGCAGGAACCAGGTGCCGGACTTCATCCCGGTCGCGCGGATGGCCGACATGCTGCTCGATCCGCGCGGCTCGTTCGACTTCAACGGCGCCGCGCTTGTCTACCCCGACATCAGGCTCGTCTACTGGGCCGGCGGCAATCCGTTCCACCATCACCAGGACCTGAACCGGCTGGTCGAGGCTTGGCGGCGGCCTGAAACGATCATCGTCAACGAGCCCTTCTGGACGGCGACGGCGCGCCATGCCGACATCGTGCTGCCAGTCACCACACCGCTGGAGCGAAACGATCTCGCCTTTTCGAACCGGGAAAACCTCGTCGTCGCCATGAAGCAAGCGATCGACCCGGTTGGAGAAGCCCGCGACGATTATCGGATCTTTGCCGACCTGTCGGCCCGGCTCGGCACCAGCGAAGCCTTCACCGAAGGGCGCGGAGCCAGCGAATGGATCCGGGTGCTTTACGAGCAGGCCAGGGACAATGCGGACGCGGCCGGGGTCGAGATGCCGACCTTCGACCGTTTCTGGCATGACGGCTACGCCGACCTTGCCCGGCAGGTGACGTCGCAGACTTTGCTCGGTTCCTTCCGCGCCGATCCCGAGCGGCATCGGCTGGCGACGCCATCGGGCCGCATAGAGCTGTTCTCGCCGACAATCGATTCCTTCGGCTATGACGACTGTCCGGGTCACGCTGTCTGGCGCGAGCCGCGGGAATGGCTGGGCAGCGACCTTGCCAGCAGATTCCCGCTGCATCTTTTATCCCCGCAGCCGGCGGACAAGCTGCACAGCCAGTACGATCACGGCTCGGTGAGCCGGGCGGGCAAAGTGTCGGGCCGCGCGCCGCTGTGGATCAACCCTGCCGATGCCGCTGCGCGCGGCATCCTGGACGGCACGGTCGTGCGCGTCTTCAACGATCGCGGTGCGTGCCTCGCGGGCGCCGTGCTGACGGACGGCCTGATTCCGGGCGTCGTGCAGCTGCCCACCGGTGCATGGTTCGACCCCTCCTCGCCCGGACAGCCGAACAGTCTGGAAAAACATGGCAATCCGAATGTGCTGACACCCGATCGGGGGACGTCGCGCCTTGCCCAATCGCCGACCTGCAATTCGACGCTGGTCGAGGTGTCGCGATTTGACGGAGCCGTTCCCCCGGTGACAGCATTCGATCCGCCTGTCACAGTGAGTTTACCCGACGTGTCCGGCATGCCTGGGCCGCTGGATCTTACATAAGGAGTCGATGCCATACTCTCCTTCCTTGCCCGGCGTGTCTCGCTGTCGCTGGTGACGCTGTTCCTGCTCAGCATCATGGTGTTTCTGGGCGGCCAGGTGCTGCCCGGCAATGTCGGACGCGCCATATTGGGCCCGTTCGCCGACCAGCGCGCCGTCGACGCGCTCAACCACACGCTCGGTGTCGATCGCCCACTGCTGGCGCAGTACTGGGGCTGGATCTCGAACTTCGTCCAGGGCGACATGGGCACCTCCTACATCTTCCGCTCGCCGGTCGCGCCCTTCGTCATCGATGCGCTCGGCAATTCGATGAAACTCGCGGCGGTCGCCTTCGTGCTGGTGGTGCCGATCGGCATCCTCGGCGGCGTCATCGCCGCGCTCAATCTCAACCGGCCGCTCGACCGCATCATCAGCCTTGGCGGCCTGTCGGTGACGGTGCTGCCGGAATTCGTCACCGGCATCATCCTGATCCTGATTTTCGGCGTCTGGCTGCGCTGGCTGCCGATATCGGCCGCATGGCCGCGCAATGCCGGCTTCTTCACCCAGCTCTATTACCTGATCCTGCCTTCGCTGCCGCTGTTCCTGGTGCTGTTCGGCTATATCGCCCGCATGGCCCGTTCCGGCATGATCGAAGCGCTCGATTCCGACTACACACGAACAGCCGTGCTCAAGGGCCTGCCATGGCGCACGGTGATCTGGCGGCATGTGCTGCGCAACGCGCTGCTGCCGACCATCACAGTCATCGCGACGCAGACCGGCTATCTGATCGGCGGCCTCGTCGTGATCGAGACGCTGTTCCGCTACCAAGGGATCGGCTCGCTGATCTTCACCGCGGCGCGCGGCAAGGATTTCCCGATGCTGGAATCGGGAATTCTCACCATCGGCATCGTCTATGCCGTGGCGACGCTCGTCGCAGACTTCCTCTATTCCGTGCTCAATCCGCGCATCCGGCTGGGGTCAGATCAATGAGCGCTGTCCAGACCACCTCCCCCACATCAGACGACACGCGAAAGCGCGGCCCGCTGGCGGAGGTGCTGTTTTCGCTGCTGCGCTCCGGCACCTTCCTGACCGGTTTCGCCATCGTGATGTTCTGGGTTGCCTGCGCCCTGTTCGGCGAGCATTTCGCGCCTTACGACCCGCTTGCCGACGACATCATCAACGCGCTCGCCCCGCCTTCGGCCGAACACTGGTTCGGCACCGACCAGATCGGCCGCGACGTTTTCTCACGCGTCATCGTCGGCTCGCGCGACATCCTGACAGTCGCCCCGCTGGCAACCTTGCTGGCGACCGTGGCCGGCACGGCGCTCGGCCTCATCACCGGCTATTTTCGCGGCCTCGTCGATGATGTCGTCAGCCGCATCCTCGAAGCCTTCATGGCGATCCCGGTGGTCATCGTCGCGCTTTTGGCGATCGTGGCGCTCGGCACATCCAAGACGACGGTCATCGTCGTCATCGGGCTGAGCTTCGCGCCGATCATCGCGCGCACGGTACGCTCCGCAGTGCTTGCCGAGCGCGAACTCGATTATGTCGCCGCCGCACAGCTTCGGCACGAAAGTGCTGCGCATACGATGTTCGTCGAGATCCTGCCCAACGTCATCCCGCCGATCCTGGTCGAGACCACCGTGCGGCTCGGCTATGCCATTTTCGCGGTCGCCACGCTCTCCTTCATGGGCTTCGGCATCCAGCCGCCCTCGCCGGACTGGGGGCTGTCGATCTCCAACAATTACGGCATGATCGGCGGCGGTTTCTGGTGGACGGTGCTGTTCGACGCGCTGGCCATCGCCTCGCTGGTGATTGGCGTCAACCTGGCGGCAGACGGCGTTCACGGAGCGCTCAATGACTAAATCCGCGAAAGCAGAAAACGCGCTCGAACTCAGAGACCTGTCGGTTGCCTATCGCGTCGCCGGCCGCAATCGCGCGGTGCTGCGCAACCTCAGCCTCAACATTGGCCAGGGCGAAGCCTACGGGCTCGTCGGCGAGTCCGGGTGCGGCAAATCCACAGTGGCGCTCACCGTCGTGCGCTATCTGCCGCGAAACGGTTCGATCACCGGCGGCGCGATCTCACTCGACGGCCAGGACGTCATGAAGCTGGATGCTGAGGCCCTCAGGCGGGCGCGGGCCGAAAGCGTCTCCATGGTCTACCAGGATCCCGGCAAGGCGCTGAACCCGTCGATCCGCGTCGGCCGCCAGCTGACCGAGATTTTTGAACTTGGCGGCATAACCGGCAAGGCGGCCGAGGATCGCGCGGTCGCCATGCTGAACCGGGTGCGCATCTCCGACCCGACAAGCGTCATGCAGCGCTACCCGCACCAGCTTTCCGGCGGCATGCAGCAGCGCGTGGCGATTGCCATGGCACTGGCCAACGATCCGTCGATGCTGATCCTCGACGAGCCGACGACCGGCCTCGATGCGACGGTGGAAGCCGAAGTGCTCGACCTGATCGCGCAGCTCAGGCAGGAACTGTCGGCCTCGATCCTGTTCATCAGCCACAACCTCGCGGTCGTCGCCAACATGTGCGACCGGGTCGGTGTGCTCTATGCCGGCATGCTGGTGGAGGAAGGGCCGACCGAGGTCGTGTTCAACGATCCCCGCCATCCCTATACGGTGGCGCTGCTGCGCTGCCTGCCGCGCGGCGGCCAGCGCAAGGACCAGGGTCGGCTCGACACCATTCCGGGCTTCCTGCCCGGCATCGGCGCCGACATCAAGGGCTGTGCGTTCGCCGACCGTTGTGCGCTCGCCGACGACCGCTGCCGCAGCGAATTGCCGCCGCTCTACGATCTGGGCGGCCGGCTGTCGCGTTGCTTCTATCACGAGAAGGCGCAGGCGTTGCCGCGCGCAACCCCGAGCGATGTCGCGCCCGCGCTAAAGGCGGCAGCCGTGCCGGTGCTGCGCGTCGCCGGGCTGAACAAGACCTATTCCAGCCATGGCCACGCGCTGCGCGCCGTGAAGGACGTTTCGCTCGATTTGCGCCCGGGCGAAACGCTTGGGCTGGTCGGCGAGTCCGGCAGCGGCAAGACGACCTTCGCCAGGCTGCTACTCGGCCTGGTGCCGCCGGATGACGGCGGCACGATCGTGCTCGAAGGCAAGGCGCTGGCGCCGCGGCTGGAAAACCGCAGCGACGACCAGATCAAGGCGATGCAGATCGTCTTCCAGAATCCGGACTCGGCACTCAACCGCTCGCACTCGATCCGGCACCTAATCGGCCGCGCACTGAAGCGGCTTGCAGGCTTGAGCGGCAAGGCGCTGGAAGCTCGGCTCAACGACCTTGTCCGTTCAGTCCGGTTGACCGACCGGCATCTTGCCGTCAAGCCACGCCAGCTCTCTGGCGGCCTGAAGCAGCGCGTCGCCATTGCGCGCGCCTTCGCCGGCGACCCGCGCATCGTGGTGTGCGACGAGCCGACCTCGGCGCTCGACGTGTCGGTGCAGGCGGCGATCCTCAACCTGCTCGCCGACCTGCAGTCGAAGGAAGACGTCAGCTACATCTTCATCTCGCATGACCTTGCCGTGGTGCGTTACCTCTCGGACAAGATCGCCGTGCTCTATCTCGGCCGGATCATGGAACTCGGACCGTCGGAAGACGTCTTTTCCGGCCCGCATCATCCCTATACCGAAGCACTGCTGTCGGCCGTGCCCAAGCTCGATCAGACCGAGACGGCGCGCATTCGCCTCGACGGCGAAATCCCCAGCGCCACCAACCCGCCGTCGGGCTGCGTGTTCCACACACGCTGCCCGCGCAAGATCGGTGCGATCTGCGAGCAGCAGGAACCGCCGCTCAGCGAGGCGCAGCCCGGCCACTCGATCCGCTGCCATATCCCCTACGAGGAACTGGCACGGCTGCAGAAGGACGTGGTGACCGAACCGGCGTAGCGGGGATCACCATGCATACGGCCTGGCCCGTCACATCTGGCCGGTCATGCCCAGGGAACGGTCGCCTTCCGAAAACCCCTGACCTTCCGCCCAATCTCCAGCCAGGGTGCGCAGCCCGGTGAGCGCGACATCCAGGACATCCGACGAGACCGGATTGCTGGGATAGGCAAGGTAGATCGGGCGCTGGAACACCGGCGTGTTGTCGATGCGGCGCATTTCGCCGCGCTCGATATGCGTGCTGACGGCACTGAGCGGCAGGTAGGCCGCCGCCTGCCGAGACAGCACATGCTGCAGACCGATGAAGACCAGTCCGGCCGAGATGGCCGGCTTGACCATGCCGGCAAAGGCGCGGTCGTGCTCAATGCGGAATTCCAGCCCCCAGTCCATGAGGATGTAGTTTTCGGTCCAGGACTTCGTCTGCGCGGCATGCTGAACGAGCACGACCTGATCGACCGCCAGCGTTTCGTAGACGATGCCTGGATGCGGGCGCGGCAGATAGAGGATGCAGATGTCGAGCAGGCCTTCCGCCAGCTGGTCGATCGCCAGATCCGGGAAACTGCCCTCCAGGCGCAGCGCCACGTTCGGCCGCCTGGCGCGCATCCAGTCGACCCATGGCGAGGTGATGCGGTCCCACAGATAGGCGGGGGCGGTCAGCCGCAGCAGCGTCTCGTAGCCATCGGGAACGGCGATGTCCTGCCGCGATTGCTCCCAGGTGCGGGTGATGGAGGAGGCATGCGGCAGGAACTGGCGGCCGGCCGGCGTCAGCGTCACGCCATCGCGGTCGCGCACGAAAAGCCGGCGCCCCAACTGCTCCTCCAGTCCCCGGATCCGCGCGCTGACGGTGGACTGGGCGAGGTTGAGCCGGCTGGCCGCGACGGTGAAGCTGCCATGGGCGGCAACTTCGAGAAAGCTGCGCAGATTTTCAGTGTCCATGCCGCACCCTTTGCATCGAAAATTTCGATGGCCCCTATCAAAAAATATCGCTTTGCGGCGGCAGTCAACAATGAACTAGATGGCAAACCCCAAGCCAAGCGAGGAATGCAGCCATGCCAAAGCATTTCAGGATGATCGACGCCGCTCGCCGGACTCTCACAGCAATCGAAAATTCCGCTGTCGACGAGTTGTTGGCCGGCAGGATGGGCCGGCGTGATTTCCTGCGCCATGGCAGTGTGCTTGGCCTCTCCCTACCATTCCTCGGCGGCCTCGTTGCCGCAGCCGGCCTCGGCACGCAGCAGGCCCGCGCCGAGGGCAAGCCGGGCGGCACGGTGCGCGCCGGCGTGGCCACGCCAGGCGGCGCCATCGACCCCGTCACCTATTATGACAGCGGCAGCTACCAGCTGGTTTTCCAGACCGCCGAGTTTCTCTGCATCACCCAGGCGGACCTCACCTTGAAGCCGGTGCTGGCGGAAAGCTGGGCGCCGAACGAGGATGGCAGCGTCTGGACCTTCAAGCTGCGCAAAGGTGTGAAATTCCACAATGGCGAGGACTTCAAGGCCGACGACGTCGTCGCGACCTTCGACCGGCTGGCCGATCCGAGCGGCGCCTCGAACGCGCTGTCGGTGTTCAAGGGCCTGCTGTCGAAGGGCGGCACAAGGAAGGTCGACGACCATACCGTCGCCTTCCATCTCGACGCGCCGAACGGCAGCTTTCCCTATTCGGTGTCGATCGACAATTACAACGCCGTCATCCTGCCGGCGAGCTACAAGGGCGACTACGAAAAGACGTTCGAGGGCACCGGACCGTTCCGGCTGGAGACCTACACGCCGAAGGTCGGCGCGACCTTCGTACGCAACCCCGACTATTGGGGCGAGAAGGCGCTGCCGGACCGTCTCGAATTCAAGTTCTACGGCGACGTGCAGCCGCGCATCCTGGCGCTGCAGGCCGGCGAGGTCGACATCCTCGACGCCGTTCCGCTCGACGTCAGCCAGGTCGTGCTCAACAGCCCCGACATCACGGTGCTGCGCGTCGCATCGACCGCGCATCGCCAGCTGCACATGCGCTGCGACACCGGCCCCTTCACCGACAAGCGCGTGCGCCAGGCGCTGGCATTGTGCATCGACCGCTCCAAGCTGGTCGATGGTCTGTGCCGCGGCATGGCGGCGACCGGCAATGACAGCCCGTTCGCGCCTGCCTTCCCGGCGACCGACAAGACGGTGCCGCAACGCGTCCAGGATATCGCCAAGGCCAAACAACTGCTCGAAGCGGCCGGCGTGGCCAGCGGCTTCGACATCACGCTGACGACGCTGCGTTATTCCGACATTCCCGGCTACGCGCAGCTGTTCCAGAACTTCGCCAAGGAAATCGGCGCCCGCATCGCGCTTAACATCGAGGACCAGGACAAGTACTACGGCAAGGCGGTGTTCGGCCAGTCGGACTGGCTGGACAGTCCGCTCGGCATCACCGACTACGCGCATCGCAGCGTGCCCAACGTGTTCCTCAAAAGCCCGCTGGTCAGCGACGGCCCCTGGAACGCGGCGCATTTCAAGAGCCCGGCCTATGACGGCATGGTCACCAGCTATCTGAAGGCGCTCGATATCGGCGCACAGCGCAGTGCCGCCTCCGACATCCAGAAACTGCTGCTCGACGAGACGCCGGTCATTTTCAGCTATTTCCCCGACCTGCTGGTGCCGGTGCGCAAGAATGTCAGCGGACTGCCGCCGATCGCCGCCGGGCTGCTGCTCGATCGCGTATCCATAGGCTGATCATGAACGTGATCGCCAAGACCAAGAACCGGGAGAGTACCATTCGCAAGCGTCATCTGCGCGGCCGCGGGCCGCATTTTCCGCTGCTCGACAGCATCACCCAATATGATTTCGAGCCGGGCTACGTCGCCTTCACCATGCCGACGCAGAAGCGGCTGCGGGTGCAGGTCGGGTCGATGATTGTCGCCGACACGGTCAACGCGCTGGTGCTCTACGAGTCCGACCACCTGCCGGTCTATTATTTCCCGATGAGCGACGTGCGCGAAGAGTTTCTCTTGCCGAGCACGACGACGACCGAGAGCCCGTTCAAGGGCGTGGCGACCCACTACTCACTCAACACCGGCGTGACGCTGGTCGAGGACGCGGCCTGGCGCTACGCCGATCCGGTGAAAGGCAGCCCGCCGCTCGCCGACTACATGTCGTTCTACTGGAGCAAGATGGGCCACTGGTTCGAGGAGGACGAAGAGATCTTCGTCCACGCCCGCGATCCGTTCCGCCGCGTCGACTGCCTGCCGTCGTCGCGGCGGGTGCAGGTCATTCTCGACGGTGAGCAGGTCGCCGATTCACGCCGTGGCGTGTTCCTGTTCGAAACCGGACATCCGGTGCGCCACTATCTGCCGATCTCCGATACGCGGCTCGATATGTTCGCACCCAGCCGCTACATCTCGCGTTGTCCCTACAAGGGCATCTCCAACTACTATCACGTGACGACCAAGGCCAAGCGCCACGAGAACCTCGTCTGGTACTATCCCGAACCGGTGCACGAGGCGGAACGCATCAAGGGGCTGGTCTGCTTCCACCACGAACTGGTCGACAAGATCCTCGTCGACGGCGTCGAAATCCCCAAGGAAGCCACGGCTGCGTCGGACGGCTATTTCTGAGCGATGCAGGGCGCTTGATCGGAGCACGGCTCAGCGCGTACCCTCTCCGAGGCAGGGAGGGCTATCAATGGATCTTTTCAAGCTGGACGGCGATGTCGCGCTGGTCACCGGCGCCGGCAGCGGCATCGGCCAGGCAATCGCGATCGGACTGGCCGAGGCAGGCGCCGACGTCGCCTGTTTCGGCCATGCTTCGAAAGGCGGGTTGGACGAAACCGCTCACCGGATCACGGCGCTCGGCCGCAAGGCGCTGGTGCTGACCGGCACGGTGACATCGCTGAGCGATCTCGCGACGGCGATCGATCGCCTAGAGAGTGAACTCGGTGCGCTGACCGTCGCCGTCAACAATGCCGGCATCGCCGGGTCGGAAGCGGCCGAGACGCTGTCGCTGGAGACATGGCAGAAGGTGCACGAGGTCAATGTCGCCGGCGTGTTCCTGTCCTGCCAGGCCGAAGCCCGCAAGATGCTGGCGCGGCGCAAGGGCTCGATCATCAACATCGCCTCGATGTCGGGCACCATCGTCAACCGGGGCCTGACGCAGGCGCACTACAACTCCTCGAAAGCCGCCGTCATCCACATGTCGAAGAGCCTCGCCATGGAGTGGGCCGACCGCGGGCTGCGGGTCAATGTCGTCAGCCCGGGCTATACGCTGACGCCGATGAACAAGCGGCCGGAGGTGGCGGAAGAGGTCAAGATCTTCAAGCGCGACACGCCGATGGGGCGCATGGCGGCGCCGGAGGAAATGGTCGGACCGACGGTGTTCCTGGCCAGCCGCGCGTCGAGCTTCGTCACCGGCCTCGACCTGATTGTCGATGGCGGCTACGTCTGCTGGTAGGATGGAAGATCTGGCGACCGGGCTCCACTTCGCCTGTAGTCTGAAATTATGCGTCCCGCGGGCGTTAGTCGTTGCGCGACATGAACGTTGGTATATATAATTTCATCCTATGAAACGGTCCTGGCGAGATGGAGCTTGCCGGGCCGACAGCCGAGATCATGGGACCTTGATGGCTCGCACCTTGCAGGGCGCCGCAAGACTGGAAATTGATCCGCAGGTGATCGCTTCCGCAGCGATCCGTCGGCAGCCATGACGCTGACCCTCCAGTCCCATTCGACCATCAGCAGAATTGAGCGCCGTCTTGCCTGCCTTGGCCAAAGCCAGGGCGACAATTCGGCGCCGACGGCCTTGCGCAACGACCAACCTTTCCAACACAATCAAGAAAAGCCGCAAGAAGGGAACGACCGATAATTTTCACAGCTTGAAGGAGAACAAGCATGTCATTTCGCAGCCAGATCTCGAAACTGTCGATGGGCGCGGTCGCGCTCGCGTCCCTAAGCCTGCTGACACCTTCCGCCCAAGCCGCTGCACCTGAATCCAACGACCCGATCAAGATCGCGCTGTTCGACTGGACCAGCGTCAACCTGAATGCCAAGATCCTCGGCGGCATCCTGGAAAAGCTCGGCTATACCGTCGAATACCCGACCGCGGACTACCTCTCCAGCCTGACCACCGGCCTCACCAATGGCGACCTCGACGTCGGCCTCGAGTTCTGGGACACGACCGCCGGCGAAGCCATGAAAGCCTCCGACGCGACCGGCCAGACCGAACGGCTCGGCAAGCTCGGGCCCAAGGCCAAGGAAGAGTGGTGGTTTCCCGAGTACATGAAGGAAAAGTGCCCGGGCCTGCCCAATTGGGAAGCGCTGAAGGACCCGAAATGCGCCGAAGCATTTTCGACGGCGGAGACCGCACCGAAGGGTCGCTATCTCGGCGGCCCGGTGACCTGGGAAGGCTTTGACGACGAGCGTGTCGAGGCACTGAAGCTGCCCTTCACCGTCATCCATGCCGGCACCGACGCGGCGATGTTCGCCGAGCTGGACTCGGCCTATCAGCGCAAGGCGCCGATCATGCTGTGGATCTATTCGCCGCATTGGGCACCGGCCAAGTACAAGGGCGAATGGGTGCAGTTCCCCGAATACACACCCGAATGCTACAATGACCCGAAATGGGGCGTGAACCCGGACGCCAAATATGATTGCGGCAAGCCGCATGGCGAGATCTGGAAGTACTCCTGGTCCGGCATGAAGGACAAGTGGCCGGTCGCCTACAAGGTGGCAAAGGCGTATACGATCGATACCGATGAGCTCAACAAGATGAGCGGCGAGATCGATCTCGGCGGCAAGGCGCCGGAAGACGTCGCCGCCGCCTGGATCGCTGCCCACGAGGCAGACTGGAAAGCCTGGGCGCAGTGATTGTTCCGACTGGAGAGATGAGACCCGGCTGTTGATCGGCCGGGTCTCGATTCCTGATATTCCAGAAGGACGATTGGATGACGGATAGGACTGAACAGGCACCGACGCAGCCGGGCAAGGATGCCCGCCCGATTAAGCTTGCCTGCCGCAATGTCTGGAAATTGTTCGGATCGAACGCGGCCAATTTCATCCGCGAGCGCGATGGCAAGGCCAGCATGGCCGACGTCACTGCCGCCGGGCTGGTTGGGGCCGTGCGGGCAGTCGACCTTGAAATCCGCCAGGGCGAGATTTTTATCATCATGGGCCTGTCGGGGTCCGGCAAGTCGACGCTGGTGCGCTGCATGTCGCGGCTGGTCGAGCCGACGCACGGCAAGGTCGAATTCGAAGGCAACGACCTGCTGAAAATCTCGGATTCGGCACTTATCGAATTGCGGCGCCACCGGATGGGCATGGTGTTCCAGAATTTTGCGCTCTTGCCGCATCTCAACGTGCTTGAAAATATCGCCTTTCCGCTCAGCATCCAGGGACAGGACCGGCCGACGCGCGAAGCGCGGGCGCGTGAGGTCATTGAGCTGGTCGGATTGCGTGGCCGCGAACATTTCTACCCGCGCGAACTTTCCGGCGGCCAGCAGCAGCGTGTCGGCATCGCCCGCAGCCTGGCGACCAAACCGGAAATCTGGTTCCTCGATGAGCCGTTCTCGGCGCTCGACCCATTGATCCGCCGCGAGATGCAGGACGAGTTGATGAGGCTGCAGACCATGCTGCACAAGACCATCGTCTTCATCACCCATGATTTCGACGAAGCGATCCGGCTGGCCGACCGCATCGCCATCATGAAGGACGGCGAGGTCATCCAGATCGGCACGCCGGAAGAGCTGGTGGTCAACCCGGCGACCGACTATGTCGCCGAGTTCACCCGCGACGTCGACCGCGCCAAGGTGATCTCGGCGCGCAGCCTGATGCGGGCCTGCGACGGCACCGCGCATGGCGGCACCGTTGCGCCAGATGCCAAGATCGCAAGCTTTTCAGCGGAGATCGTATCCGCCGGCAAGCCGTTCGCGGTGGTCAACGGCACCGGCAAGCCGATCGGCGAGGTGACGCCGCAAGCGGTGATCGACCTGCTGGCCGGCATCGATCGCTCGAGGGCCGGCGCATGACGGTGACGGCTGGCGCCAGCGAGGCAAGGGCGCGTCCGGTTCAGGTCTGGCTGATCGTCTGGGCCTCGGCGCTTGCCGCCGTGCTTGTCGTGTTCCTGCTGCGGGACAGCCTGCCCTGGGCCGTCAATTATCCCGCCAGCGCAATCGTGCCGGTCGCCGACTGGGTCGGCGCCTTGATGGGCTGGATCAAGTCGAACCTGTCGTGGCTGACGCGCTCGATCACCGCGGTGCTGGGCGTGCCGCTCGACTTCGCACTCAACCTGCTGGCCAAGAATTTCAAGATCGGTCACGGTGCCGACGGCTATGTCTTGCCGCGCTTGTCCTGGGTCGGCGTCTGCGCCGCCGCCTTCCTTGCCGGGCATGCCGCCGGTGGCCGGAATCTCGGCATGCTGGTCGGCGGCTGTTTCCTCTACATCGCACTGTTCGGCCAATGGACCAGCGCCATGCTGACGCTGGCGCTGATCTCCATCGCCGTGCCGTTCTGCATCGTCACCGGCCTGTTCGCCGGCATCTGGGCGTGGCGCAAGCCATGGGCGGAAAGGCTCATCGTCTCCCCTGCCCTTGACCTGATGCAGACGATCCCGACCTTTGCCTATCTGATCCCGATGCTGCTCCTGTTCGGCAACAGCCCGGTTTCGGCGATGATCGCGACCGCCATCTTCGCCACGCCGCCTATGGTGCGGGCGACGATGCTTGGGCTGTCGCGGGTACCCTCCGAGATCGACGATTTCAGCGAGATGGCCGGCTGCACGGCGCGGCAGAAACTGTGGCGGGTGCTGTTGCCCTCGGCGCGGCCGACGCTGATGGTCGGCGTCAACCAGGTGATCATGCTGGCGCTGAACATGGTGATCATCGCTTCGATGATCGGCGCCGGCGGGCTCGGCTACGACGTGCTCTTGGCGCTACGCGCGCTGAAGGTCGGCGAGGCGATGGAAGCCGGTCTCGCCATCGTCGCGCTGGCGATCGCGCTCGACCGGCTGAGCCAGGCGATCGCGCACAAGCAGGCAATGGGCCATGTTCATCGGGAATTGAGCCCCAGCTTCTGGCGGCGCTATCCCAATTTGACGCTGGCTATCGCCATCCTTGTCGTCACCACGCTGCTCGGCCTGTTCGTGCCGGCCTTCGCGGCGGTGCCGAAGGCGATCACCTTCACCACCGCGCCGCTGTGGAAGGCAGCGGTGAACTGGATCACCATCAACTTCTTCGACACGATCGAGGCGTTTCGCGTGGCGCTGATCCTCAACGTGCTGAACCCGCTGCGCGCCTTCTGCGAAGGCTTTCCGTGGCTGGGCGCGGTGTGCCTGCTCGGCCTTGCCGGCTATCAGCTCTCCGGCCTGCGGCTCGCGGCCCTGGTTGCCGCACTCACCGCTTTCTGCGCCGTCACCGGGCTGTGGGAAAAGACCATGGCGACGGTCTATCTCTGCGGCATCTCGGCCTTCATCGCTTGCCTGATCGGCATCCCCATTGGCCTGATGGCCTCACGCAGCGACCGTTTCGAGAAGATCGTCACGCCGATCATCGACACGCTGCAAGTGCTGCCATCCTTCTGCTTCATCATCCCCGTGGTGATGCTGTTCCGGGTCGGCGACGTCACGGCGATGATCGCAACGGTCGCCTTCGCCGTAGTGCCGGCCATCCGTTACACCAATCACGGCATCCGCCAGGTGCCGCCAGCGCTGATCGAGGCGGCAAAAGTGTCGGGTTGCACGCCGCGCCAGACCTTCTTTCGCGTGCAGCTTCCGCTGGCGCTGCCCGAAATTATGCTGGGCGTGAATCAGACGATCCTGATGGCGCTGGCGATGATCATCATCTGCGCCATGGTTGGCACCCGCGACCTCGGCCAGGAAGTGTTCATCGCGCTGTCCAAGGCCGATTCCGGCCGCGGCATCGTCGCCGGCCTCGCCATCGCCTTCATCGGCATCGTCGCCGACCGGCTGTTCAACGCGTGGACGGCGAAGGCGCGGGCAAGGCTGGGTTAGTCCAATTTGGTGCCGAATGTCTGAGCCAGGCGATCCGCCCTTTACCGTCCTCGTTTTCGACATGGCCAGAACCGGCGAGCCGGACGGCGAACATCTCGTCCCGGGCTTCGGCACGCTGGAGGCGGCGACGGCCTATGCCGTCGCGCGGGTTCGCGCCTCGGTGGAGGAACTGCGCAAACCCGGCATCGCGGCCGCTGAGTTGCGCCAGCTCTGGCATCTCTACGGCGAAGACTGCTCGGTATTGAGCAATCCGGTGCGCGGCAGCGATCTTCTCGACGAGTTCATCGCAACGCCGGCGACGCCTGCCGAATGCGACTGGCAGGCGCTGGCGCCAAGGCTGCGCCGCTTCCACGCCACCCTGTTGATCTCCAACGACAATGACGAGTCGGTCTGGGCCGGAGGCTTTTTCCGCGAGCCGTACAGGCTGTCGGGGCAAGGCCTGCTCGACCGGTTCCGTGACGACGCCATCGCCGCCTTCAATCGCCAGCGCATCGTGCCGGCGGTGCCGACCAAAATCCTTGTCGCCAATCATTTCGAGCTTCCCGACCCGCCGCATCCGCCACTTGGCGACACACCGCCGCTGAGATCCTGGAAGATCGAGATCGAATTCGTCTGCCACGATGTGAAATTCGGCGCCAACGCCGACGGCATCTTCGCATGGCCAGAGGAGCCGGGCGGACCAACCCTCGCCGCCATGACATTCCTGCTGATGGCCGACACGCTGGCAGTGCGCGGCGATGGCCCCGACTTTGCCAACACCAGCGACGTGCTGTCGGTCAAGGTGACGGAGACCGACGCTCCGCCCGACTATCCGCTGGATTGAAGTCGGCGCGCCTTGCTACTCCGCCGCGACGCCTTTCACCTCGAGATAGCTCTCCATCGAATCATCCAGCGCCTGCAGCCAGGGTGTATGGTGCAGCGGCGCCATGGTGCCGGTCATCAGCGAGCGATAGGCGTGGTCGCGGAAGCTCATGATGTCTTCGCCCTTGTGGTGCTCCCACTCCATGAAGGTCTTGTTGACCGCCTCGACGTCGAAGCCGGGATAATCGGTCTGGTCCATCAATTCCTTGGTGTAGTCGCCCTGGAACCAGATCATCTGTTCGGCGTCCTCCAGCGTTTCCTCGCGCGCCCGCCATTTTGCGCCATGCGCGGCCATCGCCTCGGCCGACGGCAACTTGATACGGCCCATGATGACATCGCGGGCGAACCAGGCCTGCGCGTCGAACATGTTGAAGGTGTAGAACTGATCCTGCATGCCAATGAAGGACAGCTTCGGGTTCTTCTCCCAGACGACGCCCTCATAGAGCCCGTCCGGCCACATGCGGTTGGCGGTCTTGAGCTTCAGATCCTCGGTGAGGAAGGGGAAGGAGTGGAGATAGCCGGTGCACAGGATGATGGCATCGACATCCTTGGTGCTGCCGTCCTTGAAATGGGCGGTCTTGCCGACGACCTTTTGCAGCAGCGGCACCTCTTTCCAGTTCTCCGGCCATTTGAAACCCATCGGCTTCGAGCGGTAGCTGGAGGTGATCGATTTGGCGCCGTATTTGTAGCACTGCGAACCAATGTCCTCGGCCGAATAGGAGCGGCCGATGATCAGAATGTCCTTGCCCTTGAATTCCATCGCATCGCGGAAATCATGGCTGTGCAGGATGCGGCCGTTGAAGGTCGAAAATCCCTCGAAATAGGGCACGTTGGGCACCGAGAAATGCCCGGAGGCGACGACGACATTGTCGAACTCTTCCGAATAGGTGATGTCGTTGGTGCGGGCATGCGCAGTGACGGTGAATTTCTTCGTCGTCTCGGAGAAGGTCACCATGCGCACCGGGCTGTTGAAGCGCACCCATTTGCGCACGCCGGATTTCTCGACGCGGCCCTTGATGTAATCCCACAGCACGGCGCGCGGAGGATAGGAGCCGATCGGCCGGCCGAAATGCTCCTCGAACGTGTAGTCGGCGAATTCCAGGCATTCCTTCGGTCCGTTCGACCAGAGGTAGCGGTACATCGAGCCGTGCACGGGATCGCCATGCTCGTCGAGGCCGGTGCGCCAGGTGTAGTTCCACAGGCCGCCCCAGTCGGACTGCTTTTCGAAGCAGACGATCTCGGGAATGTCGGCGCCCTTGTCGGCGGCCGACTTGAAGGCCCTGAGCTGTGCCAGGCCGGACGGCCCGGCTCCGATAACGGCAACGCGACTTTTCATTGCAGGCCTCCCGATCTGATTTCGACTTTTTGTTTGACGCAATCCCGGACGGAAAACCGTTTCACACTTTTCCTGGAATTGCTCTTACGAAACAAATTTCACTCACAGGACAGTAATTGGCCCGTTCGTGCTGTCAACAGTTCCTGTGTCGAAACAGCGTTTCGGCTGTGAGGATTTCGCGCAAAACCTCGCGCGACCAAACACCGGATGGGTGCATGCGCCTTCAGGCGACTTGCCGTCGCGGTTGCGCTCATGTATCGGCACCTGACATGTTCACCTAGAGTGAAATAAATCCGCAGAGTCCGAGGGCGACATGGCCAACAAGATTTCCGATCCCAACCCTGGTGCCGGCCCTGCCGGCGCAAAGGCCAAGCCGCTGCCCAAGGTTTCGTCGGACGGCAAGACCATCCGGGCGCCGCTGACGCAGAACCCGCACGCCATTCGCGACACCCGCGAAAAAGTGCTGGAGGTCGCGATCGGCCGCGAGGTACGGGCGTTCCGCAAGAAGCTCGGCATCACCGTCGCCGATCTGGCGGTCGCCACCGACATTTCGCTGGGCATGCTGTCCAAGATCGAGAACGGCATCACCTCGCCGTCGCTGACCACCTTGCAGGCGCTGTCGCGGGCGCTCGGCGTTCCGGTCACCGCCTTCTTCCGCCGCTTCGAGGAGGAGCGCAGCGCCGTCTTCGTCAAGGCCGGCGAAGGGCTCGACGTCGAACGTCGTGGCACGCGCGCCGGTCACCAGTACAATCTGCTCGGCCATATCGGCTCCAACACCAGCGGCGTCGTCGTCGAACCCTATTTGATCACGCTGACCGAGGATTCGGACGTCTTCCCGACCTTCCAGCATGAGGGCATGGAGTTTCTCTATATGCTCGAAGGCGAGGTCGTCTACCGGCACGGCAGCAACCTCTATCCGATGAAGCCCGGCGACAGCCTGTTCTTCGACGCGGACGCGCCGCACGGGCCCGAACAGCTAACGCAGCTGCCGATGCGCTACCTCTCGATCATTTGCTATCCGCAGAACAGCGCGGGTTAGTCCGGCCCGAAGCCTGGCGATGTCGGGCTGCCGTCGTCGAGCTTCGACAGCCACTCGACCAGCGTCGGGCGATAGCGCGTCAGGCCCTTGTAGTTGGCGAGTTCGTCCGGAAGGTCTCGGATGACGCGGTGCAGGCGGCGTGCCCATTTCGGCTGCGTCACCAGTTCGTCCATCTTGATCAGATAGCAGCGAATCGGAAAGACGATGCCGTTCGAGCGCGGCAGCCGCCAGAAACTCTGCAGCTCGACGCGCAGGTGCACCTTGTCGCCGACATTCTCCGGCGTCACCGTGGTCCGGTCCGGACCCCATTTGTGATAATTTTCCGGGCTGGTATCGAGGCGCGGATTGATGGTCATCGTCCAGTTTAGGCGCCGCGCCGGCTTGCCTTGCTGGATGTTGGTGAGGAATTTCAGCGCCCGGGTGAAAATCCCCTTTTCATGCGCCAGCGGCACCGGCGCGTGCCACTCGAAGAAGTTCATGCCGATGTCGAAATCGAGCGACCAGTCGGCCTGGGTGGTGACCATGCCGGCATCCATCCACAGATTGCCGTCGCGCTGGTCGAGGATGCAGAAATCGCCTTGGCTCTGCCGGGTGATGTACTCCATCGGCCCGTAGGGCAGCGTCGAGGTGTCGCCGAAAGTGAAGGTGTCGTCGATGCCGAGCGGCCGGTTGATCCAGCGCCAGCGATCGCCGTCGCGGGTCAGCGTGAAATGCTCGGGATAACCCAGCGCCTGCTGCTCCATCAGGAGCTCCAGCAGGTCCCAGCCGGCCAGCGTCATGTGTGGCAGCGACTGGCAGCGCAGCGGATCCTCGGCCAGCACCAGCGCGCGGTCCTGCATCTCGGCGACATAGTGCTCGTCGACGTCGATCAGGTTTTCCAGCACGCTGCCCTTGGGTCCGACGACATGCGGCTCGATGTTGACCGCATACATGTAGGCGTCTTCGTGGAACGGGAACGGGAACCGCCGAATGTGCTCCGGGCTGTTCTTGAAGGTGAAATCGTCGCGGAACGTTTCCTTGCGAAAAGTGATTCCCAAGCTCGCCTCCTATCTTTCCAACACCAGCGACCGGCCCTCGAAGCGCGACACGCACGGCATGATCTTGCAGCCCGAGCGGTGGTCTTCCTCACTCAGCCAGTGGTCGTTGTGGATGAACTTGCCGTCATACGAGATGACATTGGTTTCGCACTGGCCGCAGACGCCGCCACGGCAGAGATAGGGCGGATCGACGCCGGCCGCCTCGATCGCTTCGAGCAGGCTCTGCTGTTCGTCGACCCTGATCGTCTTGCCAGTTACGGCAAGCGTCACGTCGAACGGCAGGCCGGGCTGGGGCGCCGCGAAATGCTCGAAATGCACGGTTTCGGACGGCCAGCCCAGGGTGGCTGCGCGCTCACGCACCCAGTTGATCATGCCGGCCGGACCGCAGACATAGAGATGCGTGCCGAGCGGTTGCGACGACAACAGCCGGTCGAGCTCGATGCGCTCGTCAAGGTCGTCATGATAGAGCCTGACCCGTCGGTCGTAGCGCTCGCGCAGCACATCGGCATAGGTGCCGAGCGAAGCGGTGCGGCAGGTGTAGTGCAGTTCGAAATTGCCGCCTTCCGCCGCCAGCTGCGCGGTCTGCGCCATGAACGGCGTGATGCCGATGCCGCCCGCCAGCATCAGGTGCTTTCTGGCGCGCAGGTCGAGCGAGAACAAATTGACCGGATAGCTGACCACCATTTCATGGCCAGGCCGGACATTCCTGTGCATGAACAGCGAGCCGCCGCGGCCGACATCGTCGCGGCGCACGCTGATCGTGTATTCGCGCGTGTCGAGCGGCGAGCCCATCAGCGAATAGGGATTGAGCCGGGTGCGCTCGCCGTCGCGCATCTCGACCACGACATGGGCGCCCCCGGAAAAGGTCGGCAAGAGCTGGCCGTCGCGGCGGCGGAAATGGAAGCGGGTGACCAGCTCATTGACCGGCACCACATCGCTGACCACGACATCGAGTTTTGTCGTTCCGGTGCTCATCGAAAAATCTCCTCCATCGGAGGAATCTCGCTGCGATCCTCAGCGTTGATGCAGACACCCTGGAACGCCGCGATGCGCCTGGAATAATGGTCGCGCACCAGAAGCAGCAGGCCGCAATGCGCGCAGGTCGCCGGCTGCGTCGTCACGTTCTCGGTGATACCCTTGCAATGCACGCACTGCATGCGCCGTGCCAGCGAGCCGCGATGCTCGGTCTGGATCGAGGTGTGATCGATGCCGGCTTCAAGGGCGGCCTGCATCGCCTGGCCGATCAGGCCTTCGGTGCCGGAGAGATAGAGGCGCAGGCCCATATGCGCATTGGCCAGCGTCTGCCTGAGCCGCGGCAGCAGGCTGGCAAAGGACGGCGCCTCATGAAACTGCGCCGGCTTCAGCGCTTCGAGCGCTGCGGCGTGCTTGCCGTCAGGGCCAGGGATGAAGACGATTTCGGCGCCGTCGAAAAACCCTGGCGGGGTCCGCTCGGCCATCTCCGCTATCGCCAGCGCGCCCTCCGCATCCGCCACGAAAAGATGGTGCTTGCCGGGCTGTGGAGACAGCGTTCCGTAAACGGGCCGGCTGATGATGCTTTTGGCTGCCATTTAAGTCTTCGTGCCTCGAACCCCTCGCTGTTGACTATGCCTCAACCTTTGGCCGTGCGCTTGGTCTTCTTGGGATCGTCGAAGGGGAGCGGCTGCGCCGTCGCCTTGATCGAACCGCTTTTGTTGCGAATCTCGAGCTTGGTGTCCTTGACCGCGCAGTCGACGTCGAGCCGGGCGATGCCCATCGACTTCTTCACCAGCGGCGAATACATCGCGCAGGTCACCACGCCGACCTTCTTGCCGTCGCGATAGACCGGCGCGCCCTCGTCGGCCGGCTCCTTGCCGTCGAGCAGAACGCCATAAATCTTGAAGCGTTCCTTGCCCTTGAGGCGGTAATGCTCCTCGGCGCCACGGAAGCCAGTCTTGCCGGGGCTGACGGTGAAGTCGAGGCCGAGCTCCCACAGCGTGTCGCCGGGACCTTCATTGTCGAACGGGTATTTCTGCGAATTGTCGTAGGGATAGAACAAGAGGTAGCTCTCGACGCGCAGCATATCGAGCGTGGTGAAGCGGCACGGAATGATGCCGGCGCTCTTGCCCTCGTCGAGAATCCTGTCCCAGATCGTGCCGGCATCCTGGCCACGGCAGAAGATCTCGTAGCCGCGCTCGCCGGTGTAGCCGGTGCGTGAAATCATCACCGGAAAGCCGAACAGCTGCGTCTGCATGTGATGGAAATAGTTGAGATCGCGAATAGCAGGCACATGCTTGGCCAGATAATCGACGGCGGTCGGTCCCTGCAGCGACAGGTCATGCAGATTGTCATCGAAGCGCAAGGAGACGTCGCGCCCGACGGAAGCGCGCTGCAACTCCTCATGGCCGGTGCCGGAGCCATGCACGACCATCCAGGAATTCGGTCCGGTGCGGTAGAGGATGCAGTCGTCGGTGAACTTTCCCGCCTCGTTCAGCATGCAGGCATAGGCCGACTTGCCGGGATAGATCTTCTCGACGTCACGCGTGGTGGCCAAATCGATCAGGTGCGAGGCGTGTGGCCCGGTGATGTGGACCTTCTTGAGGCCCGAAACATCCATCAGCCCGGCCTTGGTGCGGATGGCGACGTACTCTTCGTCGGCGTCCTTGTCGTAGGTCCAGGCAGTCCCCATGCCGCTCCAGTCTTCGAGCTTCGAACCAAGGGCGCGATGGCGATCCGCCAGGGTCGAAAATCTCCAGGATGCCGTCATCCGCTCGTCCTCCGTTTCGAAAAATCGTTTGCTGTTCCCTGCCCCCTGCACAGTGGCGGGGGCTTTGGCCGAATATTGACCGCAAACATTCGAGCGCCGCAATACCCATAAGCAATTAATTTCATTGTCAGGCAAAATCCGTCGCACGAAGCAAACGGTTAACCCAACGTAAAATCGGCTTGACAATTGCGGAAATCGGACGGAATTTATGAAAAAAATTTCACTCTCTTGAAAGAGGGCGACGCGCGGTGGATTCGGAACCGTGCGTCGGAAAAAGGGGAAAACCGATGTCAGACATGCAGCAGCGCATTGAAGCGCTGTACCGTTCCGACGTGCGCGGATCCGTGCTCCTGATCGTCTGCCTGTGGGCGACGATCCTCTTCGTCCTCCTCATGACGTGGCCATACATCCCCGATAGCGGCATCAAGGTCGTCGTCGCGATCGCGGCGGCCGCCGTGCTGATCTTCAACACGGCCGCCATCCTGGCGATGGTCAAGCACTACAAGGAAGACAAGGACTTCATCTACGGGCTCGACATCAAGAACGCCGACGCGTTCCGCAACCGCAAGTCCTGAAGGGGTACAAGATATGTCGCGCTACAAACCGCCGGAGCAGAGCAAGGCCGGACAGATTTTCGATATCGTCGTCGTTGTCGTCGCCATCTTCGTCGCCCTGTGGCTGCCGCTGAAACTCGGGCTGGCGGGTGCGGCGAAATCGATCGACGCACTCGATACCAAGACCTGGGAGGCGCTCGGCCAGAACGCGACCATGGCCTCGATCTGGGAAAAGCTCGGCTACACGCCCGAGACCGCGCACGACATCATCCGGAACCGCTTCCACTATGTCATCGACTGGCCGACGCTGATCATCATGGCCGCGGTGCTTATCGGTTATTTCGTCTTCCTGTTCCGCGCCTCCGACCGCGAATATCGCGAAGTCATCAACGAAAAGTTCGACGACAAGTAAAAACTTTCCACGCACAATCGGGGGACACGATCATGTGGATGGCACTCTCCTACGCATGCTGGGGCATCTCGATCGTGCTTGCCCTGTGGATGCTCTACGACTGGTTCAAGGTCGACACGACCTTCTCAGAAGAGGTGCTGACCTCGTCGCGCGAAGGCGAATTGGAAGCCGTTTCCGAAAAACACCGGATTTGAGTGGGGATTGAACAATGACGATCACACTTGAACCGGTAATCCACGGGGACAGGGTCTCACTGCTGCGCGTGCTCGGCCCGGCCCATGTCTGGGCGCTCGGAGTCGGCATCGTGCTGGTCGGCGAATTCACCGGCTGGAATTTCGCCGCCGACAAGGGCGGCGCACTCGCCGCGCTGATCGTCTGCTGGCTCGTCGGACTGCTCTACACCTCGGTCGCGATGATCGATTCCGAAGTGACATCGACCGTCGCCGCCGCCGGCGGCCAGTATGCGCAGGCAAAGCACATTGTCGGGCCGCTGATGGCCTTCAATGTCGCCCTGTTCCTGGTCTTTGCCTACACCATGCTCGAAGTGTCCGACGCGATCCTGCTCGGCGACACCATCGTCGCCAAGGCGGGGGTCGAAGGGCTCACCCACAATTCCTTCATCGCCGCCACCATCGTGGTGCTGGCTTGGCTGAACTATCGCGGCGTGCTGATGACGCTCAACGTCAACTTCGTCATCACCGCAATCGCCTACATCTCGATCGTCATCCTGTTTTTCTCGGTCAGCCCGTGGACGCAGGGCGCCGTGCTGAAGCTCAACGAACTGGTCACACCCGACAACGCCCTGCCCTATGGCTGGATCGGCGTCATCGCCGCCTTCCAGTTCGGCATCTGGTACTATCTCGGCATCGAGGGCACGACGCAGGCGGCCGAGGAAGTGCGCTCGCCTGCGCGCTCGCTGCCCTACGGCACGATGGCCGGCATGATCACGCTTTTGATCGCCGCCGCCATGACCTGGTATGTCTGCGCCTCGATGATGCCGTGGGAATATCTGGGCATCACCTATTACCCGCTGTGGGACGCCGGCAAGCTGACCGGCAGCCCGTTGCTTGAGAACCTGTTGTTCATCGCGACGCTGCTTGCCGCGCTGGCCTCCGCCAATGGCTGCATCAACGATGCGGCGCGCGCCTGGTTCTCGCTCGGCCGCGACCGCTACCTGCCGACATGGTTCTCGGCCGTGCATCCGAAATACCGCACGCCCTATCGCTCGATCCTGTTCCTGCTGCCGATCGCGCTGGCCTTCGCCTTCATCGCCGACCTCAACCAGGCGATCACTTTCTCGATCCTGTCGGGTGTGCTGCAATACACGTTCATGAGCATCAACATCGTCATGTTCAGGAAGAAATGGCCGCTCGGCTCGATCCGCCGCGGCTATACGCATCCGTTCCATCCTCTGCCGGCGATCGTGCTGTTCTGCCTGTGCGTGGTGACCTTCTTCGCCATCTTCCTCGGCTTCGGCTCACAGCTGATCGCCATGGTCGCCTTCTATTTCCTGATCTCGCTATGGTTCCATTTCTACCGCTACAAATTCGTGCGGCGTGGCGATCAGTTCACCATGCCGTGGCCGAAGCCGCAGGGTTATTGATGGGAGTAGGCCCGTCCGGATCCTGGACGGGCCTGGCATGACAAAATGTCCGAGGTGACGTCAGCACTCTTTGCCGGAGCAATTGTCCTGGCCCTCGTCCTTCATCTTGCCTGGCTGGCGCGCGCCAGCCGCAACAGGGCGTCAGTGGCGCTCGCCATCGAGCATGCCAGCGTTCGTACCGTCATTGCCGACGCTGCCGATGTTTCGGACGGCACCGCCGGTGTCATCACATGGGAAGGTTCCTGGAACGGCCGACGCGTCCAGGTGCGCACGATCGTCGATACGCTGGCAACACGAAAACTTCCGGCACGCTGGCTGAGCGTCTCGATCACCGAGCCCGTGTCGGTGCCCGGCACCTTCGACATGATGATGCGGCCGGGCTCGCCGACGACCTTCTCCAATTTCGATCATCTCGACCATACGCTGCCGAAGGCTCCGGGATTTCCAGCCGAGGCAGTGCTGCGCACCGATCGCAGGGGCGCGCGTTTTCCCCAAGGCATCATCGCCAGCCATGTCGAGATCTTCTCCGAAGGGCGCGCCAAGGAACTGCTGATCACACCCAAGGGCATACGCATCGTCTGGCTGCTGGCCGAGGCCGAGCGGGCACGCTACGGCGTGTTCCGGCAAGCCGAATTTGGGGATGCCACACTTGACCCAGTGCTGATCGAAAGACTGCTGGTGTCGGTGTCGGCACTTCGCGACGCCATCAACAAAAGCGATCGGCAGGCCGCATGACCAGTTCCGTCACTGTACCCGCCCCTCCCAACCCGTATCTGGTGCTCGGCGCGGCAATCGTTCTGCCGGCGAGCGGACACGTCATTCTGGGCGTGCCGGTGCGCGGCCTGCAATTTCTTTTCTTCATGGTGATCCTGGCATGGGTCACCGCCAAGATCGCACCGCCGGACGCCAGCTTTGTCGGCCGTCATGCCGGCGGCTTCCTGATTTATGCGTTGTCGATCCTCGACGCCTACAGGATAGCCCGCATCCGCACCGCCAAATGGGTTCACAAGGTCCGACGAGACAATGATGGCGCGCAGACCGGCATTGAGAAACATACGTAACTGGAGGAATATTTTTTTCATACGATTGAATTCAGGGGACTCATTCGGTACATCATCTCAGAGCTGCAAACACCGGGAGGCTGACATGTGTGGAATTGTCGGACTGTTTTTGAAGGACAAGTCGCTGGAACCCCAGCTTGGCTCGATGCTGTCGCAGATGCTGATCTCGCTCAGCGATCGGGGTCCGGACAGCGCCGGCATCGCCATCTATGGCGCGCCTTCCAGGAATGAGGCCAAGATCACCATCCAGTCGGCCAAGCCGGAACGCGATTTCCGCGGCCTCGATGCCGAACTCGCCAAGGCCATCGGCACGCCAGTGACGATCACTGTCAAATCGACCCATGCGGTCGTCAGGACCACGCCTGACAAGATCGACGAGGCGCGCGAGGCGATCCAGGCGCTGCGCCCCGACATCCGCATCATGGGCGCCGGCGACGTGGTCGAAATCTACAAGGAGGTCGGCCTGCCCGAGGCGGTGGTCGACCGCTTCGACGTCCGCAGCATGACCGGCACGCATGGCATCGGCCATACCCGCATGGCGACGGAATCTGCGGTGACGACGATGGGCGCGCATCCGTTCTCGACCGGGGCCGACCAGTGCCTGGTGCACAATGGTTCGCTGTCCAACCACAACAATGTCCGCCGCGAACTGATCCGCGAAGGCATGACCTTCGAGACCGAAAACGACACCGAGGTCGCAGCCGCCTATCTCTCCTCGCAGATGGCGCATGGCAAGAATCTCGGCGAAGCGCTGGAGGGCACGCTCTCCGACCTCGACGGCTTCTTCACCTTTGTCGTCGGCACCAAGAACGGCTTTGGCGTGGTGCGCGATCCGATCGCCTGCAAGCCCGCCGTGATGGCCGAGACCGACCAGTATGTCGCCTTCGGCTCGGAGTATCGTGCGCTGACCAAACTGCCCGGCATAGACAATGCGAGGGTCTGGGAACCCGAGCCCGCAACCGTCTATTTCTGGGAGCATTGAGTTCATGCCGGCAACCAAACTTTCAAAGACGGCGGCGCACGACCACGCTTCCCGGGTCTTCGACCTCGACCAGATGTCGTTGCGCGAGCTCAACCAGGCGCTGCATAATCTGGCGCCCGGCTCGAATGAAACGGCGTGGGAAGTGCTGAACCCGAAAGGCAATCATTCGGTCGCCGTCGGCGTCGACCAGCCTGTTACCATCGATGTGCGCGGCAGCGTCGGCTATTATTGCGGCGGCATGAATTCCGGCAGCGCCATCACTGTGCATGGCTCGGCCGGGCCCGGCGTCGGCGAGAACATGATGTCGGGTTCGATCACCGTGAAGGGCGATGCCAGCCAGTATGCCGGCGCCACCGGCAAGGGTGGCCTGCTGGTCATCGAAGGCAATGCCTCGTCGCGTTGCGGCATTTCGATGAAGGGCATCGACATCGTCGTGCACGGCAATATCGGCCACATGTCGGCCTTCATGGCGCAGTCCGGCAATCTGGTGGTGCTGGGCGATGCGGGCGATGCGCTGGGCGATTCCATCTACGAGGCGCGACTGTTCGTGCGCGGAAAGGTCGACAGCCTCGGTGCCGACTGCATCGCCAAGGAGATGCGGGCCGAACACCTGGAGTTGCTGCAAGGCCTGCTCGACCGTGCCGGCGTCACCGGCGTCAAGCCGTCGGACTTCAAACGCTACGGCTCGGCGCGCACACTCTACAATTTCAATATCGACAACGCCGACGCGTATTGAGGCAGCATGACCTACAGGAACCCGCCGACGACGCCGCGCAAATCCGCGACCTTCGACGACTACACGCTTTCTGAAATCCGCCGCGCCGCGGCGACGGGGATCTACGATATCCGTGGCGCCGGCGCCAAGCGCAAGCTGCCGCATTTCGACGACCTGCTGTTCCTCGGTGCTTCGATTTCGCGCTATCCACTGGAAGGCTATCGCGAGCGCTGCGACACCAGCGTCGTGCTCGGTTCACGCCATGCCAAGAAGCCGATCGAACTCAAGATCCCGATCACCGTCGCCGGCATGAGCTTCGGCTCGCTGTCCGGCCCGGCCAAGGAAGCGCTCGGACGCGGCGCGACCCTGTCGGGCACCTCGACCACCACAGGCGATGGCGGCATGACCGAGGAAGAGCGCGGCCATTCGAAGACGTTGGTCTACCAATACCTGCCATCGCGCTACGGCATGAACCTGCGCGACCTGCGCCGTGCCGATGCCATCGAAGTCGTCGTCGGCCAGGGCGCCAAGCCCGGCGGCGGCGGCATGCTGCTCGGCCAGAAGATTTCCGACCGCGTCGCCGAAATGCGCACGCTGCCGAAAGGCATCGACCAGCGCTCGGCCTCGCGCCATCCCGACTGGACCGGGCCCGACGATCTCGAGATCAAGATCCTCGAACTGCGCGAAATCACCGACTGGGAAAAGCCGATCTACGTCAAGGTCGGCGGCGCCCGCCCCTATTACGATACGGCGCTTGCCGTGAAAGCCGGCGCCGATGTCGTCGTCGTCGACGGCATGCAGGGCGGCACGGCGGCCACGCAGGAAGTGTTCATCGAAAATGTCGGCCAGCCGACGCTTGCCTGCATCAGGCCGGCGGTGCAGGCACTGCAGGATCTCGGCATGCACCGCAAGGTGCAGCTGATCGTCTCCGGCGGCATCCGCAACGGCGCCGATGTCGCCAAGGCGCTGGCGCTGGGCGTCGATGCGGTCTCGATCGGCACGGCTGCCCTTGTCGCGCTCGGCGACAACGACCCACGCTGGGAGGCCGAGTACAACGAGCTCGGCACCACGGCGGGCGCCTATGACGACTGGCACGAGGGCCGCGACCCGGCCGGCATCACCACGCAGGACCCGGAACTGATGAAGCGCGTCGACCCGGTCGCCGCCGGGCGCCGGCTGGCGAACTACCTCAAGGTGATGACACTGGAAGCTCAGACTATCGCCCGCGCGTGCGGCAAGAACAGCCTGCACAATCTCGAACCCGAGGACCTTGTCGCGCTGACGATCGAGGCCGCCGCCATGGCCGGCGTGCCGCTGGCCGGCACCAACTGGATACCGGGGAAGAACGGCTTCTGATCAACGAAGGGCCGAAGCCCACACGCTCTGGGGCCACCAATCGACAAAAAAATGGGGAAACTTCCGTGACAGCTGATCTTGCAGACTTCGCAAGGGCGAAAAACGTCAAATATTTCATGATTTCCTACACCGACCTGTTCGGTGGCCAGCGCGCCAAGCTGGTGCCGGCGCAGGCCATCGCCGACATGCAGAAGGACGGCGCCGGCTTTGCCGGGTTCGCCACATGGCTTGATCTCACGCCGGCCCATCCCGATATGCTGGCGGTGCCGGATCCGGATTCGGTGATCCAGCTGCCGTGGAAACCGGAAGTTGCCTGGGTCGCCGCCAATTGCATCATGGACGACAAGGAGGTCGACCAGGCACCGCGCAACACGTTAAAGCGACTGATCGCCGAGGCGGCCAGCGACGGCATGCACGTCAAGACCGGCGTCGAGGCCGAGTTCTTCCTGATCTCGCCGGACGGCAAGACGATCTCCGACGAATATGACACCGCGTCGAAGCCCTGCTACGACCAGCAAGCGGTGATGCGCCGCTATGACGTGATTGCCGAGATCTGCGACCATATGCTGGCGCTCGGCTGGGGCGCCTACCAGAACGACCACGAGGATGCCAACGGCCAGTTCGAGATGAACTGGGCCTTCGACGATGCGCTGGCGACCGCCGACAAGCATTCCTTCTTCAAATTCATGGTCAAGTCGATCGCGGAAAAGCATGGCCTGCGCGCGACATTCATGCCGAAGCCCTTCCAGGGCCTGACCGGCAATGGCTGCCATGCGCACATCTCGGTGTGGGACAAGGCCGGCAAGACCAACGTCTTTGCCGACAATGCGATGGAACTCGGCCTGTCGGCCAAGGGCAAGAATTTCCTCGGCGGCATCATGAAGCATGCATCCGCGCTTGCTGCGATCACCAACCCGACGGTCAATTCCTACAAGCGCATCAACGCACCGCGCACCATTTCGGGCGCGACCTGGGCGCCGAACACGGTGACCTGGACCGGCAACAACCGCACCCACATGGTGCGCGTGCCCGGCCCCGGCCGTTTCGAACTGCGCCTGCCCGACGGCGCGGCAAACCCCTATCTCCTGCAGGCGGTCATCATCGCCGCCGGCCTCGACGGCATCCGCTCGAAGGCCGACCCCGGCAAGCGCTACGACATCGACATGTACCAGCACGGTCACACCGTGAAGGGCGCGCCGAAGCTGCCGCTCAACCTGCTCGACGCGCTGCGCGAGTTCGACAAGGACAAATCGCTGAAGGCGGCGCTGGGTGAGGAATTCTCGTCGGCCTACCTAAAGCTGAAGCACCAGGAATGGAATTCCTATGCTTCGCACTTCACGCAATGGGAGCGCGACCACACGTTGGATATCTAACTCCCAGCGAATGCGAGCGACCTCGGAATGAACTGATGAAATACTCGATCTTCTCGCTCGCCCGCGCCGCCCTGTCCGGCCACAAGAACTGGCAGCGCACCTGGCGCGACGCCACGCCGAAGGATCGCTACGACGTGGTGATCATCGGCGGCGGCGGCCATGGCCTGGCCACCGCATGGTTTCTCGCCAGCGAGTACGGCATCAAGAATGTCGCCGTGCTGGAAAAGGGCTGGATCGGCTCCGGCAATGCCGGCCGCAACACCACCATCATCCGCTCCAATTATGGCCTGCCCGGCAACACCGGCTTCTACGAACTGTCGATGAAGCTGTGGGAACGGATGGAGCAGGACCTCAACTACAACACGATGGTCAGCCAGCGCGGCGTCATCAACCTCTACCATTCCGACGCACAGCGCGACGCCTATGCGCGGCGCGGCAACACCATGCGCATCAATGGCATCGATGCCGAACTGCTCGACCTCGCCGCGGTCAAGAAGATGATCCCGTTCCTGAACTTCGACAATGCGCGCTTTCCCGTGCAAGGCGGGCTCTTGCAGCGGCGTGGCGGCACGGCGCGCCACGATGCCGTGGTCTGGGGCTATGCCCATGCGGCGAGCGCGCTCGGCGTCGACATCATCCAGAACTGCGAGGTGACCGGCTTTACCCGCGACGCCAACGGCAAGGTGACCGGCGTCGAGACCTCGCGCGGCAAGATCGGCGCCGGCAAGGTCGGCATGGCGGTCGCCGGCAGTTCCTCGCGCGTCGCGGCGATGGCGGGCCTGCGCCTGCCGATCGAAAGCCATGTGCTGCAGGCCTTCGTCTCCGAAGCGATCAAGCCGCTGATCCCCGGTGTCATGACCTTCGGTGCCGGCCATTTCTACGTCAGCCAGTCGGACAAGGGCGGGCTGGTCTTCGGCGGCGACATCGACGGCTACAATTCCTACGCCCAGCGCGGCAACATGCCTGTGATGGAGGATGTCTGCGAGGGCGGCATGGCGCTGATGCCGATGATCGGCCGCGTGCGCCTGCTGCGCCAGTGGGGTGGCATCATGGACATGTCGATGGACGGCTCGCCGATCATCGACAAGACGCCGATCGACGGGCTCTACCTCAACGCCGGCTGGTGCTATGGCGGCTTCAAGGCGACGCCGGGATCGGGCTTTGTCTTTGCCCATCTGCTGGCTCGCGACACGCCGCACGAAGAAGCCGCACGGTTCCGCCTCGACCGCTTCCGGACTGGTGCGATGATCGACGAAAAGGGCCAGGGCGCCCAACCGAACCTGCACTGAGGACGGACGGAACCATGCGCATTGTCTGTCCCTTCTGCGGCGAACGCGAACTCGGCGAATTCACCTATCTGGGCGACGCCAAGCCGGTGCGGCCGGTGGCCGGCGCCTCGGAAGACGAGGTCTTCGACTACGTCTATCTGCGCGACAATGTCGCCGGCGAGACCAGCGAATACTGGTACCATGGCGGCGGCTGCCGGACCTGGCTGAAGATCGGCCGCAACACGCTGACGCACGAGATTTCTTCGGTTGAGCCGGCGGGGGGCGCCGGTGCTAGGCAGGCCGCGAAATGAATTCTTCTGTTCAGGTCAGCGCCGCCCCTCACCTGCCTGCCGGCATCCTCTCCCCGTATAGCGACGGGGAGAGGAAGGCTGGCCGCAACCTCGGCGCCCTTTCTGCAACGTCGATGATTGGCGAAATCTTCGGCGGCGGCGTCCTTCTCCCCGTGACTATATGGGGAGAAGTGCCCGGCAGAGCGATGAGGGGCAGCGCAACCCCCTCGCGTTTCATCGAACTCACGGAAGGCCGGCACTCGTGACGTTCAGCCAATCCCATCGCCTCACGTCCGGCGGCCTGATCGACCGCTCCGCGCCGCTGAATTTTCGTTTCGACGGCAAGACGTTCTCCGGCTTCCAGGGCGACACGCTCGCCTCGGCGCTGATCGCCAATGGCGTCAAGCTTGTCGGCCGCTCGTTCAAATACCATCGCCCGCGCGGCATCCTCACCGCTGGCTCGGAAGAGCCGAACGCGCTGGTCGAATTGCGCACCGGCGCGCGGCGCGAACCGAACACCAAGGCGACCACGGCCGAGCTCTATGAAGGGCTAGAGGCCGCTAGCCAGAACCGCTGGCCATCGCTGCGCCACGATGTGATGTCGGTCAACCAGCTGTTCGCGCCGATCTTCGTCGCCGGCTTCTACTACAAGACCTTCATGTGGCCGGCGAAATTCTGGGAAGCGATCTACGAACCGGCGATCCGCCGCGCCGCCGGACTTGGCCGCGCCGCGGGCGTCGCCGATCCCGACCATTACGACAAGGCGTGGGCGCATTGCGATGTGCTGATCGGCGGCTCGGGCCCGGCCGGACTGGCCGCGGCCTTGGCAGCCGGACGCTCGGGTGCCCGTGTCATCCTGTGCGAGGAGGATTTTTCGCCGGGCGGCCGCCTGCTGGCGGATGGCGGCACGATCGATGGCCTGCCGGCAGCGGAATGGCTTTCGCGGACGCTGGCTGAGCTTGCTACCCTGCCAGACGTCCGCATCATGACCCGCACGACGCTGTTCGGGGTCTATGACGGCGGCACCTATGGCGCCATCGAGCGGGTCAACGACCATCTGCCCTCGCCGCCGGAGCATCAGGTGCGCCAGCGGCTGTGGCGGATCGTGGCCAGGCGCTGCGTGGTCGCGGCCGGCGCCATCGAACGGCCGATCGTCTTTGCCGGCAACGACACGCCTGGCGTGATGATGGCTTCCGCCATGCGGACCTACGTCGCGCGCTACGCGGCAGCGCCGGCCAAACGCATCGCGCTGTTCACCAACAATGAGGATGGCTGGCGCACGGTCGAGATCGCACTCGGCGCCGGGTTGCAGATCGCGGCGGTCATCGACGCGCGGCCTGACGTATCGCCCGCCCATCGTTCGCTGGCGTCCAAGGGCGGCTTCCCGGTGCTGCACGGTTCGGTCAGTGGGGTCGATGGCGGCAAGGATGGCGTCAGGAAGATCGCTGCGTCACTCACCGGTGGCGCGCGCGCCGAGGTCGAAGCCGACGGGCTTGCCGTTTCCGGCGGCTGGAACCCGGCTGTCGGGCTGACCTCCTATCATCGCGGCCGGCCGAAATGGCTGGATAACATCGCCGCCTTCGTGCCGAATGGCGCGCCTCCCGGAATGGTGGCCGTGGGCGCCGCCAACGGTGCCTTCGGGCTCGGCGCCTGCTTGGCTCAGGGCTTTGCCGCGGGTAGCGCAGCCGCGCATGACACCGGGCACGGCGGCAAGGCAGGCACCGCCCCTGTCGCCGACGACGAGGCGTTCTCGCTCAAGCCGCTCTGGCACGTTGCCGGCAAGGGCAAGGCCTTTGTCGACTACCAGCACGACGTCACCGCCTCCGACATCGAACTGGCGCAGCGCGAAGGCTTTGAATCGGTCGAGCATCTGAAGCGATACACAACGCTCGGCATGGCGACCGACCAGGGCAAGACCTCCAATGTCGCCGGTCTCGCCATCATGGCCGCGGTCAGCGGCCGGTCCATTCCCGAGACCGGCACGACGATCTACCGCCCTCCTTACGTGCCCGTCGCGATCGGCGCCTTTGCCGGCCATCATCGCGACGAGACGTTCCATGCGACGCGGCTGACACCGTCGCATCACTGGGCCGCCGAACAAGGTGCTGTTTTCGTCGACACCGGGCTGTGGAAGCGCGCGCAGTGGTATCCGCGCGCCGGCGAGAAGGACTGGCTGGAATCGGTGACCCGCGAGGTCAAGGCGGTGCGCGGCGGCGTCGGCTTCTGCGATGTCTCGACGCTCGGCAAGATCGACGTGCACGGCCCGGATGCCGGCGCTTTCCTGGACCGCGTCTATGTCAACACCTTCTCCAATCTCGCCGTCGGCAAGGCCCGCTACGGATTGATGCTGCGCGAGGACGGCATGGTCTATGACGACGGCACCACGTCGCGGCTGGCCGAGGATCATTATTTCCTGACCACCACGACGGCCAAGGCCGGACTGGTGATGCAGCATCTCGAATTCTGCCGGCAGGTGCTGTTTCCCGAACTCGACGTGCAACTGACTTCGGTCTCGGACCAGTGGGCACAGTTCTCGATCGCCGGGCCGAAGACCCGTGACCTGCTCAAGGAGATTGTCGATCCGGCGGAAGACCTTTCCAATGAAGGTTTCCCGTTCATGGGCGCGCGCGAAGTCCGCTTGCGCGGCGGCATCAAGGCGCGGCTGTTCCGCATCTCGTTCTCCGGCGAGATGGCGTTCGAGATTTCGGTGCCGGCACGCTTTGGCGATGCCATGGCGCGCAATCTGATGCTGGCCGGCGCGCCATTCGGCGTCACGCCTTACGGCACCGAGGCGCTCGGCGTTATGCGGGTTGAAAAGGGTCACATCGCCGGACCGGAACTGAGCGGTACGACGACGGCGGCGGATCTTGGTCTCGGCAAGATGATGTCGACCAAAAAGGATTTCATTGGCCGCGTCATGGCCGGGCGCGAGGCGCTGGTTGCACCGGACCGTCAGGTCGTGGTCGGCATCAAGCCGGTCGACAAGGCGCGCAGGCTGCGCTCCGGCGCGCATATCATTCCGAAGGGGCAGACACCTGGCCCGGGCAACGACCAGGGCTATGTCACCTCGGTCTGCTTCTCGCCGACAGCAGACCAATGGATCGGGCTCGGCCTGGTCGAGCGCGGCCGCGAACGCATCGGCGAGATCGTCCATGCACATGATCCGTTGCGCGGCGAGGACTATGACGTCGAACTGTGCAATCCCGTCTTCTACGATCCGGATGGAGGGCGCCAGCGTGGCTGAGTTTTCCTGGTCTTCCCGCAGTCCGCTCGAGCATGCGCTTGCCCCAGGCGCGCATGGCGCACGCGGCATCGAGGCCGGCGTCTCGCTGACGGAAATCCGCAATTTCGACCTGATCCAGGTGATGGCGCGGCGCGGCAAAGCGGCCGAACTGGCGCGGGTGGCCAACGGCCGTTTCGGCGTGGCGGCTCCCAATGCGCCCACGGTGGTACAGGCTCAAGACGCCACGCTGATCTGGTCCGGGCCGGATCAGTTCTTCGTCCTGTCTAAGGGCGGCAAGCACACGATGGACACGCTGGCGCCGGCATTGTCCGGCCCTGCCTCCCTGTCCGACCAGTCGCATGCGCGCGCCCTGGTCCGCATTTCCGGGGCCAAGGCCCGCACCGTGCTGGCCAAGCTGTCGTCGATCGATCTTCACCCGTCGGCTTTCCCGATTGGCGCCGCCGCCGCAACTTCGATCGATCACACCAGCGTCACGCTCTGGCGCGGCGGCGACCGGCCGGATGGGCAGGCCGTGTTCAACCTGCTGGTGTTTGCGACCTTCGCCGGAAGCCTGTGGCACACGATGCTCGACGCGGCGGCTGAGTACCGCGTGACGATCGCGCATTCGGAGGAGTTGGCGTAGCGCGGAACAGACAAGAAGGGCCACGTTCGCTTGCCAAATCCGGCCTTGCCGCCTATTCTTCCTGCTAAAATAATTTCACGTACAGGCAAACTTGTTTCTCGAACCGATGTCTCGAAACGCAAGGCTGAGATGAGCCAGTCGCCCTACCCTGCCGTTGCTGCCGGACCACCACGGCCGAGCCTCATCCTGAGGCCCGGCCAGATCGCGCTGCCGCCGGGCATGGAGCGCTATACCATCCAGGGCAACGGCGCCGTTCTCATCGAAGTCGAAGCCGGCGATACACTGACCGTGCGCAATGTCGAAGGCGGCCAGGCCTGCGAGCTGCTGGCGTGGGACAGGAGCGGCGTGACCGACCCCGGCATTTTTGGCGAAACGTCGAACAGCAATGCTGCCGGCATCAAGGCGCTTTTGGCCGAGGGTGACGACAGTCTGGGCGCATTGCGGCGCGGGCTTGCGCGGCGGCAGGTGCAGTTGGATCAGGCCAAGGCAGTGCGTGTTTTCGGTGGCACCACGCCGGCCGGCACCGAGCAGGGTTTCAATATCGTGCGCGACGGCGCGATGGTCATCGCCGCGCCCGGTGGGCCGATGCTTGTCGATGGCCACGACACGGCGACGCCGCTCAGCGTCATCGTCCGACGCGCCACGATCCGTCCGGCGGCGAAGTCGCAATTGGCCGACCCGCTCGCCGATCCGGTGCTCGACCTGCGCGTCAACTCGGCGACGGCGGAATCCTACTTCGTCAAGGCCGGCGACTATCTGCAGATCATCGACGTCGACGGGCGCCAATGCACCGACTTCCAGTGCTTTTCGGCACGCAAGCTGGATAAGGGTCGCGACCATCCGCTCGACGTGACGACGACCCGCACGCTGATGGGCGCGAGCTATCCGATGCCCGGCCTGCATTCGAAATACTACGACCAGGACATGGAGCCGCTGGTCGAGGTCGTGCAGGACACGTGCGGCCGGCATGACGCCTTCGCGCTCGCCTGCGCGGCCAAATATTACGACGACATCGGCTATCCCGGCCACACCAACTGCTCGGAGAATTTCAATCGCGCGCTGTCGGACAAGGGCGTCACGCCACGTGCCGGCTGGATGGCGATCAACTTCTTCTTCAATACGGCGATCGACGCGCATGGCGTCATGGTGTCGGACGAGCCGTGGTCGCGGCCGGGCGACTATGTGCTGCTCAAGGCGCTGACCGACATCGTCTGCGTTTCCTCGGCCTGCCCCGACGACACGACGCCGGCCAATGGCTGGAACCTGACCGACATCCATGTGCGCACCTATTCCGGCCAGCACAAATTTTCGCGAGCGATCGCCAGACGCATGACGCCTGATTCGGAACCGAAAATGACCCGCGAGACCTCCTTTCATTCGAGCTTTGCCAAGCACACCCGCAACTTCGTCGAGTACAGGGGCTACTGGCTGGCCAATTCCTTCGCCAGGCAAGGGCCCATCGACGAATACTGGGCCTGCCGGCAGGCCGCGGTCATCATGGACCTGTCGCCGCTGCGCAAGTTCGAGGTCACCGGGCCGGACTCGGAGGCGCTGCTGCAATACACGCTGACCCGCGACGTCAAGAAGCTTGGCGTCGGCCAGGTCGTCTATTCCGCCATGTGCTACGAGCATGGCGGCATGATCGATGACGGCACGCTGCTGCGGCTCGGGAGGGACAATTTCCGCTGGGTCGGCGGCGACGATCTGTCCGGCGAATGGCTGCGCGAAACGGCGAAAAAGCTCGGCCTCAACGTCCTGGTCCGCTCGTCGACCGACCAGATGCACAATATCGCCGTGCAGGGCCCGAAAAGCCGCGACATCCTGAGGGAGGTTATCTGGACCTCACCGCTGCAGCCGTCGATCGACGAGCTCGAATGGTTCCGTTTCGCCGTCGCCCGCATCGGTGGGGGCAACGGCATCCCGGTCGTCGTCTCGCGCACCGGCTACACCGGCGAGCTCGGCTACGAGATCTGGTGCCATCCGCGTGACGCCGAAAAAGTGTTCGACGCCATCTGGGAGGCCGGCCAGCCGCACGGGCTGAAGCCGATGGGGCTGCAGGCGCTCGACATGGTGCGCATCGAGGCCGGGCTGATCTTCGCCGGCTACGAGTTTTCGGACCAGACCGACCCGTTCGAGGCCGGCATCGGCTTCACCGTGCCGCTGAAGAGCAAGACCGACGACTTCATCGGCCGCGAGGCGTTGATCCGGCGCAAGGAAAACCCGCAGACAAAACTGGTCGGCCTCGACATCGACGCCAATGTCGATGTCGGCCATGGCGATTGCGTGCATGTCGGCCGCGCCCAGATCGGCGTGGTCACGTCAGGCATGCGCTCGCCGGTGCTGAACAAGAATATCGCGCTGGCGCGGCTCGACGTCACCCACGCTGCGATCGGCACCGAGGTCGAGATCGGCAAGCTCGACGGCCACGCCAAACGGCTGCCGGCGCGGGTCGTCGCCTTTGCCCATTACGATCCGCAGAAGACCAAACCGCGCTCCTGACCGCGCTTCACTCACAAGACATTGAAAGCTGCGCCGGGCAGTCTGAGCGATCGCCGTGGTTGGGGGTTGTGGGTCAGTTGAAGGAAGCCGAGACGCGGCCCTTGCAAAAGGCGTCTTGGAGAATAGGGCGGCATTGGACATATTGTTTCGTCATGCTAATTCAGTTAGATGTTTTTTCTGATCTTGTCTTTTGTAGCAGTCGCCATCCCGTATGGCCTTGAACGACTTTATTTTGCGAGAAACTTTGGGTTCTTTGCAGTTCTATTCTGGCTGTTTGTCTTTCAATTTGGCGTTTTATTCGGCTGTGAAATCATCCTTGAAAATCACCTAGGCCAATCGTTGCCCAATTGGGTTAGAACACTCGGCTTTGCGATTGGAGCATTCGCCTACATGACGATTGGCATGACGTCTTTCGCTGCCGTCGTAGCCGCATTGGGATTCGGGACAGTGATCGCAGCCAGCTGGTTCTTGAGAAAGCTAGGGGAAAATTCAAACTGAGACATTCCCGGACGTCGGCGTGTCTAAGACGCTCTGGTCGACGGAAGACCTTTGCGAGAAAGTGGACGCAGTTGCGCGAAGCCAGGCAAGCGCGGCCCTTACAAAAAGGGAATGGTCAACGCTAATGCCGACGCAGGAAGCTAGCGATGGGGAGTGGAAGCGCTGCGACGAGTGCCGCAGCAATTATCGTGCTTCGTCCTCCGCAATGGCATTTCTTTGTCCCGAGTGCGCTCACGTTATCTATGGATATGAAAACTGCCACCACGAGTTCGACGGAACTCGCTGCAAGCTTTGCGGTTGGAATGGTCGACGTTCGCGCTACGTGCGATCCCTGCTTGGAAATGGCGACTAGTCGTCGTCATTTCAAACTGAGAGACACTACCCGATCGACAAGTGCCGGCAGTTGTGCTGTCGATTTGGGGATGGTGCTGGTTTGCGCCGCGACCCGCCTCAGGCGGGTTTTTCATTTCAGGCCCCTGGTCCTTCTTTCGAACAATCCCGCCCACAGCAGTGCGAAGCTGACATGTTTCGCAAGCGTTTTGTGCATGGTTTCACAAAACGCTTGACGTGCAAGCGCGCCGGATCAATCTTCACTGCTAAGAAAAAAATGCGACTGAGTGGAAACACCGGCAGCCGCCCAAAGCGTGCGTCGATGACGAAGCCGCGCGAAGTCGCGGCCGTCACGGACGGGGAATATCAAAAAGGGGAACCCAAACACATGAGCACGATAAGCACTACGATGGAGCCGCTTGCCGAGAGCAAGCTGCACCGGAATATCGACTGGCGCGGCGCCTTCTGGGTGGCCAGCGGAGTCCCTGCCCTTGTCCTGTTTTCGATCGGCGGCATTGCCGGCACGACCGGCACGCTGGCTTTCGCGATCTGGATCGCCTCCATGATCATGGGCTTCCTGCAATCCTTCACCTATGCCGAGATCGCCGGCCTGTTCCCGAACAAGTCGGGCGGCGCCTCGATCTATGGCGCCACCGCCTGGCTGCGCTATTCCAAGTTCATCGCGCCGCTGTCGGTGTGGTGCAACTGGTTCGCCTGGTCGCCGGTGCTGTCGCTCGGCTGCTCGATCGCCGCCGCCTATATCCTCAACGCGCTGGCGCCAGTGCCGTTGTTCACGGAAACCTCGCCCGATGTCGTCGCCTATATCGCGGCCCATGCCGGCACCAGCGCCGCCGATGCGATCACGGCGGTGACCGCTGCCGCGACGCCGGCGATCCGCAACTGGACGCTGTACAGCCACACGCTGGGCCCGGTCTCCTTCACCTTCAATGCCACCTTCTTCATCGGCGCGGTGCTGATGCTGATCATCTTCTCGATCCAGCATCGCGGCATTCTGGGCACCGCCAATGTGCAGAAATATATCGGCCTGCTGGTCATCATCCCGATGCTGATCGTCGGCGTCGTGCCGATTTTCACTGGCCAGATCAACTGGGCGAATTTTTCGCCGCTGGTGCCGCTGGCGGCCGCCTACGCGCCGGAGCCCGGCGCCTGGAACATCGCCGGCTGGACGCTCGTGCTCGGCGGCATGTTCATCGCCGCCTGGTCGACCTACGGTTTCGAGACCGCCGTCTGCTACACCTCCGAATTCAAGAACCCCGGCACCGACACGTTCAAGGCCATCTTCTATTCCGGCCTGCTCTGCATGCTGCTGTTCATCCTGGTGCCGTTCACCTTCCAGGGCGTGCTCGGCTTGAACGGCATGCTGGCCACGCCGATCGTCGACGGCTCCGGTGTCGCCGATGCGCTGGCCGGGATGGTCGGTGGCGGAGCGCTGATCCACAGCCTGCTGGTGATGCTGATGATCCTGGCTCTGGTGCTGTGCATCATGACGGCGATGGCGGGTTCTTCGCGCACGCTCTACCAGGGCTCGGTCGACGGCTGGCTGCCGCGCTATCTCAGCCACGTCAACGAGCATGGCGCACCGACGCGGGCCATGTGGACCGACCTTTGCTTCAACCTGATCGTGCTGGCCATCGCCTCGGCCGACGCGACGAGCTTCTTCTTCATCCTCGCCGTGTCAAACTGCGGCTACATCATCTTCAACTTCCTCAACCTCAACGCCGGCTGGATCCATCGCATCGACAACGGCCATATCGCGCGGCCATGGAAGGCGCCGAGCTGGCTGCTCGGGGTCGGCGCCATCTTCGCCTATGTCAACGCGATCTTCATGGGCGCCGGCGCCAAGGTCTGGAACCCGATGGCACTGTGGGCCGGACTAATCACCGCGGCCTTTATCATCCCGGTGTTCTGTTTCCGCCACTACATCCAGGACGGCGGCAAGTTCCCCGACCATATGCTGGCCGACCTCGGCATGAGTTCGTCCGATCTGGCGGTCAAGAAGGCGGGCATGCTGCCCTACCTGACACTGGTCGCGGGCGTGGTGGTGATGCTGCTCGCCAACTGGTATTTCGTCATCTGACCTCGGAAATGAAAAGGATCGGGCGCGCTTCGGCGCGCCCGATCCTTTTCGGCTGGCGTAGTCGATCTATTCGGCGGCCAGCGCCAGTTGTGGCTTCTCGGCTTCCGGGATCAGGTCCAGATCGTCGATCCGCCCCTCCACCCCGTGCTTCTTGGGCTCGCGGCCGAAGAACAGGGCGTAGCCCGCCGGCAGTACCAGGATTGTCAGCACGGTGGCAACCAGGATGCCGCCCATCATCGCGTAGGCGAGCGGCCCCCAGAACACGGCCCGCGAGATCGGGATCAGCGCCAGCACCGCCGTCAAGGCGGTCAGCGTGATCGGCCGGAAACGGCGCACGGCCGAGCCGATGATCGCTTCGGATCGCTCCATGCCCGCCGCTATGTCCTGGTCGATCTGGTCGACCAGAATGATCGAGTTGCGCATGATGATGCCGAGCAGCGCGATGACGCCGAGGATGGCGACGAAGCCGAACGGCGCGCCGCTGATCAGAAGGGCCGCGGCAGCACCGATGATGCCGAGCGGGCCGGTCGCCAGCACCAGCATCGCCTTGCCGAAATTCTGCAGCTGGATCATCAGGAGCACGACGATGATGGCCAGCATGATCGGCGCCTTGGCGGCGATCGAAGCCTGGCTTTCGGCCGAATCCTCGGCACCGCCCTGGATCTCGATCTTGTAGCCAGGTGCCAGCCCATCGCGCAGACCCTGCATGTCCTTGTACAACTTGGTGACGACGTCGTTGGACTGCACGCCGTCGGGCAGCGTTGCCCGCACGCTGATGGTCGGCAAGCGGTTACGCCGCCATTCGATGCCTTGCTCCAGCACCGGCACCACCTTGGCGACCTGCGACAGCGGCACGAAGCCGCCGAAATCGGTCGGGATATAGACGGAGTCGACCGAAGACAGCAGGCTGCGGCTGGCATCCGGCTCGCGGGCGACGATGGAGACCGTCTCCTCGCCGTCGCGGAAGTCGTCGAGCGGCGCGCCGGACATGGTCGCCTGCAGCATCTGGCGGATGCGCTGCGAGGTCACGCCAAGCGCACGGGCGCGATCCTGGTCGATGACCAGCTTCATCGCCGGCACCGGTTCGAGCCAATCGTCATGGACGGCGCCAAGCAGCGGATCTTCGCGGAACTTGGCCTTCACCTGGTCGGCGATGCGGCGCACCTCCTGGCGGTCCGGGCCCATGACACGCATCTGCACCGGCCAGCCGGTCGGCGGGCCGAGGAACAGGCGGTCGACCTTGGCGCGGATCGACGGGAAGTCCTCGGCCAGGACGGTGCGCAGCTTGACGATCAGCCGTTCGCGGGCCGGCTCGTCATTGGCCATCACCAGAAGCTGGGCGAAGTTCGGATTGCTCAACTGCTGGTCGAGCGGCAGGAAGAAGCGCGGCGCGCCTTCGCCGATATAGGTGGCGATGAAACGCTTGTCCTTGTCGTCCATCATCTTGGCTTCAAGCGCCTTGGCCTGCACCTCGACTTCCTTGATGCTGGTGCCCTCCGGCAGCCAGAGATCGACGAGGATTTCCGGCCGCGACGATTGTGGGAAGAAGTTCTGCGGGATGAACTGGAACGCCCACAGGCTGGTGCCGAAGGTTACCAGGGTCATGACAAGCACGATGACGCGGTGGCGCACGGCCCAGCCGACGGTCGAGCGCAGCCGGCGATAAAAGCGCGTGTCGAAGACATCATGGTGGCTGCCGGCATGCTTGCGCTGCTTGAGGATCATGTAGCCGAGCCACGGCGTGAAATAGACCGCGACGAACCACGAGACGATCAACGCGATGCCGACGACATAAAACAGCGTGCGCACATATTCGCCGGCCGTCGAGGCGGCGAAGCCGACCGGGATGAAGCCGGCGGTGGTGATGAGCGTGCCGGTCAGCATCGGGAAGGCGGTCGAGGAATAGGCGAAGCTCGCCGCCTCGATCTTGACCAGCCCCTCCTCCAGCTTGCGCTCCATCATCTCGACGACGATCATGGCGTCGTCGACGAGCAGGCCGAGCGCGATGATCAGCGCGCCGAGCGAGATGCGCTGCAGGTCGATGCCGAGTTCGTACATGATGGCGAAAGTGGCGGCCAGCACCAGTGGAATCGCGATGGCGATGACCAGGCCGGAACGCCAGCCGATCGACAGGAACGAGACGACGAGCACGATCAGCAGCGCTTCGCCGAGCGCGTGCATGAATTCGGCAACCGCATCGGTGACGACGCCCGGCTGGTCAGAGATCTGGTCGACCGAAACGCCATAGGGCAGCGCCTCTTCAAAGCGCTTGTAGGTTGCCTCGACCTCCTTGCCGACATCGGTGACCTTGAAGCCCTTGGCCATGACGACGCCAAGCTGCACGCTGTCATGACCGTTGAAGCGGTATTTGCGCTGGAAAGGATCTTCCAGCCCGGACGTCACCGTGGCGATGTCGCCGAGCCGGGTGACCTGGCCGCCGGCGCGCACGCGCAGGTTGCGGATATCCTCGACCTTGCTGACGTCGCCCTCGACCGAAATGCGCACCGAGTTGGTGCCGGTATCGACGGAGCCGGCCGGGTCGACATTGTTCTGTCCCTTGATCGCGTTCTGCAGATCGGTCAGCGTCAGGCCGCGTTCGGAGAGCGCCTTGGAGGAGATGTCGATATAGAGCTTTTCCGGCTGGTCGCCGATGATGACGGCCTTCTCGACGCCGGGCGTGGTCAAAAGCATGTCGCGCGCCTGGATGGCGAACTTCTTCAGCTCGGGATAGCTGAAGCCATCGCCGCTGATCGAATGCAGCGTGATGAAGGTGTCACCGAATTCATCGTTGAAATACGGTCCGAGCAGGCCTTGCGGCAGGTCGCCAGCAATATCGCCGACCTTCTTGCGCACCTGATAGAAGGCGTCCGCCACCTCGGCGGCGTTGGTGTCGCCCTTGATCTGGACCGTGATGATGGCGCTGCCGGCGCGCGTGAACGAGCGCACGAAATCGAGGTGCGGCGTTTCCTGCAGCTTGCGTTCGATCTTGTTGACGACCTGGTCTTCCATCTCCTGGATCGAGGAGCCGGGCCAGATCGCCTGGACGACCATCACGCGGAAGGTGAAATCGGGATCTTCCTTCTGGCCCATGCGCATCAGGCCGAGCGCACCGGCAATGATGATCAGGCCGAACAGGAACCGGGCAATGGAGGGATGGCCGATTGCCCAGCGCGACAGGTTGAAGGGCCGCTTCTCGTCCGTGGAATTGGTCATCGATGCAGGTCCATCTAGCTAGCGCAACAAGATCGAGGTTCGGTGGCGGCTTCCGGGCGGCAAGGCTCTCCGAGCGGAGAACACTCATCGCGGTTGGGGACGCGAAAATCGATGCGCGGGGGGTCACATCAATCGAGCGCCTCGGTTCGAGCGTTTGCCGCCCGGAAACCAGCGGCTGCAGGAACGCGCAGCCGGTGTCTGTCGTCAGCGCACCTGTTTGGTGTCGCTGTCTCCCGCAGATGCGGATTGCACGGTATCGCCGGTGAGTTTCACCTTCAGGTTCTCGGTCATGAACTGCGTGCCGGCAGCGACCACGACATCGCCGGCCTTCAATCCGTCGGCGACCCGCACGCCATCGGCGGCGAACTTGGCGACCTTGACCGGTCGGGCGTGGACGGTGTCGGCGCCGCGATCGACGGTCCAGACGATCGACTGGCTGTCTTGCTTGGCCAGCGCGCTCAGCGGGATCGAAACGAGCTGCCGCTCATTGGCCGCCGATGCTTCGATGCTGGCTGTCATGCCGAGCAGCACGCGCGGATCGTTGGGCAGGCTGACGCGGACGGCAAAGGTGCGCGACTGCGGATCGGCGCTGCCGGCGACTTCGCGGACCTTGCCCTCGAGCGCGAGTGCGTCGTCGGACCAGAAGCCCGCCTTTACGACCTTGCCCGGCTTGAACTCAGCGATTTCCATTTCCGGAACCGCGATCAGCACTTCCTTTTCGCCGTCGACCGCGACGGTGACAACCGGCGTGCCGGAGCCAACCACCTGGCCGACATCGGCGCTGACGGCGGTGACGATGCCGTCCCTGTCGGCCTTGAGGTCGGTGTAGCCGGCCTGGTTCTTGGCCTGGTCGAGCGACGAGCGAGCGGAATCGCGGGTGGCGACCGCCTGGTCATAGCTCAGCGTCGCCTGTTCGAGCTGCGATTTCGGTGCAAAATTCTTGGCAAAAAGCTGCTCTGCACGCTTGCGGGCAAGCTCGACCGTCTCGACCTGCCGCTCGGCGGCATCAAGCGCTGCCTGAGCGCTTTTAACCGAAAGGTCGTAATCGATGGGATCGATGCGGGCGAGCACATCGCCTGAAGCCACATGCTGGCCGATGTCGACAAGGCGCTCCGTGATCTTGCCGTTGACCCGGAACGCCAGGGCGCTTTCGGTGCGGGCCCGCACCGAACCGGAGTAGGAGAGCGTGCGGGTGTCATGCGCCTGGGCGATCTCGACGACCTTGACCGGGCGGATGATGTCCTTGACCTCGGCTTTCTCCTGCGAGCAGCCGGCAAGCCCGAGCGTCGCCACGATCAGGCCGGCGACCGGCAGCTTGCGAAGGATGGAACGGGACAAAGACATCTTGCTACTCCGACTGGGAGATGAATGGTCGACACCGGCACCAGAGTGCGGCGCTATTTCAAGGCCTTGACTGCATAGTCGATGAGGTCGTCGGGCATCGCCCGATTGGTCTTGGCCAGACACTGCGCCACCATCTGCGGATGGCACAGGATGACTGTGGCGGCGCCGAAGCAGCGCGAGGCGATCACCGGATCCTGCTCCCTGAACTCACCGGCCTCGATGCCATCGCGGATGACCTCCGCGAACAGATCGTGGATGCTGTCGACGTGCTTGTCGATGACGCCCCAATCGCGTTCGAGCGCGACGATCACCATTTCATGGACCTTCTGCTCGTCGAGCATGACCTCCATCGTCATCTTGTACTGCGCATGCACGTAGCGCCGAAGCCGCTCCTCGGCGCTGATCGGCAGGTGGCAGATCTCGTAGGCCATCTTGTAGCTGGCACCGAGCATCCTGCCGCAGACGGCCTGGTGGATTTCGACCTTGGTGGCGAAGAAGCGGTAGATATTGGCCGGCGACATGCCGAGTTCACGGGCGATGTCGGCGACATTGGTCTTGCCGTAACCGTAGTGCCGGAACAGGCGCTCGGCGCAGTCGAGAATGCGCGTCACATTCTCCTGTCGGGCGACGTCGGCGGCGACTATGTTGGCGGCTTCGGACATGGCTCTCTTTGTTTACGACTGACGAATTTCAATTTTCGTCATTCGTAAATCGAAATGGCCGACCTGTCAACGCGAAATCGATATACGCGTACGATTGGTGACAGCTGGTGACATCCAACAGACGTCACCAGGCGGCCCGAGGATTCGGACCATTGAAAATAATTTCGCGAGAGGGCTGCCCGAGACGTCAGGCGACCTTGGCCATTTCCCGCAGCCGGAACTTCTGGATCTTGCCGGTCGAGGTCTTGGGGATTTCGGCGAAGATCACCGCCTTCGGCACCTTGAAGCGGGCAAGCAGTGCGCGGCAGTGCTCGATGATCTCGGCCTCGGTCGCCGCCTTGCCGGGCTTCAACTCGACATAGGCGACCGGCACCTCGCCCCATTTGTCATCAGCCCTGGCGACGACGCCGCAAGAGGCAACAGAGGGGTGCTTGTAGAGCGCATCCTCGACCTCGATCGAGGAGATGTTCTCGCCGCCCGAGATGATGATGTCCTTGGAACGGTCCTTGAGCTGGATATAGCCGTCGGCATGCATGACTCCGAGATCGCCGGAGTGGAACCAGCCGCCGGCAAAGGCTTCGTCGCTCGCCTTGCGGTTCTTGAGATAGCCCTTCATGACGATGTTGCCGCGGAACATCACCTCGCCGATGGTCTCGCCATCCGCCGGCGTCGTCCGCATCGTCTGGGGATCCATGACGGTCAGGCCTTCGAGCGCTGCATAGCGCACACCCTGCCGCGCCTTCTTGACACTGCGCTCGCCCTTTTCGAGATTGTCCCAGGCGCCGTGCCATTCGTTGACGACCGCCGGGCCATAGGTTTCGGTCAATCCGTAGAGATGGGTGACGGCAAAGCCGGCATCGGCCATGCCCGACAACACGGCCTCCGGTGGCGGGGCAGCCGCGGTGTTGAAGGTGACGGTCTGCGCGAATTCGCGCTTGTCCTCGTCCTTCGCATTGATCAGCACCGACATGACGACCGGCGCGCCGCACAGATGGGTGACGCCGTGGTCGGCAATCGCATCGTAGATCGGCTTCGGCCGCACCCAGCGCAGGCAGACATGGGTGCCGGCCTGGACGGCGAGCGTCCATGGAAAGCACCAGCCATTGCAGTGGAACATCGGCAGCGTCCAAAGATAGACGGCGTGCTTGGCCATGCCGGCATGGATGGTGTTGGTGTAGGCCATGAGGGCAGCACCCCGGTGGTGGTAGACGACGCCCTTCGGATTGCCAGTGGTGCCGGAGGTGTAGTTAAGCGAAATGGCGTCCCACTCATCGTCGGGCATCGACCAGGCGAAGTCCTCGTCGCCGCTTGCGATGAAATCCTCGTAGTCTGATGTGCCTATGCGCTCGCCCTTCGGATACGGCGCGTCGGCGGCGTAGTCGGGATCGTCATAGTCGATGACCAGCGGCTTGACCTTGGCCAGTTCCAGGGCCTGCTTGACGACGCTGGAGAACTCGCGATCGACGATCAGTATCTTGCTCTCGGCATGATCGAGCTGGAAGGCGATGACGGCGGCATCGAGGCGGGTGTTGAGTGAGTGCAGCACCGCCCTGGTCATCGGCACGCCGAAATGCGCTTCCAGCATCGGCGGCGTGTTGGACAGCATGACGGTGACGGTGTCGCCCTTGCCGATGCCGCGCTTCTGAAGGGCCGAGCCAAGCTTCAACGACCGGCGCCAGAAGGTGCGATAGTCGATGCGCTGGCGGCCATGGATGATGGCGACATGGTCGGGATAGGTCTTTGCCGCGCGCTCCAGATAGGTGAGCGGCGTCAGCGGCTGGTGGTTGGCCGCGTTCTTGTCGAGATCCTGTTCGTAAGGATTGCCCATCCCGTCCTCCCCGAGTTTCTTCTTTGAGATGTTCTAATCACAGGCTCGGGCCGCGTCACCACCAACGATGCCGCGATAGAGCGCATTTGGCACAATGATGATCTAGATTCAGCGGATGAAAAGGCATCGTATACCTTGGCCTGGTTTGACTTTTGTCGAAGGCCGTGAATAATGTCAGCCGAGGAGACGGCATGGCGATCCGACCGGCAGAACAGCTCATCCACAAGGCCGCCTGGCTCTACTACGCCCATGGCCTGCGACAGGACCAGGTGGCGAGCCAGCTTAACATTTCCCGTGCCTCGGTCGCCATGTATCTGCGCAAGGCGCGCGAGACCGGCATCGTCAACATCTCGACCTCGACCCAGCTTTTCACCGACGATGTGCTCGCGCGCAAGCTCGAGGATGCGCTAGGCCTCGACGCCGTCTGGATCGCGCCGGAGAACGACCATATCGCCGATCCGTCGACGGAAATCGCCGTGCTGGCGGCAAGCGTCTTTCTCGAACTGGTCAAGAAGGGCGACCGCATCGGCGTCGCCTGGGGCCGCACCGTCTACATGATCGCCGATATCATGTCCTATGCCGACCTGCAGGATGTCACCGTGGTGCAGCTCTGCGGCAATCTCGGCGCGCCCTATTCCTACCGGCCAGACCAATGCACGATGGAAATCGCGCGGCGGCTCAACGCCAAGGGCCTCAACTTCTACGCCCCGCTGGTGCTGTCGACGGAAGAGCTGGCGCGCGCGTTGCGCGCCGAACCAGTGATCCGCGAGCAATTGTCGGGCGTCGGTGAATGCGATTTGGCGCTGTACTCGGTCGGTGCTGTCGACGCCGACAGCCATCTGGTCAAATGCGGTGCGCTGACATCAGGCGAAATGGCGGAGCTGCGCAGCCGAGGTGCTGCCGGCGTCATTGCCGGGCAGATCATCGACGCTGACGGCAAGGTGCTCGACTGCAGCTACAACCGCCGGGTGATCTCGGCCGAGCTTGCCTCGCTGCGCGCCATCGCCAGGCGCCTGATGGTCGTGCAGGAGGACAGCAAGTTCGAACCGCTGCTTGCGGCGATCGCCGGCGGACTTTGCACGCATTTGGTGGTCGGCGCGCGCATGGCGCAGAGGCTGCTGGATCACGCGGCTGCCACGACAGAAAAGGCCTCCTAGGAAAACACATATTTCCGCCGCCGGCGCATTGTCATCAAAGCGTCGCGGCATTCCTGTTTCACCATCAAAGACAACAACCGGACGAAGCGAACATGAAGAACCTGTGGAACGACGACGCAGCCGAAAAACTCGTTGCCGACTATGCAAAAAAGGGTGTCGGCCGCGACCTGGCGCTGCGCGTCTACACGACGCGGCTGCTGGGCGGCGAGCCACGGCTGGTCCTGCATGGCGGCGGCAACACGTCGTGCAAGACGACGGCGACCGATCTCGTCGGCGACCAGTGGGACGTGCTGTGCGTCAAGGGCAGCGGCTGGGACATGGGTGTCATCGAGCCGCAGGGCCTGCCGGCGGTCAAGCTGAAGCCGCTGCTCAAGGCCCGCACACTGAACAGATTGGCCGACGAGGACATGGTTGCCCTGCAACGCGCCAACCTCATCGACCCGTCCTCGCCCAACCCTTCGGTGGAGACGCTGCTGCATGCCTTCCTGCCGCATAAATTCGTCGACCACACGCATTCGACCGCCATCCTGGCTATCGTCGACCAGGAGGACAGCAAACGGCTGGTGGAGACGGTGTTCGGTGCGAGGATGGGTTATGTGCCCTACATCATGCCCGGCTTCGACCTCGCCAAGGCGGCGGCCGACATCTTTGACGCCGATCCGTCGGTCGAGGGCCTGATCCTCGACAAGCATGGCATCTTCACCTTCGGCGACGACGCCAGGCAGGCCTACGACCGGATGATCCACTATGTGAATGTCGCCGAGGAGTACGTCGCTAGGAATGCCAAGCCGACAGCGGCAAAGGCAGCATTGCCGGCAAAGCTCGCGACACCGGCGGCTATCGCACCGACGCTGCGGGGGGCTGTGGCCGTAGCACGCGGCGAAGGCCGTTTCGACCGCATGATCAGCGACTTCCGCACCTCGGAGGCGATCGTCGATTTCATCAATTCAGCTGAGATCGCCGACTATGCCGGGCGCGGCGTGTCGACGCCCGATCTGTCGATCCGCATCAAGACCGGGCCGATGGCACTGCCGGCGCCCGATGCCGACAAGGTCGGCGACTACAAGGCCGTGATCAAGGATCACGTCCAAGCCTTCGCCAGGGACTACCGCGCCTATTTCGAAACCAATGATGCGCTCGACGACGTCAAGCGCACCATGCTCGACCAGATGCCGCGCCTGACGCTAGTGCCGGGCCTCGGCATGTTCGGCCATGGCCGCACGCTGAAGGATGCGAAGATCGCTTCGGATGTCGGCGAGATGTGGATCGAGGCGGTGCGCGGCGCCGAGGCGGTCGGCCGGTTTCATCCGCTCTCCAAGGCCGACCTGTTCCCGCTCGAATACTGGTCGCTGGAACAGGCCAAGCTCGCTTCCAACAAGCCGAAGCCGCTGACCGGCCAGGTGGTGCTGATCACCGGCGGTGCCGGCGCGATCGGTGCGGCGACGGCCAGGCTGTTCGCCGACAACGGCGCCCATGCCGTTGTTGTCGATCTCGATGCCGAAAAGGCAGCCGAGGCGGCGAAGAAGGCCGGCAACAACTCGATCGGCTTCGCCGCTGACATCACCGACCCGGCACAGGTGCGTGCCGCCTTCGACAAGGCGGTCGCCGTCTTCGGCGGCGTCGACATCGTGGTTTCCAATGCCGGTGCTGCCTGGGAAGGCCGGATCGGCGAGCTCGACGATGCGCTTTTGCGCAGGAGTTTCGAGCTTAATTTCTTCGCCCACCAGTCGGTGGCGCAGAATGCCGTGCGCATCATGCTCGAACAGGGAACCGGCGGCGTCCTTCTGTTCAACACCTCCAAGCAGGCGGTCAATCCCGGTCCGAAGTTCGGCGCCTATGGCGTGCCGAAGGCGGCGACGCTGTTCCTGTCCAGGCAGTACGCGCTCGACTATGGCGCGTATGGCATCCGTTCGAACGCCGTCAACGCCGACCGCATCCGCTCGGGTCTTTTGACCGACGCCATGATTGCCAGCCGCTCCGGCGCTCGCGGCGTCTCGGAGAAGGACTACATGTCCGGCAATCTGCTCGGCCAGGAAGTGACGGCGCAGGACGTGGCGCAGGCCTTCCTGCACCACGCACTGGCTGATCGCACCACCGCCGATGTGACGACGGTCGACGGCGGCAACATCGCGGCGGCGATGCGGTAGGCGGAAGCGATCGAAACAGGCATGCAGGCATCCGTGAACTGCTACCACAGCAGCTCACGGATGCCTTCCCAAGCCTTTTTGCCCAGCTCTGAATCGGCCTCGTCGTTGCCGCCGTGCGCATGTAATGCGGATCGTGGTGTATTTTCGCCTGGCAACAGGATGCGGTGACCCGCATCCGGCGACGAAACGAGATGCGTGACCTTGCCTGCTTCGCCGCACCGCCGGGCGATATCTGTCGCGAACGATAGGGAGGGCCACAGCGCATCGTCGCCACCCGCGACAAGCAGAACCTCGGCTGACGCGGTCTCAACGGGGATGGCTGCCGCTTTTGCCTCCCGCTCAAAGGTTTTCAGGCAGCGTTCGAAAAGCCCCCTGTAAGCGACCAGGCCATCCACATGCTCTGGTGTCCAGTCTGGATCTGTCGGCACAAACGGCAGGGGAATACCGTTGAGCGACCATGAGGATCGTTCAGGCCAGCTGACGCCATCCCGGCCCGCACCGATATTTCCCCAAACCACGGATGATGGGCCGATAGCGACCACGGCGTTGATCCGCTGGTCGTGGACCGCCGCGAGCAATGAAGCCTCGGCACCCTTGGATGTGCCGACATAGACGATGCGACGGCAACCTGTTTCAAGGAGACAGTCGGTTGCGGCAAAGAACGTTTCGAGGGGAACCTCGCAGATTCCGGGAACCTGGCCCTCACCGCCAAACCATTGCAGCGCCAGGGCTGACTGACCCTCGTTTGCAAAGAGCCTCGCGCGCCCAACATCGACACGGCCACTCGATCCACCCAACACCACGACGCCCGTGGTAGCCCGCGTGCATCGAAACAATCTTCCGGTGACAGTGCCGGACAGGTTTTCCTCGACTACCGCCTGCGCTTCCATCCTGAACCGACACTTTCGCGGCTGATTTTTCCAGCATCGCAAAACCGGCGTTTTCGGCAAGCCGGTTGTGCCAGGACCTTCGACAAAAAAGCCGCCTGCAACAAGCTGCTGCAGGCGGCTAGCGGTTCCAAGTTTGCGAAAACTACTTGGCGTTCGGGTTCGGCATCCAGGCCGGCATCGCGACATCGGCATGGGCGAACTGCGGCAGCTTGGCCGAGAGGTCCTCCATGTTCTTGATGTCCTTGTCGACGAGGTCCTTCTGGGTGATCAGCGTCGGCGGCACGACGACGTTGTGGCCGGGGTCTTCGCCGGCGAGCAGCTGTGCCAGCGCGCGCACCGAGACCTGGCCGACGACGGCCGGATTGGTGGCGGCGGTTGCCGCCCAGGCGCTGTCGGGCTCACGCATCGCGGCAATATCCGACGTCGAGATGTCGGCCGAGTAGATCTTGATGCCCTTGTTCAATCCCGCCTCGTCGACGGCGATCTTCACGCCCTTGGCGAATTCGTCATAGGGGGCAAACATCACCTTGATGTCGGGGTGGGCCGACAGCACAGAACGCGCCTGGTTGGCGACGGAGTTGGCGATCGGATTGTCGAGCGTGCCGAACATCGCGACTTCGCTGATGCCGGCATGCTTCTTCTTGACGTCGACCCAGGTCTCGTTGCGGCGGTCGAGCGGCGCGATGCCGGCGACATAGACATAGCCGGCCTTCCAGCTCTCGCCATTGTCCTTGACCGCCTGCTCGAGAGCGAGGCGCGCGAGGTCGCGGTCGGACTGTTCGACCTGCGGGATCTTAGGGTTTTCGACATTGACGTCGAAAGCCACCACCTTGATGCCGGCGTCGACCGCGCGCTGGGCGGCGTCCTTCATCGATTCCGTCAGGCCGTGCTGGATGATGATTCCCTGCACGCCAAGCGCTATGGCCTGGTCGACCATGTCGGACTGAAGGGCGGCGTCCTGGCGGCTGTCGAGCACGCGCAGGTCGATGCCGAGCGCCTTCGACTGCGCCTCGACGCCCGAGAGATAGGCCTGGAAGAAGTCGCCGGTCGAGAGATAGCGCACCAGCGCGATCTTGACGCCGGGCTTGTCGAAAGGCGCCGGCTTGTCCGCGGCCAGTGCCGGGAACTGCATCAGCATGGTCGCCCCGGCCAGCCCGAGTGCCACCTTCCCCAGAAGTCTTCTCGTAATGTTCACCTTGTTTCCTCCACTCTTGTTGAACCCAAATCCTATCCGGTCGAAAGCTATCTCCTGCCCCTGCCCGAAAGGGCAAAGGTGAAGACAAGGGCGACGACCAGAACCACGCCCTTGACGAAATCCTGCGTGTAGTAAGGCGCGTTCATCATCGTCAGGCCTTGCAGCAAGATGCCGACGAACAGCGCGCCGACGGCAGTGCCGAAGGCGTTCGGCTTGGCGGCGCCAAGCACCGCGTAGCCGATGAGCGCCGCGGCGACAGCGTCAAGCAGCAGATTATTACCCGAGGCGATGTCGCCGCGTCCAAGTCGGGCGGCGAGCAAAATGCCGCCGATCGAGGCAAAAACTCCTGAAATAACGTAGGCCCAGATCTTGTATGCCTTGACAGGCGCGCCGGCGAGTTCGGCGGCACGTTCATTGCTGCCGACCGCATACATCATGCGCCCGAAACGCGTGTATTCGAGGAAGAACCAGATCAGCACGGCGAGCACGAGCAGCACCACCACCGACACCGGAATGAGGTTCGGGATGAAGAAATCGAAGCGGTGGCGGCCGAGCGCCAGGAACGCGTCGCTGAACTTGCCATTGGCGACCGAACCGTCCGGCATGGTCATGCCGGTGGCGATCGAACGGCCCTCGGTCGGGATGCGTTGCAGGCCGACCAGCAGGAACATCATGCCGAGCGTCGCCAGGAGATCGGGCACGCGCATATAGACGATCAGCCAGCCATTGATCAGGCCGACAATGGCGCCGATGAGCAGGCAGACGACGACCGCGACGAGAGCGTTCTGCTCCAGCACCACCATGACATAGGCCGCCGCCATCATGGCTGATGTGGCAACCGAGCCGATCGACAGGTCAAAGCCGCCGACGACGAGCGTGGCGGTGACGCCGAGTGCCAGCACGCCGGTGATGGCGACCGACTGGAAGATGAAGACGGCACTTTGCGGCGAAACGAAACCGTCGGCGGCGATCGCGAAATAGGCGATCAAACCGAACAAAAGCACGATGAAGCCGTAGCGAATGGCATGGTCTCGCAACGTCATTCAGCGCCCTCGCGCGCCGCTGCGATTTCTACCCAACTCGAACCCATGGTCTCTCCATTCCAATTCCTTGCCGCCACGCTCAGGCGGCGCTGTGCAGCGGTCCGCCCGCGACCTCGGCCAGCAGGCGATCGAGATCGACATCGGCATTGCGATGCTCGCCGACGATGGTTTGTTCGGACATCACCAGGATGCGGTCGGCCGTCTCCAACGCCTCGTCGAGCTCGGTGACGAACAGCAGCGTGGCGCGGCCGTTTGCACTTGCCCTGAGCTTGGCGGCAATGTCGCGCCGGGCCGAAATGTCGACGCCCTGGAACGGCTCATCCAGAATGAACAGTCCGGCATCCTGCGCCATCCAGCGGGCGACCATCACCTTCTGCTGGTTGCCGCCGGAAAGTGCCGCCATCTCGTCCTTCTCGGAGCGGCAGACGATGCCCAGTTCCTCGACCTGGCGGCGCGCGGTGCTGCGTTCCAGGCGGCGCCTGAGAACACCGAGGCGCGACATGCGCTTGTGGAACGGCAGGCTGATATTTTCCTGGATATTGAAGCCGCTGACGATGCCGTTCTCGCCGCGGTCCTTGGCGACGAGGAACACGCCGGCGGCGATAGCCTCGCCTGTTGTTTCAGGCGCATAGGGCTTGCCGTTCAGCACCATGGTGCCACCGAGCGGCTTGCGCACGCCAAACAGCGTCTCGGCCAGCGCCGTCTTGCCAACGCCGACGAGGCCGGTGATGGCAACGACCTCGCCGTCGCCGAGCGTCAGCGAGATCGGCCTGGCGCCTTGCGCTATGCGCAGCCCTTCGATCGTCAGGATCGCCTTGGCTGAATTCCTGACGACGATCTGGTCGAGGTGGATTTTGCGCCCGAGCATGGCGTTGACGGCGCCTTCATAATCGAGCGGTTTCTTGTCGAAGACGCCAGAGATGACGCCGTCGCGCATCGAGACGATACGATCGGCAAGCCGCCGGATGTCCGACATCCGGTGAGAGATGTAGAGGATGGCGACGCCCTGCTCGCGCAGCCTGTCGATCAGCGCAAACAGCCGATCAGCTTCGGCGCTGGACAGCGACGAGGTCGGCTCGTCGAGGATCAGCACTTTCGGCTGATGCGCCAAAGCGCGGGCTATCGCCACCATCTGGCGATCGGCCAGCGAAAGATCGCTGACGCGCGCTTTGAGATCGATGGCCAGCCCCATGCGGTCGGCGACGGCCTTTGCCTGGCGACGCACGCGCGCCGGATTGAACAGGAACGAAGCGCCGCTGCCGCTCAAGCGGTCGAGGGTCAAATTGGTGGCGACATCGAGATCGGCGACGACACCGTCATTGATGTTCTGGTGCACGGTGACGATGCCGGCGCGGATCGCCTCTGCCGGCGTGTTCGGCGCGAAGGCCTGTCCGGCGAGGCCCATCGTGCCGTCGCCGCGCTCATAGACGCCGCTGATGATCTTGACGAGGGTGGATTTGCCGGCGCCATTGGCGCCCATCAGCACCGTCACTTCGCCGGCATGCAGCTCCAGCGAGACGCCGCCAAGCACCTCGTTCTGGCCAAAGGATTTCCTCAGCCCCTCTGCGCGGAACACGGCATTGCCGACCATGCGTTCCTCCCTGACATGACGCTATGGGCTACATCGGCAATTGTCAACACGATTGACAATTGCCAGATCGCTTCCTAGCTTGGCCCGACCGCCATGCCTCCGTTATGTTCGGAGTGCATATGCGGGAGGATGACGATGACTGGAAAATCGCAGTTCGAAGCACTGTCGGTCGAGACGCTTTCGAGCCGTCTTGGCGACAACGAGGCGTTGCGCGCGCGGATCGGCAAGGACACGAGCGCCTGGAAGGTCCGCGAGGTCGGCGACGGCAATCTGAACCTGGTGTTCATCGTCGAAGGCGCCAGCGGTGCAGCGGTGGTAAAGCAGGCCCTGCCCTATGTCCGCCTGGTCGGCGACAGCTGGCCACTGCCGCTGAAGCGCTCGTTCTTCGAATACCATGCGCTGACCCGGCAAGAGGCGCGCGCGCCGGGCTCGGTGCCGGCGATCTACCATTTCGATGAAGGCCAGGCGCTGATCATCATGGAATATCTGTCGCCGCACATCATCCTGCGGCGGGCGCTGATCGAAGGCCAGCAGCTGCCGAACATTGCGAGGGATATCGGCCTGTTCATGGCCCGCACCCTGTTTCGCGGCTCCGACCTGCATATGGCAGCCAAGGACCGCAAGGCCGACCTGGCGCTGTTCGCCGACAATGTCGAACTCTGCGACATCACCGAGAACCTGGTGTTCTCGGACCCCTATTTCGACGCCAGGATGAACCGGCACACCTCGCCGCAGCTCGACGACCTCGTCGCAGAGCTGCGCGCCGACCGCGACCTCAAGGTCGAGGCGCAGCGGCTGAAGCACATATTCGCCGCCAATGCCGAAACGCTGCTGCATGGCGACCTGCATTCCGGCTCGATCATGGTCACCGACACGCAGACGCGGATGATCGACCCCGAATTCGCCTTTTACGGCCCGATGGCGTTCGATGTCGGCATGCTGCTCGCCAATTTCTGGATGTCCTTCTTCTCGCAGCGGGGACACGAGCAGAGCGGCAAGCGCGACGCCATGCGCGCCTATCTGCTCGCGGTGACCGTCGAGACTTGGGTCGTGTTCCGCGCCGAGTTCTCGCATCTGTGGCGCACCGAGCGCACCGGCATGCTCTACCAGAAAAGCCTGTTCGAGGATCAGGGCGACAGGCTCGGCGCCGAACAGGCGCTCGACCATGTGCTGCACCAGATCTGGACCGACCTGCTCGGCTTTGCCGGCATCGAGGTCCACCGGCGTATCCTCGGCCTCGCCCACAATGCCGATTTCGAGACCATTGCCGACGAGGATCTGCGCGCCAGTTGTGAGGCCAAGGCGCTGAAATTCGGCCGCCACCTCGCCGTCAACCGGCGGCAGATCCACAGCATCGACGAGGTCAACCACCTGGCCGCGCTGATTGAACAGGAGAGCAGCATTTGAACGTCGGCGACCGCCACTATCGCACCATCTGGCTGAGCAACGACGGGCGTTCGGTGGAGATCATCGACCAGCGCTGGCTGCCGCATGATTTCCGTGTCGAGAAGATCGACACCGTCACCGGCATCGCCACAGCGATCCGCGACATGTGGGTGCGCGGCGCGCCGCTGATTGGCGTTACCGCGGCCTATGGCGTCGCCATGCAGATGGCGGACGATCCATCGGATGACGCACTTGATGCGGTCTGGGAGACTTTGCACGAGACGCGGCCGACGGCGATCAATCTGCGCTGGGCGCTGGACGAGATGCGGCGCTTCCTCAGGCCGCTGCCAACAGAACAACGGGCCGAAGCCGCCTATCGGCGGGCCAGGGAAATCGCCGACGAGGATGTCGGCCTCAACCGCGCCATCGGCGAGAACGGTCTCGCCATTATCAGGGCGATCGCGGCGCGCAAGCCGAAGGGCGAACCGGTCAACATCCTGACCCATTGCAATGCCGGCTGGCTGGCGACCGTCGACTACGGCACCGCCACGGCGCCGATCTATCTGGCAACCGAGGCCGGCATTCCGGTCCACGTCTATGTCGACGAGACGCGGCCGCGCAACCAGGGCGCCCAGCTGACCGCATGGGAGATGGCCGGCCATGGCGTGCCGCACACGCTGATCGTCGACAATGCCGGTGGCCATCTGATGCAGCGTGGCGAAATCGACATGGTCATCGTCGGCACCGACCGCACCACCGCCGACGGCGATGTCTGCAACAAGATCGGCACCTATCTCAAGGCACTTGCCGCCGCCGACAATCATGTGCCGTTCTATGTCGCGCTGCCGTCGCCGACCATCGACTGGACGGTGCATGACGGGCTGGCCGATATCCCGATCGAGCAGCGCTCGGCCGACGAGGTTTCGCTGGTCTGGGGCAAGACCTCTGCCGGCGAGATCGCCCAGGTGCGCATCTCGCCCGAGACGACACCCGCGGCGAACCCGGCCTTCGACGTGACGCCGGCGCGGCTGGTGACCGGCCTGATCACCGAACGCGGCGTCGCCAAGGCATCGCGCGAGGGCCTGAAGGCGATGTTTCCCGAGCGCGGCTAGAGCAATCCAGGAAAAGTGTGAAACGGTTTTCCGTCCGGAATTGCGTCAAAACAATGAGTTAGAGCAGGTTGCCGGTTCCGTGAACCGGTGAACTGCTCTAAGACCCGGCTTCGAACGCAACGCTAATAAAGCGGCTTGCTCATGTGCTTGGGCGTCGGCCACGTCGCGGTCACGCCCGGCTGTACCGGCCGCTCGAGATAGGTCGACAGCACCACGTAGCTGCGCGTCGAGGTGACGCCCGGCGTTTCGTAGAGGCGTGACAGCAGGCCTTCGAGTGCTCTGGTGTCTTCGGTGCGGACCTTGAGCAGCATGCAGGTGTCACCGGCGACGGTGTGGATTTCCTCGACTTCCGGATACTGTGAAACCGCCATCAGTTCCGGTGTCTTTCCCCAGCCCTTGGTGTCGATGTGGACGAAAGCCAGCAGCGGCTTGCGCACCGCGTGGGGATCGATGATTGCCGCGGTGTTGCGGATGGCGCCGCTGCGCCGCAGCCGCTTGACGCGTTCGTGCGCCGCCGGCGGTGAAAGCCCCACGCGATCACCGAGCTCGGCATAACTGACCGTCGCGTCATCGACCAGGACACCTAATATTTTTCGGTCAATTGAGTCGAGCTCACGGGCGGCAGACCTGTTCTGCGGAATGCCATCTGTTTCTTCGTCCATGCTGAACTCTCCGGTTGCCGCAGAATTTAATGCGGTCATTATGGTCATATGTCGAACGCTGATCAAGTTGCACCATTGGCCGCGAACGCCCGGGCGCCCATCCCGGCGCTCGCTTATCTTTTGACCGGATGCATCGCCGTGATCGGCTCGAATTCGCTTGTGCTGGGCCCGATCGCACCGGCCGTGGCCGCGTCGTTTGCGACCAGCGTACCGGTGGTCATGATCGCGGCTGCCGTGTTCGGCCTCGGCACCTCCGCAAGCGCCCTGTTCCTGGCACGCTACATCGACCGGGTTGGCGCCCGCCGGATGTTGCAGGGCGCATTGCTTTTGCTGGCGATAGCGCTCGTCGCCAGCGCGGCTGCACCGACGGTGATGATGCTGGTCGCGGCACAATTGCTCGCCGGCATTGCTGCCGGTATCGCCATGCCGGCGATCTATGCCAGTTCCGCGGCCATCGCGCCGCCTGGCCGGGAAAGCGGCACGATCGGCGTCGTGCTGACCGGATGGACGCTGAGCATGGTCGCCGGCGTTTCGCTGTCGGCCGTGCTTGCCGATCTCGTGCATTGGCGCGCCGTTTTCGCCGCGGTCGCGCTGCTGGCAACGCTTGCCTTGGCCGGTCTTACAGTGTCGTCACTGAGCGACGCCAGGAAAAGCGGCCCGGCGCCGACGCCGCTGGAGGCGCTCGGCATTCCCGGCATCGTGCCGCTGCTCATCGCCTGTGCCGCCTTCATGACAGCCTTCTACGGCGTCTATGGCTATCTCGGTGATCACCTGCACAGCGGATTGGGGAGACCGGTCAGCGCCAACGGATGGGCAGCACTTGCCTATGGCATCGGCTTCGGCACGGCTGCTCTCCTCGACGGCGTCATCGATCGCCTGGGCGCCCGTCGCGTCATGCCATTTGCCTATCTTCTTGTCGCCGTCGTCTATGTCGCCATGGCCGCGACGTGTGGCAGTTTCGGCCTGACCATCGCCATGGTGGCGGTCTGGGGGCTTGCCAATCATTTTGGACTTAACGTCCTGGTGATGCGCCTGTCGGCGCTCGATCCTTCGCGGCGCGGCACGATCATGGGCTTGAACAGCGCGGTGACCTATCTGGCGGTGTTTGTCGGCACCACCGGCTTCGGCCCGCTCTATTCCAGCTTCGGTTTCGCCACCTGCGCGACGGTTGCGGCATTGCTCATGCTGGTTGCCGCTTCGGCGGCGGCGTGGCGCACGCGATAAAGCGGTTCATCGTTTCGCGGAAACGCCGAACCGCTCTATCTCTTCCGTTTTTGACGCAATTCCCAAGGGAAAACGCTATGCGCTTTTCCCGGGAAAACCGCTTCACACTTTTCCTGGAATTTGCTCCAGTTGACAGACTGTATTGGCCATCCGTCTTTCACACGATTGACAGCGGCGCCCTGCCCTTTCATACAAACGGCGTTAATGTTCTCAGGGCGGGGTGAAAGTCCCCACCGGCGGTAAGGGTTTCGGCCCAAGCCCGCGAGCGCTTTCCGGTCCACGCTCAATGCGTGGATTCTTAAGTGCTAGAGCGTCCCTTACGCGTCCAAGAGGACGCGTGGCGCTCTAGTGGAGAGGTCAGCAGATCCGGTGTGATTCCGGAGCCGACGGTTAGAGTCCGGATGGAAGAGAACGAACGGAACACGGACCGTCTCGGCGGGCCGGATTTCGTATCGTGCGTCCTGATTCTGGTTCGAAACGGAAGGATGGACCCATGAATCAGCATTCCCACAAAGACTATGAAACGACCCGCATCGCCGTTATTCGCGCGCGCTGGCATGCCGACATCGTCGACCAGTGCGTGCAGGCCTTCGAAGCGGAACTGGCTGACATCGGCGGCGAGCGCTTCGCGGTCGATGTCTTCGACGTGCCCGGCGCCTACGAAATTCCGCTGCACGCCAAGACCCTGGCTGGGACCGGCCGCTATGCCGCGATCCTCGGCACGGCCTTCGTCGTCAATGGCGGCATCTACCGGCACGAGTTCGTCGCCAGCGCCGTCATCGACGGCATGATGAATGTGCAGCTGTCGACCGGCGTGCCGGTGCTGTCGGCGGTGCTCACCCCGCACAACTACCACGACAGCGCCGAGCATCACCGCTTCTTCTTCGAGCACTTCACCGTCAAGGGCAAGGAGGCGGCCAATGCCTGCGTGCAGATCCTGGCGGCGCGGGAATTGATCGCGGCCTGAGATCGCCAAAACGCCCGGATTTCAGCCCTGCAACAAGAATTGCGACCGACAGGACCGCAGAAGGTTGCGGTTGGCCTGAAATCCGGCCAGAAGCATCAGGGGCCGACCGGCGACCGGCCGGCCCGCGACGTTGCGCTTGAAACCAGATACGGGAGACTATTGGGTGGCTCGCATAACACTGAGACAATTGCTCGACCACGCAGCCGAATACGGCTACGGCGTGCCCGCTTTCAACATGAACAATATGGAACAGGGCCTCGCCATCATGGAGGCCGCCGAGGAGACCAAGTCGCCGGTCATCCTGCAGGCGAGCCGTGGTGCTCGCGCCTACGCCAATGACGTCGTGCTGGCCAAGCTGATCGACGCGCTGGTCGAAATCCACCCCGACATCCCGGTCTGCATGCATCTCGACCACGGCAACAACGAAGCCACCTGCGTCACCGCGATCCAGTACGGCTTCACCTCCGTGATGATGGACGGATCGCTGAAGGAGGACGGCAAGACGCCGGCCGACTATGCCTACAATTCCGGCATCACCCGGCGCGTCGTCGACATGGCGCATTGGGGCGGTGTTTCCGTCGAAGGCGAGATCGGAGTGCTTGGCTCACTGGAGAGCGGTGGGGGCGAGCAGGAAGACGGCCACGGCGTCGAAGGCGAGATCAGCCACGACCAGCTTCTGACCGACCCGGAACAGGCGGTGGAGTTCGTCAAACACACCCATGTCGATGCGCTGGCGGTTGCCATGGGCACCAGCCATGGCGCCTACAAATTCTCGCGCAAGCCGGACGGCGCGGTGCTGGCCATGAACGTCATCGAGGAGATCCACCGCAGGCTGCCCAACATGCATCTGGTCATGCACGGCTCGTCGTCGGTGCCCGAGGATCTGCAGGAGATCATCAACAAATATGGCGGCCAGATGAAGCCGACCTGGGGCGTGCCGGTCGAGGAGATCCAGCGCGGCATCAAGCACGGCGTGCGCAAGATCAACATCGACACCGACAACCGCATGGCGCTGACCGGCGCGATCCGCAAGGTGCTGACCGAGAATCCGAGCGAGTTCGATCCGCGCAAGTACCTGACGCCGGCCATGGCGGCGATGCGGAAGCTCTGCAAGGAGCGCTTCGAACAGTTCGGCACCGCCGGCAATGCGCAGAAGATCAAGCCGCTGCCGGTGGCCGAAATGGCCAAGCGCTACAAGTCGGGCAGTCTCGACCCGAAATTCGGCTGAGCTCGATCAACCATCCAGAGCCGCCAAGCACATGCTGGCGGCTCTGGTGGCTGTTGTGTTGTGCTTCATTCCGGCGTCTCTGCCTCGGCGCGGACAAGCTTGATGTCGGCGCCGGCCGCCCATGCGCCGATATCCTCGCGGCGCAATGCCGCCGCCATCAGGTCTGGAAACAGATCCGGCGTGCAGGCAAAGACCGGGATGCCGAGCGCGGCAACGGAGCCTGCCATCTTGGGGTCGTAACCGGGCCTGCCCTGGTCGGTCAGCGCCAGCAGCACCACGACATTGACGCCGGATCGAACAAGTGCTGCCAGCCGCTGCAGCAATTCCTGGCCGTTGCCGCCCTCATAAAGGTCGGTGATCAGCACCATGTGCGACTTGGTCGGCCGTTCGATGCGCTCCGCGCAATAGGCGACGGCCTGGTTGATGTCGGTGCCGCCGCCAAGCTGCACGCCGAACAGGACTTCGACGGGATCGCTGAGTTCCTCGGTGAGATCGACGATGGCCGTGTCGAAGCAGACGAGCTTGGTCCGCACGACGGGTAACGAGGCCATCACCGCGGCAAAAATCGAGGCGTAGATCACCGAGCTTGCCATCGAGCCGGATTGGTCGACGCACAGCACAACCTCGTCCAGGTCGACCAGCCTTCGCTGTTTGCGCATGAAGCCGACCAGCTTCTCCGGCACGATGGTTTTATGCTCGGGCTGGTAGTGGCGAAGGTTGGCCGAGATGGTCCGCGGCCAGTCGATGTCGCGCTGGCGTGGCCGATTGGTGCGCTGCGATCGGTCGACCGCGCCGCGTATCGCCTCGGCCGTCTTCTGCTCCAACCGCTGCATCAGCTTGGCGACGATATCGGCGATGATCGTACGCGCGATGTCCTTGGTCTTGGCCGGCATGACCGAGCGCAGCGAAATCAGGTCGGCAACGAGATTGACGTCCGCCTCGATCGCCTTGAGGAACTCGGGCTCCATCAGCATCTGCTTCAGGTTGAGGCGTTCGAAGGCATCCTTCTGGACGATCTGCACGACCTGCGCGGGAAAGAACGACCTGATATCGCCCATCCACTGTGCCACCCGCGGCGCCGAACGGCCGAGCCCGCCGCGGCGCTTGCGCGGATCGGCAGCCGCTTCGCCGGCGCCATCGCCATAGAGCGCATCGAGCGCCGCAGAAAGCCGCTTGTCCGTGTCGGAAAGCGAAGTCGACTTCTCGTCATCGGCGCCGATCGCCAGGCGCCAGCGGCGCTCGCGTCCGTCATCGCTGGCGGGTTCGTTCATTTCGGCCGCGTCATCCATTGCCGTCACCGCTCGTCAGCAAGGGTCCAAGCCGTTCCAGGTGCCGGCGCCAGGCCAAGTCGCCATCCGGCGTCGGTGTCAGTCCGGCAGGCAGGCGTGCGGCGCGGCCGAGCACCGCTTCGATCAGCCGCCGCCGCTCCATCGAGTCCAGATGCGAGAAGACCCGGCGCAGCAGCGGCAGATGCGCAATGAAGGCATCTTCGTCGAGGGATTGGAGCCAGGCATCGACCGCTCCGCGCAGGGCCTCGTCATAGATGAGCCGTTGACTGGCGGTGCTGAAGAAGCCTTCGAAGAACCCTGCGGCCTCCATGACCGGCGTTCCCGGCGACAGGCGCCGTGCGATCAGGCCCGCCGCGGCGTCGGCGGACAGATGGCCGGCTTCGTAGAGCAGATGCGCGGCGCAGCCTGCCACCAGCGCCGTCGATCGCGATCCATCGAGCACCGCAGCCAGTCCGTTGCGCCAGGCATCCAGCACGTCTTCCCCAGGTTCGACCAGCCTGATCGCTTCGTCGGCCTTGCGCATCGCGCCAACCAGCGTCGTCGAAGCCTGGTCATCGAGGTCGCGGGCGGCATAGGCGAGTGCTATCCCGCCTTCGATGATCAGCCGTTCCAGCAGACCGGACAGGCGGGCCGTTTCCGTCTTGCGCGCCTCGCCATAGCGGATGATGCCGGCGAGCGGCGGCACCGATGCCAGAATTTCCAGGCACTCGCTGCTGTGCGCCGCGCGTTCCTCCAATGCCACGAGACCGGCGGTCGACGCCTCGGACAGGTTTGCCGTGATGGCGCCCTGAACCAGTCCCGCCAGCGCGTCGAGAGAGGTCGACGCGCCGATCATCTGGATCAGCCGGCCATTGGCGGCCTTCTCGATTGTCGGCCCATAGATCAGGTTCTCGACCAGGCGAACGGCATATTCCGGCTCCCACGAGAGCGTCCATCGCTCGCGGAACGTGCCGCGGCTGCGTCCGCTGTCGGTCAACTTGCCCCAATGCACGCCAAGCACGTTCAGCCGGTGCAGCAATGTCGAACGAAACAGCCCGCTTTCGCTGCGCAAATCGATCGAGAGTTCGCGCTCGAGCGCCTCAGGCTTCAGCCGCGCCGCCTTCTGGTTGCGCTGCAGATCCTCGATCAGCGGCGCCATTGGCGTGTCGGGCGGAATTTCACCGACATCGGCGCCCAGCAGCAGCTCGGCTTCGACCAGCGCCCAAAGCAGCGCTTCGCCGTTGAACAGGGCGGCGATCGCGGCATCGCGCAATTCCTCGAAACCAGGCTTTGGCCGCTCACGGATCGCGGCCAGCGCACGCGCCAGCCGTTCGGCTTCGATCAGCGAAGCGGTCGAGACCATATGTCCCTTGCCTCTCAGCACCGCCGCGATCATTGCGAGCCACAAGGTTGCCGCGTCGTGGCGGCCGCGCGTGCGCCACAGATGCTTGCACCAGCCGGGCGCGACGACACCAGCGCCATAGCCGAAGCCCAGGGCCAGGCGTGGCCCCGTCCATGGCGCCCAGGTCATCGTGCTCTTGCGCCGGGCGAGCCCCTTGAGAAGGGCCTGGTCCTCTTTCTGCGGTCGCGTCACTTGCAAGGCAGGCACATGCCAGGCGCCGCAAACGACTGCGATCGGCCCCTCGAATTCCTTGCGCGCGGCGGTGATTTCAAGCCGCATATGCGCTTCACGCCTGGCCTCGAATTCGGCTAGCGGGCCCTCGCCGTCGCGTAGCGTCGTCATGGCATCGGAAATCGCGGCAAAGATGGGACCTGGCTGCGGGTTCTGCTCGATGATATCGGACCACCAGCTCTCGCCATCTTCATAGCCGGCGGCTTGCGCCAGTGTGCCGATCGGGTCACGCAAATGCTGAGCCGTCTCGTTGTCGGCGCCGGGTTCCGCTTCATCGGCATCGGCATCCTCAGCATCATCAACCGCCGCAACCCGGGCCGATGACGGCAGGTCGATGAACCGCAAGGCCGCGTTGTTGGCGACAGCCCACAGGGCCGCCTGGTATTCCGGCGAGAACTCGGCGAAGGGCCAGAAGCTGGTCGAGGCCGGATCGTCTTCCGGATAGCAGAGCAGCGCCACCGGCGGCTGCATTTCGGGCCGGGCAAGCAGCGGCAGCAGCGCGGAGGCATCGGCCGGCCCTTCGATTAGCACGGCGACCGGTTTCAAGTCCTGCAACGCCTGCACCAGGCTGTCGGCGGAGCCGGGCCCGTGATGGCGTATGCCGAAATAGGAAACGTCGCTCAACGCCATGGCGTCAGATCGCCGCGTTCAAGGCCGCGTAGTAGCCGGCATAGTCCGGCCGCTTCTTGAGCACTGTTTCCAGATATTCTTCCAGCACCAGCTTGTCCTGCACCGGATCCTTCACGATCGCGCCGACCAGGCTCGCAGCCAGGCCTTCGGCGCCGAGCTTGCCGCTGTCGAACCAGGCCGCCTGGCTGAGGCCGCCAACCATGGTGGCGATGGCCTCCGCCGTGGACAGCGAACCGGACGGTGTCTTCAACGTCACCTTGCCATCGGCGGTGGCACCGGAGCGCAATTCGCGGAAGATGGTCAGGACGCGGGCGATCTCCTCGCCGACATTCTTCGGCACCGGCAGGTCGAGGCCGCCGGCCATCTCGCCGACCCGCTTCGAGACTATCGCCACTTCTTCCGCCATATCCTCGGGCAACGGCAGCACGACGACATTGAAGCGGCGCTTCAATGCCGATGACAGCTCGTTGACGCCCTTGTCACGGTTGTTCGCCGTGGCGATGATGTTGAAACCGCGCTGCGCGTAGATCGACGTGTTGAGTTCCGGGATCGGCATCATCTTTTCGGACAGCACGGTGATCAGCGTGTCCTGCACGTCAGAGCCCATGCGCGTCAGTTCCTCGAGGCGGCAGAGCTTGCCGTCCTGCATGGCTCGGTAAAGCGGCGTCGGCACCAGCGCCTCATGGCTCGGGCCCTTGGCCAGAAGCTGCGCGTAGTTCCAGCCATAGCGGATCTGGTTCTCGTCGGTGCCGGCCGTGCATTGCACGATCAATGTCGAGTCGCCCATGATGGCGGCGGCGAGATGCTCCGACACCCAGGATTTGGCTGTGCCCGGCACGCCGAGCAGCAACAGCGCCCGGTCGGTGGCGAGCGTCGCCACGGCGGTCTCCATCAGCCGGCGGCGGCCGACATATTTTGGCGTTATCAGCGTCCCGTCGTCGGCCTTTCCGCCGAGCAGATAGGTGAGAACCGCCTTGGGCGAAAGGCTCCATCCGGCGGGCTTTTGCCGGTCGTCATTGCGCGAGAGGGCCTGCAACTCGGCGGCGTAGGCCTGCTCGACCGGAAGACGGATGACTGCGTTCATTTGCTGCTCCCGAGTGATCATGTGTCGATTCCAGGCCCGTCCAGTGCCGCATTGAGGCGCAGGAGACCGAGCGATGGCGCCGCCGGCGCCATGCCGGCCGCAACGACATCCCCGATCAATTTTTCTGCCGTCGCCGCTGTCGCCAGAAAGCCCAAATTTTCCAGTGTCTGGTCGGCGCTGCGCTTCACCGGCTCGTCGTTTCCCGCAACAGCGGAACGCAATGCCGGGAGCGTCTGGCCATTTGTCAGGTCGTCCCATTCCAGCCAGCCTGCTTCGACGCCTTCGACCTGGGTGAGCGCGTGAAGATCGTACGTGTCTTTCAGGATTTGTCTGATCAAGACGCGCTTCCTGCCGCTGTCCAGGCGCGCCATGAGATGGAGGACGAGAAGCGCCGACTTGCCGCCTTCGGCGACAAGTGCGTCCGCCAAATGCGCCACCGCCGCCTCGCCGCCGGACACCGAGACCATTCGAACGAAAAAGAGATCCGCCTTGTCGTCGACGCCGAATTGCCATGCCCCGACGAAATCGGACTCGGTGACGCCGAAGCGGGCAGCGAGATCTCCCAGGTAGCAGGTCGCAAACAAATCGACGCGACGGCTTTCTTGACTGGGCGACTTGAGCTTTGCCGGTGCGTAGTTGGTGCGGCGGCGGAAAAAGCCGGATTTGCCTTCCGAGATGAAGGCGGCGAGCTCGGCCGCCAGATCTTCCGGCCCGCCATCGCCTGGGTTGCCTTGCTCTCCCAATCTTGCCAGCAGCCGGCCAGCCACTTCGCGCACCCTGCCGGAGCGATCGGCGAAGAGGCTCTTCAGGAACGGCGTATCGTCGGTGCTCAAACCGACGCCCATGAGTTCGATGAGTGAGGACCTGACTTCCGCCGGCTCATTTGATCCCTTGGCCTCGATCAGTTGCCTGGCCAAAGCCGGAGCGGTGCGGCGCATATCGGTCAGTGCGGTACGGCGCGCAGCAGGATAAAAATCGTCCCAGGTTTGCGCGGTCAGTTGCTCCCTGCGGGATTGTTTTTCGCCATCCACACCTGCCTGCCAGTCGACCCAGGGGGCATAAACACCCGGAACCTCCCGATACGACGCCGCGGGCATCCAATCCATTGGGTGCAGAACAAAACCCCGGCTGGCGACGAGCGTCGCCACGCGTGTCTTGAACCTCGCGTCAGCTGCATGCTTCAGCGCCGCTCGCAAAAGCGGCCGCTGGCGCTCCGGCAGCATCGGCATGGCAAGTTCAGGCAGTGGCGGGCGTTGTTTCAGCATCTTCGGCGCGGCCGGCCGCAAGGCAATGTCGAGGGCCTTCGCAGCGATCGCCAGTAGCCGGCGCTCGCGCTCGTCGGGATTTGCGTTGGCGGCGATCGCCTTCCAAGAATCCGGAGCCAGGTCGAACGCGGTTCCGCCGGTGATCCAGCAATCGCGCATGGCCGCGAGCCCGGTCAGCTCGATCTCGTTCATGACAGATCAAGCCTCCCGAAGCCGCTTTGTGCCGCCAGCAACTCAAGCCGGCTGCCGTTCCAAAGTGCGGCCGTTGCCTTGAGGTCCAGCCCAAGCAGCGTTGGATTGACAGTGTCGGCGATCGGCAAGGCGATGCCGTGCGGATCGCCGGCGGCCTGCCACCAGGCCGCACCCCGATCGTCCAGCAGGATCGCTCCAGGCGGCAGCATGACAGGAGAATCGGTAGTCCAAGGCGCAGTGTCCTGGCGAGCACCATGGTCCGCGAGCGGATCGGATACGCCAAAGCTGAAGGCCGGCCAATCACCGGAGGCCATGTCTCCCTTGCGGTCCGCCACCAATGCGCGCAGCGGCTGCCGCGCAGGATAAAAGACCAACCTGGCCTCGAAACGGTCGCCAGATGTGAAGGCGTGGGATCGGCGACCGGCGGAAGCCGGAAAAAAGTCGAGCAGCAGGGCGAATTGCGGGGTGGTGCTGTTGAGGTCGAGCAGCCAGGTCGAATGGCTGACAAGACCGTCACGGCGTGACTCGATCTTCTCGCCAAGCACTTCCCAGATGCTTTCGATCTGGGTCGCATCGGGATTGGCCAGCACCTGTTCGCGACTTTCGGAGGTCGATACCAGCCGCTTCAATTCCGGGTCGTCGGGTGCCGATTGCCAGGCTTTGGCCAGCAGAACGAGCTGGCCAAGTTCGCGGATCGCCATATCCGGCCGTTCCTCGCTGCGCACTGCCATCAGCCGTGACGGTATCTCGTCGATGCGGCCGGCAAGTGCCGTCGCCTTCATGTCGACCAACCGCGCGGCAATCCGGCGGCAACGATCGCTGCTGTTGTCGACAAAGCCGGCAAGGCCAAGCCGCAACTGGTCGGCGATCCATTGATCGAGTTCATCCAGTCCTGCCGACACGGCGGATCGCGTGTCTTCAGCCCGCTTGCGCTGCGCTGCCTCGCGGCGCTCAACCGCGGCCGCGTCCTCGACGACAGAGCTTTCGTCGCGCGCGGCTTCGCCGATGCTCTTGCCTCCCACACCTTGTGTCGGTTCCACAGGTTGCGACGTGGTCTTCCTGCGGCGGCTCAGCCAATCGTTGACCCATTCCGGCGTCGAGCCGGCCGCGGCAAAGCTGGCCGGCGTGGTGGCGGCGATCCACATCAGCGCCAAAGTGTGCTTGCAGGGAAATTTCCGCGACGGGCAGGTGCATTTGTAACCATGGTCGCCGGTGTCGACGACCACACGGTAGGGATTGGAGCCGGAACCCTGGCATTCCCCCCAGATGAGAGCCAGCTCTTCGTTCTTTTCGAGCCGGGGCCAGTTCGATTGCTTGGTCAACTTGGAAGCGGCGCTCAACGACGCCTGGTCGGGCGCGAGCGCCTCGATGGTTTTCAAGTCAAATTCCAAGCCGCGCCTCTCGTCGCTCGAACGAATGCCGGTTGCCAGTATAGATGGCCGTCTGTGAAGGATTCTTGTAGCAGCAGAGGGATAGAGACCGATACAGCGGGCCGCAAGTGCGCTGAGCAAAGCCGGTACGCAGGCCACAGCGTTGTCAGGCACCCTTTGCCAGGAAGTGCGCAGAGATGGCTACTGAAGCGTCCGCGCCGGCGGCTGGCCGACATGGCCCCGGGCGATGCCGGCATCGGCGTCCTCTGCCCCAAAGGCGCGATCGAGCCCGGTCGCCACCACAGAAACCCTGAAGCGGCCTTCCATGCTCTTGTCGAAGATGGCGCCGACGATGATGTCGGCGTCCTCATAGACCTCTTCGCGGATGCGGGTAGCGGCCTCGTCGACCTCGAACAGGGTCATGTCCCTACCGCCCGATATCGAGACCAGGACACCCTTGGCGCCCTTCATCGACACTTCGTCCAGCAATGGGTTGGCGATCGCGGCTTCCGCCGCCTTCATCGCCCGGCCGTCGCCGGAGGCCTCGCCGGTTCCCATCATGGCGCGGCCCATGTCGCGCATCACCGATTTGACATCGGCGAAGTCGAGATTGATCAGGCCTTCCTTGACGATGAGATCGGTGATGCAGCTGACGCCGGAATAAAGCACGCGGTCGGCAATGACGAACGCATCGGCGAAGGTGGTCTTGGCATCGGCGATCCGGAACAGGTTCTGGTTCGGGATGACGATCACCGTGTCGGCGCTTTCGCGCAGCCGCTCGATGCCCTCTTCGGCCATCTGCATGCGGCGCCTGCCCTCGAAAGCGAAAGGCTTGGTGACGACGCCCACCGTCAGGATGCCGGCCTTGCGCGCCGCCTGGGCAATGATCGGAGCAGCGCCGGTTCCCGTGCCGCCGCCCATCCCGGCGGTGACGAAACACATATGCGTGCCGGCCAGATGATCCATGATCTCGTCGAGCGATTCCTCGGCCGCGGCGCGGCCGATCTCGGGAAGCGATCCGGCGCCCAACCCTTCGGTGACATGCGCGCCAAGCTGGATCAGCCGCGTTGCCTTCGACATGGTCAGCGCCTGCGCGTCGGTGTTGGCGGCGATGAATTCGGTCCCCTGAAGCTGCTCCGCGATCATGTTGTTGACGGCGTTGCCGCCGCCACCGCCGACGCCGATAACGGTGATCTTGGGTCTCATTTCGGAGATTTCGGGCTTCTTGCACTCGGCCATGCCTGTTTCTCCTTCGCCAATTGCGCGCGCTTCACGACCCATCCGCAGACTGCCTGGGGAGATTGCAATCGAGCGGCATGACGCGAATCAGTCCGTTCGGATGGGTACCTCAAAAAGCCAGAGAGCGGCCAGAGGTGCAAGTGCAAGCAAGGTCAAGTTTTGTGATGATGGTTTTGCACACCGTGGCATGGACGCCGGCAGCCAAGGCCCCGGCTGTGCCGACACGGCTTGCGGCGCTGCGATCGGTGCGTCTATCATGCCGGCTGAGAAGTCGCTGACTTCGGCGTTCTCGCCGCGTTCGGCCAACCAAGACTATCTGCGGCTGATGTCGTCAGGGTCAATTTCAGAACGAATGAAGTAGCGCCCCCCGCCAATGGCCGACAAAACACAATTCGGGTTGACCGCCGTCGACACCGTCCCCTTGCATGAGAAGGTCTATCTGGAGCTTGTCAGAGCCTTGATGTCCGGCCAGTTCTTGCCCGGCCAGAAGCTGACATCGCGCAAGCTCGCCAAGGAACTCGGCACCAGCGACATGCCGGTGCGCAGTGCCTTCATGCGGCTGCAGGCGCTGCGGGCGCTGAGCCCGATGCCGAACGGCAGCGTGGAAGTGCCAGTCATTTCGGCAGAGCGATTTTCGCAGTTGACCGCCGTGCGGACGATCCTCGAAGGCTCTGCGACCGAATTTGCGACAAAGCTCATCAACGGCAACAACCTGCGGACGATCCGACGCCACTCCACCGACCTGACTTTGGCGGCCCGCAAGGGCGATATCGATGACTATCTGCGGAAGAACTACGACTTCAAATTCTCGATCTATCGCCATTGCGGCAACGAGCAGATGATCTTCCTGATCGAAACCGTCTGGATGCAGGTCGGCCCTTTTCTGAGGAACCTGGCCATGGGGTTCGAGGACGATCTCGCCTCCATTCTCGACATCGACTATCACGAGGAGGTCGTCGCGGCGATCGAGGCCCAGGACGGGGAGCGCGCGCGCACGGCCATCGTTCGCGACATCGACGAGGGCGCCACGCATATTCTCCAGCAGGCCCGGTTTCCGGAGCCGAGAGCCTAGAGCGGTTCACCGTTTCACGGAAACGCCGAACCGCTCTATCTCTTTGTTTTGACGCAATTCCGGACGGAAAAGCTAGACCACGGCCATGATCACGTGGGCCTGAATTTTGGCGGCAATCTCGCCGCGGCCATGTCTGTCCGCAATCGCGGAGGCCGCGCAGTCGGTTGCAGCTTCCAGTTCTCCCACGCCCCTGGCCTCGATTTCGTTGCGAAGAGGAGTTCCCTGACAATAAGCAACGGCCGCATGGCGCGGCGAGGATGCACGGCTCTGTTCGGCCCTCGTCTCGATCATCACACGGGAGAAGCCCGCGTCCTCCAACTCGCTACGGATCAGGGCCGTATCGTGGTAGCCGTGTGGCGTGCGTGCCATAAAGCGCGGCGGATCGTTCGGAAACATCCTTGCGAGAGCATTCGTCACATCATTGGCAAATACATTCTCCTCGAGGCGATCCCATACGTTGAATAGAAAATGACCTCCGGGCTTCAGGACCCGCTTTGCTTCGCGGTAGCCAGACGGGCGGTCGGGAAAGAACATCGCGCCGAACTGACAACAAACGAGGTCGAAGGCCGCATCTTCGAACGGCAGCGCCAAAGCGTCCGCCTGGCGCCATTCGATGCGCCTGTCGGGAGCTTGTTGCGAAGCGGCGTAGTCGAGCATCGGCTGGTTGAGGTCGGTGACGACATAGCTTGCGCTTGTGGACAGTTTTGGCGCCAATGCGCGGGTGACAACCCCGGTGCCCGCGGCGATCTCCAATACGGCACTTGGCGATAGGGACGCTGCTCGTCGAGCAAGATCCGCGGCGAACGGCTCGAAAATCAACGGCACCATATAGCGGTCGTAGTTTTCCGGAATCGAGCCCGCGAACACCTTGTCCGTTTCTGACATCACCACCACCCGCCATCATTCAGAAGCGCGCGAGACTAGCACATAATTGTCGGCCTGGTCGCTTTTGACCGAGAGGCTCCAACAGCATATGCAGCTATGTCGGCGGAGAGCCGCGGCAGTTCTAATGCCCCCTTGGCTTTCCGCTCTCTTGCCTCTATGTTGCGATCGCAGATCGCGCAATTGGTTTTGAAATGCCTCCCGATATCCCGGCTAGTGACTTGAAAAAATAAGAAAAACGCCTGGCAATGGTCAGGTTTCGTTTTCGAAAACTCACGAGCTATTTTTACCAGGGACAGTGTAGCCGATCAGGCTGCGGCACCTTCAAAAACCAGAGGTTACAAATTGAGCGATGCAATTGCGGACGTTTTGAACTGGCTTGAAAGCAGGAACGACATCCAGAGCCTGAGGGCGGCTGTGTGCGACCTCAACGGCGTCATGCGCGGCAAGCGCATCCCGGTCGAGCAGGCGCGCAAGGCGCTCGAAGGCAAGCTGCGCATGCCTTACTCCCTGATCGGCCTCGACATCTGGGGCGAAGACATCGAAGGCAACACGCTGGTTTTCTCGACAGGCGACGCCGACGGGCTTTGCCAATGGACAGGACGCGGCATTCTCCCCGTGGCCTGGACGGCGCATCCGACGGCGCTTGTCCCGCTCTGGCTCGCCGACGAAACCGGCGCGCCGTATCTTGGCGATCCACGGCGGGCGCTGGCCCGCATTCTCGATCGCTACAAGGCCTTGGGATTGACCCCGGTCGCGGCGACGGAACTCGAATTCTACCTCGTCGATCCGCAGTCGCAGCGGCCCGTCGGGCCCGTCTCGCCGGTCACCGGGCGCCGTCTCGATTCCGATGCGGCGCTGTCGATCGATGAGATCGACGACTTCGAATCTTTCATCCACGACGTCTACGAGGCCTGCCGAACGCAAGGCATTCCCGTCGACACGGCTATTGCCGAAAATGGCGTCGGCCAGTTCGAGATCAATCTGAACCACGTCGCCGACGCCCTGCGGGCGGCTGACGATGCCGTATTGTTCAAGCGCACGGTGAAGGGCATCGCCCGCAAGCACGGCTTTGCCGCCTGTTTCATGGCCAAGCCCTATGGCGACCGCGCCGGCAACGGCTTTCACGTCCACTTCAGCCTGACCGACGCCGAGGGGCGCAATGTCTTCGACGACGGCACGGATCAGGGCTCGGAAATTATGCGCCATGCGGTCGGCGGCCTGCTCGCGGCGATGGCCGAGAGCACGCTTGTGTTCGCCCCGCACTTCAATTCATACCGCCGGCTGCGTCCGAGATCCTATGCGCCGACCGCCGTGGCCTGGGGCTACGAGAACCGCATGGTCGCGATCCGCATTCCCGGCGGCCCGACCGGCGCGCGTCGCATCGAGCATCGCGTTTCGGGAGCGGATGCCAATCCCTATCTGGTGCTTGCCGCCATATTGGGCGCCGCACTGATCGGCATTGAAAGGCAGATGTCGCCTGGCGATCCGACCGGGAGCGACGGGCAAGGGCTTGTGCCGGCCAAGCTGCCGCCGGACTGGGCATCGGCGATCGCCAGTTTTGAGAGCGGAACACATGTGGCCGAGATCTTTCCAGCGATCCTGCGCGACTCCTTTGTCGCTTGCAAACGCCAGGAGTTGAATACGTTCGCCCTCAATGTCAGCGACTTCGAGATCGAGACCTATCTGGAAAGCGTTTGAAGCATTTTACGAGGACAGCTCGGCCTTCAGCACCGAGACCGCCACTTCGCTGTTGTGGACATACTCGTTGGCGTCCGGCTGCCTCTGCACCAGCAGGATGAACAGAAGGTCGGTCAGCGCCAACTGTGCGTCGCGCGCGGTGATGGAGGATGAGCGCGCACGCTCCTCGTCGGCGATGGTGTAAAGGCAGATGTCGGAGACCCGGCTCAGCGGATTGTCGTGGACGCCGGTGACGGCGATCACCATCGTGCCGCGCTTGCGGGCCAGCTCGGCGATGCGCAAGGTTTCGATGCTGGCGCCGGAATAGGAAAGCGCGAACAGCACATCGCCTGGCCCGAGCGTCGAGACATTGGCCATCTGGACGTGGCTGTCGCTGTCGTGCAGGACATTGCGGCCGAGCTTCATCAGCTTGTAGGAGAAATCGCGCGCCACCAGCGAAGAAGCGCCGACGCCGACCAGATGGATGCGGCGCGCGCCGTCCAGCAATTCCAGCGTCCTGGAGATGATCCGCTCGGTGTTGGCGGCGACGGTCCGCTGTATCGACAGAAGCTTGCTGCCGACCAGCTTCTTTAGGATGACCTGGTAGCTGTCGCCGACCTCGATCGAGCCATGGATGACGCCGGCCGGCACCTGCCATTCCTGCGCCTTGGCCTCGCTGACGGCGAGCTTGAGCTCCTGATAGCTGGCATAGCCGAGTTTCTGGCTGAACTTGACGACGCTCGACTGGCTGCGACCGATCTCGGCCGCAAGTGCGGCCGTCGACAGACGCAGCATCTGGTCGGGATTGTCGACGATGTACCGGCCGATCTCACGATCGCCAGGCGCCATGCCGTCGAGCTTCGCATTGATCCTATTCAGAACGGACACGAGATTCCCTTACGCTTTTCAGGTCGGCAAGCCGCACAGCGTGCCACGATAGGAATAAAATATTCCAATTCTGATTGACAGCCAAGAACGCACAATTAATTCTCGAACCTCATCACACAAGGTTTCGGCGCATGGACAGATTGCGGATCGTCGGCGGACAGAGACTGGAAGGCGCGGTCACCATATCCGGCGCCAAGAACGCCGCCCTGCCGCAGATCGCGGCCGCCCTGCTGAGCCCCCACCCGCTCGAACTGACCAACCTGCCTGATGTGACCGACGTCGAAAACATGCTCGGCGTGGTGCGGCTGCACGGCGCGGAAGTGACGAGGTCAGCGCATACCGCGACGATCGACACCAGTGCCGCCGTTTCCAAGGAGACGTCCTACGACACGGTGCGAAAGATGCGGGCGACCGTGCTTGTCCTTGCGCCGCTGCTGGCCCGGTTCGGCCATGCACGGGTTTCGCTGCCGGGCGGCTGCGCGATCGGCGCGCGGCCGGTCGACATGCATGTTGCCGCACTCGCGGCACTCGGCGCCAGGATCGCCATCGAGAATGGCTCCATCGTCGCATCGGTGCCGAACGGGCTGACCGGGACGCGCATCGTCTTGAGTTCGCCGTCGGTCGGGGCAACGGAAACCGCGATGATGGCGGCGGCCACGGCCAAGGGCGAAACCGAAATCCTCAACGCGGCGCGCGAGCCCGAAGTGGCGGACCTCGCCGCTTGCCTCAATGCCATGGGTGCGCGTATCGAGGGCGCCGGCACGCACCGCATCCTGATCGCGGGCGACACGAGCTGGCATGCCGCCCGGCACGACATCATCCCGGACCGGATCGAGGCCGGCACCTATGCCATCGCCGCGGCCATCACCGGTGGCCAGCTGGAACTGACCCATGCACGGCTCGAGCATATGGCCTCGGTGGTGCAATTGCTGGAAGCAACCGGCGTCAGCGTCTGGCCGGGCGACCGCGGGCTCATCGTGTCACGCGACCGGCCGTTGAAGGCTGTCGACGTCACGACGGAACCTTATCCGGGGTTTCCAACCGATCTCCAGGCGCAGTTCATGGCGCTGATGTGTTGCGCCGAGGGAGCATCGCTGCTGCGTGAAACCATCTTCGAGAACCGCTTCATGCATGTTCCCGAACTGATGCGGCTCGGCGCCAACATCAAGCTGCAGGGAACCACGGCGCTGGTGCGTGGTGGCGCGAAGCTGCATGGCGCACCGGTGATGGCCACCGACCTGCGCGCTTCGGTGTCGCTGGTGCTGGCGGCGCTGGTGTGCGAGGGCGAGACGACCATCAACCGCGTCTATCACCTCGACCGCGGCTATGAGCAACTGGACCGCAAGCTTCGGTTGTGCGGCGCCGACATCGAGCGGTTGAGCGCATGAGCAGTGCGGATTATTTTCTCGGCGTCGATGGCGGCGGGACCGGGTGTCGCGCCCGCATCGAGGACGCGGACGGGACCGTGCTGGGACAAGGCCTGTCGGGCCCGGCGACCACGCGGCTCGGCATCGACGCGGCCTGGGCCTCCATCGCGAAAGCCTTTGGCGCGGCGATCGAAGAGACAGGCTTCGGACCCGCCGAGACAGCCAGGATCCGCGCCGGCATCGGCCTTGCCGGCATCGGCCGCAAGGGTGCGCTGGAGGCGTTGCGGGCGATCGCGCATCCGTTTGCCAGCATCGATTTCGTCAGCGATGGCGTCGGCGCTTGCCTTGGCGCGCATTCCGGCCAGGACGGCGCCATCGTCATTGCCGGCACCGGCTCGATCGGCCTCGGCTTTGTCGGAGGCCGCGACCTGCGTGTCGGCGGTTACGGCTTTCCGATCTCCGACGAAGGCAGCGGCGCCGACCTTGGACTGAAAGCCGTGCAGCTGGCATTGCGCGCCCATGACGGACGGCACGAGCGGACGGCGCTGCTGGCGGAGGTGATGCAGCGCTTCGAGGGCGACCCGATGGCAGCCGTCGCCTGGATGGACCGCGCCAGCGCCACGGACTATGCGGCGCTGGCGCCGATGGTGATGCGCCATGCCGACCAGGGCGATCCGGCCGGGCGGCGCATCGTGCAAGGCGCGGCCGAACAGATCGACACGCTGGTGCGGGTGCTGTTCGAACAAGGCGCGCCGCGCGTCACCTTGCTGGGCGGCCTGTCCAGTGCGCTCGAGCCCTGGCTCTCCCCCGATGTCCGGCGCCGCCTGAAGCCCGCTGACGGCGACGCCGTCTCGGGCGCGATCATCCTCGCCAAGCGGTCCTGCAACGGGCGATAGCGCCCTGCCCCATTTGGAATAATATATTCCATATTCCTGTTGACGTCGCGAATATCAAATTCTAAAAAGTTAACAAACGAAAACAGGGTAGCAGCAAACGGACACAGCGTCCGTGTGCGCTGGCGCCGGTCGGGAGCTCTGCTCAACGCCGGCCATGCAGCACGATTTGAAAGCACTGGAATGACCGAACAAGGGTTGATGTCCGAGCTGGACCGGCTGATTTCCGAGGGCCGCAACCCAAGGACAATGGACATTGACCTGCTGCCGACCATCGATGTGCTGCGCAAGATCAATGACGAGGACGAGGCTGTCCCTGCGGCTGTCGAAAAGGTCGTGCCGGAAATCGCCGCCGCGGTAGACCGCATCGTGCTTGCCTTCCAGAAAGGCGCGCGGCTGATCTACATGGGCGCCGGCACCAGCGGCCGGCTCGGCGTTCTCGACGCCTCGGAGTGTCCGCCGACCTTCGGCGTCCCCGAAGGCATGGTCGTCGGCCTGATCGCCGGCGGTCCCGACGCCCTGGTGCGGTCGACGGAAGGCGCCGAGGACGATCCTAAAATGGGCGCGAGGGCGCTGCAGGAGATCGGGCTCACATCAGACGACGTTGTGGTCGGCATCGCCGTCAGCGGGCGCACGCCCTATGTCATCGGCGGATTGAGCTATGCCAGGCAAGTTGGCGCGGCGACGGTCGCCCTGTCCTGCAATCCAGCCTCGACCATTGCCGGCATCGCCGACATTGCCATCTCGCCGGTTGTTGGGGCGGAAGTGCTCACTGGATCGACCCGGCTGAAATCGGGAACCGCGCAGAAGCTGGTGCTCAACATGCTGACCACCGCCAGCATGATCCGCATCGGCAAGAGCTACCAGAACCTGATGGTCGACCTCAACCCGTCCAACAAGAAGCTGGTCGCCAGGGCAACCAGGATCGTCATGCAGACGACCGGTTGCGCGGCGCAGCAAGCCAAACAAGCGCTCGCCCAGACCGGCAATGATGTGAAGCTGGCGATCCTGATGACGATCACCGGGTTGGGCGTCGAGGAGGCGCGCGTGGCTCTCGGCAAGGCCGGGGGCTTCCTGCGAAAGGCAATCAGCGACACGACGGGAAAGCCGCATGGGACATGACGGCAAAGCCGCATGAGACATGACGGCAAAGCCGCATGGGACAAGACGGCGTGAAGCCGCATAGACTGGGCCGATACTCCAAAGCATGTGTGTCTTGGAAGCGGTCCGCAGAAACTGCAAGGCATCGAGTTCAATCATAATGGGAGACGAGAATGGTTCACTTCACAAGAAAGCTGCTGTCGGGCATCACGCTGGCCGCGATGCTCGGCGTGGCTGCGGTTTCAACGCAGGCGAATGCAGCGACGCTGCATATGGCCTGGTCGCAGGACGCCACCGGGCTTGATCCGCACAAGCAGACGGCCTTTTCGTCGCTGCGGCTGCTGGAGCTGATCTATGAGCCACTGGTGCGGGTCGACGCCAGCCTGCAGATCATCCCCGCTATTGCCACCTCCTGGGAATTCTCCAAGGACGGCAAGGAGCTGACCTTCAAGCTCGATCCCAAGGCGAAATTCCAGGACGGCACAGCGGTGACCTCGGCCGACGTCAAGGCATCGTTCGAGCGCATCCTCGACGAGAAGACGGGCGCGGCCGCCCGCGCCAACTTCCTGTCGATCGCCAGCATCGACACGCCCGATGCGACGACCGTCGTGTTTCATCTGTCGCAGCCCGACGTGCCGATCCTGACGGCGATGAGCGACGTCAACGCGGCCATCGTTCCGGCAAGCGAGATCAAGGCCGGCTCGATCGGCACAAAGGCGGTCGGCTCGGGCCCCTTCAAGCTCGACAAGTGGGACCCCAATGCCAAAGAAGTGCTGAGCGCCAACAAGGATTGGGCCGGCGGCCCGACCGGCGTCGACGGCATCGAGATCAGTGTGCTTCCCGATGAAGCCGCGATCCTGGCCGCCATGCGTACCAAGCAGATCGATTTCGCGCTGCTCAACGACCCGCTTGTCGCCACGCTGGTGCCGAAGGAGGCCAGCCTGCAGCTGAACCGCGTGCCGGTGCTAGCCTATCACGTGCTGCAGCTCAATCCGTCACGCAAGCCGATGACCGAGCTCAAGGTACGCCAGGCCATGTCCTGCGCCATCGACCGGCAGGAGGTGCTCGACACCGCTTCGCTCGGCGAAGGCAAGGTCACCGGCCCGTTGACCATCCCGGCTCTAGCGACCGATCCGAGCCAGCTGTTCTGCTACAAGCGCGATCTCGAAAAGGCCAAGAAGCTGATGGCGGAAGCCGGCTATGCCGACGGCTTTTCGGCGACGGTGATCGGTGCCACCGGCGAGCCGCCGACGGCGGCGGCGGAAGCCCAGGTCATCCAGTCGCAGCTGGCCGAGATCGGCGTCAAGCTCGACATCAAGATGATGGAGCTCAACGTCTATGTCGACGCCTGGCTAAAGGGCGACTTCGACATGGCGATCGCCCTCAACGGCGGCCGTGCCGACCCCTACACCATGTACAACCGCTACTGGACCAAGGCAGGCAATTTGCAGAAGGTGGCCAACTACATCGACGACACGCTCGACAGCCAGATGCAGAAGGGCCGCGCCGAGACCGATCCGGCGGCGCGCAAGGCGATCTTCGCCGAGTTCGAGAAGCACCTCGCCGAGATGTCGCCGTGGATCTGGCTCTACACCTCGTACAGCTATACGGCGCAGCAGAAGAACATCGCCGGGTTCGTACCGACGCCGACGGGCACGCTGTTCAGCCTGAGCAAGGTGACCATCCAGCAGTAGCCGGCGGCCTTGGACGAGAGGACTTCTTCGCGTGAATTATCTGATGCGACGACTGGCGACGTTTCCTCTCGTCCTGCTTGGCGTGTCCATCCTGGTCTTCGTTGCGATCCGGATGGTGCCGGGCGATTCGATCACGGCAATGCTGGGCACCGAGGCGGGCCTGCTGACGCCGGCGCAGCGTGACTCGCTCGCCGCCTATTTCGGCATCGACCAGCCCTGGTTCGTCCAGTACTGGCGCTGGATAGGCGGCATCCTGCACGGCAATCTCGGCATCTCGGTCACCTATGGCCGGCCGGTGCTCGACGTCATCGTCGAGCGCTTCCCGCTGACGCTCGAGCTGGCCATCCTGTCGATGATCATCGCGCTTGCGGTTGGCATGCCTGCCGGGATCTTTGCCGCCACGCACAATGAGAAACTGTCCGATCTCGGGGTGCGCATCGTCGCCATGCTCGGCCAGTCGACACCGAGCTTCGTGCTTGGCCTGCTGATCATCTACACGCTGTCGGCCGGCTTCGGCGTGCTGCCGGCGATGGGCGAATTCGCGCCGCTCTGGCAGGATCCCTTGCGCAATCTCAGCCAGCTGATCCTGCCTGCCATCACGCTCGGTTTCGCCTTCGCAGCCTCGGTCACCCGCATATCGCGTTCGGCCATGCTCGACGTGCTGAGCGACGACTATGTGCGAACTGCGCGCAGCAAGGGCGCCTCGGCGCGCAGCGTCATCTGGCGGCATGCGCTGCCCAATGCGCTGATCCCCGTCGTCACCCTGAGCGGCATCGAGTTCGGCTATCTCCTCGGCGGCGCCGTCATCGTCGAGCAGATCTACGCTCTGCCCGGTCTTGGGCGCATGGTACTGGATGCGATCCAGCAGCGCGACTATGCGCTGGTGCAAGGCGCCGTGCTGTTCATCGCCTTCAACTTCATGATCGTCAATCTCCTGGTCGACCTCGCCTATGTCGCGCTCGATCCGCGCATACGGCTGGGAGAGCCTTGATGCGCATCCTGCGCGCCATCTTCGGACATGGCAGCGGCCGCATCGGCGGCATCATCGTCGGCGTCTATCTGTTGGTCGCCATCCTCGGCATGCTGGGGCTGACGCCGCACAATCCCATCACGCAGTACCGGGTCGACCGGCTACATGCACCCAACGGCGCCTACTGGATGGGTACCGACCTGTTCGGCCGCGACGTCGCCAGCCGGCTGATGGCGGGCGTCGGGCAGTCGTTCACGGTCGCCTTCTTCTCGGTCGCCTTCGCGACCCTTGCCGGCACCATTCTTGGGCTGGCCGCCGCCTGGCTCGGCCGCCGCTGGGACGGCCTGCTGATGCGGATCATGGATGTGCTGCTGGCCTTTCCGGCAATCCTTTTGGCGCTGCTCATCGTCACGGTCGCCGGGCCGGGCACATGGACCAGCGTCGTTGCCATCGGCATCGTCTACACGCCGATCTTCACCCGCGTCGTGCGCGGCCCCGCTTTGTCGCTCAAGGCGCGCGAATTCGTCGACGCCGCGCGCACCTTCGGCAGCAGTTCGAGCTACATCGTGACCCGCCATCTGCTGCTCAACCTGGTGGCGCCGTTGACCGTCCAGGTGACGCTGGCGCTGGCCTGGGCGCTGCTGACGGAAGCCGGCTTGAGTTTCCTGGGGCTCGGCACGCAGCCGCCCGCCGCCTCGCTCGGCCTGATGCTGAGCGACAGCCGCAATCTGATGGAGACCGCGCCGTGGCTGATGATCTTCCCCGGTCTGGCGATCATGATCAGTATCCTCGGCTTCAACCTGCTTGGTGATGCCTTGCGCGACATCCTCGACCCGAAGATGCGGAGGGCGCGGGCATGACCCCGCTGCTGTCCGTATCGGATCTGCGCGTCGGCTTCGGCCGCAAGCCGCAAGCCAATGAGGTGGTGCGCGGCGTCAGTTTCGACCTTGCCGACGGAGAGACACTGGCCATTGTCGGCGAAAGCGGCTCGGGCAAATCCGTCACCGCCTTGTCGATCAACCGTCTCATCGATTTCGGCGGCGGCCGCATCACTGGCGGTGCGATGAAGCTGAGGCGGGCCGATGGCAGCGTCTTCGACCTGATGAGCGCCACTGAACCGCAACTGACCGGCATTCGCGGCGCCGAGATCGGCATGATCTTCCAGGAGCCGATGACCTCGCTCAATCCGGTGCTGACCATCGGCAGGCAGATCGAGGAATCGTTTCGGCTGCACGGTGGGCTGACCGGCCGGCAAGCCACAGCGGCAGCCAAGGATGCGCTCGACCGCGTGCGCATTCCCGACGCCGCGCGGCGGCTGAAATACACGCCAAACCAGCTGTCCGGGGGAATGCTGCAGCGGGTGATGATCGCCATTGCGCTGGCCTGCAATCCGCGCCTGCTCATCGCCGACGAGCCGACGACGGCGCTCGACGTCACGGTGCAGGCGCAGATCATGGCGCTGCTGGCCGAGTTGAAGCGGGAAACCGGCATGTCGATGATCTTCATTACCCACGACATCGGCCTGGTCGCCGGCATCGCCGACAGGGTGATGGTGATGCAGAACGGGCAGGCCGTTGAGCAAGGCGAGTTGAACCAGATCCTCGATCGTCCGCGGCATCCCTACACGCAGCATCTGCTGCAGGACGTGCCGCATTTCGCCAATGGCAGCGCGACGCGCGCCGACGGGCAGCGCGACACGGCTGCAAGCAAGGAACCGGCCTTGAAGGTGGATAACCTGGTTGTACGATTTCCCCTCAAGAGCAGCTTCTTCAGCCGCGCCACAGGCGCGGTGCATGCCGTCGATGGCGTCGATTTCGACCTGATGCCCGGCGAGACGCTGGCCATTGTCGGCGAGAGCGGTTCGGGCAAGTCGACCACCGCGCGCGCCGTCCTCGGGCTGGTGCGCTCAACACGCGGCAGCTTCTCGGTAGGCGCCCGAAAAGCTTCGGCAGAGCAGAGCGCCCTGCCCGTGCAAATGGTGTTCCAGAACCCCTATGCCTCGCTCAATCCAAGGCTCAGCATCGAGAGCATCCTGGCCGAGCCGGTGATCGCCACCGGCGGCCGGGTGAATGCCGAGACGCGGGCCAGGATGGCAACCCTGCTGGAGCGCGTCGGCCTGCCGAAGAACAGCCTTGAACGCTACCCCCACGAATTCTCCGGCGGCCAGCGGCAAAGGCTGTGCATCGCCCGCGCGTTGATGCTCAACCCTTCTGTGGTCGTTCTCGATGAAGCGGTGTCGGCGCTCGATGTTTCGGTGCAGGCCAAGGTGCTGGAGTTGCTGGTCGACCTGCAGCGCGAGTTCGGGCTGGCCTATCTGTTCATCTCGCACGACATGGCCGTCGTCGAGCGGATCGCGCATCGGATCGCCGTCATCTATGCCGGCCAGATCGTCGAGATCGGCGACGCGACCTCGGTGCTGTCGAAGCCGCAGCATTCCTATACGAAGAAGCTCATCGCCGCCGTTCCGACCATCGACCGGCGCCACGAACATTTCGAACTCGACACCCGCCAGGTCCCCTCGCTGGTGCGCCCGCAGGGGTTCGAGCCGGCGCCGGCGAGATGGGAGCAGTTTGGGGCTGATCATATGGCGAGGGCGGAGGCGTGATGGATTGTGCCCGGAAATACGCGAGATCTGCGGGACAGCACCCCCCTCTGTCCTGCCGGACATCTCCCCCGCAAGGGGGGAGATCGGATGTCGCATCGGCCTTCGCCAATCTCCAAAGTCTGAAGGCTGACGGCACGCACGAACTGCCAATCTCCCCCCTTGCGGGGGAGATGCCCGGCAGGGCAGAGGGGGGTGGGACGGAACGCTGCCTTTCAGATGGAGGCTCGTGTTGAGCACCCTCGCCCAGCTCTTCGATCGCGCGTTCGCACCGCTGAAAGCCGCCGTCGCCGCCAAGCGCATCCCCGGCGGCGTCCTAGGCATTGTCGACAAAAATGGCGAACGCGTCGTCAGGTCGGTCGGCTCCGCTCAGCTCGTGCCGAAGACGCGCCCAATGCAGGAGCAAACATGGTTCGACCTGGCGTCCTTGAGCAAGGTCATCTTCACCACACCGCGCATCCTGGCGCTGGCCGAAAACGGCGTCATCGATCTCGATGCGCCGCTGATCTCCGCTCTGCCGGATCTTCGCCAGTATGATGCACAGGCCTGGGAGCGGAAGGTGACGTTCCGCCAGTGTCTAGGCCACCAGACGCCGTTTCCCGCCGTCGAGCCGATTTATACCTATGGGCGCGATCCCGAGCTTCTGCGCGCCTTCATCCTGCAGCGCGAATGGCGCGCCCGCGACCCGATCTATTCCGACATCAACTTCATCCTGCTCGGCTTTGCGCTGGAGCGGCTGTCGGGAAAAAAAATCCGGAACATGGATCCCGGCCCGGGCTTCGCTTTTTCCGCCGAGCCGGATGCGTCAGCCGCGACCGAAGACTGCACCTGGCGCCATCGCGTTTTGTCCGGCGAGGTCCACGATGACAATTGCGCGGCGCTGCAAGGTGCCGGACATGCCGGCCTGTTTGGAACAGCCGCGTCCGTCCTCGATTTCGCGCAGGGGCTATTGGACGGCACGGGTGCGTTCGAGCGTTCGATCGAGCTGATGCGCGCGCCCTTGTCCGCAACCCGCACGCATGGCTGGGAGCGCCCCTACGAGGGCTGGTCCGGCGGGGCCTTGTGCAGGCCGGGAACCATCGGCCACACCGGCTTTACCGGCACTGGACTGTGGATCGACTTCGACAGAGGCAAGGCCTGGACCTTGCTCACCAACCGGATCCATCCGACACGTCATTTCGACAGCGGCATCGCTCCGCTTCGGCAGGCGGTCGGAGATCTTGTCAACGAGGATTGTTAGGGAGGTGACCATGGAACCAATCTGGGCCGTCGGGCTGATGACCGGCACCGTGCTTGACGGCAACATCGACGTGGCCCTGATCAAGACCGACGGCGAGCGGATCGATGATTTCGGCACATATCGGCTGATGCCCTATCCCCCGTCGATCCGCTCGCTGCTCGAAGAGACACTGAACGAGGCTAGAGCCTGGAATTTCACCGGGCCGGAGCCGGCGATCTTTCGCAAGGCGGAAGAAGCCCTGACGCGAGCCCAGTCGGCGGCGGTCAAGGAACTCGTCGAAGGTTATGGGATGACGATGGCCGATATCGGCGTCGTCGGCTTTCATGGCCAGACCGTGCTGCATCGCGCGCCGCAGGTGGGCCGGCTCGGCCAGACCCGGCAGCTCGGCGACGGCGAATTGATGCACGCCCTGTTGGGCACCAAGGTCGCCTATGACTTCCGCTCAGCCGACATGCGCGCCGGCGGGCAAGGCGCGCCGTTGGCCGCTGCCTATCACACCGCTTTGATGCGCAGCGCCGGCGCCAGCGGCGACGTGGCGGTGCTTAATCTCGGCGGCGTCGCCAACATCACCTGGTGGGATGGTGCCGACAACGTTGTCGCCTTCGATACCGGACCGGCCAATGCGCCATTGAACGATTTCATCAAATCGAAAGGGCTCGGCGACATGGACCGCGACGGCGCGCTTGGCCGGGCGGGAGCGGTCGATGAGGCACGGCTGGCCAAGCTGCTGCAGCACCCTTATCTGACCAAGCCCTACCCGAAATCGCTGGACCGTTTCGACTTCGGCGCCGCGATGGCGGACGGCATGAATGCCGAGGATGGCGCAGCCCTTCTGACCGCCTTCACCGCTGCCGCCGTCGGCAAGGCACTCGACCTGTTGCCGCGCCGGCCGAAAAAACTCGTGGTCAGCGGCGGTGGCCGCCACAATCCGACAATGATGGCGATGCTCGCCAGCCGCGCCGGCGTCGAGGTGGTGCAGGCCGAAAGCCTTGGCTGGAGCGGCGACGCGGTGGAGGCGGAGTGCTTTGCCTTCCTCGCGGTCCGCGTGCTGAGGGGTCTGCCGATCAGCTTCCCCAGCACGACCGGCGCACCGCAGCCGATGCGCGGCGGACGGCTGGCCGGTTAAACCAGCGTCTTCCGCAGGAAGATGCGGCTGCGGCCGACAGGGAAATCGGCAAGCGTTCCGAAGGGCTGATAGCCCTGGCGCTGATAGACCTTGGCGGCGTGCGGATTGAAGGTGTCGATCCAGGCATTCCGACAGCCGCGCGCCACCGCTTCCTGCTCGGCCGCATCCAGCATGTTGCCGGCCATCTGCTGACCGCGCAGCCTTTCATCGACCCACAGCCACTGCACGTAAAGCCAGCCCCAGGCGGTGTAGCCCGAGATGCCGGCGACGACCGTGCCGTCCTCGTCGCGCAAGAACACGGCCAGGGCCTTTCTTTCGGAAGCACCAACATCGCCGTCGTTGAACGCCGTCAGCCGTTCGGCGAGAAAGGTGAGTTCTTCCGGCGAGGGATTTGCCGTCGTTTCAAGTGTCGTCTTCATGGCCTTTTCCGAGATGCGCAGCTGGATACAAAGGCAGCGTTACGAGGGGCATGGCGCTTGTGCAATGTCTATATCTGGCTCCGAACAGGGTGCGTATCCGCATCGCCGCCATTGCGAAACTCGGACGCTGCAATGCCGTAGCGCTTGAGCTTGTCGTAGAAGGTCTTGCGCGGCACGCCGAGTGCGTCGATGGCGCTGCGCACATCGCCGCCGTGGTCGCGCAGCGCGTCGCGGATGAGTTGCGCCTCGTAGTGGCCGACCCGTTCGGGCAGCGTGGCCGCCGGCTCCGGCAACTGCGCGGGAACCGTTTTCGTATCGTCGTCCGGACCGAGGCCGAGCGCGACGCGATCGGCAAAATGTGCAAGCTCGCGCACATTGCCCGGCCATGCATGCGACTGGAGATGATCGCTGACCGCCGCGTTGACCCCGGCGACCGGCCGGCCGAACCGTTCCGCGGCCTTGCCGAGGAAGTGGCCGAACAGCATTGGGATGTCGCCGCGCCGCTCGCGCAACGGCGGAATGCGCAACGTCACCACGTTGAGGCGGAAATAGAGATCCTCGCGAAAGTCGCCGCGCTGGTCCTGCCGTCCGAGATCCACCTTGGTCGCCGCGACGACCCGGAGGTCGACGCGCCGGGTCTCGTTCGAGCCAAGCGGGGTGACGCTGCGCGTTTCGAGCACACGCAGCAGCTTGACCTGAAGGGCCGGCGGCATGGATTCGATCTCGTCGAGGAACAACGTGCCGCCGCTGGAGTGCTCGATGCGGCCGATCCGTCGCCGCTGCGCGCCGGTGAACGCGCCCGCCTCGTGGCCGAACAGCTCGCTCTCTATGACGGTCTCCGGCAGCGCACCGCAATTCAGCGCCACGAAGGGCTTTGCGCGCCGCCGCCCCCATCGGTGTAGGAGGTCGGCCACCACCTCCTTGCCGGTTCCGGTCTCCCCTTCCACCAGCACGTCGACGTCCATGTCGGCGATCTGCCGCAAGGTCTCGCGCAACCGCCGGATGGCTGGCGCTTCGCCGATCAGCGGCAGGCCGTCGGCAGCCTGCGCCGCGGCTTCTCGCAGCCGCCGGTTCTCCATCACCAGCCGCCGCTTCTCCGATGCCCGTCTGAGTGCCTCGACGAGGCGGTCACTGGCATAGGGTTTCGGGATGAAATCATAGACACCATCCTTGAGCGCTGCCACCGCGAGATCGACGTCGCCATGCCCGGTGACCAGGATCACCGGTATGTCGGGGTCGATCGCCTTGACGCGATCGAACAGCTGCAGCCCGTTCATGCCCGGCATGCGGATGTCGCTGACGACCACGCCCTCGAAATTCCTGTCGACGACGGCAAGCGCCGCCTCGGCCGCGTCGAGCGCGACCACCGCGAAGCCGGCAAGCTCGAACAATTGCGTGGTGGCGTGAAGCAGGTCCGCATCGTCCTCGACGAGCGCCACCAGCCCTGATGCGTCTGTCATTCAATTCGCCTCAAGTCGATGGTGAAGGATGCGCCGCCGGCGCTGCCGGGATCGAGCCGGAGCGTACCGCCCAATTCCTGGGCGATCTCCTGCGAGATCACCAGTCCGAGGCCAAGCCCCTTCTCCTTGGTGGTCTGGAACGGCATGAACAGATTGCCGGCCGCCTCCGGACCGAGGCCAGGGCCGTTGTCGCGCACCGAAATCAGCACCCTGTCGTCGCGCTCGGCGATGTCGATCTCGATGCGGGGATCGGGCTGGTCCTTCATCGCGTCCAGCGCATTCTGCAACAGGTTGACGAGGATCTGCTCGAGCCGGATGCGGCTGGCCATGACCACCGGCGACGCGTTGCCGCGCGGCTTGACGATGGTCACGCCGGAATCACGGATGCGTCCCGACAGCAGCGACAGCGCGCCGTCGATCGCCTCGCGCACCGGCAATGGCGAGGCGGCGACGCCTGGCCGCCGGGCAAAGGTGCGCAAGGTGCTGGTGATCGCGCCGATGCGCTCGGTCATTGATACGATCGATGTCAGATTGCCGCTGACCGGCTCGGTCTTGCCGGCGTCGAGAAAGCGGCCGGCGTTCTCGGCATAGGTGCGGATGGCGGCAACAGGCTGGTTGATCTCGTGCGCCACGCCGGCGGCGATCTGGCCGAGGATGGAAAGCCGGTTGGCCTGGGCGAGATCGTCACGCAGCCGGCGGACCTTGGCTTCGGCGTTCTCACGCTCGGCGATTTCGCCGGCAAGTGCGGTGTTGGAGCGCGTCAGCTCGGCCGTCCGGGTGCTGACCCGGCTCTCCAGTTCGGCATTCATGCGCGCCAGCGCTTCCTGCCGCAGCCGGCGGGCGCGCCTGCGCCGGGTGAGCACGAAGGCAAGCAGGCCCATGAGCAGCAACCCGAGCAGCGTGGTCAGGCGCGCCGTGTTGGCGGCGGACGACAAAGCCGCGTCGGCGGGCGTCAGCAGCCACAGACGCCAGCCGGGCACCGCACCGGGCAGGTCCTGCACCACTTCAACGAACTGGCGCGGCTTTCCGGAGCTGTCGATTGTCGCCAGGCCGTCACCGGCACCGCGTCGCAACGGCAGCGGTTCGAAGCCGGCATCGGCCAGTTGAAGCTGCTCGCGGGCAGCAGTAGCATCCGCGGCCGAGAGTGGCGCCAGGGCATGAAACCGCCACTCGGGCTGGCTGGTGGCCAGCACCACGCCGCGTTCGTCGGTGACGAAAACAAGAAAGCCGCTGGAGCGCCAATTGGCTTCGACGCCGTCGAGCTCGACCTTCAGCACCGCAACACCAAGCGGCTTGGAGCCGTCGTCGACGCGGCTGGCAAGGTAAAGACCCGGCCGGCCACTGATCGTGCCGAGGCCATATTGGCTGGCAGCACCCTTGGCCATCGCCTCCTGGAAATAATGGCGAAAATTATAGTCGATGCCGACAAAGCTCGTCGGCTCGCCGGCATTGCTGGCGGCGATTGCGATGCCGGCCGTGTCGATGACATAGATGGCGGACGCCGATGCATCGCCGGCAATTGCCCTGAGCTTGTCGTTGAGGGCTGCTTCTTGCATCTTTCCGGCCCGGCGCAGCGCCCCGCGCACCGCATCGTCGCGCGCCAGCACCAATGGAACCAGGCGCTGCTTTTCGATTTCGCCGGTCAGGGTTCCCGCCGCCAGTGGCAGGGCGGCAAGTGCTCCGTCGCGCAGATTGTCGGCCGCCTGGCCGGTGGCGATGCGACCGGCGATGGCGATCGCGCCTGCCAGAACCGCAAGAGCGACGACCACGACACGCCAGCGGCCATCGCGCAGCCGGGCCACCGCTTCGCGCAGCAATTCACGGCCGGCCGCGGATCCCCTATCGATGCCTACTTGCGACGTCTGCCCTCTCCCTTTTCCTCGCGGCCCGTTTTTTCCCCGCAGCCTTGCGGCCCAGTGTAATGCGAAATTCCGCCCAGGCAAACGCTGCCTGTGCGGAAATCCGCACAGGCATTCGCGGCAAAGCGCCGGACAACCGCCGAAATCCAGGGATTCCGGCCTTTCACCGATCTGGCACAGCGCTTGCAAAAGTCTTTGCAGCGGCGCGCGACCGGAGCGCCGCGATGGGAGAAGTCACGCAGGGCGGTGCATTTCCGCCCATCCGGCAAGGGAGAGTTCGATGCACATCGCAGACCAATCAGGCGCGCCTTCCGCGCAGCGCAAGCCTTTCTATGCCCAACTCTACGTGCAGGTGCTCGTCGCGATCACCGTCGGCATCCTGCTCGGTCACTTCTATCCGTCGATCGGCGAGAGCATGAAGCCGCTCGGCGACGCCTTCATCAAGCTGGTCAAGATGATCATCGCCCCGGTCATCTTCCTGACCGTGGCGACCGGCATCGCCGGCATGAGCGACCTGCAGAAGGTCGGACGTGTCGCCGGCAAGGCGATGCTCTACTTCCTCACCTTCTCGACGCTGGCGCTGATCATCGGCCTTGTCGTGGCCAATGTCGTCCAGCCGGGCGCCGGCTTCAACATCGACCCGGCGACCCTCGACGCCTCGACCGTCAACACCTATGCCGCCAAGGCGCATGACCAGTCGGTCACCGGCTTCCTGATGAACATCATCCCGACGACGATCGTCGGCGCCTTCGCCGACGGCGACATCCTGCAGGTGCTGTTCTTCTCGGTGCTGTTCGGCATTTCGCTGGCGCTGGTCGGCGACAAGGGCACGCCGGTCCTCAACTTCCTGCAGGCCCTGACGACGCCGATCTTCAAGCTGGTCAGCGTGCTGATGAAGGCCGCGCCGATCGGTGCTTTCGGCGCCATGGCGTTCACCATCGGCAAATACGGCATCGGCGCGGTCATCAACCTCGCCATGCTGGTCGGCACCTTCTATGTGACCTCGCTGCTGTTCGTGTTCGTCGTGCTGGGTGCGGTCTGCCGCTACAATGGGTTCTCCATCCTGTCCTTGATCCGCTACATCAAGGAAGAGCTGCTGCTGGTGCTGGGCACGTCCTCGTCGGAAGCCGCCCTGCCCTCGCTGATGGAAAAGATGGAGAAGGCCGGCGCCAAGCGCTCGGTGGTCGGTCTGGTCATCCCGACCGGCTATTCCTTCAACCTCGACGGCACCAACATCTACATGACGCTGGCGGCGCTGTTCATCGCTCAGGCGACCAACATCCATTTGTCGATCGGCGACCAGATCCTGCTGCTGCTGGTTGCGATGCTCTCCTCCAAGGGCGCCGCCGGCATCACCGGAGCCGGGTTTATCACCCTGGCCGCCACACTGTCGGTCGTTCCGGCGGTGCCCGTCGCCGGCATGGCGCTGATCCTCGGTGTCGACCGCTTCATGTCGGAGTGCCGGGCGCTGACCAACTTCGTCGGCAATGCAGTCGCCACGCTGGTGGTGGCACGCTGGGAAGGCGAACTCGATGAAGCCCAGCTCGCCAGGGCATTGGCGGGCACGGCCGACGACAGCCTGCCGGCTGATCTCGTTCCCGCCGAGTAATCCGAGCGCTTCAACACCAATCAGCGGCCGGAAGCCCATGGCTTCCGGCCGCTGCCGTACAGGTGACAACGATGTCAGGCGGTTTTGCGCAGCGGTGCCAGCGCCTTGCCGTCGGCGGCGAAGAGATGGCAGCGGGAGGGATCGGCCTGCATGGCGATGGGGCTGTGCAGCGGTGTCGTGTCGATGCCCTCGGTCTGCACGACCAGCCTCGTCTTCTCGCCGATGTCGGCATGCAGGATGGTCAGGCCGCCCAGCCGTTCGGCCAGCACCGCCTCGCCCTTGAACTGGCCCGCATCCGCGATGCGGATATGTTCCGGCCGGATGCCGAGCAGCAGCTCGCTGTCTTGTGCGAGCGCGCCCGCCTCGACCGGAACGACCAGGCTGGATCCGCCCGGCAGGGCAACGGCAACGCCATCCGCGTTGGCGGACAGAACCCTGACCGGCAGCATGTTCATCTTCGGCGAGCCGATGAAGCCGGCGACGAAGACATTGGCTGGCCTGGCATAGAGGTCGAGCGGCGTGCCAACCTGTTCGATCGTGCCGCCATTGAGGACGACGATCTTGTCGGCCATGGTCATCGCCTCGGTCTGGTCGTGCGTGACATAGACGATGGTGGCGGCGAGCCGTTCGTGCAGCTGCATCAGTTCCAGCCGCATGTTGACGCGCAGTGCCGCGTCGAGGTTCGACAGCGGTTCGTCGAACAGGAACACCTTCGGCTGGCGCACGATCGCGCGGCCGATGGCGACACGCTGGCGCTGGCCGCCGGACAGCTCCTTCGGCCGCCGCTCGAGCAGATGCGACAATTGCAGCACCTCGGCCGCCGCCTTGACCTTGGCGTCACGCTCGACGACCGGCAGCCCGGCGATCTTCAGCGCAAAACCCATGTTTTCGGCGACCGTCATATGCGGATACAGCGCATAGGACTGAAACACCATGGCGAGGCCGCGCTCGGAAGGATCGATCTCATTGATGCGCGCGCCATCGAGCATCAGCTCGCCGGAGGTGATCTTCTCGAGACCGGCGATCATGCGCAGCAGCGTCGACTTCCCGCAGCCCGACGGGCCGACGAAGACGACGAACTCGCGGTCGCCGACATCGAGATCGACGCCCTTGATCACCTCGGCATTGCCATAGGATTTGCGCACGCCGCGCAGCTTGAGCTCAGCCATTGAAGTCCCTCCTCGCATCCGGATATGTGCTTGGACCGACAGGCATGCGTGCCGCCAGCGTACCTCCGTCATCGAACAGGACAAGGCTGGCAGCACCAACCAGCCCGGCGTGGCGGCCGAGTTGGGCCTGAACGACCGGCACGTCGCGATAGGCACGCATGGCCCGCTGCCTGATGGTTGCCTCGATGGCAGGTGCCATGAGGTCGAGGCCATTGGCAATGCCGCCGCCGACGACCAGCACGTCAGGCGAATACAGATGCAAAAGATTGGTGAAGCCGATGCCCAGCCATCGGGCCTCCTCCTCCAGCAGGGCCAAGGCAAGCTCGTCCAGCAGCCGTGCCGCCTCGACCACGTGACGGCCGGTCACTTCACCGTTGCCCGAGAGGCGCCGCAGCGCCGAGCCATCAAAGGGTGCTGTCGCGGCGTTGGCACGGCGGCCGAGCGCGGTGCCCGAGGCAATGGCCTCGAAGCAGCCGACGACACCGCACATGCAGCGCTCGCCTTCATTGGTGATGGTCATGTGGCCGATCTCGGCGGCAAGGCCACGGCGGCCATGCAGGATGCGCCCGTCGACGACGACGCCGCCGCCGATGCCGGTGGAAACCGTGACGAAGACCAGCGAGCGGGCGCCGTGACCGGCGCCGAAGCGCCATTCGCCGAGTGCGGCGGCATTGGCGTCGTTCTCCAGCCGCACCGGCAGGCCGAGCCGCCGTTCGAGGATATCGGCAAGCGGCACGTCCAGCCAGCCGGCGAGTGTCGGCGGTCCGACGGCGATGCCGGCCAGCGGATCGAGCGGTCCCGGCGCGCCGACGCCGACGCCGACGATGGCGAGCGCCGGCGCCTCGTCGTGGATGGTCGCGGCCAGCGCCTCGATCTGGCCGATCACCACGTCGGGGCCAGCCTGCGCCTGTGTCGGCACCGCGGCGAATGCCAGGATCTTGCCGTCACGGTCGACCAGGGCGGCACGAAGCTCGGTGCCACCAAGATCGATCGCAAGGGCGGCTTCGTTGCTCATGCCGCGACCTTCAGGCCGTGCAGCCAGCCGATGCGGCCGGCCAGGTCCCTGTCGCCGAAGGCGAGCGAGCCGAGGACCACGGTTTCGGCACCGGCGGCACGCAGCAACGGCACCGTCTCGTGGCGAATACCGCCATCGGCGGCAAGAACCACGGCCGCCTCACGGCCGGCCTCTCTCAGGATGGCGCGGGCAGCGCCCAGCCTGCCGCAGGCCTCGTCCGACAGGCTCTGCCCCTTGACGCCGATTGCCGTTCCGAGAAGCGTGACGAAGGCGACCTCGGAGACGAAAGGCGTCACCGTCTCGACCGGCGTCTCCAGCCTGAGCACCACGCCGGCTTCGGCACCGAGTTCGCGTGCCAGCCGGACGGCGCGCAATCCCGCCTCACCGTTCTCGGCATGGACGCTGATCATGTCGGCGCCGGCCTCGATGAACTGGCGCGTCTGCGACTCGACTACAGCCGCATCGACCATCAGATGAACATGGATGGGTCTGGCCGTCAGCCGAGCGATGCGGGCGACGAGATCGGGAAAGAACAGGAAGGAGGGGGCGAAATGACCGTCCGCCACATCGATGTGGTGAAGGTCGACATAGGGCTCGATGCGCTTCAGATCGCTCTCGAAATTGACGAGGTCGGCGGACCACAACGAGAATTCAGCGATCATGCGATCGCGCGGCAGTGCGGCGATGGCGGCCTGGCCTGAGAGAGGTTTCGAGATCATGACTGGTCCTGGTTGTTGAAACGATCCTCGAGGAAGCCCGCGATAGCGGCGCGGACCTCGGCGAAATGACGATCCTTGTCGGTGGCCTTCGGCGTCACCTCGGCAAAGGCGGCGTTTGGGATGGCGTCGGCGAGGAAGCGGGCGGTCGCCAGCGGATGGATGAGATCGACGCCGCTGCCGATGACCAGCGTGGGGATAGCGAGATTGCCGGCAGCCGGCCGCGTGACGCCAGGCCCATCGTTGGCGATCGCCTGCATCACCTCGACGAAGACAGCCGCATTTTCGCGCTCGAAGAAACCCAGCAGGGAAGCAAGATTGTCCGGTGCTTCGCTGCGAAACCGGGCCGCTGTCGCGGAGGCCGCGAAGGCGTTGCGCGCGTCCTCCAGCGGGCGATCGCGGATGAGCTTCGCCACCTCCGAAAAGGGCCGCATGTTCTGCGGCGCCGCATCGAAGACCCAGGCAGGGCGCACCAGCACCAAACCCAGGACACGGTCCGCGTGATGGCTTGCAAGCCTGAGCGCGATCGCCGCGCCCATCGAGACGCCGCCGGCGACGAAGCGGTCGAGCCCGGCCGCGTCGGCGGCGGCCAGCACATCGTCGGCAAACATGGCGATCGAAAAGGGCCGCCTGGAGCCGGCGCCTGAGCCGCCGTGTGCGCGGCATTCGACGGTCAGCCGGCGGTATGACCGACTGTCGGGAAAATTCTGCGCCACCTGCGCCGCATCACCGCCGAGACCATGCTGGAAGATGACCGGAAACCCCCGCCCGGTATCGAAGACACAAAGCGCCGCATCGTCGCGAAGCATGACCGTCGGCGCGGTGTCCATCAGAGGAGCCTCCGCAGGAAGGCCGCGACGCCGGGGGCTTCGCCGGCGGACAGCCCGTGGGTGACGAGCGCCCCGTCGAAGCCCACCGCCTTCAGCCGCGCGATGAAATCCGGGAAGTCGACGATGCCTTGGCCGGCGCTGGCAAAACGGCCGTCACCATAGCGGTCCTTGGCGTGCGCCATGGCAATGTGGCCGGCCGCTTCGCCGATCGCGGCGGCGACAATGGTACGCGCTTCGCCGGGCGTCGCATGTTCGAACAGGTTTGCCGGATCAAGCACGATCTTCAGGCGCTTCGATCCCATCTCGGCGATCAGCGTGGTGGCATCCTTCGCCGAGGTGACGATGTTGGCCTGCTCGGGCTCGATGCCGAGATCGACGCCGGCGGCTTCTGCCAGCGCCAGCGCCTTCGCCATCTCGGTGGCCATGTCGGACCAGGCCGCCGGATCGGCATTGTCGGGATGGTACGCCCATTGGTCGGCGGCGTTGCGCGAGCCGGTGCAGAGCGTGACCAGGGGAATGCCCAGGGCAGCAGCAGCCTCGATGACGACGGCAAGGCGCTTGAGGCCATCGTCGCGGACGGCCTTGTCGGGATGCGCCATGTTGTAGGTGCCCGAAAGTGCCGCGAGCGAAACACCGCTCGATTGCGCGGCGGCGCGGATCGCCGCGATGGCGTCCGCCGGCACGGCATCCGGCATTGACGGCAGGCCGGCGCAGGCGAGGTTGAACTGCGTGGTCTCATAGCCAGCGTGCCGCACGGCCGCCAGCACGGCGGCTGGCTCGGCGCCTGGAAAGGTCTTGGCGAAAATGCCGAGACGCATCACACCGCCTCCGAAACCGAGGCGAGCTCGACCCGCTCACCTGATACCACCGAGCGCGCGATGGCGACCATGGCGCGGATCGACGCGATGCCGTCCTCGACATTGGCGCCGCGCATCGGCGCGCCGTCCAGCACCGTTTCGGCAAGAGCTTCCAGTTGGCGCCGGAAGAAATGGCCGTCAGCGCCGAGCGGCTTGTGGGCGGTGGCCGACTTCTCGTGAAAGATCTCGACCTCGCTGGCGCGGAAGTACCAGGGGTTGAAGGTCTTGGCGATGACAGAGCCGTTCTCGCCATAGAGCTGGAAACCTTCGTGCCAATCCATCCGCACGGCAACGGTGAGATCGAGATGGCCGAGCGCGCCGCTGGCGAATTCGGTCTCGACGAACCAGCAATAGGCGCCGAAACGCTCGTTGAGGCGGGCGCGCACGGCGACGATATCGCCGCACAGGAAGCGCGCCGTGTCGACGAGATGCGAGCCGTGCGCCAGCATGAAATACTGCCTGAGATCAGCCTTCGGATTGCCGCTCGGTTTCCTCGCCAGTTTGCTGGTGACGGGCAGCGGCTGGATGGCATCGGTGTTGGTGTAGCGATGGGTGGAATCGCAGTACCAGGCCTTCAGCGCCAGCACCTCGCCGATCTCGTCGCGGACGAAATCGCGCGCCGCCTCCAGCGCGGGATCGAAGCGCTTCATGTGGCCGACCTGCAGGACCTTGCCGGAGCGCCTGACCGCCTCGGCCAGCGCCTCGCCCTCTTCCACCGAGGTGCCGATCGGCTTTTCGCACAGCACATGCTTGCCGGCATCGAGCGCCTTGATCGACATCGGCACATGGTAGGCGTCGGAGGTGGCGACGATCACCGCTTCCAGTTCGGGATCGGCGAGCATCGCGTCATAGTCGGCATACATTTTCCGCGGTTCGTAGGTGGCACCCATGCGGGCGAGGAGGTCGGGTGCCGCGTCGCAGATGGCGTAGAGATCAGCATTGCTGGCCTTGGCGCAGGATTGCAGATGCGCAAACTGCGCGATGGGGCCGCAACCGAGCACGCCGACCCTGAGGCGTCTGTCCTGTTTCTTAATCATCGTCTCGTTCTTCAGGCGCCGTAGCTGCGCATTGTTTGGCGGTTGGTCTTGACCGCGCCGGCGGGGTCGGCGGCGGCGGTGTCGGATTCCTCTTCGAGCACCAGCCAGCCGGTGAAACGCGGTGCGGTGCCGGCGATCTCGATGACCGCCGGGGTGTCGCAGACGCCTTGGCCGAGCATGGCCCAGTTGCCCTTGGCGTCGACGTCCTTGAGATGGATGTAGCGGATGCGGTCGCGGAAGGTGCGCAGCGTATCCAGCATGTCCTTGTGGCCGCGCAGGATATGGCCGGTATCCGGCACCCAACCGACCAGGTCGGGGTCGAGCAAGGCAAAGATCGTGTCGTAGTCGGCGCGGTCGAAGAGCAGCGTGTTGTGGTGCGAACTCGGATGCAGCGCGACATCCACACCGGCCTTGCGGCCGATCTCGGCGGCGCGATTGTAGAATTCGGCCGATATGGCGGACTTATCTTCGCGCGGACCGTCGGAGACGACCGTCGCCGAGCCGATTGAGACCAGTGCGCCGGGAAAGTTCGCGGCAAACCCTGTCCAGCGCCGGGCGGCTTCGAGGTCGCTTTCCAGCGCCTCTTTCAACGTGAAACCGCTCTTCGAGCCAAAGGCAAAGGAGACGAGGGAGAGGCCTCGGGCATCGAGCGCAGCAGCGAATTCGGCCGGGCTGTCGGCATAGCGGCCGATCATGGTGTCGGTGATCTCGATGCCGGCGTAGCCGCCGTCTTCTATCGCCTTCAACAGATCGTCGGGACCGCCAGTCCAGCCCTTGCCCAGCATTTCCCAGGTGAAGGTCTGGCAGCCGACCTTGAGCTTCGTCGTCGTCATGTCATTCATTCCTTGACGCCGCCCTGGGTCAGTCCTTCGATGATGTGGCGCTGGAAGAACAGCACCAGGAGGATCAAGGGCACGGTCACCACGGCGGAGGCCGCGGCGATGTCTCCCCAGGGGACGTAATAGAGGTTGGTGAAGTTGGCGATGCCGACCGGTATCGTCTGCCGGTCGATGTTGGAGGTGAAGGCGAGCGCGAACAGGAATTCGTTCCACGCGGTGATGAAGGCGAGCAGGCCGGTGGTCACCAGGCTCGGCAGCGACATCGGCAGGATAATGCGCCAGAGCAGGCCGGGCACGCTGACGCCGTCCATGCGCGCCGCCTCGTCGATCTCGCGCGGCAGCGTCTCGAAATAGCCGAACAACACCCAGGTCACCAGCGGCAGGCCGAGTGCCAGGTAGGTGATGATCAGCGCCGTGTAGGTGTCGAGCAGGCCGAGATTGGTGGCGACCAGATAGAGCGGGCCGACCAGCGCGATCTGCGGGAACATCGACACAGAAAGGATGACCATCAGAATGCCGAAGCGGCCCTTGATGTTGAGCCGCGACAGCGCGAAGGCGGCCAGCGAGCCGACGAACAGGCAGAGGAACGTCGTCGCCAGGGAGACCACCAGCGAGTTCCAGACGTAGCGGTGAAGCTGCTTCTCGACAAAGGCGTTGTAGTAGTGCTCCAGCGTGAAGGGATCCGGGATCAGCGACGGCGAGCCTGACGTCAGCGCCTTGTCAAGCTGGAACGAGGTCGAGAACTGCCAGATGAACGGACCGCCCGACCAGACGAGGATCAGCAAGGCGCCGAGATAGATGGCGAAGGTCTGCAGCGGCGAGCGCGTGTCGTTCACTGCGCTCTCCTGATCTGGCGGACGAGGTACAGGCAGAACACCAGCGCGATGATGCCCTCGGTGACGAACATCGCCGTCGAGACGGCCGAGCCGTAGCCGAACTGCAGCGTCGAAAAGAGCACCTTGTAGGACAGCGTCGACAGCGTTTCAGTCGAATCGGCCGGGCCACCGCCGGTCAGCACGTAGACGAGGTCAAAGACGCGGAAGGCGTCGAGCGCGCGGAACAGGCCGGCGATCAGCAAGGTCGGCATCAACAGCGGCAGGCGGATGTACCAGAAGGTGATCCAACCCTTGGCGCCATCCATGCGCGCCGCCTCGATCAGCGAATTGGGCACGGTCTGCAACCCGGTCAGAAGCAGCAGCGCCATGAACGGCGTCGTCTTCCAGACATCGGCGATGATGATGGTGATCATCGCCGTGTCGGTGGAGCCGTACCAGTTGATGTTCTGGTCGATCAGCCCGGCATGCAGGAGGATGTAGTTGATGATGCCGTTCTGGCCGTCGAACAGCCAGCCGAACATCTTGGAGGTGACGACGGTGGGCATCGCCCACGGCACTAGCATGGCCGCGCGGACGAGCCCCCGCCCCTTGAAGGCTTCGCACAGGATGAGCGCCATGCCGAGCCCGATCACCGTCTCCAGCACGGTCGAAGCGGTGGTGAACCAGATCGTGTGCCACCACGCATTCCAGAACTGCGGGTCGCCCCACAGCTCGACATAGTTGGAGAAGCCGGTGAAATCCTGTTCCTGCGTGATCAGCGAGGTGTTGGTGAGCGACAGGTAGAGCCCGTTGACGATCGGGTAGAAGGAGACCGACGCCAGCGACACGAAGGCCGGCGTCAGCAGGAGCAAGGCCCACAAGGCGCCCGGAAGCGCCTTGCCGAGACGCCGCGGCCGGCCGACACTGGGAATGGTGGCCGCCGCGGACATTGGTTCAGCCTACGATCTTGTCGATTTGCGCCGCCGTCGCGTCCATCTCGGCCTGGACATTACCGGAGACCAGCGCCTTGGAGATGCCGGACTGCAAGGCAAGCGTCACTTTCGCGTATTCAGGCGTGATCGGCCGCGCCGTGGCGCCGGTGAAGACTTTCTCCAGGCTGGCCATGAACGGCTGTTCCTTCTTGATCTGTGCGTCCTGGAACAGCGCCGGCCGCGTCGGTGCGAGGCCGAAGTTCAGCGCGATGCGGTGCTGGACCTCGGTCGACGACAGCCAGGTCAAGAGCTCGATCGCGGCTTCGCGCTGCTTCGAGTTGGCATTGACGCCGAGCTGGTAGCCGCCGAGGCAGGCCGAGCTCTTGCCGCCGGGGAACGACGGCAGCGGCGCGACGCCGACCTTGTCGACCACCTGGGAAGCCTTGGCGTCCTGGGCAATCGGGTAGACATACGACCAGTTGCGCATGAACATCGCCTTGCCCGAGGTAAAGGGCTGACGCGACGGTTCCTCGTCCCAGGACAGCACGTCCTTCGGGCTGATCTTGTTGGTGGCGAGGGTGTCGTGCAGGAACTGGATCGCCTCTACCGCGCCCTTCTGGTTGATCAGCGACGACTTGCCGTCAGGCGCCAGGATGGCGCCGTTGTTGGAGGTGATGATCTCGACCGCGTCGCAGACCAGCACCTCGGCCTGTTTGCCCTGCCAGAGATAGCCGTAATCGATGTCGCCGGCCTTCTGCGCGGCGGCGGCAATGGTCGCCATGTCGGCCCAGCTTTCCGGCACCTTGCCGCCATGCTTTTCCAGCACGTCCTTGCGGTAATAGAACATGCCCGAATCCATGAACCAGGGAAGGGCGGTGAGCTTGCCGCCATAGGTACAGGCATCGAGGGTCCCAGTGAAGTAGGCGCTGCGCTTGTCGGCCGGGAAATACTCGTCCAGCGGCAGCGCCCATCCGGCGGCGGCAAAGCCGGCGATCCAGATCACGTCCTGGCTGAAGACATCGGGCGTGCCGGTGCGGCGGGCGAGCTGCTGCACGAGGCCCTGGTAGACCTCGGTCGAGGAGCTCGGGGGCGGCAGTTCGATGTTCTTGACCAGGATGCGGTCCTGCGATTCGTTGAAGGCCTTGATCAGGTCGCCAAAGGTCTCCTTGCCGAAGAAGGCGGCGCTGGCGAAGCTGATCTCGGCCCGGCTCTGGGCGCGAGCCCGGCCAATGCCGAGCGACGTCCCTACCCCGAAAGCCGCCGCGCCGAGAAGGCCGGCGGAACCGATGAGAAATTGCCGGCGATCGGCGATGGTGACATGCCCAATCGACTTGGAACCGCTGCGCGGCCCCTTCCTTGACTCGTCCATTTGTAGTCCTCCCAGAGTTGACGGCAGCCACTCCCGCCCGTCCAACTTCGCACATGATTCATAAAAAATTGTCGCGCGTCAAGATTTAAACTGCATAATGGTGCATCAATATGCTTATGACGTGGGCGAAGGATGGCCACGTGAACGAAGAATCGCCGATCCTGACGGACGGACGCCGACTGGAGGAATGATGGAAAAGCTTGGTGTAGGGGTCATAGGTTGCGGCAACATCGCCATGACCTACATGCGCAACGCAGCACTTTTTGCAGGCGTGGAGTTGAAGGCCTGCGCCGACATCTCGGCGGACGCGGCCGCCCTGCGGGCCCGCGAATACGGCATCAGGGCGATGGGCGTCGATGCCCTGCTTGCCGATCCCGAAATCGGCCTGGTTCTCAACCTCACCATTCCCGCCGTGCATTTCGACGTCACCATGTCGGCCCTTTCGGCCGGCAAGCACGTCTTCACCGAAAAGCCGCTTGCCACCTCGGCCGCCGACGGACAACGGCTAGTCAGCGAGGCGAAGTCGCGCGGCCTGCTGCTTGGCTCGGCGCCCGACACCTTCCTCGGCGCTGCCGGACGCCGCGCGCGCCGGCTGATGGACGCCGGCGCCATCGGCCGTCCGGTCACCGGCACCGCCTTCATGATGGGCCGCGGCATGGAGCACTGGCACCCCAACCCGCAATTCTACTACCAGCCTGGCGGCGGCCCGGTGTTCGACATGGGCCCCTATTATCTGACCATGCTGGTCAACCTGCTTGGCCCGGTCGAGCGTGTCATGGCAATGGCGACGCGCGGTCAGGAGGAAAGGCTGATCACCGCCGACGGACCGTTCAAGAACACCACATTCAAGGTCGGCACGCCGACCAACGTGCTATCGCTGCTTGAATTCCGCTCCGGTGCGACGGTCACCTTCGGCGCCTCGTGGGACGTCTTTCGCCACTCCAACCATCCGATCGAGCTGCACGGCACGGAGGGCTCGCTGCGCCTGCCCGACCCCGACACTTTCGGCGGCACCGTGTCGCTGTCCGAGCGCGGCGCCGACTGGAAGGACTTTGCCAGCGAAGGCGACCTCTACGGCGCCCGCAACTGGCCCTATGCGGCGCCCGACCGCGCCAATTACCGCATGCTCGGCGTCGCCGATCTGGCCCGTTCGCTTCAAACTGGTAACACGCCACGCGCCTCCGGCAACCTCGCGCTGCATGTGCTTGAGATCATGGAGGCGATCCTGCGTTCCGGCGAGGGCCAGGGCTCGGTGATGGTCGCGGGCGACGTCACTCAGCCGTCTCTGCTGACCGAAGAAGAGGCAAGCGACCTGCTTGCCTGAGGATATGACGATGACACTCGACCCCGATGCACTGCACGTCCTCGAAATCGGCCGCGCGGCTGGCGGAGAGCCGTTCGAGAATGGGGACGTGGCGGCGGCGCGGGCCGCCTACAACGCTTCGTTCCCGACACTGCAGGGCGAGCGCGAACCGGTCGCTGCGACCTTGGAAAAGCGGATCGAAGGGCCGAACGGCCCTATCTCGGTCCGCATCCATCGCGGCCTCGGCGCACCACAAAGCGGGGCGCCGGCGCTGCTCTACCTGTATGGCGGCGGTTGGGTCGTCGGCAATCTCGATTCGCATGACGAGATCTGCCGCTGGCTGGCCAATCTCGGCGGCGCCGTCATTGTCTGTCCCGACTATCGCCTGGCACCAGACCACAAATTTCCCGCCGGGCTGGAGGATTGCCTGGCAACACTGCGTTTCATGACGCAGAACGCCGCCGCTCTGGGCATCGACCCATCCCGCATCGGCGTTGCCGGCGACAGCGCCGGCGGCAATCTCGCCGCCGTGCTGGCGCTGCTTTCTCGCGATGGGCTGGCGCCATCCCTCGCCGCGCAGATCCTGATCTATCCAAACACCGATGCGCGGCAGATGGCCGACAGCTACCGGCGTTTCGGCGACGGCTTCGGGCTGACGGCAACCACCATGGCATGGTTCCGCGACCACTATGTGCGAACGCCTGACGACATCCTGGACTGGCGCGTCTCGCCCTTGCTGGCGCCAGATCTCACAGGCGTCGCGCCGGCTTTCGTCGCACTTGCCGGCTGCGACATCCTTGCCGACGAAGGCGAAGCCTATGCCGAACGCCTGCAAGCCGCAGGTGTCCCACTGGTCCTGCGGCAATGGCCGGGCAAGATCCACGGCTTCGTCTCGATGGGACGCCATATCCCCGCCGCGCGGCAAACGGTGGCCGAGGCGGTGGCGGCCTGGCGCCAGTTCGAGAACGATTCGCCGACGCCCGCCGCTCAGGCCGACTGACGCATCACCAGGGTCGCGCCGAGCTTGACCCTCTGTGCCATGCCCTGCTTGGGCGGTTCGGCCTCGTCCAGCAGGGCCAGCAGGATCTCGACGCTGCGGCCGGCCATGGCGGCGAAATCCTGTGCCATGGTGGTTAGCGCCGGACAGGTGTAGCGGCTCAGCGGATGATCGTCATGCGCGGCAACGCGCAGATCGCAGTCAGGTCTGCGGCCGATCTTCAGTCCGCGCGAGAACGCGGCCGCCATCACGCCGAAGGCGAGACGATCGTTCGCACACAGGATGGTGCGGCCGGGCAGACCGCCAACATCGAGTGTCTTTTCCATCCATTCATGGCCGATGCGCTCGAAGTCCCAGGTGTAGTCGCGCGCCGCGTCGATGACGACCGGTTCCAAACCGGCGACTTTCATCGTCGCGATGTAGCTTTGCAGCCGCTCTCCCGAATTGTGGTTGACATGCGGAATGTCGACATAGACAGGCGGTTCTCCGGACCGGTTGAGATAGTCGACCATGGTCGACGTGCTCTGGTGGTTGTCGTTACCGACGAAGGGCGTGTCACCCTCGATATAGGTGTCGAAATAGACGATCGGAATGTCCTGCCCCAACTTGTCGAAAACACTCCGATCGGAGGCCAGGCCGAGCGGCGCGATGATCGCGCCGGCGACCTTCAGTGACAGCAGCGTCCTGACCGACTCCGCCTCCAGCTTCTGCGAGCCATGCGAAGAAATGACGATCGGCCAATAGCCCTCGTCGCGGCAGCGAAATTCGATGCGGCTGACCATCTCGGCATAGAACGGATCCGTGATCGTCGGTACGACGATGCCGATGTTGCGGGTGCGCTTGCGGTTGAGATTGCGGGCGAAAAGGTTCGGCTGATAGTCCGAGGAACGCAACGCGGCTTCGATGCGCGCCCGCGTGGCCGGCTTCACGCTCGCCGGATCGTCAAAATATTTCGACAGCGTCGGCCGGGACACGCCACATGCCCGGGCAAAATCATCCATCGTGCGGTGCGTCTTCTCCGCCATCGAACGTCAGGTCCCTCTTGCCCACACCCGCCGATCGGAACGATCCGCCCGTCACCAGTCATGCGGCCGTTGTCCGAGGGCGGCAATGCTTGGCCGAACTTATTCAGTCAATTTTCACAGTTTCCAGTACAGCGCAAAAACATTACGAGCGTCAATTTATTTGTTGACGATATGAAAAATGACATTCCTCGATCAGAACGAAGCCTCCCGTCGTGCGGCGGGATCCCAGATCGCCGTGTGACGGGATAGGTTCCGACTAGATGCTTGCCGCGCGGGCCATCGGCAAGGCCCGCCTTGCCAAATGCCGCCGTGCCGCCCATACACGGCAGGGCAATCGCCCCCGCCCCGTTCACGCCCCACCTGCCAGGGATCCTGTCCGATGTCTGCGACGCCGTACCCCCGGTCAAAGCCGTGACGGATCCCTCCATGCCATCTCTCGCCAGCCTGGGCTGGACGGATTTTTTCGGCGACCAGCTCGAGCCCGGCGAAGCCAATCTCGTCCCTGCGCGGATCGCCACGGTCCATCGCGACCGCCTGACCGGCCTGTCCCAGGCAGGGCCAATCGATCTCACGCTGCCGGCGCAGGCGAACACCGGCGACTATGCCGTCGGCGACTGGGTGCTCGTCGACGCGCATGACCGGCTTGTGCAGCGCCGCCTGACCCGCAAGACGGTGCTGGAACGCCGCACCCAGGGCGGCAGGGTGCCGCAGCTGGCAGCGGCCAACGTCGACACGCTGTTCATCGTCACCTCATGCAATGCCGACTTCAATCCAGCCCGGCTCGAGCGCTATCTGGCGCTGGCCAACGAGGCCGGAACGACGCCGGTGATCCTGTTGACCAAGGCCGATACCGCCGCCGACGCCGAGGCGTATCAGCGGCAGGCTGCCGCGCTGCAGCGCGGCCTGGCGGTGGTGACGCTGAACCCGCGCACATCGGATGCGGCAACCGCGCTCGTCGCCTGGTGCGGTGCCGGCCAGACGGTCGCGCTGGTCGGTTCCTCCGGCGTCGGCAAATCGACGCTGGTCAACACGCTGGCCGGATCGGCCCAGCGCTTGCCGCAACAGACCGGAGACATCCGCGAACACGACGCCAAGGGCCGCCACACCACCACGTCGCGGTCGCTACACGCCATTGCCGGTGGCGGCTGGGTGATCGACACGCCGGGAATGCGGACGCTGCAGGTCAGCGACGTCGCCTACGGCATCGACACGCTGTTTGCCGAAATCACCGAGCTCGCGCCGCTCTGCAAGTTCCGCGACTGCACACACGTGCATGAACCGGGCTGCGCGGTGCAGGCTGCCTTGAAGGCAGGCACGCTCGATCCGGAGCGTCTTGCCCGCTGGCGGAAACTGTCCGACGAAAACCAGAGCAACACGCCGGTTCAGAGCGGACCTCGCGGAGCCAAATCCCTAGGCGGTCGCGCAAAAAGGCGTTGAACGACCGAGGCACGTGCCCCTGGCTTCAGAGCCGCGCCGTGCCGAAAACACGATCCCAGAATATGGACGTGACACCGAAATTGACCGTTTCGTCGACATGATGATGCACGGCGTGACGGCGCTTGAGTGTGTAGAGATAACTCGGATGGGAGGGGTGCCAATGATGGATCATGTGATGGACGCTGATGTACCAGAGGTAGCCCAGCATCAGTCCGCAACTTACCGCGCTTGCGGCGGCGAAACCTGAAATCATCCAGACCGGGAAAAACGCGACCAGCGCATGCACTCCCAGACTGAGCCAGGTCGGCGTGCCCACCGAACTGCGCTCTTCGACATGGTGACGATCATGCAGGTCCTTGATGTAGGGGATGCGGTGCAGGACGAACCTGTGCAGGACGTATTCGGTCAACGTCCAGAGCAAGAGGCAGGCGACGACAGTGACTATCCAGCCCGGCGCATTGTCTTCGCCGGCCTCGATCAACCCGGCCACTGCCAGCACGGCGATCACCAGCGGATACACCACGAAGTCGCTGTAGTAGCCAATAAGACCGAGTTGCATCGTCACGCCTCATCTAGCCTTCGAGCCGCCAAATAAGCCATGGTCAGATTGCCGGACTAGCGGGTGAGGAGCAATGCAGTCGCACCTGACATAGCGTCGCAATCATTCGGCGCAAGGTCGGCGCCCATGATCCAGGGGAATCGGTGGACCGCCGCCTTCACAACCAGCTTTACAAACGGACATTAAAAAATGGCAAAACGTAGTGCGGGGCTGCTGATCCACAGTCGAAACAGGGGCGATCTCAGGGTGCTTCTGGTTCATCCGGGCGGACCGTTCTGGGCGAAGAAGGACGATGGTGCGTGGTCGATACCGAAGGGCCTCGTCGATGAGAACGAGGACGAGTTGTCGGCGGCGCGACGCGAGACCGAGGAAGAGCTCGGCATCAAGATCGATGGTCCCTTCACGCGGCTCGGCGACTACAGGCAGCCGGGTGGAAAGATCGTCATGGCGTGGTCCGTCGAGGCGCGTATCGACATCGATGTGGCAGCCATCAGGAGCAACACCTTCACCATGGAATGGCCGCCAAGGTCGGGATCAATGAAGGAATTCCCGGAAGTCGACAGGGCCGGCTGGTTCACCTTGCCCGAGGCCGAGGTCAAGATCCTCAAGGGGCAGCGGCCGATGCTGTCGGATCTTGCCAGGCAAAAAGACGCTGAATGAAGATCGCCGGCGATGCGGCCCATATAGCGCGCCGCGCTTTGAGGCTATGTTTTATGCATGTCGTTGTCCCAAGACCGGGACCACTTTTGGGCGACATGCATCAGGCCGCGGACTCATAAAGGCGAAGCGCCAATCTGATGGCCGCCAAGGCCAAAACAACTCCCCGCGCACGCGAGAACAATCACTAGCGCCGAATGTCGCAATTGAGCGCCAGCTCGGCGTATCTCATGGCGACTCTCTTACTGCTCCCGGTACAAATTATTGGTCAGGTCAGTTGACTCAAGGAGAATTTGCATGCGCGGTCATTGCTTATGTGGCGCTATTGCTTTCGAAGTCGATGGCCCGGCACAAGCATGCGTGAGCTGTCATTGTGAAAGTTGTCGGCGCCAATGTTCTGCGCCGATGACCACCTACATTGGCGTCTTGGACAGCCAATGGCGATGGCTGGGCAAGCCACCGAAGGTATTCAACTCTTCTCCCGGTGTGGAAAGAACATTTTGCGATGAATGTGGCTCGCCGCTGTCCTTCCGCTCAAAGAACATGTCCGGTGTAATGCATTTTTTTGCCGCAGCGATGGAGGAGCCGGAAAAATTTGCACCCACACTGCATGTCGCTTTTGAGGAGAAGCTCCCTTGGTTGAAACTCGCCGACGGCCTGCCGACACGGTTTGGGCCTGACTATACGAAAAACTAGTAAGGCAGGCCCACATAGTTCTCGGCGAGCGCAGTCGACGCTGCACGCGAGTGTACGAGGTAGTCGAGCTCGGCCTCCTGGATGCGCTGACCGAAATCGCCGGTGTCGGGAAAGCGGTGCAGGATCGTCGTCATCCACCAGGAAAAGCGCACCGCCTTCCAGACCCGTGCCAGCGCCTTGCCTGAATAGGCATCGATGCCGGCCATCGATTTGTCACGGTAGAAGTCGCGCAAACCGGCAAACAAGTAGCGTACATCGCTGGCGGCGAGATTGAGGCCCTTGGCGCCGGTCGGCGGCACAATGTGGGCGGCGTCCCCGACCAGGAACAGCCGGCCGAAACGCAGCGGCTCGGCAACGAAGGAGCGCAGCGGCGCGATCGACTTCTCGAAGGATGGGCCGGTGACGACGCTTGCCGCCGTCTGCTCCGGCAGGCGGCGGCGCAACTCGTCCCAGAAGCGGTCGTCCGACCACGCCTCGACGCGGTCGCCCTCGGGGCACTGGACATAGTAGCGGCTGCGATGCGTCGAGCGCATCGAGCACAGCGCAAAACCCCGCTCATGGTTGGCGTAGACCAGTTCGTGGTCGGCCGGCGGCACTTCGGCCAGCACGCCGAGCCAACCGAACGGATAGTGGCGCTCGAAGGTCTTCAGCGCGCGCTCAGGCACCGATTTGCGGCTGACGCCGTGATAGCCGTCACAGCCTGCAATAAAATCGCACTCGATGCGATGGGTGACGCCGTCCTTGTCATAGGTGGTAAAAGGCGCCTTGCCGTCGAAATCGTGCAGCGTGACGTTTGCCGCCTCGTAGATCGTGGTCAGTCCTGCCGCATCGCGCTTGTCCATCAGATCATGCGTCACTTCGGTCTGGCCGTAGACGGTGACATGCCTGCCGCCGGTCAGCGCCTCGATGTCGATGCGGTGCAGACGTCCGTCGAAGGCGAGCGAGATGCCGGAATGCGGCAGCCCTTCGGCGTGCAGCCGTGCCGCGGCACCCGCTTCCTCCAGCAACTCGACGGTACCCTGTTCGAGCACACCGGCGCGCACGCGGCCGAGCACATGCTCGCGGCTGGCGCGCTCCAGAATGACCGTCTCGATGCCGATCGTGCCGAGAAGCTGGCCAAGCAGCAGGCCGGACGGTCCGGACCCGACAATGAGGATCTGCGTGCGCATCAGCGTCCCAGGCTTTCGACCTGCCCGGCCAGTTCGGCGGTAAGGCGCAGCGACGCGGCTGTCGCCACCACCATCTGCGGCAGCAGCAGCCATTCCAGCGTCCAGGCAGCACCGGAGCGCTCCTGCTCATGCACCAGCGCCTGATGTATGCCGGAAAGCTGCGTGGCGTTGAAACGGGCAAGCGCCACCAGCGCCTCGGCCTTTACCGGATTCTGCTTGTGCGGCATGGCCGACGAGCCGCCACCGCCAGAGATTTCGATGTCGGCGCCGCCTTGCGCCATCAAGGCGATGTCCTGGCCAAACTTGCCGAGGCTGCCCGTCACCAGCGACAACCAGCCGGCGAAATCGGCGAGCGAATCGCGCTGGCTATGCCATTGCGGCGCATCGGCAAGGCCAAGCTTTGCCGCGAGGGCCGCGCGCACCGCCGGCCCCTTGTCATCCAACTTTTCCAGCGTGCCGGCCGCGCCGCCGAACTGCACCACCAACAGGCGCCTCGACTGTTCCACCAGCCTCTCCTGGTGTCGTTGCAGCGGCGCCCGCCATGCTGCCACGCGATTCGATACCCGGATGGGAATAGCGTTCTGCATGCGGGTGATCCCGGTCAGCGCCCTGCCCCCAAAACGCTCTTCGAGCGAGGCGAGGCGCATGCCGGTTTCGGTCAACAGCAGGCCAAGATGTTCGACGATGGATTTGAGCCGAAGCATCAGGCCGGTGTCGATGACATCCTGACTGGTCGCGCCGAAATGAACGGAGGCACCATGCGGTTCGCCGACCGCCGCCCTGATCTGGCGCACCAGTTCCGGCACGATGACGCCGTCCCTGGCGACACCGGCGCGCAGCAAGGCGGTGTCGGGCCGGAATGTGCTGAGCACAGCCACGATGGCTGCTGCCGCCTCCCCCGTGATCAGTCCGTTTTCCGCCTCCACTTCCGCCAGCGCGCGCTCGAAGGCCAGCATCGCCTCGATTTCCGCCTCGACGGAAAAAAGCCGGCTCGCTTCCTCGTCGCCGAGAAGAGCGGAGAGCAATGGATGGTCGAAGGGCGAAACGGTCATGGCGCGGGCCTCCTAGCTGTCGAAGAAGACCGTTTCCTTCTCCCCCTGGAGATGGACGTCGAAGACATAAATATCGCCGGTGCGCTCGGCGATCAGCGTCGGCACGCGGATGCGGTGCTCGATGCGCGCCAGGATCGGATCCTGCGCATTGGCCTTCTCCTCGTCGGAAAAATAGAGCCGTGTGTGCAGGCCGAGATTGATGCCACGGGCGACGATCCAGAGCGTGATATGCGGCGCCATCAGGCGGCCATCGGCGAAAGGCACGCGACCCGGCTTGATGGTGTCGAACGTGCACCGGCCGGTGTCCATGTCTGTCGGGCAGCGGCCCCAGCCGAAAAAGTTCGGATCGGCCGTGCCGCGCAGTTCCGCCGGCGAATTGTATAGCCCGTCGGCATCCGCCTGCCAGATCTCGATCAGCGCGTCCTTGAGCGGCGTGCCGGTGCCGTCGAGCACGCGGATGCGCAGGCCGATGCGCTCGCCCCTGGTCTTATCATTGACCATGGCGGCGCCAAGATCGCTCGGGTAGACGCCGCCGATGCCGCAGAAATTCGGCGTCAGCCCGATATGGACGTAGGGTCCCGCGGTTTGCGAGGGGCTTTCCCTGAGCCGGTCGAGCGACTGGGCCATCAATTGCCCTCCAGCCTGTTTTCGAACAGCGAGGAGCGGCGCCCGCGCAGCACGATGTCGAACTTGTAGGCGCGCGCGTCGAAGGGGATAGTCGATTGCATGTCGAGCGCAGCGATCAGCGTTTCGATCGCTGCCTTGTCGGGAATGCCGCGCGCGATGGGGCAGTGCCAGATCAGCGGGTCGCCCTCGAAATACATCTGCGTGATCAGCCGTTGCGCGAAGCCATGGCCGAAGACCGAAAAATGGATGTGCGATGGCCGCCAGTCGTTCGGCCCGTTCGGCCAGGGATAGGGACCGGGCTTGACGGTGCGAAAGGCATAGCCGCCATCCTCACTCGTGATGGCGCGGCCGCAGCCGCCGAAGTTCGGGTCGAGCGGCGCCAGGTAGCCGTCCTTCTTGTGGCGGTAGCGGCCGCCGGCATTGGCCTGCCAGAATTCGAGCAGTGCGCCGGGCACGCCAACGCCACGTTCGTCGAGCACCCGCCCATGGACGATGATGCGCTCGCCGATGGCGCTCTCGCCGGGTCTGGCGAAATTGTGGATCAGGTCGGCGTCGAGTTCGCCGAGTATGGCGTGACCGAAGAGCGGGCCGGCAATCTCCGAAAGCGTGTTGTCGAAGGCGAGCAGTGCCTTCTGCGGCGAACGCAGTACGGAAGTCTTGTAGTTCGGCGTCAGCGCCGGCGGATGCCATGTCCGGTCGCGCTGGAAGAAGGCGCCTGTCTCGGGCCTCCGGTTCGATCCGGACTCAGCGGGCATTCTTGGCTCCGTCCATTTCCGAAAACACGTCCTTGGCGATCTTGAAGGCACGGTTGGCGGCCGGCACGCCGGCATAGATGGCGACATGCAGGAACGCTTCGCAGATGTCGTCACGCGAGGCACCGGTGTTGGCGGTGGCGCGCACATGCATGGCGACCTCCTCATCATGGCCGAGTGCTGCCAGCAGCGCCAGCGTGACGATCGAGCGCTCGCGCTTGGTGAAGCCCGGCCGTGCCCACACCGTCCCCCAGGCGGCCTCGGTGATCAGCTCCTGGAAAGGCTGGTCGAAACCGGTGGCGGCGACCTCGGCCCGGTCGACATGCGGATCGCCGAGCACGGACCGCCGTACGCCAAGGCCCGTGCGATATCTGGCGGTGTTGCCGGGGACTTCATCCATGGGTTTCGGCTCCAAGGGCAAGCGATGCGATAAAATGGCGGATCAGGGCGACAAGTGCTTCGGGCTGTTCGACACAGGGAATATGTCCGGCGTCGCGGATGATCTCGAAGCGCGCGCCAGGAATGAGAGCGGCCAGCGAGCGGACAAGATCGGGAGGCGTCGAGCCGTCCTGATCACCGGCGATGCAAAGCGTCGGTACGGAGATACGGCGCGCGGCCTCGGTGAAATCGGCGTCGCGAACGGCCGCGCATGTCCCGAGATAGCCGGCGAGCGCCTGCCTGGTCAGCATGTTCCAGTAGCCGTCGAGCTCGGCTGAACGCGTTGCGTGGAAGCTGGGGGTGAACCACACTTTGAGCACACCATCGGCAATCTCCTGGATCCCTTTGCTTTCGACCGTTGCGATGCGCGTGTTCCAGCTGTCCGTCGTGCCGATCTTGTGGGCCGTGTCGCATAGGATCATGGCCTCGATGATCTCGGGTCGCCGGGCATAGAGGCCTTGCGCGACCATGCCGCCCACCGACAGGCCGCACAGTACGACCTTCTCCAACCCGAAATGATCGAGGAGCGCCGAGAGATCGTCGACATGATCGTCGATCGACCAGATGTCGCCGATGTCGGACAGGCCGTGGCCGCGCTTGTCATAGACCAGCAAGGGCATTTCCCCATCAAGAGCCGAGACAATTTCGTCCCAGATCCGGAAGTCGGTGCCGAGCGAATTGATGAACACGATCGGGCGCGCACTGCCGTTCGCCCTGACGTGACGGTGATGCAGCGTGATGCCGCCAATGGTGACGAATGGCACGATTTCGATCCTCCATCTCCACATTGCACAAGGCATTTGGTTCGGTAAAATGATATTTTGCGCCGTTTCATTAACTTAGGGGTTATCAAATCCATGTCCGAGAGCCGCATCCGGTTCCGTCACCTGCAGGCATTCCTGGAAGTTGCACGGCAAGGAAGCGTGGCGCGAGCGGCCGGTTTGCTGCATGTCAGCCCACCGGCGGTGACCAAGACGTTGCGCGAACTGGAAGAGGCGCTCGGCGTCGCGGTGGTCGAACGCGATGGCCGCGGCATCAGGCTGACGCGCATCGGCGAGATCTTCCTTCGCCATGCCGGCACGGCGATCACGGCGCTCAAGCAAGGCGTCGATTCCGTTCGGCAGGATGGGGCGGTCAACCGGCACCCGATCCGCATCGGCGCGCTGCCGACGGTGTCGGCGCGGGTGATGCCGCTTGCCATGACCCTGTTCCTCAAGGAGGGCACCGGGGCGGCGATCAAGATCGTCACCGGCGAGAACGCGGTGCTGCTCGAACAATTGCGCACCGGCGCGCTCGATCTCGTTGTCGGGCGGCTGGCAGCGCCGGAGAACATGACCGGCTTCTTCTTCGAGCACCTCTACTCCGAACAGGTGCTGTTCGTGGTGCGAGCGGGACATCCGCTGCTTGATCCCGAGCGGGACGTGTTCGCGCGCCTCGACGAATTCCCGATGCTGATGCCGACGCGGGAATCCGTCATCCGTCCCTTCGTCGACCGGCTGTTCATCACCAACGGCATGACCGCGCCGGCAACCGAGATCGAAACCGTCTCGGACTCGTTCGGTCGCGCCTTCCTGCGGCAGAGCAATGCCGTCTGGATCATTTCGGCCGGCGTCGTTGCCAATGAACTGGGCAGCGGTGCCTTCGTCGCCTTGCCGGTCAACACCGAGGAAACCAAGGGCCCGGTCGGCCTGACGATGCGGACGGACACGGCGCCCTCGCCGGCCTTCTCCATCCTGCTGCAGACCATCCGCGAAGCGGCAAGGCAATGCAGCTGACGTCTCGGACATTCCAACCGGACGTCGTCTCGGCCGGGCAGTTTCCTAACCCAGGGGTTAATGAAACACCGCAAAATATCATTTTACCGAACCAAACCGGTGGTGCACTGTGACGATGGAGGAGCCACAGAGGGAGGAAAATATGACCCACGCCATTGGCAGCAGATCCACAATTCCGGGCCTATCGCGACGCCAGTTCATCGCCACATCGATTGCCGGCGGCACGGCGCTCGCGCTTGGCGGCCGCGGCGCCTTTGCTCAAGCAGGCGACACGCTCAAGGTCGGCTTCGTCAGTCCGCGCACTGGGCCGCTCGCCGGTTTCGGCCAGACCGACGGCTACGTGCTCGACCTGGCCCGCAAGGCGCTGGCCGGCGGCCTCGACCTGGGCGGCAAGAAGTACAACGTCGAAATCCTCGACCAGGATACGCAGTCCGACCCGTCGCGCGCTGGCCAGTTGGCCAAGGACCTGATCAACAACCAGGCCATCGACCTGATGCTGGCGGTGTCGACGCCCGAGGTGATCAACCCGGTGGCCGACGCCTGCGAAGCCGCAGGGGTGCCGTGCCTGTCGACAGTCATGCCTTGGGAGGCCTGGTACTTCGGCCGCGGCGCCAAGCCCGGCGCGCCCTCGCCGTTCAAATGGACCTATCATTTCGGCTTCGGCGTCGGCGAGTTCTTCAAGACCTACATCTCGCAGTGGAACCTGATCGAGACCAACAAAAAGGTCGGCGTCATGTATCCGAACGACGCCGACGGCAACGCCATCCGCGCCAATCTGGCGCCACTGCTGGCCAAGCAGGGGTTCACCATCGTCGATCCCGGCGCCTATGAAACCGGCACCACCGACTATTCCTCGCAGATCGCGCTGTTCAAACAGGAAGGCGTCGAGATCTTCAATTCCTTCCCGATCCCGCCGGACTTCGCGGCGTTCTGGCGACAGGCGGCACAGCAAGGGCTGATCAAGCAGATCAAGATCTGCCAGGTCGCCAAGACCGGGTTGTTCCCCTCGGATATCGAAGCGCTAGGCGATCTCGGCATGAAGATTTCGAGTGCCGCCTACTGGCACAAGGCATTCCCCTACAAGTCGCCGCTGACCGGCGTTTCGGGAACCGAGCTGGCCGACGGCTACGAGGCGGCGAGCGGCAAGCAGTGGACGCAGCAGCTTGGCGCCTCGATGTCGCTGCTCGACGCCGGCTTCGAAGCGCTGAAGGCAAGCAGCGACGCCAAGGACAAGGCCGCGGTGGCCAAGGCGCTGAGCCAGCTCAAGACCGAGACGATGATCGGCAAGGTCGACTTCACCAGCGGCCCGGTGGCCAATGTCTCGCCCGGCCCGATCATCGGCACGCAATGGGTGGCCGCCAAGGAAGGAGCCAAGTTCCCGCTCGACTATGTCGTGACCGAGAATGCAACGGACCCGAAAGTGCCCATCGAAGCCAAGCTTGTGCCTTACAACGGCTGATGGACCGCTGACGAGGATCGCCTGGTGACCCATCCGCAACAACAGGCGATCCTCGCCGCCGCCGCTATCCACAAGCGCTTCGGCGCACTCGTGGTGCTGGATGCCGTCGACTTCACCATGGCCGCCGACGAGGCGGTCGGCATTGTCGGCCCGAACGGTGCAGGCAAGACGACGCTGCTCAGCGTGCTTGCCGGAGCTTTTCCACCAAGCTCGGGCACTGTCAGCTTCAGGGGTGGCGATGTGACCGCACTGCCGGCGACGCAGCGCTGCCGGCTCGGCCTGGTGCGCACGCACCAGGTGCCAAAGCCGTTCAGCGGTATGACCACCTTCGAGAATGTCTTCGTCGCCGCCTCGCACGGCGCCGGTCTCGGCCGCGACGAGGCCTATGAAGAGGCGCTCGGCTCGCTGAAACTGTGCGGCATGCTGGGCGTCGCCAACCGGCGCGCCGAAACGCTCGGGCTGCTCGACCGCAAGCGGCTGGAACTGGCAAGGGCGCTTGCCGCAAGACCGAGGCTGCTGCTGCTCGATGAGATCGGCGGCGGACTGACCGATGGCGAAGCCGGCGAACTTGTCGACACGATCAAGGAATTGCGCCGGCGCAAGATCGGCATCGTCTGGATCGAGCACATCGTGCATATCCTGCTGCAGGTGGCCGAGCGGCTGATCTGCATGGATGCCGGCAAGATCATCGCCGATGGCGAGCCGCAAGCGGTGATGGCCGACCCCGAGGTCGTGCGTGCCTATCTCGGCGGAGGCCCGAAATGAGCCTGCTGTCGGTCGAGAACTTGGTTGTCCGGCACGGCCTGCTGCAGGCGGTGCGCGGCGTGAGCTTGACCGTCGAACGCGGCGAGACGCTGGCGCTGGTCGGTGCCAATGGCGCCGGCAAGACGACGCTACTCCGGGCCATCGCCGGGGCGCATCAGCCGGCCGCCGGCCGCGTGCTGCTCGACGGCGCCGATCTCACCAGCGTGCCGTCGCACAGGCGCGTCGGCATGGGCATCGCGCTGGTGCCGGAGGGACGCAAACTGTTTGTGCAGATGACGGTCGAGGAGAACCTCCTGCTCGGCAGGACCGTCGGCCGGCCGGGCGACTGGAGCGTCGACAAGGTGCTCGAGATGTTCCCCAACCTCAAGCCGCGCCGCCATACCAAGACGGGCCACCTTTCGGGCGGCGAGCAGCAGGCGACGGCGATCGGCCGGGCCTTGATGAGCAACCCGGAACTGCTGCTGCTCGACGAGGTTTCGCTCGGTCTGTCGCCGCTGATCGTCGACCGTGTCTACGCCGCGTTGCAAGGGCTGATCGCTTCGGGCACGACGATCATCTTGGTCGAACAGGACCTCAACCGGGCGCTCGCTGTATCCAACAGGGTGATCTGCATGCTCGAAGGGCGTGTCGCGCTCGAAGGAGCAAGCAAGGAGGTTTCGCGCGACGAGGTGACGAAGGCCTATTTCGGCCTGCCCCGGAAAAGCACCGGGAGCGTTCCCGCATGAGCAACCAGATCATCCAGGGCATCCTACTCGGCGGCTACTACGCGCTGATCGCCTGCGGCCTGTCGTTCATGTTTTCGGTGATGCGCATCATCAACCTCGCCCATGGCAGCCTTGCCGTGTTTTCCGCCTATGCGCTGTGGTTGCTGGCCTCGCGATTCAACGTCTCGCCCTTTGTCGGCCTGCTCATCGTGCTGCCATTGATGGCGGCGATCGGCTGGGCGCTGCAGCGCTTCCTGCTCGAACGCAGCGCGCGCGGTGGAGCCCTGCTGCCGATCCTTACGACGTTCGGCCTGGCCATCGTCATCGACAATCTGCTGTTCGAGCAGTTCGGCGCCGACACGCGTTCGCTGGCGCCCTATATCGGCAGCCTGTCCTATGATTCCTGGGAATGGCCAGGCAGCATATATGTCGGCAAGCTCGCGGTGATAATGTTCGCCACCGCAATTGTCCTGCTCGGCGGGCTGCAATTGTTCCTCACGCACACCAGGCTTGGCCGCTCGATTCGCGCCACCTCGGAAGACCCCGATACGGCCGGCCTGGTCGGTGTCGACGCCCGCCGCGCCAACGCCATTGCCGCGGCCATCGCCATGGTCACGGTCGGTCTTGCCGGCGCGTTCCTGGGCATGCGCGCCACCTTCGATCCCTATGCCGGGGCGCCGCAATTGCTGTTCGCTTTCGAGGCGGCGGTGATCGGTGGCGCCGGTTCGCTGTGGGGAACGCTGATTGGTGGCATCGTGCTGGCGCTTGCGCAGACGCTTGGCGCGCAAGTGCATCCGCAGGGGTTCCTGATCGGCGGCCACGCTGTCTTTCTCGTCGTCCTTTTTGTGCGGCTGTCCACGTCCGGCCTCGGCCTGCGCGGCCTGCTGCGCCTCGGGAAGACGTCATGAGCACTCTCGCCACCATGCCTGTCATCGAGCGCGGCACGGCGACGTCGCGGATCGCCGCGATGGCCGTCGCCGTCATCATCGCGTTGCTGGCGATCGCGCCGCAGTTCCTGTCGGCCGGCGCGGTCGACCGCATGACCGCACTGTTCATCTATGTAATCCTGGCGGCGATGTGGAATGCGCTGGCCGGCTTCGGCGGCCTGGTCTCGGTCGGCCAGCAGGTGTTCTTCGGGCTCGGCGCCTATTTCGCCATCCGGCTGGCCGATGCGGGCCTCAACCCGTTCCTGGCGCTGTTCGCCTCGGGCCTTGTCGTTGGCGTGGTGTCTATCCCGCTCTCGCTGGTCATGCTGCGGCTGAGAAATGGCGAATTCGCCATCGGCATGTGGGTGATCGCCGCGCTGACGCATCTGCTGGTCAATCTCGACCGGCTGGTGCAGGGCGAAACCGGCACCTCGCTGATCTCGCTGAATGTCTACGACGCCGGCACGAGGCGAGCGACGATCTACTGGCTGGCGCTGGCCTCGATGACCGCGCTGCTTGCCATCCTGTTTGGTCTGCTGCGCGGCAGCACCGGTGCCGCGATCCGCGCGATACGGGACAATGAGGACGCCGCCGCCTCGGTCGGCGTGCGCGTCACCGGCACCAAGCGGCTGCTGTTCGTGCTCGCTGCCTTCGGCATCGGCATTGCCGGTGCGCTGTGGCTGGCGACCTCCATCACCTTCCAGCCGAAGACCTACTTCAACGTGCAATGGACCGCCTACATGATCTTCATGGTGCTGGTTGGCGGCATCGGCACTTTCGAGGGCGCTATTCTCGGCGCGTTGGTGTTCTTCCTCATCGAGACATGGTTCGGCGGCACCGGCGTCTGGTACCTGGTCGGGCTCGGCGCCACGGCTGTGGTCTTCTCACTTTTCCTGCCGCGCGGCCTGTGGGGGACGATCGAGGAGCGCTTTGGGCTTCGCCTGCTGCCGGTCGGTTATCGCGTCAGGCTCGCAGCTGCCTCCGCAGATGACGACGCGACGCCACAACAAACCACGAAGCATCAGGAAAAGGCATGACCATGCTCTTCGGCAAGACCATCCTTGTCACCGGCGTCGCTTCCGGCATTGGGGCGCGCACCACGGAACTCGCCGGCCAGCTCGGCGCCGATGTGATCGGCGTCGATGTGCGTGAGCCGGCTGCCGCGGTTGGCAGCTTCGTCAAGGCCGACATCTCTAGCAAGGCTGGTGTCGACGATCTCATCGCGCGTCTGCCGCAGCGTATCGACGCACTCTGCAATGTCGCTGGCCTCTCCGGCAACACCGGTGCGGCGGCGACACTGGCCGTCAATTTCTTCGGGCTGCGGGCGCTTTCGGAAGGACTTGTGCCAAAACTTCGCGAAGGCGGCGCCATCGTCAACGTCGCCTCGATCGCCGGCTATGGCTGGCGCGCCCATCTCAATCGCGCCGCCTCGATGGTCGGCATCGAAGGTTTTCCCGATGTCGCCGAGGTGGTCTGCGACCACGCAGTCAGGAACGAGGAAGGCTATCCCGTCTCCAAGGAACTGCTGCTGCTATGGACCTTCCGTGCGGCGCACCAGGATCTGTTCAAACGCCGCGGCATCCGCGTCAATGCGGTAAGCCCTGGCCCGGTCGAGACACCGATCCTCAAACAGTTCCGCACCGTGCTCGGCGACGCCCGCGTCGACAGCGACATTGCCAGGGTCGGACGGGCTGGCACAGCGGGCGATATCGCACCGGTAGTCTTGTTCCTGTGCTCGGACGGCGCGCGCTGGATCAACGGCGCCAACGTGCCGGTCGATGGTGGCCTCGAAGCATCGATCAACGCCGAAATGTTCGGATTCTAGACCATGATCCTGAAAAGCGGGAACCGGTTTTCGGAAAAGATCATGGGCAAACAAGAATAGAGGGATGGAGACAGTCATGGACATCGGACTTCTGATCGATGGCGACGAACGGGCTGCCTCAGGTGCGGCGTCCTACGAGCGCATGGACCCGTTCACCGGCAGGCTGGCGACACGCGCCGCCGCGGCCAGCATTGCTGACGCCAACGCCGCGGTAGAGGCCGCAGCGGCCGCCTTTCCGGCCTGGTCGAAGACCGGGCCCGGTGAGCGCCGCGCCTTGCTGAGCAAAGCGGCCGACGTCATGGCCTCGAAGGTCGGCGAGTTTACCAAGCTGATGATGGAAGAGACCGGCGCGACCGGCCCGTGGGCCGGCTTCAACGTCATGCTGGCGGCCAACATGCTGCGCGAGGCGGCGGCGATGACGACGCAGATTTCGGGCGAGATCATCCCATCCGACAAGCCGGGCACGCTGGCCATGGCGATCCGCCAGCCGGCTGGCGTGTGCCTCGGCATCGCGCCGTGGAATGCGCCGGTCATTCTCGGCACCCGCGCCATCGCCATGCCGATCGTCTGCGGCAACACGGTGGTGCTGAAAGCTTCCGAAATGTGCCCCGGCACACACCGGCTGATCGGCCAGGTGCTGGTCGAGGCCGGCCTGCCGAAGGGCGTCATCAATGTCGTCACCAACGATCCGAAGGACGCCGCCGGCATTGTCGAGGCGCTGGTCGCGCATCCTGCAGTCAAGCGCGTCAACTTCACCGGCTCGACCAAGGTGGGCAGGATCATCGCCGAACTCGCTGGACGGCACCTGAAGCCGGCGCTGTTCGAACTCGGCGGCAAGGCGCCGTTGCTGGTGCTGGACGATGCCGACATCGACGCGGCCGTCAACGCCGCCACCTTCGGCGCGTTCATGCATCAGGGCCAGATCTGCATGTCGACCGAGCGTCTGATCGTCGACGAAAAGGTCGCCGATGAATTCGTTTCCAAGCTCGCGGCACGCGCGTCGCAACTGCCGGCGGGCGATCCACGCGGCCATGTCGTACTGGGCTCCCTGATCAGCAGCCAAGCGGCCGACAAGATGGAGGAACTCATCACCGATGCCGTCGCCAAGGGCGCCAGGCTCGTGGCCGGCGGCAAGCGCAGTGGCACCGTGGTGGAAGCGACATTGCTCGACCACGTCACGCCGGCCATGCGCGTCTATGCCGAAGAATCCTTCGGGCCGGTCAAGCCGGTGATCCGGGTCAAGGGCGAGGACGAGGCCGTGCGTGTCGCCAACGACACCGAATACGGCCTGTCGTCAGCCGTCTTCAGCCGCGACATCAAGCGTGCCATGGCGGTCGCCGCGCGCATCGAAGCCGGCATCTGCCATATCAATGGCCCAACCGTCGGCGACGAGGCACAAATGCCGTTCGGCGGCGTCAAGGGCTCGGGCTATGGCCGTTTCGGCGGCAAGGCATCGATCGCCGAGTTCACCGATTTGCGCTGGGTGACGATCGAGGATCCGGGCCAGCATTATCCGTTCTGAACCGACCCCTTTGGACGGTTCGACTTCGGTCAGGCCGCCTGTGAGGGCGTGAAGCGAACACTGGCGGATCGCATCTGGCCGGGCGCCAGCACGATGCGGCCGGTGTCGATGCCCGCGTCGCGGTTGAAGGCATCGGTGATGTTGGTGACCGGCTCGGCGCAAAAGAGCGGCTCGCCGGGCGGCGTGTAGAGTACGAGGAAATCGAGCGGCATCTCGGCCTCGATCTCCAGTTGCCGTCCATGTTCCGGCCAGCAAATCCGGGCCCGGCGCGTCCATCCGGTGAAGACGGTATCGAAGTCCGTCTCGGACACATCGAAGCCCGTGGTGGGGTTGGCACCGGCCGGCGGCAGGACGTGGCGGGTTGGCAAGATGTCCGCATCGGTCTCCCACATGCCGGACACCGGCGCCTGGACATGCGTCCACGGCGTCGATGGGAAATAAGGATGCAGGCCGAACCCGGCCGGCATCGGCGTGTCCGAGAGATTGCGCAGCGAAATGGTGATGCCCAGACTGCCATCGGCCAGCGAGATGACTTGCTCGGCCTCGTAGCTCCATGGCCAGGAGTCGGCGGCGTGGCGATAGCGCAAGACGACAGCGCTGGGTTCGTGTCGCCCGACTGTCCATGGCCGACGCCAGCCATGGCCGTGCTCATGATGCGGGTCATCGGGGCTTGTCGGCAGTGTGACGGTACGACCAGCGAAGGCGAAGCGACCACCCCTTATGCGATTGGAATAGGGAACCAGCGGGAAGCAGGCCATGGCGCCGGCATCGCGGCGGCTGATCGCCGCCTGATCGGCCGGGCGTAGCAAGTCCACGACAGAGCCGTCTTGCCGCCAGCGATACGACGCTACCGCACCGCCGGCGGCCGGAGCAATCTCCGCCGTCGCAATGCCGTCGCTGATCGAAAGCAGTTGCTGCCCCACAACGGCTGCTGAATTCTTTGTCATCGGCATGTCCCCATCCCTTGACTCCAATCGCCACGGCTATAAGACATATCATATGAATAGTATGAAGAATAAGAAATCTTTTAGCACGGCGCGGACTTCGCGAGTCGCCGTCGCGGTTTCCAGCGGCTCCACGGCACTGCATGCGACGGTTGTCGAGCAGATCGGGTTGCGCATCGTGCAGGGCGATTTCCTGCCCGGCGAGGCACTGCCCAATGCGGACGATTCCAGCGAGATGCTGGGGGTCAGCCGCACGGTGCTGCGCGAGGCGATCAAGGTGCTGGCCGGCAAGGGGCTTGTCGAATCGCGGCCGAAGACCGGCACAAGGGTGCGTCCCCGCTCCGACTGGAACTTCCTCGACCCGGACGTCCTGTCGTGGCGTTACGCCAGAGGTGTCAGCGCCGACGATGTGCGGGCGCTGTTCGAACTGCGCCGGGCCATCGAGCCGATGTCGGCCGCACTCGCCGCGCAGCGCGCCACGCCGGCGCAGATCGCCGAGATCAACGCCGCGCTCGCCGAAATGGAAGCCGTTGTCGACGACGGCGACCGCTTCGCCAAGCCTGACCTGCTTTTCCACCAGACCATTCTGCGCATGACGGGCAACGAGCTGATCGGCTCGCTCGCTGCACTGGTCGAAACCGCGCTGGTGATGAGCTTCCGCCTCTCCAACGACAATCCGGAAGGACAGCGCCACTCTTTGCCGCTGCACCGGGAAGTGGCTGAGAAGATCGCCGCGCGCGATGCCGCCGGCGCGCAAAAGGCGCTGCTGGTGCTCATCGACGATGCCGAGGAAGACGTGCGCCGCAGTGTCGAGAACCGCAACAGGCGCCGCGCCAATCGGGAGCTGGCTTCGTGACCGAGACCAAACGCAAGCTGCGGTCCGAGGCCTGGTTCGGCGGCGAAGGCAAGAATGCCTTCATGCACCGCAGCTGGATGAAGAACCAAGGCATTCCCGCCGACGCTTTCGACGGCCGCCCGGTGATCGGCATCTGCAACACCTGGTCGGAACTGACACCATGCAACGCGCATCTGCGCGCCCTGGCCGACCACGTCAAACGTGGCGTCTATGAAGCCGGCGGCCTGCCGCTGGAATTTCCGGTCATGTCATTGGGCGAGAGCAACATGCGCCCCACCGCCATGCTGTTTCGCAATCTGGTCAGCATGGATGTCGAGGAATCCATCCGCGGCAATCCTATCGACGGCGTCATCCTGCTGGTCGGCTGCGACAAGACCACGCCTGCGCTGCTCATGGGTGCTGCATCATGCAATCTGCCGACCATCACCGTTTCCGGCGGACCGATGCTCAACGGCAAGTTCCGCGGACAAGATATTGGCTCGGGCACGCATGTCTGGAAATTCGCCGAAGAGGTGAAGGCCGGCCGCATGCCGGTCGCCGATTTCCTGGCCGCCGAACAGGGCCAGAGCCGGTCGGCGGGCAGCTGCATGACAATGGGCACGGCTTCGACCATGGCCAGCATGGTGGAGGCGCTCGGCATCGGCATGCCGGACAATGCCGCGATCCCGGCGGTGGATTCACGCCGTGGCGTGCTCGCCCAGATGGCCGGACGCCAGATCGTCGAGCTGGTCCGCAAGGATGTGACGATCGCGCAGATTCTCACCAGGCAAGCGTTCGAGAACGCTATTCGCGTCAATGGCGCAATCGGCGGCTCGACCAATGCAGTGCTGCACCTGATCGCCATCGCCAACCGTGTAGGCGTCGATCTCAGCCTCGATGACTGGGACCGCCTTGGCCGCGACGTTCCGACCATTGTCGATTTGATGCCATCGGGCCGGTTCCTGATGGAAGATTTCTACTATGCCGGGGGGCTGGCTGCGGTCATGGCGTCGCTTGATGAAGTGGGGCTTCTTCATCGCGACGCCATGACCGTCAGCAACAAGACCATTGGCGAGTTGATCGACGGCGCGCCCAACTACAACACCGAGGTCATCCGCCCGCTGAGCGACCCGCTGACCAGGGAAGGCGGCATCTCGATCCTGCGTGGCAATCTGGCGCCCAACGGGGCGGTCATCAAACCGTCGGCGGCAACGCCCGAGCTGATGCAGCATCGCGGCAAGGCGATCGTCTTCGAAAACATCGAGCACTACTACGCCCGCATCGACGATCCGGAGCTGGATATCGACGCCTCTTCAGTGATGGTGCTGAAGAACTGCGGACCGCGTGGCTACCCCGGGATGGCCGAGGTCGGCAACATGCCGCTGCCGGCCAAGCTGCTGAAGCAAGGCGTCTCCGACATGGTGCGCATCTCGGACGCGCGCATGAGCGGCACCGCCTACGGCACCGTGGTGCTGCATGTGGCACCGGAAGCAGCGGCCGGCGGGGCGCTGGCGCTGGTGCGCGATGGCGATCTCATCGAGCTGGACGTGGCCGGCCGGCGCCTGGAGCTTTTGGTGTCGGACGAGGAACTGGCTATCCGCCGACACAACTGGCAGCCGCCGACGCCGCCCGAAGGCGGCTACCAGAGCCTCTATGTCGAGCGCGTCCTGCAGGCCGACAAGGGCTGCGATTTCGACTTTCTCGTCGGTCGGCGCGATGCCGGCATCCCCCGGCATTCCCACTAGAGAGGCGCGCGCGATGGATGAAATCGGCGGCTACGCCACGTACCCCAGCCTCAAAGGCCGCAGCGTCTTCATAACCGGCGGTGGCAGCGGCATCGGCGAAAGCCTGGTGCGCCATTTCTGCGCGCAAGGCAGCCGCGTTGCCTTTGTCGATCGGGCCGAGGAGCCGTCCCGGCGCCTGGTCGACGCGATCGCGGCTGATGGACATCGTGCGCCGCTGTTCATTGCCTGCGACCTGCGCAACGTCGAGCAACTGCAGGCCGCAACGGTGCAAGCGATGCAGCACAACGGCCCGATCCAGGTTCTGTGCAACAATGCCGGCAACGATGATCGCCATCAAACCAGTGACGTGACGGTCGCCTATTGGGACGACCGCATGGCGGTCAATCTGCGCCACCAGTTCTTTGCGGCGCAAGCGGTGCGGCCGCAGATGAGCTCGCTGGGCGGCGGATCGATCATCAATTTCGGTTCCATCACCTGGATGGTCGGCGATCCCGATTGCCCCGCTTATGTGACGGCCAAGGCGGCGGTTTACGGCATGACGCGGGCGCTGGCCCGCGAGCTTGGTCCCGAGCGCATCCGCGTCAACTGCATGGTGCCTGGCTGGGTGATGACAGAGCGCCAGATGCGCTTGTGGCTGAACCCGGCCGGAGAGCGGCAGATCGAGGAGCGACAGTGCCTGCCCGACCGGCTGCAGCCCTCCGATATAGCGCGCATGGCGCTGTTCCTCGCCGCCGACGACAGCCGCATGTGCACAAGCCAGCAATTCATCGTCGATGCGGGCTGGGTGTGACCCGCACGGCTTCAAGGGAAGAAGGTACCTCATGCGTCTTGTTCAGTTCAGAATGCCCGATGGCAACAGGCGGGTTGGCCGCGTCTCCGACGACGGCAATCACCTGCACCCGCTCGAAAAGACCAGCACCGTGCTGGAACTGGCCGAAGCGGCAATTGCTGAGGGCGTTTCCATCGCCGCACTTGTCGAGAAGCGGAGGGGCACTGCAACGGTCGACTATGACGAGCTGTTGCGCGACGGCCGCGTGCTGGCCCCGGTCGACCATCCGGAACCGGCGCGCTTCCTGGTCACCGGCACGGGCCTGACCCATACCGGCAGCGCCGCGGCACGCGACAAGATGCATGTGCTTACGCATGGCGAGGACGCCGAGGAATCCGATTCACTGAAGATCTTCCGCATGGGTCTCGAGGGCGGCAAACCCGCCGCCGGGCAGATCGGAATCCAGCCCGAATGGTTCTTCAAGGGCGTCGGCACCTGCGTCGTGCCGCCCGGCGCTGCGCTGCCGATGCCGGCCTTCGCGCGCGCCGGCGCGGAAGAGGCCGAGATCGTCGGGCTCTATCTCAATGGGCCGGATGGCCGCCCCTATCGCATCGGCTATGCGCTCGGCAACGAATACTCCGACCATGTCACGGAAGCCGAGAACTACCTCTATCTTGCCCATTCAAAACTCCGCTCCTGCTCGATCGGCCCGGAGCTTTTGATCGGCGACCTGCCCGATGAAGTGCGCGGCCGTTCCCGCATCCTGCGCGACGGCGCCGTCGTCTGGGAGCAGGAGTTCCTGTCGGGCGAGGCGCACATGTCGCACTCGATCGCCAATCTCGAACATTTCCATTTCCGCTACCCGATGCACCGCAGAGCAGGCGACCTGCATGCCTACTTCTTCGGCGCGGCGGTGATGAGCTACGCCTCCGGCATCAAGACGGCTTCCGGCGACGAGTATGAAATCCAGGCACAGACATTCGGAAAGCCACTGCGCAACCGGATGGAGTCGGTGCCGGACGAGGGACTGGTCGCCGTCACCCAGCTGTGACGGCAAAGGTCCGGAAACTGCGGTCCACCAGAACGACAATGGGAGATTAAAAATGGGACTGAAAAAACTGTTTCTAAGAATGGCGGCAATCGGCCTCGGCATCGGCCTGATGACATCGGCAGCCTTGGCCGCGAACCTTCGGGTTCTGGCCTGGGACGGCTACGCCGACCCGGACTGGGTCAAGGATTTCACCGCGGCAACCGGCGTCGGCGTCGATGTCGTCTTCATCGGCAGCGATGACGAGATCTGGGCCAAGATCAAGGGCAGCGAAGGGCAGGACTTCGACGTCTTCGCCGTCAACACGGCCCAGTTGCAGCGCTACATCAAGGCCGATCTGGTGTCGCCGATCGACGTGACGAAGCTGGCCAACCAGAAAGAGGTGCTGCCGCGCTTCCGCGATCTCACGGCGGTGAGCGGCGTCACCAAGGACGGCAAGGTCTATGGCATTCCGTTCTGCTTCGACTCGATCGGCCTGATCTACGACACCGACAAGGTCAAGCCGGCACCGACATCGATGTCGGTCCTGTGGGACCCGGCCTACAAAGGCAAAGTCCTGGCCTATGACAATGGCGAGCACAATTTCTCGTTCACCGCGCTGACGCTCGGCTACAAGGATCCGTTCAATCTGAATGAAGAACAGATGGCGGCGGTCAAGGCCAAGTTGGTCGAACTCAAGCGCAATGTGCTGAGCTTCTACACCACCGCCGACGAGGCGCAGCAGATCTATCAGAACAATGACGTGGCACTGATCTGGGCCAATTATGGCCAGCAGCAGGTCAAGGCACTGCAGAAGATCGGCGCCCATGTCGCCTACGTCAATCCGAGCGAAGGCGCGCTTGCCTGGCTCGACAACTGGGTCATCTCCAAGGGCGTCCGCGACAATGCGGCGGCCGAGAAATGGATCGACTTTATGCTGAGCAAGAAGGTCAGCGGCGAGCTTTCCGAGCGCACTGGTTTCGGCAACACGGTGACGGAGACCGGCAGCGCCGGCGGCAACGACAAGCTGGTCTGGCTCAACAATGTCGAGGATCCGCTGAAGCGGTCGGACATGTGGAACGAGATCAAGGCCACGCCCTGATCTTTCCGCACGAAGACTTCGAAGGACCCGGCGGTCCGGACGTTCCGGACCGCCGAAGCGTATGCGAGAGTATTCTATGAACCAGAACACCGACCTCTTGACGCTGCGGTCCGTCTCGAAATCCTACGGCACCGTTCCGGTGCTGCACGACATCGACCTGTCGATCAAGGACGGTGAGTTCCTGACCGTTCTTGGGCCGTCAGGCTCCGGCAAGACCACGGTGCTGCGGCTGATCGGCGGGCTGGAACCACTGACGTCGGGCGAGATCCGGCTGGACGGCCACGACATCAGCCGCATGCCGATCAACCGGCGGCCATTCAACACCGTGTTCCAGGACTATGCGCTGTTCCCGCATCTGACCGTTTCCGGCAATGTCGGCTACGGGCTTTCGGTTCGCCACCTGCCGCGCAAGGAGATTGCGCGCCGCGTCGCGGAGGCGCTGGAGCTTGTCCAGCTCGGGCGTTTCACCGACCGCTTTCCGGCCCAGCTCTCCGGCGGCCAGCGCCAGCGCGTCGCCTTGGCCCGCGCGCTGATCTGCCAGCCGCGCCTGATCCTGCTCGACGAGCCGCTGGCAGCGCTCGACCTGGAGCTGCGCCGGCAAATGCAGGAGTTCCTGAAATCCATCCAGCGCGAAATCAAAACCACCTTCCTGTTCGTCACCCACGACCAGGAAGAAGCGATCGGCATGGCCGATCGGATATGCGTCATGCAGGCCGGCCATATCCGCCAGCTCGGCACACCGCACGAGCTGTACTACAAGCCGAATTGCGAGTTCGTGGCGCGCTTCTTCGGCGAAAACAATCTAGTGGCCGGAAAGCTTGGATCCGTCCAGGGCGAACTGCGATCGATCGAGACGACGCTCGGACGCCTGGTCTGTTCGATCCGTGACCAGCCGCATTTGAAGTCCGCGACGGATGGCGCCAGTGCCTTCGCTGCGTTCCGTCCCGAGGCCTTGCACCTTGCCGACGCAAAGGACACGGACAACCGCTTTTCCGGCACGATCGCCGACATGGCCTTCGCCGGCTCGTCGACCGTTGCCACCATCACGGTCGGCGCCGACCATGCTGGGCAACGCTTGCGGCTGCGCATGCCGAGCCGGGTCGACGGCAGCACGCTGCAATCCGGCGCGACGATCTCCCTCGCGTTTGCGCCGCATGAAGGTCACCTGGTGCTGGCATGAGCGGAACCGGCACGATACCGCTCGCAGAACGGCGATGGTCGCTGCTGGTGACGGTGCTGGCTTTCGCCTTGCCGGTGGTCTTCGTCCTCGTGCCGCTGGCGATCTTCCTCGGCTATAGCTTCTTCAGCGTCGACCAGGGCACGATCGTTCATACGCTGTCACTGGGCAACTATGTCCGCTTCTTCACCGATCCGATCTTTCTTCCGGTATTCTGGAACACCATCGTTTTGTGTCTCTCGGTGGCGGCAATCTGCATTCTGCTCGCCTATCCCGCCGCCTATTTCCTGACGACCCTCAAGGGGCGCTGGCGCTATGCCTTGCTGATGCTGCTGTTGGTGCCGCTGCTGATGAGCTACGTCATCAAGATCTATGCGATCCGCAGCATCCTCGGCCTTAACGGCTTTCTCAACAAGGCACTGGTCGGGCTCGGCATCCTGCAGGAGCCGTCGACGCTTTTCGTGTTCAACATGAACGCCATCCTGCTGACGCTGACGCTGCTGCTGATCCCGTTCGCCATCCTGCCGATCTTCCTGTCGCTGGAGCGGATTCCGCAGGTGCTGCTGCGTGCCTCCGACGATCTGGGCGCAAGCGGCCTGCAGACGTTCCTGCGCATCACCTTGCCGCTCAGCCTGCCCGGCGTCGCCTCCGCGGCGAGCTTCGTGTTCGTATTGGCGATCGGCGATTTCCTGACGCCGCAAATGGTCGGCGGGATCAGCGGCTTCACCTTCGGCCGCATCCTCTACAGCCAGTTCGGCACGGCCTACAATTGGCCGTTCGGAGCGGCGCTGTCAGTGGCGCTGGCTGTCGTGGTGATCGCGGCAATTCTTGTCGGCGAGCGCTTCGGCCGCAACCGGGGGACAGCGATATGACCGCCCTGCCCCGGCTATCCACCGTCTTTCTGGCTGCGATCACGACATTGGTCGCGGTGCTGCTCTACAGCCCGCTGGCCGTGCCGATCGTGTCGTCGTTCTTCACCATTGCGCATGGCAATGTCGACTGGTCTTCGCCGACGCTTGCGACCTATGTCGCCCTGGCCGAAAACCACGACATTCTGGCCGCCTTGCGGACCACGCTGATCGTCGGCGTCTGCACCGTCATCCTGTCGGTGGTCAGCGGAACGCTTCTGGCGCTCTACTATCACAGCCGCCGTTCCGGGCGCACGCTGCTGCAGTTCATCATCTTCCTGCCGTTCCTGATGCCGCCGATCATCAGCGGTCTGGCGTTGCTGATCTTCTTCCGCGAGATCGGCCTTGAACGCTCGCTGCTGACGGTGGTCATCGGACATACGGTTTTCGTGCTGGCGATCGTCTATCGCACGGTGCTGATGCGGCTGCAGTCGATGAGCCGCACGCTGGTCGAAGCATCCTACGATCTCGGCGCCACCGGCTGGCAAACGTTCTGGCGCATCGTCCTGCCGAACCTGTCGAGCGCAATGGTCGGCGGCGCCATCCTGGCTTTCGCGCTGTCGTTCGACGAGACCATGATTACCATCCTGGTCACCGGCACCCAAAGCACGCTTCCGGTGAGGCTGTGGGCGATGATGCGGCTTGGCTTTTCCCCCGACATCAATGCGCTGGTGGCGCTGATCCTGATGTTCACCGTACTGCTCTGCGTGCTCGCCGCCCGTTTTCTCATCCCCAGGCAAGTCGCCACGGAACGGACCTGAGTGCGCGGCAGCCACGGCCGACGGATGTCGCGGTATCGCGTTGATTACAGGCTGGCCGCTATCATCCTGCGAAGGCAAGTGGGACCAGGTCGAAGACCCGGCCCGGATTGAGGATGTTTCTGGGGTCGAGAGCTGCCTTCAGCCGCCGCATCGTGGCGATCTCGGCATCGCTGCGGACCAGATGCAGCCACCTCTTCTTGTCGAGGCCGATGCCATGTTCGGCCGAAACGCCGCCGCCGGCTGCCGCCACGCCGCGATAGACGATATCGTATGCCGCCGCCGGATCCACCGTGCGGACCTGGTAGTGCAGATTGCCGTCACCGAGATGGCCGAAGACGTAGATGTCGGCGCCGGGATCCATGGCATGGATGGCAGCGTCCGCTTCCCGTAGGAAAGTACCCATCCGCGCCAGCGGGATGCTGATGTCGACGCCGACAAGGCCTTTGATCGAAAACAGGACGCGATTGGCGTCCTCGCGCACGGCCCACAGCGCCCGGACTTCGCGCGGCGACTGCGAGACGACCACATCGTCGACCACGCCGTCCTCGACCGCCTGCATCAAGACCTCGGCGAAGCGCTCGCCGTCACGGTCGGGTTCGCTGCCCTGGATCTCGGCCAGCACATAGACAGGCGAACCCGCCGGCAGCGGCGCCGGCATGTCCATGCTGGCGACCATCGCGTCATAGAGCGGCGCGAAGTTGACCTCATAGGCAGACAAAAGCGGGCCGAGCCTTTGCCGCAGCAGCCCAAGCAGGGCGATCGCCGCATCGAGCGATGGGAGTGCGCAGAAGGCGTTTACCTCGGACACCGGCTTCGGATGCAGCCTGAGCGCCGCGCGTGTGACGACGCCGAGCGTCCCCTCCGTGCCGATGAAGAGCTGGCCGAGGTCGTAGCCGGAATTATCCTTGGGCAGGCCCTTCATCGAGGTCAGCACGCTGCCATCGGCAAGCACCGCCTCCAGCCCCAGAACCTGCGCCCGGTACATTCCGTAGCGCAGCACGCGGATGCCACCGGCATTGGTGGCGACATTGCCGCCGATAGTGGCCGAACCGCGTGCGCCGATATCGACGCCGAACATCAGACCGGCGCCGTCGGCTGCCTCCTGCACCGCCTGCAGCGTTGCGCCGGCCTCGGCGAGGATGGTGGCAGCCTGACGATCCGGTGCATCGAGACCTGTCATGCGTTCCAGCGACAGCACAACCTCGCCAGGCTGCACGCGCGCGGCGCCAGTCAGCCCGGTGCGTCCGCCCTGCACGACAACTGGCTGGCCGAGATCGTTGCACGCGGCCAGCGCGGCAGCGACACCCTGGGTGTCGCGCGGACGCAGCACCGCTTCGGGCAGTGCGCCGAGCTTGCCATCGGGATCGTCGCGATAGCGTTGATCCACGTCGGAGCCGGCGAGCACACCGGCCGCGCCCAGCCGGTCGCCTAGAGCAGATAGAAGTTTTTCAGTTTCAGGCGACATTGGCCAATCCTGTTGATGGGCCAATCCTATTCATGATCGCCTGCCGGTCAAACCCTTGTCCGTGCAAACGATATGGTTCTCACGGCCATCCATGTACGAGACAAACTGACCGTCCGGCGTCGATCGCGATGAGATCGGATCGACGCCGGGCGAGAAGTTGTCTTACTGAAGTTTGGCTTGCAACGCGTTGACGTCGTCGGTGGTCATTTCGCCGTCGGTCGTCACCTTGCCGTCGACGATCTTCCAGAGCCGGAAGGGGCCGGTGATGTCGCCATACTTGTCGAAGGCGACGGGACCGATGACGCCTTCGTAACGGATCGGCTTGCCGTCCTTGATCAGGCCGAGCGCCTTGGCGAATTCGTCCTTGCCGGCAAAGATCGGCGTGCCGGCCGGGTCGACCGCCTTGTACATCGCGTCCTTGATCTTGGCCGGATCCTCGGAGCCGGCAATCGCGATGGCGAGGCCGACAATGGCGCCCGCATCATAGGAGCGGTCGGCCGCCGGATTGGACGGCTCGATGCCGGAAAATTCCTTGTAGTTCTTCGTGAAATAGTCGGTGGAGGCCGTCGGGCTGGTGCCGGACGACGTACCATAGGCGTCCTTCAGATAGTCGGCGCCGACGGACTCGATGAAGTCAGGGCTGTTCATGCCGTCATTGAGCAGGAACTTCTGCACGCCACCCTGCGAAATCCAGGTGCGGGCAACCGTCGCGCCGTCAACCGGCGTGCTGACGAGATAGAGCCCGTCCGGCTCGCCGGCCATCGCCGCCGTCACTTCGGAAGCATAGCTCGACTGCTTTTCGTTGTAGGGCGTGTCGGAAACGATGGTGCCGCCGAGCGCTTTGTAGGCGCGCGAGAACTCGGCCACCATGTTGACGCCGAAGTCGTTGTTGACATGGATGATCGACAGCTTCTTGAAGCCCTTGTCGACCGCGTATTTGGCGGCAGCGACGCCCTGCAGCGCATCCGAGGTGATGGTGCGGAAGAAGATGCCATTGGTCTTGCCGTCGCGGCCGAGCGCCGTCAGCGTCGGCGACGACGAAGCCGGCGACACCTGGACGATCTTGGCCGGTGCCGTGACCGAGGTCAGGATCGGGATCGACACCGACGAGATGATGCCGCCGATGATGACCGGCACTTTCTTGACCTGAACCAGCTGGGTGGCGGCGTCGACGGCGATGTTGCCCTGGCTCTGGCTGTCGCGCGTGTCGGTCGCCAGGTCGCAGCCGCGCACGCCGCCGGCGGCATTGATGTCGCGGAAGGCCATCTCTACCGATTTGGCGCCGGCCTGACCATATTCGCCGGCCGGGCCGGTCAGTTCCATGACGAGGCCGACGGTGATCTTGCAATCGGCCGCTTGCGCCGCACCGGCCATCGTTACGAGGGCGAGCGCGGTGGTGAGTTGAAGTATCGTCTTTCTCATTGTTGTTCCCCTTTGAGCTACACGAACTGGATTACATGTCTCTTTGTCTGCGCATCGAACAAACCCAAAAACCGCTTCGCACTTTTGTCGATGCTCCTGTTCAGCGTCCCGGCACCTGCAGCCAGGTTTCATGCAGATGTCGCCATAGGACGCCGTTGGGCGCCGATGAACTGGTGGTGAAGACGGCGCTCGACTGGCGGCGGCTGTGCTTGCCACCGCGCAGTTGCGCCTCGACGTAGAAAACGACGATCGTCTCGGCATCCTGCCAGCCCGGCCGGATGTCCTCGATCGAAATGGCGAAACCGTCGTCACACGTGGCGCGGCTGGTGCGGACATGGCCGACGACCGCGTCGCGATCGAGAACCTGGCCGTCCGGTGCGACCATGGCGAAGCCGTCGCCCATGACGCGCTCGAAGCGGCTGAAGTCCGCTTTATTGGCGCGCGCCGCAACGAACCAGTCGACGAAAAAGCGATGCAGGTCGACGATCTCGGCGCTGGCGCGTGAAAACAGGGAGGGCTCGCCGCTCATTGCTTCCCCGCATTGAGGTTGTAATGCATGATCGAACCGTGGCGGCCCTGGCGGTCGCGCTCCAGCGTGTAGACATCACCCTCGAGGCCGGTGCCTTGCGCGATGACGGCTGCAATCCGCGCCCGGTCCTCGGCATCGAGCGTGACATCCATGATGCCGGCGTTGGCAAGCGCATGTGCCTGGTTGCGAGCACCGACGATGACGGCCGCCACGTGCGGCTGCTCCAGCACCCAGGCGCTGGCGATGGTGGCGATGTCGACGCCGTGGCGGTCGCCGACTGCCTTCAGCGCCTGAAGCAACTGCTGGAACAGGTTCCAGCCGCCAAAGTCATCGATGATCAGCTTGTATTTGACCAGCGAGCGGTTTTCGAGCGGCGTGGCCGGCTCGGCCACGCCTAGCCATTTGTTACTGAGGAAGCCGCCGGCGACGGAACCGTAGCAGAGGAAGCTGACGCCGTTTTTCGCGGCGAGTGCCGCAAGGCTGTTGCCCGGCCTCTGGTCGAGCACGGAATACTGCAGCTGCTGGCTGACCAGCGGGATGCCGGCGGCGAGGATTTCGGCCAGCCGCGGCGTGTCGAAATTGGTGGTGCCGAGATTGCGCACCTTGCCCTCAAGCCGAAGCTCGTTGAGCCAACCCATCGCCTCGACATAGCGCGGCTGCGCATAGTCCCACCAGTGGAACTGCACGAGATCGAGCCGCTCGGTCTTCAGCCGCCGCAGCGACTGGTCGACGATACTCCTGATATAGTCGCGGCTGATGCCGGCCAGCCGTTCGAGGTCGGGCACCAGCTTGGTATGCACCTTCATCCTGGTGGCGACGTCGAGGCCGCGCTCGCTGGCCAGCCGCAGGCGCGCCGCGCCGATCAGCTCCTCGACGCCGGTGTAGATGTCGGCGCAATCATAGGTCCAGATGCCGGCATCGAAGGTGGCGATCAGATCGGTCACCGCCTGCTGGCGGTCGATGGCGCCGTGGCCGCCGGCCAGTTGCCAGCCGCCGCGGATGACGCGCGAGATGGTGTAGCCGGAGCCGAGTTCGAAAGTCTGGGTACTCATTTGTCGTCTCCCCGCTTCGGCAGCGGCACGGCCGTGGTCTCGGCATGGCTGAACCGCCGCTTGGCCACCCTGACGATCCTCAGCCGACTGGCGCAATTGGGATCGGGACAGGCGATCTCGGCGTCCGAGGTCATCCAGTCGTTCGGGTGGGTCGGGCGCTGCTTGGCTGCCAGCAACGGCAACACGGCCGATATCGAATAGATCGAAAAGCCCTGGCCAGCCGGCATCGACAGCATCTCGCCCTTGAGCTCGAAATAGTCGCCGGCCTTGGCGCCGCAATAGATCGGTTTGCCCTCCGGGATGACCGCCTCGACGCGAAGATCGAAGAGCTCGAAACTGTCGTCGGCCATCTAGCCCTCCACCAGGCTGAAGGTGACGTCGCAGGCGCCGTTGCGGCGGATGACGCCGCAGGCGGCGGCGAACCGATCGCGCTCTTCGGCGCGCACTTGCGCCACCACGCTGCCGGCGAACCAGCCGATCGGGAAAAGCAGGCGCGCGCCCTGCCCGTAGTAGAGACCGATGTCGAAGATCGCATTGGGATTGCCGCCCCACATGCGCGGCGGCACATAGGACAACACGATGTCGCCCGGCTGCGGCGTCAGCGTCGCGTTCTCGGCCGGCAAAGGCCTGGCAAAGGGCTGGCCCTCGAGATCGGCAGCGGGAACCGGACAGGAGATTTCCGGTCCCGTCCACATCGCATGGATGCCCGGGACGACGCGTGGCGTGCCGAGATATGCCTTGAGGAAGGCAGCGTTTTCCGGCGCTTTCTGCGGCAGCAACAGCGCCGTTACGGAAAGCTGCGAGCGTGGCTCGTTGATCCTGATGGCGGTCATGTCTGGTCTTTCGCGGCGGCGGATTGCAGCTTGCTGCGCAGGAAGGTGAAGGGCCGGCTGATGTCGGCGGCCAGCGACTCCCGCGCGGCCTGCGCATCCTGGGTGGCCAGTGCCGTGACGATGCGGCGGTGATACTGGGCGGTGTCGACCTCGCCGGCTTCCGAGAAGGCGTAGATGGCGACACGAATGCAGGGGCCCGATTGCAGCCACAGGCTCTCGATCATCGGGATCAGCACGGCCGAGCCGCAGGAGCGATAGATCTCGAAATGAAAGCTCTGGTTGAGCGTCACTTCGCGATCGACATCCTTCTTGTGTTTCAGAGCCCGCATCTCGTCCCATTCGCCGAGAATGGTCTCGATGGTGGCGATCTGGCGCGGTCCCATGCGGGCGGCGGCCAGCGCAATGGCCTCGCCCTCGATCAGGATGCGGGCACGCAAGAGATCGTCGAGGCGTTCAAGCGTGATCGGCGGCACCCTCACCGAACGGTTGGGCAGCGCCTCCAACGCCTTTTCGGTGATCAGCCGGCCGAGCGCCTCGCGCACCGGCATGGTCGAGGTGACCAGCGCGTCGGCCAGACCACGTATGGTCAGCACCTGGCTTGGCTCGAACAGACCGCCGATCAGGGCACGGCGCAATTCCGAATAGACGCGATCCTGCACGGTCTCGCGGCCGACCGGCGCCAGCTGGGCCGCGATGGCCTCGTTGTTCTTTTCGATGGCAGCCTTTTGCATGGAATTCCGTTCTCGGCCGGTTTTCGGCTTGCGGACGAAATTAAAGCCGAATAGCGTGATCAAAGCAAGTGTGATCACAAATCAAAAATCAGGAGGCGACAACGATCGTCTTCGGCCAGAGGGTTTGATGAGCGAGGCAGCGGAACAGCAGGGACAAGAGACCCGTGCGCCGGTCCTGACGGCAAGGAACGTCGTCAGGCGGTTCGGCGGCCTCGTCGCCGTCAACGATGTCTCGTTTGACGTCAAGGCGGGAGAAATCCTCGGCTTGATCGGGCCGAACGGCGCCGGCAAGACGACGATGTTCGATCTGCTTGCCGGCAGCATCCTGCCGACCAGCGGCGATATCCTGCTTAACGGTGCGCGCGTTTCGGGCGAAGCCGCGCATCTGCGCATCGGTCGCGGCCTTGGCCGCACCTTCCAGATCCCGCGTCCGCTGCCCAACCTGACGCTGATCGAAAACATCATGCTGGCGGCGCAGGGTCAGGCCGGCGAAAAGCTGCTTGCCAACTTCGTCGCGCCATGGCGAGTGGCGGCGCAGGAGAAAGCCGCCAGGACCAAGGCGCTAGAACTGCTGGATCTGGTCACCCTCACCCACCTCGCGCATGAACCGGCGCGCGTGTTGTCCGGCGGCCAGCGCAAGCTGCTCGAACTCGCCCGCGTGATGATGGCCGATCCGGCGATCATCCTGCTCGACGAACCGGCGGCCGGCGTCAACGCAACGCTGCTCGAAGTCATTATCGACCGCATCCGCGATATCAACGCGCGCGGCATCACCTTCCTGCTGATCGAACACAACATCGACATGGTGACGCGGCTCTGCCATCGCGTCCTCGTCATGGCGAGCGGCCAGTTGCTAAGCGAAGGCACGGCGGAAGAGGTCGCCAGCGACCCGCGCGTCATCGAGGCTTATCTCGGAGGCGCGGCATGAGCGAGACGGTCCTCGATGTCTGCAATCTCGAGGCTGGCTACGAGCCCGGCGTGCCGATCGTGCGCGGCGCCTCGATCACCGTTAGCAAGGGCGAGATCGTCGTCGTGCTCGGCCCCAATGGCGCCGGCAAGTCGAGCTTCATCAAGGCGATCGCCGGCCTTGTCCCGATCACCGGCGGCACGGTGTTTCTGGACGGCAAAGACATAACCGCCGCACCGGCGCACACCATGGTACGGCTTGGCTTGGCCTTCGTGCCGCAGACCGAAAACATCTTCCCGCTGATGTCGGTCGAGGACAATCTGAAGGTCGCCTGCGGCATTCTCGAGCGGCGCGAAATCCCTGCCCGCATCGACGAAATGTATGCAGCCTTCCCCGACCTCGTCCGCCAGCGGCGGACCGCCGCCGGCAACCTCTCGGGCGGACAGCGGCAGATGCTCGCCGTCGCGCGGGCGCTGATCGTCCACCCCAAGGTGCTGGTGCTCGATGAGCCGTCGGCCGGCCTGTCGCCGAAATTCGTGTCGATGGTGTTCGAGATGCTGGCCGGCATCCGCAAGTCCGGTGTCACCATCCTTTTGGTCGAACAGAACGCCAAGGCAGCACTGGCCATCGGCGACCGCGCCTATGTGCTGGTCGAAGGCAAGGACCGGCACGAAGGCATCGCATCCGATCTGTGGAACGACCCGGTCGTGGCCGAACTCTATCTTGGCCAGCGCCCCCTCAAGGCAGAAAAAACGCCTCACGCCGGGAAAGGAGGCGCGGCATGAGCCTGCAATTCATCGTCGACGGGCTTTTGACCGGCTCGATGATCGGCCTCGGCGCCATCGGCGTGACGCTCACCTATTCGATCCTGCGCTTCTCGAACTTCGCCCATGGCGACTTCATGGCCTGGGGCACCTATGCGACGCTGGCCGTCGTCAGCGCCATCGGCGCGACATTCGGCAAGGTGGCACCGATCGGACCGCTGTCCTTCGGCTGGCCGCTGATCGTCGCACTGATCGTCGGCATGGCCTTCACTGCTTTGCTGGCGCTGCTGCTCGACAAGGTTCTGTTTGCGCGGCTGCGCTCGCAGGGCCAGGCGATCATCGTGGTGATGGCGAGCTTCGGCGCCTCGATGGCGCTCAGAAGCCTGCTCGAATTCACCTTCACTTCGCGGCCGACCTATTTCAGCCGGGCGATCCAGATCGCCATGCCGGTCGGCTTCGGCATCCGCATCACGCCAGACCAGATTGCTCTCTTGCTGCTGACCGCCATGCTGGTGCTCGGCGTGCATCTGTTGATGACGCGCACGCAGACCGGCCGCTCAATGCAGGCGCTCAGCCAGAATGCGGCACTGGCCCGCATCGTCGGCATCGATGTCGCCAGCGTGGTGCGCGTGACCTGGATCATCGGCGGCGCGCTGGCCTGTGTCGCCGGCGTGATGATCGGCATTCTGGTGCAAATCCGCCCGTTCATGGGCTTCGACATGCTGCTGCCGATGTTCGCCGCCGCCATTCTCGGCGGCATCGGCAGCATTCCCGGCGCCGTGCTCGGCGGCCTGATCATTGGGCTCGCCGAAGCCGGCGCGGTGCAGTTGATCGGCGCCGAATGGCGCGCCGCCGTCTCCTTCATCATCCTGATGGCGGTGTTGTTCGTGCGACCAATCGGCCTGTTCGGTGTGAGGGAACGCTGATGGATCTGCTCGGCTACGGCGCCTTCTTCCTGACCACCGCTCTGATCTTTTCGCTGGTCACGCTGGGGCTCAACTTGCAATGGGGGCTGACCGGGCTGTTCAATGTCGGCCTCGCCGGCTTCGTCGCCATCGGTGCCTATACCTCGGCGCTGCTGACCACACCTGACGATGCCGCGCGACTGGGTGGCTTCGGCCTGCCGATCCTTGTCGGTTGGCTCGGCGCCATGGCCGTCGGTGGCATCGCCGCGGCACTTACCGGCATGGCCACGCTGCGGCTGAGATCCGACTATCTGGCGATCACCACGTTCGGCGTCGCCGTCGTCGTGCAGTTGGTCGCGCTCAACGCGCAGGGATTGACCGGCGGCCCGTTCGGCATCGGCTTCATCCCGCGTCCCTTCGGCAGCCTTGCTGAGACACCGCTGCTGTTCAACCTGTCCAACCTTGCCGTCGTCTCGGCGGTGACGCTGGTCGCCTATCTCGCCCTGGAGCACCTGTCGCGCAGCCCGTGGGGACGCGTCTTGAAGGCGCTGCGCGAGGACGAACGGGCGGCGATCTCGTTGGGCAAGAGCGCGCGCTTCTATCGCGTCCAGGCCTTTGCCGTCGGTGGCGCCATCATGGCGCTGGCCGGCGCGCTGCAGGCGCATTTCACCGGCTTCATCGCGCCGGACAATTACCTGCCGATCCTGACCTTCCAGGTCTGGGTGATGCTGATCGTCGGCGGCTCGGGCAGCAATGTCGGCGCTGTCGTCGGCAGCATCCTGGTCTGGGCGATATGGGCTGGATCGGGCACGTTGACCAGCGTGCTGTTTCCGCCGGAGCAGCAGGCCCGCGCCGCCGCGCTGCAGATCGCCGCCATCGGCGTCATGCTCTGTGTCATCCTGCTGATCCGGCCGAACGGCCTGTTCGGCGACCGGCCGCGGCGGCCATGGTTCGGCAAGCGGGCAAAGATGGTTGCCGGCAAGAGCAGTTCCGGGTCATGAATGCCGCGGTCCGGCAGGAAGCGCACGACGTTTCGCTCTGGCATGCCGTCAGCCGCAATCGTCGCGGCAGGCCGGCGCTGCAAGGCGGGCTCGATGTCGACCTCGCCATCGTCGGCGGTGGCTTTTCCGGCCTCTCGACCGCGCTGCACGCCGCCGGGAAAGGACTGTCGGTCGCCGTTCTCGAAGCCGAAATAATCGCTTGGGGCGCGACCGGCAGGAATGCCGGCTTCGTCGTGCCGAACTTTGCCAAAATGGACCCGGACAACATCATCCGCCATCTCGGCCCCGAGCGTGGTGAACGGCTGATCGATTTTGCCGCCGGCAGCGCCGACCTGGTCTTCGGCCTGATCCGCCGGCACGGCATCGACTGCGACGCCGTGCAGAGCGGATGGATTCAGCCGGCGCATTCCCCCGCCGTGTTCGAGAAGGTCAAATCCCGCGCCGGGCAATGGGCGCAGCGCGGCCGGCCTGCCGTTGCCTTGGACCGGCAGAGCGTCGAGGCACTGACCGGCGCGCGCGGCTATGTCGGCGGCTGGATGGATCGTTCTGGCGGCGTGCTCAATCCGGTGGACTACGCGCGTGGGCTGGCCGATGCGGCCGAGAAGGCCGGCGCGCGCATCTTCGAGCATACGCGCGTCACCGCGCTCGATCGCACGACGGATTGCTGGGTGTTGAAAACGCCAGAGGGCTCGGTACGCGCCGGCAAGGTGCTGATCGCCACCAACGCTTATGGTGGGGCGCTCAATCCGTTGCTGCAACGAACCTATGTTCCGCTTAGGGTTTTCCAGATCGCCACGGCGCCGCTGCCCCGTGAAATCCGGACGCGCCTCCTGCCTGGCGGGCAAGGCGTCGGCGACACCAGGCGCAATCTCTTCACATTCCGCTTCGACGCCGAGAACCGGCTGATCAGCGGCGGCATGCATATCCTTGGCGCCGGAGCCGATGCGCGCGTGCCGCAGACGATCTGGCGACGGCTCGCTAGGCATCTTGAATTGCCTGACCTGGCGCCGCTTGCCTATAGCTGGTCGGGAATGGCCGCGGTCGAGCCGGACTTCCTGCCGCACCTCATGGACCTCGGGCCCGGGCTCATTGCCGGTCGCGCCTGCAACGGACGGGGCATTGCCATGACGACGGCGATGGGCAAGGTGCTGGCCGACTGGGCGACTGGAGCCGATGCCCGCGATCTGCCGCTGCCGTTTGCGCCGCCGGCACCGATCCCGTTCCATGCCTTGTTGCGGCACGCGCCCAATATGCTGCTCGGCTGGAGCATGCTGCGCGACCGGTTGGACGAAACGAGATAGGCGGACCGTCACCTGGCCGCGTCAAGGTTTGACGACAGAACAGCGGCTGCCATGGCGATGTCTTGTTCGATAAAAGTCCGGACGGCGGGACCGCTGCGCTGCTCCAGCGCGGCGACGATCTTGCGGTGCGCATCGTTCGACTGCGGAACGTAGCGATCCGCCTGCATCAGCAGCTTGAGATACGGCCCGACCCGCCCCCAGAGGTCGCGGATCATATTCAGAAGGATCGGCGCGCCGGCATGCTGGTAGATGGCGAAGTGAAAGGCCTCGTTCAGCGTTAGATAGGCCCTGGCGTCGCCCGCCTCGATGGCGTGCTGCATGCCGGCGAGCGTAGCGTGGATGTCGACCAGACCGCTTTCGGTCATCCGCGACGCCGCCATCTCGCCCGCCAGACCCTCGACGGCGATGCGGATGCGCGTCAGTTCCTCGAAGGCGGGGGCGGACAGCAAGGGCACGATAACCGAGCGGTTGTTCTGCATCTCGAGCAGCCGTTCGGCGACCAGCCTTTGCAGCGCCTCGCGGATCGGCGTGGTCGATATGCCGAACGTCTCGGCGAGCTTGCGGATGACCAGTGTCTGGCCCGGGCTGAAGCCGCCGGAAATCAATTCCTGCTTGAGCGCGCCATAGGCACGGTCGTTCAGGGTTTGATGTTCAAGCTTCAGCATGCGCGGCCCGCTCCGGTCACCAGTTCGACAGTGCGCGGTCGAGCGTCTCGGCCAGTTGCTCGGCATTGTCCCTGGCAAAGGGTAGCGGCGGCCTGATCTTGAGCACATTGCCGCGCGGACCGCAGGAGGAGATCAGCACGCCGTCCTCGCGCATGGCCTCGACGACTGCCGATGTCTTGCTGGCGGCCAAGGCCTCGTCGCCCTCCGCCGTCAACTCGACACCGAAATAAAGGCCGTTTTCCCTGACGTCGGCGACCATGCCGTGCCGGCCCTTCAGTGAGCCCAGCAGATCAGCCGTATAGGCGCCGACCATGCGTGCATTCTCGATCAGCCCCTCGCCCTCAATCACCTCGAGAACGGCAATGCCGACGGCGGCAGCGACCGGGTTGCCGCCGAAGGTGTTGAAGTAACCGGTGTTTGAGCCGAAGGAGGCAACAAGCTGCGGCCGTACCATCACCGCGCCCATCGGATGCCCGTCGCCGATCGGCTTGCCCATCGTAACGATATCTGGCTCGATGCCATAATTGGCGAAGCCCCACATGCCCTGGCCGAGCCGGCCGAAGCCGGATTGGACCTCATCGGCAATGACCATGCCGCCGGCTTTTTTGATGAGGCTTGCCGCCTCGCGCATCACGGCCGCATCGGGAAAGAAGATGCCGTCGCTGGAAAACGCCGAGTCGAGAAGCATTGCCGCGGGACGGACATTGCGCGCTCGCATGTCCTCGATGGCGGCGGCGACGTTTTTCGCGAAATCGCGCGCGGCGCGGCCATGATCGCGGAACGTGTCCGGCGCCGCGACAGTACGGTGCTGCGCGGGCACCGCTTTCACTCCGACCGCGGCCGGCGACAATTGTGCGGTCGCGATCGTCGCGCCATGGTAGGCGAAGTCGGTGATGATCACCCCGGTGCCGCCGCTGGAATGCTGGGCGATGCGGATGGCAAGGTCGTTGGCCTCGCTGCCGGTGCAGGTGAACATGGCATGGCCGAGATGGGGCGGACAGGTGCCGAGCAATTTCTCGGCGTAGTCGAGGATGATCTCGCTGAGATAGCGTGTGTGCGTGTTGAGCGTCGCGGCCTGCCCCGACAGGGCCTCGACGACACGCGGGTGGCAGTGGCCGACGGAGGCGACATTGTTGTAGGCGTCGAGGAATTTTCGGCCCTGGGCATCGTAGAGCCAGACGCCGCTGCCGCGCACGAGATGGATCGGGTTGCGGTAGAAGGCGCGGTAGGTCGGGCCAAGCAGCCTGGCGCGTCGCTCGAGCAGGGCGCGCTCTTGTGCCGAAGCGCCGGCATCGGCAAGGGCATTTGCAGGCGACTGGGACACGGGCATCTACTCCGGATTGGAATGGTCGAGAAAATAGCGGCGGGCATCAGCCGGCGACAGGCCGTCCAGCCGTTCGAGCGACGCCCAGACCTCGGTGGCGAGGCGCAGGACGTAGTCGCGCTTGGCCGGGAAGCGTTCGGCCTGCCAGCTGGCGATGTTGACGATGAGCGCAAGCCGGGCCCGGATCAAATCGACGAGGATGCCCAGCTCTTCGGTCTCGAGCGGTTGCACCGACCGGTAGCCGGCAACAAAGCGCGCGGCCGGCACCAGCGGATGACCTTCAGCCGGCCAGCGATAGACGGCGCCGATGGCGAGATCGCAGATCAGCGGCGAGTGGATCATGTCGCCAAAGTCGAGAATGCCGCTCACGACCTCCGGCAGCGACGCATCCATCACCACATTGTAGGAGTTCATGTCGTTGTGGACGATCTGGGCGCGCAGTTTCGGGATGACCGGCGCCGCATGCTCCTCGAAGGCGTCGATCGCACGCTCGACCATGGCCCGCCGACCAGCGTCGGCGATATGCACCAGCATCGGCCGCGTCTTGGCCACCTTGCGGATATCCCAGAGCAGGTCGCTGCCGGCGGCCGAATGGAAGAAGCCGCGCAGCGCGCGGCCAAGGCGGGCAAGGAAGATGCCGAGATTGCGATCTTGCGCCGGTGATGCAGGCGACCGCGACAGCAACTGGCCGGGCAGATAGGTGACCAGCCGGACGATGCGTGGCGCCGATCCACCGACGCTGACCGTGAATTGCGCCTCTCCTTGCAGGCTTTTGCACACAGAGGGAACCGGCAAGGTCGGGTCGACCGCAAGGATGTGATCGAGTGCCTTGTTCTGGAAGTCGGTGAAGCCCGCTTCTTCCGCCGGATGGGAGATTTTCAGGACGAACTCGCCCTCGACGTCCGTCTGGATGTGGAAATTGTGGTCGCGTTCGCCAGGCAACGGACGCGCGGTGCCGGCAAGGCCGTAGTGCCGGCGCAGGATGACGAGCGCGTCGGCCGCCGAGACGTCAGGCGCGTCCTCGGCCAGTGTTTCCCCGAAAGCATCAGGCACTGCCGCGTTCATGGCCTGGCCTCTGGATCGACGGGCTCAAGGCCGCACCAGTCGGCGATGAACAGCGCGATGGTCTGGGTGACCTTGCGCACCGAGTCCAGGTCGACGGCCTCGTCATAGCCGTGCGGCATGCGGCAGATCGGACCGTAGACGATCGCCGGCGTGTCGGCATAGAGGCCAAAGAAGCGCGCATCGGTGGTCGCCGAGGTGACATGTTCCGTAAGCGGCTCGCCCCAGACAGCGGTATGGCTGCGGCGCAGCACGGCTTCCATCTCGTCGGCCCCTTGCAGCACATAGCCCTCGGCCATGAAGCCGTTGTAGCTCATCTTGGGCGGGCGGTTGGCCAGGAACGGATCGGCGCGGGCCGCATCGGCGATGCATGCCTCAAGCTCTGCTCTGGCATCCTCGAGCTTCTGGCCGGGATAGGTCGCGACCCGCATCTCGAAAACACAGCGCGCCGGAACGCTCGACGTCCATTCGCCGCCTTCGATCTTGCCGAGATTGAAGCGGATCGGGTGTGGATGGTCGCAAAAATGCGGGTCATCGACCTTGCGGGCGTTCCAGACGATTTCGAGCTGCTTCAGCGCTTGGATGATCACGAATGCCTTTTCGATGGCATTGGCGCCGGCCGAGAAAGCGCCCGACGCGTGCTGCGGATCGCCGTCGACCTCGACCCTGAACCAGATCGGCCCGACCTGCGCCCGCATCAGCCTCGGCTCCAACGGCTCGGGGATGAAGGCGGCATCGGCCCGGTATCCGCGCTGCAGGCAGGCGAGCGCGCCATTGCCGGTGCACTCCTCCTCGACGACCGACTGCAGGAACAATTTCGCGGCCGGTTGATAGCCGAGGCTGCGCAATGCGGTCAGCGCGTAAAGACAGGCGGACAGGCCAGCCTTCATATCACCGGCGCCGCGGCCATGCATCCAGCCGTCCTCGATCGCCGGATCGTAGGGATCGCGCGCCCAGCTGTCGAGTGGTCCCGTCGGCACGACATCGATATGGCCGTTGAGGATCAGCGAGCGACCGGTCGCGTTTCTCGGCGTATGGGTGGCAACGACATTGAAGGCATCGTCATAAGAAACCGCCACGGGTGAAAAACCCGGCAGGTCGCGAATCGCTTCGACATCGACGCGCCACATGTCGACCGCATAGCCGTCGGCCTCATAGGTGGCCGCCATGAAAGATTGCGCGGCATGCTCCTCGCCGCGCTGTGAGGGAAAGCGTACGAGATCGGCCAGGAACGCGACCTGTCGCGCGAAGCCGTCGTCGACCGCGCTGAGAATGGCCTCGTCCGCAATCCGCTCAGGCATTGTATTTCACTTTCATTTGGATGGTGTATCATATCTCATATGCCATTCTCATGAAATGCAAGAGGTAGTGCCGCCAAAAAATCCGATCCAGGCCCAGGCGCTCTTGTCAGACCATTCGCGGGTGTTGGCATCAGCGGGCGTAAGTCGATACTGCTATCGGGCAGGGATGAAGAGGAATGCGTTGATCCCCGAAGACACGATGCCGGCCGAAATCACAGACCTCGCCATTGGCTACCGGCGCCTGCCGGCGGGCAAGCTCGCCAATGCGGTGACATGGATGGAGGCGCGCGCGCCGCAGCCCGACCTCGCGCAACCCCTGGCCATGACCCGGATCACGACGCCCGACTGCGCGCCCTATCGGGCGATCTTCCTTGAGATCGGAGCCCCCTGGCTGTGGGACCGCGTGTCTGAAATGTCCGACACCGAGATAACGGAGCACTTCGCCGATCCACGCCAGCATCTCTACTACGGCCATGATGAAAGCGGCGTGCATCTCGGCATGGTCGAATTCTTCGTCGCCGACAGCAACGAGATCGAGATCACCTATTTCGGCCTGTTCCCGTCCCTGACCGGCCGCGGTTTCGGCAAACGCCTGATGGCCGGTGCGCTCGACCAGGCATGGCGCCTGAAACCAAGCCGTGTCTGGCTGCATACAAGCAGCTTCGATCATCACAGCGTGATAGGCTTCTACGGCGCCTGTGGATTTGTGCCATTCGCGTCCGGTTTTGAGATCGTCGACGATCCCCGGATAAAGGGCACCTTGCCGCGCAATGCCGCGCCGCAAATTCCGCTGATCGAAGCGGAGTGGAGCAGCTGCAGTCCGGAGAACCGACAGGTTGCGCGAGCCTAGATGAGAACAGCTCCGCAACCCACCCCGCACGCGTCGCCGCATCACCGCCGATGGGTCCGTCGCGAGACCATCCTGTCAACGCTGAAGCGTCACATCGACACGCGCATCGTGCTGTTCGCCGCGCCGGCCGGCTTCGGCAAGTCGACGACGATGGCGCAATGGGCTGCGGAAGCGGCGCGCCTCGGCCGGCTGACTGCGTGGCTGTCCTGCGAGGCATCAGACAATGATGAGGGTGCCTTCCTGTCGCATCTGGTGGGCGGGCTGCGCCACCTCGTACAGAGCCCGGCGGAGCTCGACCTTGCCTTTCAGTCGAGCCCGATCCCGCAGCTTGACGTCGTGCTCGCCGCACTGGTGGCGGGATTGGCAGCGCGCGAGGCCGACATCACCTTGTTCTTCGACGACTATCACGCCATCGAGGCGCCAGCGGTCAAGCGGTTCATGGAGCGCTTGACCCGGCAGGCGCCGGCCAATGTCGCCTTCGTCATCGGATCGCGCAGCCTGCCCGACCTGCAGCTCGGCAAGCTCAGGGTGCTGGGCGATGTCTGCGAAATCGGCCCCGACGATTTGCGCTTCGCCTCCTCCGAAGCCGAGGCCTTCTTCAACGAGAAGCTCGGTTTGAGCGTCAGCAGCGGCACTGTGGAGACCTTGTGTTCGCGCACCGAAGGATGGGCCGCCGGCCTGCAGCTCGCCTCACTGTCGCTCAGTGCCGCGCATGCGCCCGAAACCGTCATCGGCAATTTCACCGGCGCCAACCGCAACGTCGCCGATTTCCTGATGGGGGAAGTGTTTCTCGAACTGCCGCCGGCGATCGCGAAGTTCCTGCTCTACAGCTCTATCTTCGAACGCTTCAGCGCGGAGGCCTGCCGGGCGGTGATGCGGGCGGCGGATGCCGAGGCGGCGATCACCGAGATCGAGACGCGCAACCTGTTCCTGGTGCCGCTCGACGAGGAGCGGCGCTGGTTCCGCTATCATCATCTGTTCCGCGACTTCCTCAGCCGCGAGATGGAACGGCGCGAACCGGAGATGATCGCGCCGCTGCATTTGGCGGCCGCCGAATGGTTCGGCGAACGCAAGATGCTGACCGAGGCGATCGGCCACGCGCTCGCCGCCGGCGACCAGGCCCGCGCGGCGGTGTTCGTCGAGAACAACGCGCTCGACCTCATCGCCCAGTGCCAGCTTCTCTATGTGCGCCAATTGCTGGCGCTGTTGCCCAAAAAGCTGATCGACCAGCGCATCCGTCTGCAGCTTGTCGTGCTGTGGCTGGCGGTGCACAGCAGCCAACCCGAGCTTGCCCAACAGACGCTGAACGATGCGCGCAAGCTGGTCGAAACCGGGCCGGCCGACGGCAAGGATCCCGGCACGTTGACCGGCACCACGATCGATGCGGAACTGGTGGTGCTCGCCGCCGCCGTCCACAGCACGCTGGAGCAGTTCGAGCAGGCGCGCGACACCGCACTGGCGGCCCTGCGCGTCATTGCGCCCGACGCCTGGTTCATGGAGGGCGCTACCGCCAACGTCATCGGCTACAATCTCTATGCACTGGGCGACCTCGACGGTGCACGCGCGGCGGTGGACGCGGCGCGCAAGGCGCATGAGCGAAGCGGCAGCCTGCTCGGCGTCACCATCGCCAATTGCTACATGGCCGTCATCGAACGCTCGGCCGGCCGCCTGCCCGTCGCCGAACGGCTCCTGCGCGATGCAATCGCCGAGGCAAGGGCGCGGATCGGTCCTAATTCTTATGCCGAAGCGCTGGCGGGCACGCTGCTTGCCGAACTTGCCTATGAGACCAATGCGTCGAGCGAAGCGCTGACCTTGGTCGAGAATCTCGGGCCGCTGATCGAGGGAGCGGCGGTCATCGTCTATCCGCTCGCCAGCGTGCCGACCTATGCCCGCGTGCTGCAGCTGACCGGCCGCGCGGAGGCCGCACTCGATATGCTGGAGCGGGTCTACCAGCGTGTGCGCGGCTCCGTGTATCGTCGTCTCGCTTCGGTGCTCGTGCATGACCGCGTCAGGCTGCTGCTCGACCAGAACCGCGGCGCCGAGGCACGCGCCCTGCTGAACGAGCATCGCCGCGGGCGGGCCGAAACCACTCCCACCGTCGCCAACGAATTCGAGTTCTTCGCCGAGGGCCGCCTTCTGACCGCGGAGAAATCCTATGCCGATGCGGCGCGGGTCTTCGACGCGCTTCTGGAGCGCACGAAAAGCGGCGGGCGCATGCGCCGCCATATCCTGGCGCTGATCCAGCGCGCCAAGTGTGCTGGCCAGGACCAGCGCGAGGCCGATCGGTATCTGCTCGAAGCGCTGCGCCTTGCCCACCCCTCTGGCTTCATCCGCTCCTTCATCGATGAGGGAAGGCCCGTTGTCGAAGGGTTGATGCGGCTGCGTGCGGCCCAGGCAAAGACCGATCCGGCACTCTCAGCCTATGCCACGCGCATCATCGATGCCGCGCAGACGATGCCTGTGGCGACGCGCAGGCCGGCCCCGCCAGCCGTAGAGAGGGAACACCTCACCCAGCGCGAGGCCGAGCTGCTGCGCTGCCTGACGGAAGGCATGTCCAACCGCGATATCGCGCTTGCGCTGTCGGTCAGCGAAACCACGGTGAAGTGGCATCTGAAGAACATTTTCGGCAAGCTGGCGGTGAGCAACCGGGTCCAGGCCGTGCGCGCCGCGCAAGGGTCGGCAAGCCTCCAAACCCCTCCGAAAGGAGGGGCATAGATAACGGGCACAACCCCTCTTTCGGGTCGGGCCATGCCACCGCAAGCCTGTTAGCGTCACCCGGTTTTTAGAGGACGCTGCGAATGGCGACAGGTTACGTTTTTCACGAACAGCTGATGTGGCATGATACCGGCTCCAGCGCCGACATGATGCCTCCCGGCCGTTTCGTGGAACCCGGCCGGCATCTGGAATCGCCCGGCTCGAAGCGTCGGTTGAACAATTTGATCCAGGTCAGCGGCCTGTCGCGTCACCTCGTGCCGATCATTCCCGAGCCGGTTTCGGTTGAGGATCTGCTGCGCGTGCATACCCAACGCCACGTCGACGATATCCGCATGCTCAGCGAACGGGGTTCCGGCTTCGCCGGACCGCAGGCGCCGATCGGCCTCAACAGTTTCGACATCGCCTTGCTGTCGGCCGGCACCACCTATGCCGCCATGCGCGCAGTGCTGACCGGCCGGGTCGACAACGCCTATGCGCTGGCGCGGCCGCCGGGGCACCATGCCGAGCCCGACCAGGCATTGGGCAACTGCCTGTTCTCCAACATCGGCGTGTCCGTGCGCCGGCTGCAGCATGAAGGGCTGCTTGGCCGCGCAGCGGTGGTCGACTGGGATGTGCATCACGGCAACGGCACAGAGACGGTGTTCTATTCCGACCCATCAGTGCTGACCATTTCCGTGCACCAGGACAATCTCTATCCGACCGGGCGCGGTGCACTGGCCGACAACGGCAAGGATGCCGGCGAAGGCTACAACATCAACATCCCGCTGCCGGCGGGCAGCGGCACCGGCGCCTATGAATCGACCTTCGACCGGGTCATCGCCCCCGCCCTGCGCGCCTACAAGCCGGACCTCGTCATCGTCGCTTCAGGCTTCGACGCATCGGGTTTCGACCCGCTCGGCCGCATGATGCTCAACAGTGAATGCTTCCGGCGCCTAGCCGCACGCATGGTGGCGCTGGCTGCCGAGACGTCGCGGGGACGCCTGATGATGAGCCATGAAGGCGGCTATTCCGAAGGTTACGTTCCGTTCTGCGGCCATGCCGTCATCGAGACGCTGGCCAATCATCGCACCGAAGTGGTCGACCCGCTGTCGGACCATATCGACGAATGGGCAGGGCAGGAATTGCAGCCGCATCAGGCTGGTGTGATCGATGCCGCCGAAGGCCTGCTTGCCGGCCTGCGCCAACGCCTCGCCAGTGCGGCCTGACGCGATGGATTTTGTCGTCACCACGCTTCTCAACGCGCTGACGCTGATCAGCATCCTGATGCTTGTCGGGCTCGGCCTGGCGATCAGCTTCGGCCTGATGAACGTGACCAACCTCGCGCATGGCGAGTTCGTCACCGTCGGTGCCTTCGCGGTCTATTTCGTCCAGAGCATCGGCGGCTCGTTCTGGCTGGGGCTGGCCGCCGCCCCGATCGCCGGCGCGGTGGTCGGCTGCATCCTCGAGTTCGCCATCATCCGCCATCTCTATTCGCGGCCGGTCTCGACCGTGCTCGCCACCTGGGGCGTCAGCCTGATCCTGCAACAAGGGCTGGAACTGACCTTCGGTCTCGGCGCCAAGCCGGTGACGCCGCCGATCGAAGGCACGCTCGATCTCGTCTTCACCGTCTATCCGGCCTACCGGCTGATCCTGATCACTATTGCCGCGCTGACGCTGCTTGGAGTCGTCCTGCTGATCAGCCGGACATCGTTCGGCCTCGACATCCGCACCGTCATCCAGAACCGCGAGATGGCCGAGGGCGTCGGCATCAACACGCGGCGCACCTATGCCATCGCCTTCACCTTCGGTGCCGCCATTGCCGGACTGGCAGGAGGACTGGTCGCGCCGCTGGCGATCGTGCTGCCGCAGATGGGAGTGAACTATCTCGCCAACGCCTTCTTCGTCGTCATCGTCGGCGGCGTCGGTTCGATCGGCGGCCTTGTCGCCGGAAGCGTCTTCGTCGGCGGCCTGACGAGTGTCCTGAACTACCAGATATCGCCATCGCTGGCGCAAGCGATCGTGCTGCTCGCGGCCATCGTCGCCGTGCGGCTGCGGCCCAACGGCCTGTTCAACGGGGCATCGCGATGATCGCTGGGGATCGCAACTGGCTGCTGATCTTCGCCGCGTGCGTGGCGCTCGCCATCATCTATCCGCTCATTGCCGATGGCTATCAGTTGACGGTGATCCGCGACGCACTGATCTTCGGCCTGTTCGCGGCGAGCCTCGACTTCTTCTGGGGTCGCACCGGCATTCTGTGTTTCGGCCACGCCGCCTTTTTCGGCATTGGCGGCTACATCATGGCGCTGGTCACGCTCAACGACGCGATCCCCTTCGCCAGCCTGCTTGGCATCATGGGCGCGGTGGCCGGCGCGGCCGTCGTCGCCGCCATCATCGGCTATTTCCTGTTCTTCGGCGGCATCCGTGGCAGCTATTTCACCATCGTCACGCTGGCCATGGGCGTCATCTGCCAGCAGGCTGCGGTCTCCTGGAGTTCGGTCACCGGCGGCGACAGCGGTTTGATCGGCATCCCGCCGATCGAGTTCGATGTTGGCGGGCTGCATGTCGAACTCAGCCAAGACCTGCCCAGCTACATTTTCGTCGCAGCCATCGTCGCGGTGGCCGTGCTCACCCTGTGGTCGATCAGCCGCGGGCGCTGGGGCACGGTGCTCACCGCCATCCAGGACAATGAAGTCAGGGCGGCCGCGCTTGGCCACAACGCGCCCTTGCGGCTGCTCGTCACCTTCGTCCTGTCGGCGGCCATCGCCGGACTTGCCGGCGCCCTTTATGTCTGCATGGCCGGGCTGGTGGCGCCGGACCTTTCGGGACTGCTTTTGTCGACGGAAGTCATCGTCTGGGTGGCGGTCGGCGGGCGCGGCACTCTGCTTGGTCCGGTGCTCGGCGCCATCTTCATCCAGCGGGCGCAACAGACGATCAGCAGCTTCAACCCAAGCCTATGGCCGCTGCTGCTTGGCTGTGTCTTCGTCGTCATCGTCTTCATCTTGCCGGACGGCATCCTGTCGATCTACGCGCGGCTGAAGGTCCTGTTCAAAGGCCGGAGGCGCGCGCAATGAGCGATGTCCTCCTCCAGGCCGAAAATGTCGGCATCCGCTTTGGCGGCCTGCAGGCGCTGGAAGCGCTTGATCTCACCGTGCGCGACAAGGAGCTTTGCTGCATCATCGGGCCGAATGGCGCCGGCAAGAGCACCTTCCTCAACGTGCTGACCGGTACGCTGCGCCCGACCAGCGGCAGCGTGCGCTTCCTCGGCCGCGATATCGCCGGCCTGCCGCTGCACCGCATCGCCCGGCTCGGCATCGCCCGCAAGTTCCAGATCCCGTCGGTCTTCCCCAGCCTGTCGGTTGAGGACAATCTGAAGGTCGCGCGGTGGGGGGCGCCCTCACCTGTCCGCCCGGTCGCTGAATTGCTGGAACTGGTCGCGCTCGGCAATCGTGCCGCCACGCTGGCCGGCGAACTCGCGCACGGCCAGAAGCAATGGCTGGAGATCGGCATGGCGCTGGCGATCGAGCCAAGGCTGCTGCTGCTCGACGAGCCAACCGCCGGCATGACGCCGCAGGAGACGCTGGCGACGGCGGAAATGCTGCTGCGGCTCAAGGGCGAATTCTCGATCGTCGCGGTCGAACATGACATCCGCTTCGTGCGGGCGCTGAACTGCGAAACGCTGGTGCTGCATCAGGGGCGCCGGCTGCGCAGCGGTCCTTTCCATGACATCGAGACCGACGAGATGGTCCGCGACGTCTATCTGGGGAGGCGCTGACGATGCTGCGGACAATGGCGATCTCGGCTGGCTACGGCTTGCTCCCGGTGCTGAACGGCATCGACCTCAGCGTCGCGCCCGGCGAGGTCGTCGGCCTGCTCGGCCGCAACGGCGCCGGCAAGACGACGCTGCTGCGCGTCATCGCCGGAGCCTTGCGGGCGAGCGGCGGCGCCATGCTTCTCGGCGACCAGGACCTCACCAATGCGCCGGCCTTCCGGCGCGCGCGGGCCGGCATCGCGCATGTCCCGCAGGGACGCGGCATCTTCAACCAGCTGACCGTGCGGCAAAACCTGGACGTCGGCACACGCGCCGCCAAGGGGCGCGGCGACGGTGGCATTCCGGCCGACATCTTCGGCTATTTCCCGATCCTGCGTGAACGCGAAGCGCAGGTTGCCGGCACGCTCTCGGGTGGCCAGCAGCAGATGCTGGCGATCGGCCGCGCGCTGTGCGGCCTGCCGTCGGTGCTGCTGCTCGACGAACCCTCGGAAGGCATCCAGCCGAACATCGTGCAGTCGATTGCCGAGCTGGTGCCGCGCATCGCGCGCGAGCGCGGCATCGCGATCGTTCTTGTCGAGCAGAATCTCGATCTCGTTCTCAAGGCGGCGGACCGCTGCCTGGTGATGGAAAAAGGCAGGATCGTGCATGAAGGCGCGCCGGAGACGTTCGCCGACGAGACACTGCTCAAGGATCTGTTGGCTCTATAGGCGCGCTTAAAGCGCGCCCGGGATTTGTTGGCTTTGTAAGGCGTGCATGGGGCGCGCCTGGACTGGAAGGGAACACAAAAATGATAAGCAGAAGAACTGTTCTGAAATCGGGCGGCGCCGCGGCCGCCTTCGCCATGGTCGGCGCGCCGTCGATCCTGCGCGCCGCCGACACCGTCAAGGTCGGCCTATCGATCCCGATCACCGGATTGCAGGCGATCCTCGGCGAGACGCTGCTCAATTGCTACAAGCTGGCGGCTGCCGAACTCAACGCCGCCAATGGCATTGGCGGCCGCCAGGTCGAATTGTTCATCGAGGACAACCAGACCACGACCAAGGGCGCGATCGACAAGGCACGCAAGCTCATCAACGAAGACAAGGTCGACGTGATCATGGGCACCATCATCTCGCCCGAGCGCAGTGCGACGCTGTCCGTCACCTCGAAAGCCAAGAAGCTGTTCTTCTACCCGACCAACTTCGAAGGCGGCGAATGCAACCGCTACTTCGTCGCCACCGGCCCTATCCCGATGCAGCAGGTCGACCCGATGATGCCCTGGGTGGCCGAGAACCTCGGCAAGACGATCTATGTCATGGCTTCCGACTATGCCTGGCCGCAGAAGATGACCGAGGCGATCACGGCGGCCTACGAGAAGGCCGGCGGCAAGATCATCGGCGCAGACTACTATCCGTTCGGCACCACGGATTTCGGCCCGGCGTTCCAGAAGATCAAGTCGCTGAAGCCCGATGTCGTCTGGTCGATGGTGGTCGGCAACGACGCCGTCACCCAGCTCAAGCAGTATCGCAGCTTCGATATCAAGCAACCGCTGATCGCGCCGCTCGACGAGGTCTTCAACAAGGACGCGCTGCCGCCCGGCGTGGCCGCCGGAACCTACGCGCCGCAGCCCTACTGGATGGCGCTCGACAATCCGGTCAACAAGAAGTTCATCTCGAGCTTCCGCGAAAAGTTCGGCCAGGAGAAGATGGTCAACGGCATCGGCGAGGCCGGCTACAATGGGCTGCATCTCTACGCGCTGGCCGCCGAGAAGGCCGGATCGCTGAAGGACGACGATGTGCTGGCGGCATTGCCATCGATCGAGTTCGACGCACCGCAAGGCAAGATCCGCGTCGACGCCACCAACAACCACACGCTCTGCCATTCCTATGTCGGCAAGGCGGCGGCAGATGGCATCGGCTACGAGATCGCTAGGGATTTCGGCGTCATCGCACCGGTGACGCCTTACTGCAAGATATAGCGAACCAAGCTGCGCGGCTCAGGCACCGCAAGGTGGCCAGAGCCGCGCAGACGTTTGATGGCGACGCTTGCGCTCAGGCCATCGATTTCGGTAAAGCGGCCGCCAGTGCATCGACGGCCAGCCGTACCTTCAACGGCAGATGCGGCGTCTGCAGCCAAAGCGCGTGACAGTCGTAGAGATATCGCGGCTGATCCGGCAGCAGCGCCACCAGCGCGCCGGCCTGAATGCGCTCGCGCACCAGCCAATAGGGCAACCAGGCGAGGCCCATGCCTTCGGTAGCGGCATCGGCGATGGCATCGAGATCGTCGAGCCGCAGCCGGCCGGCCGGTATGAACTCCTGTGCGGCTTGCCCCTCGCGCACGAACAGCCACGGCTGAACGACCTGGCCGAGCCGGCGGTAGACAATGGCCTGATGGTCGGCGAGATCCTCGATCCGCCGTGGTTCGGCGTGGCGTTGGAGATAGGAGGGTGCCGCGCAGACGACCATGCCCTGGCGCGCGACACGACGCGCGATCATCCCTGCCTTGTCGTCCAGGGCGCCGGTCCGGATGGCGAGATCGTAACCGTCCTCGGCAAGGTCGGCGAAGCGGTCGCTGAGGGACAGGTCGAGTTCCAGCATCGGATATTGCCGCGCCAGCCGCAGCAATATGGGTGTCACGCAGTGGCGGCCGAAATGCGCCGGCATGGTGACGCGCAGTTTTCCCCGCGGTTCGGAGAACTGGTCGGCGGCGAGCGCATCGGCGGCGTCAGCCTCGGCCAGCACCACCCGGCAGCGTTCATAATAGGCGCGCCCGAAGTCGGTCAGGCTCTGCCGGCGCGTGGTCCGGTTGAGCAGCCGCACGCCCAGCCGCTCCTCGAGAAACCGGACATGCTTGCCGACCATCGGTCCGGACAGATCGAGCGCGACCGCCGCGGCCGCGAACGAGCCGAGGTCGACCGCCTTGACGAACACGGCCATGCTCTCAAGCCGATCCATATTCAGAACTCCTGGTTTCTACTGTTCTACCTTTATAGCCATTTATCGCCGAGAATCTTGCCTGCATAGCTTATTCGGTTCAGATAATTTGGAGTAACCCGAATGGCACGTCTTGTTCGCTTCCACCAGCATGGTGGTCCCGAGGTCCTGCGCATCGAGGATGTCGAGCTTCCCGGACCGGGGCCGGGCGAAGTTCAAATCCGCGTCAAGGCGCTTGGCCTCAACCGCGCCGAGGCGTTGCTGCGCGCGGGTGCCTATATCGAAACGCCGACGCTACCCTCGGGGCTTGGCCTCGAAGCGGCGGGCATCATCGAGGCGGTGGGCGAAGGTGTGAAGGACTTTGCGCCGGGCGACAGCGTCAGCATCATCCCGCCGCAGTCGATGATCCGCTGGCCCGCCTATGGCGAGCTTGCCACCTATCCTGCCGGGCTCGTCGTCAAGCACCCGCCCTCGCTCGACTGGCCAATGGCGGCGGCGGTCTGGATGCAATACCTCACCGCCTATGGCGCGCTGATCGGTATCGCCGGGCTGCACAGCGGAGATTTCGTTGTCGTCACCGCGGCATCGAGCAGTGTCGGGCTTGCAGCGATCCAGATCGCCAACAGGGTTGGAGCGACCGCGATTGCGGTGACGCGGACAACGGCCAAGAGGCAGGCCCTGCTTGACGCCGGCGCGGCCTATGTGGTGGCCTCTACGGAGGAGGATCTGGCCGCACGGCTCGATGAAATCGCCGGGCCGCAAGGCGTGCGCGTCGTGTTCGATGCGATCGGCGGCCCGATCTTCGAGCCGCTGACGGCGGCGATGTCGCGGGGTGGCATTCTCATCGAATATGGTGGCCTCAGCCACGAGCCGACGCCGTTCCCGCTGTTTGCCGTGCTGGCCAAGACACTGACGCTGCGCGGTTATCTCGTCCATGAGATCACCGGCAACCCGGCGAAGCTGGAAGCGGCCAAAGCGTTCATCCTCGAAGGCCTGGAGACCGGCGCGCTGAGGCCGATCATCGACAGAACTTTCCCGTTCGAGCAGGTCGTCGAGGCGCATCGCTTCCTGGAATCGAACCGGCAGTTCGGAAAGATTGTGGTGACGGTTTGAGCAACAATCCCCTTGAAGGCGCGCCTCTGCATTCCTAATTGCCTTGTGCGGGCCGGGCCCCTCTGACTGTCGCTTCTTTGGCGATTGTGATGTCGGACCGCTATAACGGGCCCGTTTCCATTCTTTTCGGTCAAGCGGGCTCATTCTTTTTTGGTTTGGAGCCCCTCATGACATCTTCCCTCCTTGGTTTGGTTTGCCCCTCCTGCCGCGTTGCGCTCGTGATGAGCGAACGCCAGGGGATCGAGATCGATTATTGTCCGCAGTGCCGAGGCGTCTGGCTTGATCGCGGCGAACTCGACAAGATCATCGAGCGTTCCGGCAGGGACGCCGCGCCTGTGCAACAGCCACAGCCGGCAGCGTTCTCCCAACCGCAACATGGCCAAGGGCGCGATGACGATTATTCCCGCTCGCAGGGCCACCGCTATCCCAAGCGGAAGAAATCATTCTTCGAAGAATTGTTCGACTGATCGCATGATGTCCGGCGTCCGGGCCGGCGTTTGCTGAAAATTTCCGAAACCACATCGAAAAAAGGCCACCCCCGATGATGTCTCGCTCAAGCCGATTTGCCGCCCTGATTGCAGGGCTGGTCCTTGCATTCTCCATGGTCGCGATGGATCACGCCGAGGCTCGTCGCGGCGGCAGTTTCGGCAGCCGTGGCACACGTACGTTCCAATCGGCACCGCCGACCAGAACGGCACCAGCGCCGATCGCTCCGGTCGAGCGTTCGATGACGCCCAACACCGGCGTGAACACTCCGGTGCGGCAACCGCAGGCCGGCCTGCAGAGGCCCGGTTTCATGAGCGGCTTCGGTGGAACGATGATGCGCGGCCTGCTGCTCGGTGGCCTGATCGGCCTGCTCGTCGGCCAAGGCTTCGGCGGCCTGGCCGGCATGTTCGGCTTCCTGCTTCAGGCCCTGCTGATAGGTGGCGCAATCATGCTGGCCATTCGCTTTTTCCGGTCGCAATCCGCGCGTGGCCCTGTGCTCGCGGGTGCCGGCAATGGCCAAACTTCCGATGCCCAATCTTCCAATGCTCAAGTTTCGAGATTTGAGAACCGCGCAACGGCACAGCAACAGGCGGACACGGCACGCTCCTTTACAATTCCCGGCTTTGGTGGCGGTTCGGGCGGAGGCTCTCCAGCCACCGGTTCGGAGGAGATCACGCTGGCTCAGACCGATCTTGACGCATTCCAGCAGCTGTTGACCGACGTCCAGGAAGCATTCGGGCGCGAAGACCATGCCGCCCTGCGCCGGGCGACGACCCCCGAGATGGTGTCCTATTTGTCCGAAGAGCTGGCCGACAATGCCCAGAAGGGTCTCAGGAACGACGTATCGGACATCACTTTGCTGCAGGCCGACATCGCGGAAAGCTGGCGCGAGGATGACCGCGACTACGCCACGGCCGCACTGCGCTACGAATCTCGTGACGTGATGCGCCAACGGGCCACCGGCAAGGTCGTCGAAGGCGACGATGAGCATCCGACAGAGACGACCGAGCTGTGGACATTCATGCGGGAGAACGGCTCGAACTGGAAGCTCTCGGCAATCCAACAGGCTTGAGCCCCGGCCAGTTTGTTCCGAGGCTTCTGAATTGGCATAGATGCGCGAGCCGTCCGGTGTCACCGCGAGGAATGTCGGGTTGACGTCATTGGTCTCGGCCCAGTTTTCGCGTTTCCAGCGTCGCTTCGTCGAAGCTGTAGACACCGAAACCGACACCGCGCGCCCTGAAAATACGGCGCCTCACGGTTCAGGCTGCCGACGAAGATCAGACAGGCATTGTGCAAGTTTTCCTCGCTGCCCGCCAACGCTTCGGCGCGCGGGGACAGTCAAGATTTCGCCGAGACGCGCTTGCAACGGAATCCCATATGTGAAAATACTATTTACAAAAGAAGATTGACGGAGGAGACGTCGTGCTTTCAGGCGCTTTGATGCGTGCTCCAGCACCTCTGCGGTGCCCGCCACAGGGCTGGCGGAGCCAACCATGAACGACTTCGCGCACACCGTCGGCGTCGCCTCGACGCACCCCGCCAACATGCCCGAGGATCACGCCGCCCTGCCGGTGTGGAACGCCGAGAACTGGTTCTATGAGGACTGGCCGGTCGGTCAAAAAATTCGCTCATTGCGGCGCACCATGGCGGAAGGCGACAGCCACCTGTTCAACACGCTGGTGCTCGACATCCACCCCTATGTGCAGGACCAGATGTTTGCCGAGACGGAAGGCATTTTCGGCAAGCGGCTGATCGCCGGTGCTTTCGTGTTCTCGGCTGGCCTCGGGCTGGTCGCCACCAATTGCATCAACGCCTTTTCCTATGGCTACGACAAGCTCCGCTTCATAAAGCCTGTCTTCATTGGCGATACGATTTATTCGATCCGCTCCAACCTCGACAAGAAGCCGCGCTACAAGGAGATGGGGCTGATCCGCGCCAGCTACGAGGTGTTCAAGGGCGAAGGCGAACTCGTTCTCTACTGCGAGCATCTGCAGACGGTGAAGTACCGAAACCCGGCCGACTTTGTCGGCAAGACGGAGAAATAGCGATGCCGGTAGCAGCCGAATTGCCGCTTGCCGGTCTCGTCGTCGTCGACATGAGCCAGTTCCTGTCCGGGCCTTATTGCTCGCTCAGGCTGCTCGACCTCGGCGCCCGCGTCATCAAGATCGAGCGTCCGGATGGCGGCGACCTGTCGCGCCGGCTCTACCTCAGCGACACCGAGATCGGCGGCGATTCCACCATCTTCCATGCCATCAACCGGGCCAAGGAAAGTTTCGCCATCGACCTTAAGAACGAGACCGACCTCAAGGTGCTGCGCGGCCTGCTGGCCAATGCCGATGTGCTGATCCAGAATTTCCGGCCGGGCGTCATCGAGCGGCTCGGCCTCGACTACGAAGCCGTCCGCAAGATCAACCCGCGTCTGGTCTACGCCTCGATCAGCGGCTATGGCGAGGACGGCCCCTGGGTCAAGCGGCCGGGCCAGGATCTGCTGGCGCAGTCGCGCTCCGGTGTGATGTGGCTGAACGGCGACGAAGACCAGGGCCCGGTGCCCTTCGGCCTCGCCATCGGCGACATGCTGGCCGGTGCCGCCTGCGCACAGGGCATCCTGGCGGCGCTGGTGCGGCGCGGCATCACCGGCCAGGGAAGCCATATCGAAACCAGCCTGCTGGAAGCGCTGGTCGATTTCCAGTTCGAGGTGCTGACCACGCATCTCAACGACGGCCGTCGCTTGCCCCGACGCTCCAACTTCCGCAGCGCGCATGCCTATCTTTCTGCGCCTTACGGCGTTTACCCCGCCAAGGACGGTTATCTCGCCATCGCCATGACGCCGATCCCCAAGCTGGCCGATCTGTTGTCGCTTGGCGAACTGGCGCCCTATCGCGACAAACCGGCATCGTGGTTCACGGCGCGCGACGACATCAAGGCGATCATCGCACAAAGGATCGCTACCAAGACCATCGACGAGTGGCTTGATATCCTGGAGCCGGCCGACATCTGGTGCGCCAAGGTACTGACCTGGCCGGAAATGCTGGCAAGCGAAGGGTTCCAGTCGCTCGACATGCTGCAGACGGTGACGCGCGAGGACGACGTCTCGATCCTTACCACCAGTTCGCCGCTCAGGGTCGACGGTGTCAGAGCCAAGGTCGACCGGGCGGCACCGCGCATCGGCGAGCATAGCGCTGCGATCCGCGAGGAGTTCGGGCTGTGACCACACTCGCGCCCACTCTCAGGGGCATGACCTGGAGCCATCCGCGCGGCTACGATCCGATGGTCGCCTGCTCGTCGCTATGGAAGCAGAACACCGGGGTCGCCATCGAATGGGACAAGCGTTCGCTGCAGGATTTCGAGTCCTTCCCGGTCGAGGAACTGGCGCGGGCCTATGACCTCATCGTCATCGATCATCCGCATGTCGGCCAGATCACGGCGGAGCGCTGCCTCGAGCCGCTCGACGTCACCGGCCGCGAGGCGGAGCGCGCGGCCCTTGCCTCGGGCAGCGCCGGAAAATCCTATCCGAGCTACAACTGGCAGGGACGGCAGTGGGCGTTCCCAATCGATGCGGCCAGCCAGGTCCAGGCCTGGCGACCGGATGCACTCGGTGCGCCGCCATCGCGTTGGAGCGAGGTGCTCGATCTCGCCGGGCAAGGCCGCGTGCTGTTGCCGTTGCGGCCGCCCCACGCGCTGATGGTCTTCTACACGCTTGCCGGCAATCTCGGTCATGCCTGCGCGACCGATCCCTCCCACGATCTCATCGACATTGAGACCGGCAGCGACGTCTTCGAGGCTATGCGCGAGATCGCCGCGCTGGTCGACCCGGCCTGCTTTGACATGGATCCGATCGCCGTCTCGGAGCGCATGGCAGAGACGGATTCCAGAATCGTCTGCGCGCCGCTGATCTATGGTTACGTCTCCTATGCGATGGCTGGGTTCCGCGCGCACCGCCTTGCCTTCGCCGATATCCCGGTCATCGGCGCCGGCGGTCCCATCGGTTCGGCGCTTGGCGGCACCGGCATAGCGGTTTCAGCCTTTTCCAAGGCAAAGGATGCGGCGATCGACTTCGCCTACTGGGTCGCCGGTAGCGATGTCCAGCGCGGTGCCTATGCCGCCGCGGGCGGCCAGCCCGGCCATGCCGCGGCATGGGAAGATCAGGAGGTCAACGCCGCCACCGGCAACTTTTATCGCGATACGCGCGTGACGCTGGAAGGCTCATGGGTGCGCCCGCGCCATGATGGTTACATGGCGTTCCAGCAGGCGGCGTCCGACCGCATCGTCGCCGGCCTGACATCCAGCCACCGGGCTGGCCAGGTCGTTGCCGATCTCAATCGCCTGTTCCGGGAAAGTGTTCCGGTGCAGGTGTCCCGCGCTGAGGCGAGAACGAACGAACCCAGCTAGTCGAGCCGCCACAGCTTGCGGGCATTCGCGAACAAGAGCCTGTCGCGTTCATCGACGCTGCAACCTGACAGCAGCGCATGGGTCGCCGCCACCCAGGTCGAGAGGCCGCCACCAAGCGTGCAGACCGGCCAGTCGCTGCCCCAGACAACGCGGTCCCAGCCGAACGCATCGATGGTGTGTTCGACATAGGGCCGCAGCGTCCCGGCCGTCCAACTGCCGGGATCGGCATAGGCGACGATGCCGGAAATCTTGGCCATGACATTCGGGCGGCGCGCGATCTCGCTCATGTGTTCGCGCCATGGATGTTCGCCATTGCCCTTGATATCGGGGACACCGCAATGGTCGAGCACGAACTGGACATCTGGCGCCAGGTCAACAAGCGCGATCGCCCTGGGAATCTGGTGCGGCAGCACGACCAGATCGAAGGTCAACCCGCTGCCGCCAAGCCGCTTGATGTTGTCCCGAAACAACGGGCCTTCCGAGAGATCGTCGGGTACGACATGGAGGACGCGGCGGAAACCCTTCACGAAGGGATCTGCCCGCTGCCGCTCGAGATAGGCGGCAAAGTCTGCTTGTTCCGGCCGGCAGGACGCGATCGCACCGGCCAGCATGCTGCCGGGCTGCATCGACAACTTTTCGACACGAGTGGTCTCGGCTTCGATGTCCGCCGGATCGACGTCGACCTCCATATGCAGCACGCGCCCGACGCCGACGCGGTGGGCCTCCACGGCGTATTCCTCATAGGAAAAATCGCGGTCAAGCGCCGGCACGCCGGCAAGCCAGGGATAGCGCAGCACCGAACGATCGATGAGATGCAGATGGGTATCGACGATCACTGTAGCTCCTCCTCTTGGGTCGTCAGATCATCTCACGGAGGAATTCTTCATTCAAATAAGAATTCATGTCGACGATCCGACCGCCGATCCGGCCAGGTGCGACAGCTTTTCGGCCGTGACCAGCAACAGTTCGATGGTCCTGGTGATGTCAGGCGCGGAGGGCGCGTTGACGACGGTGATGTAGGGAATCGACAGTGCCGCGATCGCCTTGCCGTCGGAACTCCGCACCGGGGCCGACAGGTTGAAGACACCGGCGGTCTGCATCGAAGCCATCATCTCGTAACCACGGTCGCGGATCTGGTCGAGCCGGGCGAAGAACTCGGCCGATTGCGCGGTCTTGTCGGTGCTGCGGACGTGCTCGGAAATCATCATCTGCCGCTCTTCCTGGGAGCGGAAGGCGAGCAACACATGGCCCGAGCCGGTGTCGAACAGGCTGATGTGCGAGCCGACGCGGATCGAGATTCCCCAGTAGTTCGGTGCCTCCTGCTGGGCGATCACGACGGCGGAACCACGATCAAAAACAACGAGTTGGTTGGCCTGCTGCGATGTCTCTGCCAGCTCGCGCATCAGCGGCGTTGCGTAGGAAACCAGCCGCCGCACCGGCGCATGCAGTTGCGCCAGGCCAAACAACTTCAGCGTCAGCGAATAGCGGTCGCCATCCAGCCGGGTGACATAGCCGCGCCGCACCAGCCGGTCGAGCATGCGGTAGAATTCGTTGGGGCTGCGGTCGAGTTTCTTGGCGATTTCGGCTTGCGTCAGGCCGCCGTCCACGCCGGCCAGCAGTTCGAGGATGTCGAGCCCCTTGTCGAGCGCCGGCGCGCGATAGCGCTCGTCTTCGCTGTCATCCATGGCGCATCTCTCCAGTGAATTCGATTCTTCATATACGCAGGAACGCAGCCGACGGAAACAAATTTCGCCTTGACGTACCCGTGAATGTTTTGTTTGTATATGAATGTAGCGCTTCTTGTCATCAGACGAGTTGCGGTCGCCACTGAGGCGCACCAAGGGAGGATACCAATGAACAGATTGCTTTCCGGCGTGTCCGCCGGCGCATTGTTGCTTGCATTCGGTGCAGGCACGGCCCTTGCCGGCGACCTGCCCGGCAAGTTCGAAGGCGTCACCATCGACGCAAAGCTGATCGGCGGCCAGCAATATGAAAAACTCTATGAGCGTATCCCCGAATGGGAGAAGCTTACCGGCGCCAAGGTCAACATCCTGACCAAGAAGAACGGCTTCGACATCGACAAGGAGCTCAAGTCCGACATCGCCTCGGGCAGCACCAACTGGTGCGTCGGCTGGAACCATTCGTCCTTCGCGCCGCAGTATACGAGCCTCTACACCGATCTCAGCAAGCTCTTGCCCAAGGCAGAGATCGACGCCTTCGTGCCTTCGACGATCAAGTCGGCAACCATCGACGGCAAGCTCGAGATGCTGCCCCGCGCGCAGTTCGACGTTTCGGCGCTCTACTACCAGAAGAGCCTGTACGAGAACGCCGACAACAAGACCAAGTTCAAGGCGAAATACGGCTATGATCTGGTGCCGCCGGACACCTGGAAGGAAGTCACCGACCAGGCTGAGTTCTTCGCCAAGCCGCCCAATTTCTACGGCACCCAGTTCGCCGGCAAGGAAGAGGCGATCAATGGTCGTTTCTACGAGATGGTGGTCGCCGAAGGCGGCGAGTACCTCGACAAGGACGGCAAGCCGGTCTTCAACTCCGAAGCAGGCATCAAGGCGCTCGACTGGTTCGTCAACCTCTACAAGGCCAAGGCAGTGCCGGCCGGCACGACCAACTATCTTTGGGACGACCTCGGCCAGGGCTTTGCCTCCGGAACCGTCGCCATCAACCTCGACTGGCCGGGCTGGGCAGGATTCTTCAACGATCCGAAGTCGTCGAAAGTCGCCGGCAATGTCGGCGTCAAGGTTGCGCCGAAGGGCTCCTCGGGCAAGCGCACCGGCTGGTCCGGTTTCCATGGCTTCTCGGTGACCGAGAACTGTCCCAACAAGGAGGCCGCGGCTTCCCTGGTGTGGTGGCTGACCAACGAGGACAGCCAGAAGCTCGAGGCTGCCGCAGGTCCGCTGCCGACCCGCACCGCGGTCTGGGACTGGGACCTGCAGCAAGCGGCAAACGACCCTTACAAGAAGGAGGTCCTTGCCGCCTTCCAGGAAGAAGCCAAGCACGCCTTTGCCGTGCCGCAGACGCCTGAGTGGATCGAGATCTCGAACGCCGTCTATCCCGAGCTGCAGGCGGCGATCCTCGGCGACAAGACTTCCAAGCAGGCACTGGATGAGGCCGCCGCCAAGGCGACGCAGATCCTCCAGGACGCCGGCAAGCTCTAGCGACTGCTCCCAAGACGGCCTCCCCCATCAGCGATGGGGGAGGCGATCGCGCCTTGCCGGGGCGAGTGTGCTGACCGATCCATGATAGCCTTCCGTTCCCCGGTCCGGGCCTCGACGAAGAAGGGGCACCGACAGTTGAATGCAACACCCCACAGGATCCTGATGAAGGGCTTCAAGCCATCCCCGCCATTCCTGCTGCTGCTTCCGGCTGTCATCGTGCTGGCGGCGGTTGTCGTGGTGCCGCTGCTTTTGTCGCTCTATTCCAGCTTCACGCCTTTCCGCCTGACGCGGCCCGAGACTTTCTTCGTCTTTATCGGCTTCAGGAACTATCTTTCGATCCTGTCCAACACCGATTTCTGGTGGGCGTTCGGTCGCACCGTGCTGCTGCTGACGATCGCGCTCAATCTCGAAATGCTGCTTGGCCTCGGCCTGGCGATGCTGGTCGAGAAGGCGACGCGCGGCCAGCGCATCCTGCGCACGCTGATGATGTTTCCGATGATGTTCTCGCCGATCCTGGTCGGCTTCCAATTCAAATTCATGTTCAACGACAATATCGGCCTGGTGAACAATGCCTTGCAGTCGCTTGGGCTCACGCAGGACGCCATACCGTGGCTGATCGAGAGCCATCTCGCCTTCATCGCCATTTCGATCGCCGAAATCTGGTCGTCGACCGCGATCTTCGCCATCCTGATCCTGGCCGGCCTGCTCGCCATGCCCAAGGAGCCGATCGAGGCGGCGCGCGTCGACGGCTGCACGCCATGGCAGACATTCCGTTATGTGACGTGGCCGTTCGTCATGCCCTTCGCCTACATCGCCATGACCATTCGCTCGCTCGACGTGGCGCGCGCCTATGACATCGTCAAGATCATGACCGATGGCGGACCGGCGGGCCGCACCGAGCTGTTGTGGACGCTGGTGGCGCGCACCGCCTATAGCGACGGACGCATGGGCATGGCCAATGCCATGGCCTATTTCTCGATCCTGCTGTCGATCGCCTTCACCGTCTACTTCTTCAACAAGCTCGCCGCGGCGCGCACGCAGATCGGTGCGGAGTGGTGAAGATGGACGAGAATTCTTCCGCCCGCTTGAAGCGCCGGCTCACAGGCATCGTCTACCGCATCGGCCTGTTCCTGGCGATGCTGACCATCTGCCTACCCGGTCTGTGGATCGTGTTGTCGTCGCTGCGGCCGACCGTCGAGATCATGGCCAAGCCCCCAGTGTGGATCCCGCAGGAAATCTCGTTCGACGCCTATGTCGCCATGTTCAGCGGCATCGGCAAGGGCGGCATCCCGGTGATCGAATATTTCCGCAACTCGCTGATCATCTCGGTGACGTCGACGATCATTGCGGTGGCCATCGGCATGGCCGGCGGCTATGCGTTTGCGCGCTACCGCTTCCGCGGAAAGTCGAGCGTCTTCCTCGGCCTGATGCTTACGCGGACGGTGCCAGGCATCGCACTGTCGCTGCCGCTGTTCTTCCTCTATGTGCGGCTTGGCATCATCGACACGCATTTCGGACTGATCCTTGCCTATGTCGCGCTCAACGTGCCGTTCACGATTTGGCTGATCGACGGCTTCTTCCGCCAGGTGCCGAAGGACCTCGCTGAAGCGGCGCAGATCGACGGCTGCACGCGCTGGCAGGCGTTCTGGCAGGTCGAGTTCCCGCTCGCCGGGCCGGGCATCGCGTCGGCCGCCATCTTCGCCTTCCTGACCTGCTGGAATGAATTCGCGCTGGCTTCGCAGCTGACCCGCTCGGTGAGCGCCAAGACGCTGCCGGTCGGCCTGCTCGACTACACGGCTGAGTTCACCATCGACTGGCGCGGCATGTGCGCGCTCGCCGTGGTGATGATCATTCCGGCGCTCACCCTCACCTACATCGTCCAGAAACACCTTGTCGGCGGCCTGACCTCCGGCGCGGTGAAAGGCTGACACCCATGGCAACCGTTTCCCTCACCAAGCTGACCAAGCGCTATGGCAATGTCGGGATCGTGCACGGTATCGACCTCGACATCGCCGACCGCGAATTCATCGCGCTGGTCGGCCCCTCCGGCTGCGGCAAGTCGACGACGCTGCGCATGATCGCCGGGCTGGAGGAGATCAGCGCCGGTTCGATCGAGATTGGTGGCCGCATCGTCAACGACCTGCCGCCGCGCTCGCGCAATATCTCGATGGTGTTCCAGTCGTATGCGCTCTATCCGCATATGACGGTGCGCGAGAATCTTGGCTTCTCCCTGAAGATCGCCGGTGCGGCCAAGGAAGACATGGACCGACGCGTCGCCGAGGCCTCGGCCATCCTGGGCCTCGACACGCTGCTGGACCGCCGCCCGTCGCAACTGTCCGGTGGCCAGCGGCAGCGCGTTGCCATGGGCCGCGCCATTGTGCGCGATCCCGACGTCTTCCTGTTCGACGAGCCGCTCTCCAACCTCGACGCCAAGCTGCGCACGCAGATGCGCACCGAGATCAAGAAACTGCATGCCAAGGTGCAGTCGACGGTGATCTATGTCACCCATGATCAGGTCGAGGCGATGACGCTTGCCGACCGCATCGTCATCATGCGCGACGGCCATATCGAACAGGTCGGCACGCCCGACGAGGTTTTCCGGCGGCCGGCGACGCGCTTCGTTGCCGGCTTCATCGGCTCGCCACCGATGAACCTGCACGAAGCCACGATCGATGACAGCCAGATGGTTTTCGCCAGCGGCGAAAAACTGCCGCTGCCCGACCAGTTCAAGTCCAATGTTGCCACCGGCGAGAAGGTCGTGTTCGGGCTGCGGCCGGACGACATCTATCCGACCGGCCATGGCATCAGTTCCGGCGGCGCCGCCGACGTCCACCAGATCGAGCTGCCGATCACCGTCACCGAACCGCTCGGCAACGAGACGCTGGTGTTCGTCGAATTCAACGGCACTGACTGGGTGTCGCGCATGCTGAACCCGAGGCCGCTGAAATCGGGCGAGCGGATCGCCATGAGTTTCGACATGTCGCAGGCACATCTGTTTGCCGCCGACACCGGGAAGACATTGCGGAGCTGACGACATGGCCAGAATCGAGAAAGTCGAACTGCGGATGGTGGACCTTGTTCCCAAGGTCAAGCGCACCGACGCAATCCAGAGCTTCGTCAGCCAGGAAACGCCCATCGTGACGATCACCGATTCCGACGGCGCGGTCGGCACCGGTTACAGCTATACGATCGGGACCGGCGGCTCGTCGGTGATGCGGCTCTTGTCCGACCATCTGGCACCGCGCCTGATCGGCCGCGACCCCGACATGATCGAGGCGATCTGGCACGATCTCGAATTTGCCACCCACGCCACCACGATCGGCGCGATCACCGCCATCGCGATCGCTGCGATCGATACGGCGCTGTGGGACCTGCGGGCGAAAAAGCAGAACCTGCCGCTGTGGAAGCTGGCCGGCGGCGCCAAGGACCGCTGCCCGCTCTACACGACCGAAGGCGGCTGGCTGCACATCGAGACTCAGGCGCTGGTCGACGATGCGCTGGCCGCCAAGGCCAAGGGCTTTCGCGGCTCAAAAGTGAAGATCGGCAGGCCGCACGGGTCGGAGGATCTTGCCCGCCTCTCGGCGGTGCGCAAGGCGGTGGGCGACGGCTACGAGATCATGACCGACGCCAATCAGGGGTTCTCTGTCGACGAAGCGATCCGGCGCGCGGCCAGGCTGCGCGAGCTCGACCTCGCCTGGATCGAAGAGCCGCTGCCGGCCGACGATATCGACGGGCATGTGCGGTTGTCGAATTCAACGCCGACGCCGATCGCCATCGGCGAGTCGCTCTATTCCATCCGCCATTTCCGCGAATACATGCAAAAAGGCGCCTGCTCGATCGTCCAGGTCGATGTCGGCCGCATCGGCGGCATCACGCCCTGGCTCAAGATCGCCCATGCAGCGGAGGCCTTCGACATTCCGGTCTGCCCGCATTTCCTGATGGAACTGCATGTCAGCCTGGCCTGCGCAGTTCAGAACGGCCGCTATGTCGAGTACATTCCGCAGCTCGACCAGTTGACCGGCAAGCATATGCGCATCGAGGATGGCCAGGCGCTGGCGCCCCACGAACCGGGCATCGGCATCGATTGGGACTGGGACGCGGTCAAGGCCATGAGCATCGCCGAATTCACCACGGCGATCACCGGATAGGAGACTGATATGCAGCGGATGGGGATGGTTCTGGGGCTGAAGCCGGAAAAGGTCGAGGAGTATGTCCGCCTTCACGCTACTGTCTGGCCGGACGTGCTGACCATGATCTCGGCCTGCAACATCAAGAACTACTCGATCTACCTGAAGCGGCCGGAGAACCTGCTGTTCAGCACGTTCGAATATCACGGCACCGACTACGCGGCCGACATGGCCAAGATGGCAGCCGACCCGAGGACGCAGGAATGGTGGGCGGTCTGCATGCCTTGCCAGGAACCGCTGGCGACGCGCGGGGAAGGCGAATGGTGGGCAGCGATGGACGAGGTCTTCCATCATGATTGAAGGCGGTTTCGACCCTGCCTCACTCGCCCAGTCCTGGCCCAAACCTTCGACGCCCCGGCCGATCGTCACCTTCGGGGCCGGGTCGATCGTCGGCGACGCGCATTTCCCGGCCTACAGGAAGGCCGGCTTCCCGATCGCCGGGCTTTACGATCCCGATCATGCTCGAGCTGAAAAACTAGCCACCCAATGGGGTGTGACAGCCTTTCGTTCCGCCGAGGAGGCTGCAGCCGTCAAGGGCGCGATCTTCGACCTCGCGACACCGCCGTCGCGCCATGCCGATGTGCTGAAATCCTTGCCTGACGGCGCGGTGGCGCTGATCCAGAAGCCAATGGGCAGCAACCTCACTGAAGCAACCACGATCCTCGAAATCTGCCGCGCCAAAAAGCTTCAGGCAGCGGTGAACTTCCAGCTGCGCTTCGCGCCGATGATGCTGGCGCTCAAGGACGCGATCGCCAAGGGCTGGCTCGGCGAGATCGTCGACTTCGACGCCTGGCTGGCGCTGGCGACACCGTGGGAACTGTGGGAATTCCTGCTCAAGGCGCCACGCGTCGAGATCGCCATGCATTCGATCCACTATCTCGACCTGATCCGGCAGTTGCTCGGTGACCCCCGAGGCGTGCACGCCAAGACGCTCGGCCATCCCAACCATGCGGTGGCGCAGACGCGCACCAGCGCCATTCTCGACTATGGCAACACGGTGCGCTGCGCGCTGTCGATCAACCATGACCACAAGTTCGGCCGCCGGCACCAGGCCTGCGAGTTCCGCATCTGCGGCACCGAGGGCGCGGCCTATCTCAAACTCGGCCTCAACCTCGACTATCCGCGCGGTGAACCGGATGTGCTGGAAATCTACCCCAAAGGCGGGACGGACTGGGTCGCGGTGCCCTTGGCCGGCGAGTGGTTTCCCGATGCCTTCGTCGGCCGCATGGCCAATGTCCAGCGTTCTGCAGCCGGCGAAGATGCGAAGCTGATCAGTCCGGTCGAGGATGCCTGGAGCACGATGGCGCTGGTCGAGGCGGCCTATCAATCGAGTGCGGCACCGGCGACACCGATCGCGGAAAGACCCTGATGGAACAGATCCAGTATTTCGAGGACTACGAGATCGGAGCGTCGCGCCTCACCAGCGGCCGCACCATCACCGAAACCGACTTTGTCGTCCATGCCGGCCACACCGGCGATTTCTTCCCGCATCACATGGACGCCGAGTTCATGAAGACGACGCCATTCGGCCAGCGCATCGCGCATGGCACGCTGGTGTTCTCGATCGGCATCGGGCTGACGGCGACCGTCGTCAATCCTGTCGCCTTTTCCTATGGTTACGACCGGCTGCGCTTCATCAAGCCGGTGTTCATCGGCGACACGATCCGGACGCGCACCACCATCGCGGCCAAGGAAGACGATCCCAAGCGGCCGGCTTCGGGACGGGTCATCGAGCGCTGCGAAGTGATCAACCAGCGCGGCGAAGTGGTGCTGGCGGCCGACCACATCTACATCGTCGAACGCAAGCCGGCGGAGAGCTGAAGTTCAGGGCACCTAACGATGGTTCCCTATGTGGATGCAAGTATGCCCGTATACGCGCGCGATGCTAGGCCATAACTTTCGTCGCCCTATTTGCGAGAATTGTCCTTGCGAACGTGGCCGCTGACCTGCACGCCGTCCTCGGCGCGCAGATACAGGAAGCCGGGAATGGACAGCAGCGGGATGATCGCGGTCAGCAGGAACACCTGATGAAAGCGCCCCGGTGTCACGATGTGGGTTTCCCCGGCAACCAGACCCAGCACCATGGCGGCGATTGAAACGCCGAGCGAAACGCTGAGCTGCTGCAGGACGCCGCCGAGGCTGGTGGCGCGGCTCAATTTGTCCGCCGGCAGGTCGGCGTAGGACAGCGTGTTGGAGGTCATGAACTGCGCCGACCGGATGATGCCGAACACGAAGACGTAGAGGCCGATCATCCAGTGTGGCGTGTCGACGCCGATCAGGGCGAAGCCCGCCACAGCGGCGGAGCCGACAAGCGCACTGCCGATCAGCACGACATTGAAACCGAAGCGCCGCAACAGCGGCGACAGCAGCGGCCGAATGAGCAAGGCGCCGAAGCTGCCGACGAATGTCAGCGAGCCGGAGGTAACCGGGCTCATGCCAAAGCCGACCTGCAGCATCAGCGGCAACAGGAACGGCACGCCGTTGAGGCCGACACGGCACAAGCCGCCGGCCAGCGTACCGACCCAGAACGAGCGAAACCGAAACAGCGTCAGGTCAACTGCCGGCGCGACGACGCGGCGCGCATAGCGCCCGAACGCGAGCAGCAGCAGGACCGCCGCTGCCAGCACCAGCACTGTCGCCGAGACAGGGATGATCGGCCGGCCGATGCTTTCCAGCCCGAATTGCAGCAGTGCGACGCCGCATCCCACCATCAGGAATCCGGCGAAGTCGAAACGTTGCACCGCTTCCTCATGGAAATCGTCGACAAAGCGCAGCGCAGCGGCAATGCCAAGGCAGCCGAACGGCACGTTGACATAGAATATCCAGCGCCACGAGGCATATGTGGTCAACAGGCCGCCGAGCAGCGGCCCGATGACAGGTCCCATGATGGCGGGCAAGGTCATGTACGTCATGGCGGTGATCAAGCCGCTGCGCGGAAAGCTGCGCAGCAGGATCAGCCGCCCGACGGGCGTCATCATGGCACCGCCCAGCCCCTGCAGCGCGCGCATCGCCAGCAGCATGCCGAAACTGCTGGCGATGCCGCACAGCGCCGAACCAAGGGTGAAGGTGAAAAGCGCCAGCGCGAATACTCTTCGTGCGCCGAACCTGTCCGCGAACCAGCCGCTGACGGGGATGAACACGGCCAAGGTCAGGATGTAGGTGGTGATCGCCAGGTTCAGCCTGACCGGTGTCGTGTCGAGGCTGCGCGCGATGGCCGGGATCGCGGTGGTGATGATGGTGGAATCGAGCTGCTCCATCAGAAACGCGATGGCGACGATGATCGGAATGATTAGCCTCAACCTCGGGTCGCGCTCGGTGGCAAATTGAGGCTGTTCCAATGCTGTGGCCAATTCCGTCATGCAGGCGGCTATATGTTGCAGCCCAAGCTGGCGCATCCGCGTTCAAAGGCAAGATTGCCTTGTGCGCGCCAGCCAGCCGAGACCTGACCGCACGGCCTGTCTTATGGTCCGACAAAAAGGCAAGCGGTAGTCAATTTGGGCTTGATGGAGGTCAACAAATCTTGACCGCGGCTATCCCTGCGAGGACATTGGCAAACGGCCGTTGCGTGGAGTTTTCCGGTTCATTTGCGTTTCAGCGAATGTCGTCCCGATTTCGTGAAGGAACGTGTCGAGTGAGAGGTCGTTTTCCTCCCCATGTATGTCTCGCATGAACAGGAGGCATCCTCATGAAAAGGCAAATAGCATTCATCACTTCCATCGTACTGGCGTTGGCCACGAGCGCGATCCCGTTGACCACCGACGCCAATGCCGCGGTCGTGAGGCACCATAGTGTCCACCACACTGCTGCCCATCACGGTGGCGCGCATCGACACGCTGTGCGTGGTGGACATGGGCACCGCGGCGGGTGGGTCAGCGGCGGTTGGACCGGCGACGATCGGGTCGGCGATGATGGCTGGATAGACGGCTACTACAATGGCTACGGCAGTTACGACGGCTACGCCGGCGACTATTGCGGAACCATCCAATGGACGCTCGACCTGTGCGGCCCCCACGGTCCCTGACCCTCATCCGGCCGTAGCGCGCCTCAGGCAGGACGCCTTTCCGCGAAGTCGAACCGGCAATGGTCGTGCCGGCCATCACAGGCGCAGTATGTCTCCTCGCATTCGACTTGCGTCGGTGCCGCAAGACCGAGCAGGAACGAGAAGGCGCCGGTGACAAAACCCTCGAACATGTAGCAGACGCGCTGGCCTGGCCCCTGCCCGGCCTCCAGCGCGAAGATCGAATTCCTCAGGCTGATGCTGCCGAAGCGCCCGCCCACATCCAGCGTGTCGATCGAGAACTGGCCCCAGCCGCGCTGCGACAGGCGCTGGAAATAATGGCGGAACGTCGCCTCCGGATCGAGGCCCTTGCCCTGCACCTGCGCCTCGCACCATTCGATGGCGGACTTTGCCGTCGCGGTGCGCAGGATGGCGCGATAGGCGTCGCGCCCGAGGGCTGCCTCGACCGCGAGATGATTGTTAACCAGGAAGTGCCTGGGCAAATAGACCATGGGCAGCCCGTCGGTCCGCCAGATGCCGCTTGTCTCGTCGACATCGATCGGAACCGCGGGCTGCATGATGCCTACGCTGCTTGGCGCTGCGCGGCGACCGAGGCCGACTGGTCCTTGTAGAGCTCGCCGTCCTTCATGATGACGACAAGGTTCTTCTCATGCACCATCATGTCGAGGTCCTTCAGTGGGTCGCCATTGACCAGCAGCAGGTCGGCGATGAAGCCTTCCTTGACCATGCCGAGCTCGTCGCCGAGCCCCATCACCTGGCCGCCGAGCCGCGTGCCGCATTGCAGCGCCTCGCTCGGCGAATAGCCGAGCAGGTCGACGAAATGCTTGAGGTCGCGCGCGTTGGTGCCTTGCGGCGTCTGCGCGAAACCATAGTCGCCACCGATCAGTGCGCGCACGCCGCGCTTGCGCAATTCGGTGTATACCTTGCGGCTGTCGTCGAGGATGCGCTGCATGCCGAACTTGACCGCCATCTCGTGGGTGAAGCCGAAGGGCTCGCCCTCGTAGAGTGTGCCGTAGATGATGCCGATGGCCGGGCCGACGAAGATGCGGTCCTTGGCCGATTCCAGCGCATCGAGCGCTTCCTCGTCGGCGGATTCGCAGTGATAGATGACGTCGACGCCGCACTTCACCGCGCGCTTCACCGAACCTGCGGCGCGGGCATGGCAGTTGATCTTCTTGCCGAAGTCGCGCGCCACCGACACCGCCGTCATCACTTCGGCTTCGCTCATCACGGTCAGGCCGCCATGCGCCGCGGGGCTCAGATCATCGCCGGAAATGTTGATCTTGATGTTGTCGGCGCCTTCGCGGCAGCACAGGCGCACCGCCTTGGTGATCTCCTCGACGCCGTCGGCGATCATGCCGAAGCTCTCGTGATACATGTGCTGCTGGCGCTCGTCGCCGAGGCCGCCGGTTACGGTGATTTCCGGACTGCCGGCGCGCATGCGCGGTCCCGGCAAGCGGCCGGCATTGATTTCGTTGCGGATGACGATGTCTAGCCTGAGCTTCGAGGTCGCGGCGCTGTAGGCGCTGGTGAAGCCATGGTCGAGCAATGTCTTGGCATTGCGCATGGTCAGCAGAAGATGCTCCTCTGGCGGAATCAGGCCAAGGTCGGAATCCTTGATCGCGCCGCCGAAGGAGATGTGGGCGTGGCCTTCGACAAGGCCCGGCATCAGCGTCATGCCGCGGCATTCGATCGTCGTCGCGCTGTCACCGGACAATTGGCCGGGCGTGCGCGCAATGGTGACGATGCGGCCATTCTCGACCAGCAGATCGGCTGGAAAGGCATCGGCGCCGGTGCCATCCCAAATCATGGCATTTCGAAACATCACTCTTGTCATGACATCGTCCTTTCGGAGTTGGCGGGGTTATTGGTTGACGGCTTGCGCAGTAATGACGTCGTCGGCAACGACATTGGACAGGATGCCGACGTCTTCCAATTCCACTTCGCAGACGTCGCCATGTTTCATGAACAGCTGCGGCTTGCGCGCCATGCCGACGCCGGACGGCGTGCCGGTGACGAGGATATCGCCCGGCTCGAGTGTGATCGCTTCACTGATGATCGAGATCAGCGAGGCGACATCGAAGATCATGTCGCTGGTCGAGGCGTTCTGGACGACCTCGCCGTTGAGGCGCGTCTGGATGCGCAGCCCCTTGCCGCCCGGCGGCAATTCGTCTGCCGTCACGAAGATCGGCCCGAAGGAGCCAGTGCCGTCGAAATTCTTGCCGACGGTCCACTGCGGCGACTTGGTCTGGAAGTCGCGGATCGAGGCGTCGTTGAAGATGGAGTAGCCGGCGACATGGCTCAGTGCCTTGCCAGGGGCAATGTGGCGGCCGGCCTTGCCGATGATCGCCACCATCTCGCCCTCGTAGTCGAGCTGGATCGAGGCCTCCGGACGGCGGATGGCCGCGCCATGCCCGATCAGGCTGGTCGAGAAGCGGGCGAACAAGGTCGGATAATTCGGCGGCACGAAGCCGCTCTCGATTGAATGGTCGACATAGTTGAGGCCGACGCAGATGATCTTGCCCGGTGCCGATAGCGGCGGCAGCCACTCGACCGCTTGAGGATCGATCCGCCGTCCGCTGGCCAGCCGCTCGCCTGCCGCCTGCAGCGCCTGCGTGCCCTCGGCGATGAGTTCCTCCAGTCGTCCGGGAAACATCGCATCGCTTTCGTCGATGCCGCGGAACTCACCTGCCGACAATGCGATTGCCAGTCCGGGTCCCCGCGGCGATTTATAGGCTGCAAATCGCACTGGCCACATGCTCGCTTGTGAAGGCTGGACTTTGTTCAGAAATTATATATCTGTCAACATAGAATATATTATTTTGCATTCTGATTCCTGCCTGGGATAATGTATGAGGGCATTCGATGGACAGATTCGGCCGCGGGCGAACCAATGGCTAGGGAAGGCTCGATCAATCTCACCCAGGGCGCGTATGAGGATTTGCGCGCCGACCTTTTGTCGTGCCGCATCGCACCGGGCAGCCGGCTCAAGGTGCAGGAACTGTGCGACAGGCTGTCCGTCAGCCTCGGCGCCATCCGCGAGGCGCTGTCGCGGCTGACGTCCGAGGGCCTTGTCGTGGCCGAACCGCAACGCGGCTTCCGCGCCGCGCCGATCTCGGCCGAGGATCTGGTCGACCTCACCAAGACGCGCATCCAGATCGAAACGCTGTGCATCCGCCGCGCCATCGAGGTCGGCGACGTCGCCTGGGAATCGCAGCTGGTCGCGGCCCTGCACCGGCTGTCGCGAACGCCAGAGCACACACCGGACCATCCGGTGCATTCGAGCGACGAATGGGCGACCGCGCATGCGGCCTTCCACAAGGCGCTGGTTGGCGGCTGCGACAGCCGCTGGCTGCTGCGCCTGCGCGACCAGCTTTACGACCAGAGCGAGCGCTACCGCCGCCGTTCGGTCTCGCTGGCACCCAATGCCCGCAACATCAGCAAGGAACATCAGGACCTCGCCAATGCCGTGCTCGACCGCAATGCCGAGAAGGCAGCCGAATTGCTGGCGGCGCATCTGGCAGTGACCACCGACATCCTGCTGGCGGCCGAAGCCGATGACCTGCCGGCGCGCGAGAAAATTGTGCGGGCGTAGCGATTCACTTTCGAGGTCCTCGGACAGGAGGCAAAACGCCGCCCGTTCGCACGGGCGGCGTTTTGCGTCATCAGCCTATTGGCGCAGATTGGTCCAGATACGATCGTAGGCGCGGATCGCCTTCTCGTCGCATGACGGCGCAAACGAGATCTTCAGATCGGCCGGCGGGTTGAACTCCGGCGAGCCGCCAATATCCGCCGCCAGGTATTTGTTGGAACCAGCGATCGCGCTCTGGTAGCCGGTGTATTTCTGCTGCAGCGCGATGTTTTCGGGATCCATCAGGAAGTTGAGGAACTTCTTGGCGTTGTCGACATTGGGCGCGGTCGAGGGCACGGCGACATTGTCCATCCAGCCGACAACGCCTTCCTTGGGATAGACGTATTTGACCGTCGACTTCTGCTGGCGTGTCGCCAGCGCCTTGCCCGACCACTGCTCGTGCATGACCGTCTCGCCAGCGACTTGGCGCTCGACGATGCCGTCGGAATTGTAAACCTTGACGAAGGGCTTTTGCGCCTCGAGCAAAGCATCGAGCTCCTTCAAATCCGCCGGATTGCTGTTGCACTGATCCTTACCGAGATAGACCAATGCCAGCGACATCACCTCGGTCGGCGAGCCGAACATGCCGACCTTGCCCTTGAGTTCCGCCGGAGGATCGAAGAGCGGCTTCAGGCTGTCGGTCGGGCCTTTGTAGACGGCGGTGTCGACCGAATAGGACGTGGTGCCCCACACCCATGGCACGGTGTATTTCGCATCCGGATCCCAGGACCTGTGCTGCCATTTCGGATCGACGTTCTTGAAGTTCGGCATCGCCCCAGCATCGACTTCCTGGAACAGCTTCTGCTTGACGAAGATCGGCACGAAGTCGTTGCTGATGATCATCACGTCGTAGCCGGCCGCACCCGAGCTCAACTTGGCGAGCGCGGTCTCGTTCGAATCGTAGGTGTCGATGGTGACCTTGATACCGGTCTCCGCCTCGAACTTCTTGATCATTTCGTCCGATGTGTAGTCGGTCCAGTTGTAGATGTGCAGTTCGCCGGAATCGGCGAGCGCCGTGGTGGTGATGGCCCCCATGATGGCGGTGGCCAAAGCTATTGCTGAAAGTCCTTCTTTCCATTTGGTCACGGTCGTTCTCCTCTGGTTTTCTTATTTCTAGGCAAGCTTATTTGCGTCGTCCGACGAGCAGCGCCGCTGCGACGAAGACGATGGAAACGGCAAGAAGGATGGTGGAGATGGCGTTGACCTCCGGCGTCACGCCAAGCCGCATCATGCCGTAGATATAGACCGGCAAGGTGGTCGAGCCGGCGTTCGACACCATCATCGAGATCAGGAAATCATCGAGCGACACGACGAAGGCCATGATGGCGCCGGCCGAGATCGCCGGGATCAGCAAGGGCAGCGTGACGCGGCGAAACAGCCGCCATTCGTCAGCATAGAGGTCGCGGCCAGCCTCCTCCAGCGTGCCGCCCATGTCGCGCAGCCGCGCCTGGATCGGCAGCAGCGCGAACGGAATGCAAAAGACAGTGTGGGCGATCATCAGGTTGATGAGCCCGTGATGCATGCCGAGCCCGGAGAAGAAGATCAGCGTGGTGATCGCCACGACGATCTCCGGCACGACCAGCGGCATCGCGATCAGCGCTGTTGCAGCACTCCGCCCGAAGCGCAGCCGGCCGCGTTCCAGCGCCAGCGCACCGGCCGTGGCTATGGCCGTCGAGGCGATGGTGGCGACGATCGCGATGATGACGCTGTTGAAGGCAGCCTCGCGGATCGAGCCGTTGTTGGCGACCGCCACGAACCATTTGAAACTGAAGCCGGCCCACACGGTGACCAGCCGGCTCGAGTTGAAGGCATAGATTACCAGGATCAGCAGCGGCGCGTAGAAGAAGAGGAATATGAGAGCGGTGTAGGCCGACAGGCCGGGCGTATGCCGCCAGTCGAAGGGTTTTGCGCCATTCATCGCCGCCCCTCCTGTGCCTTGCGCGACCGGATGACGAAGACGGTCAGCACGACGACCGTCACGACGGTCGAGAGAGCTGCCCCAAACGGCCAGTTGCGCGACGAGGTGAACTGCATCTGGATCAGACTGCCGATCAAAAGCTTCTTGCCGCCGCCAAGCAGGTCGGGCGCCAGGAACGAGCCGAGCGCCGGCGCGAAGACAAGCGTGGCGCCGGCCAGCGCGCCGGGTCTCGCCAGCGGCCAGACGATGCGGCGGAAGACCGCGGCGCGGCTGGCGTAGAGATCGTGCGCGGCCTCGATCAGACGCGGGTCGATGCGCTCCAGCGTCGAGTAGATCGGCAGCACCATGAAGGGCAGGAAGGTGTAGACGAGGCCGAGCAGGATCGACCCGTCATTGTAGAGCAGCGGCAGCGGATCGGAGATGATCCCGGCATGACGCAGCGCACCATTCGCCAGGCCTTCGTCGCGCAGGATGAGGATCCAGCAATAGGTGCGGATCAGTGTGTTGATCCAGAACGGCAGCGTGACGGCAAACAGCAGGACCCGGCGGCGCTCCGGTGCCTGGCAGACGATGTACCAGGCAACCGGCAGGCCGAGCACCAGGCAGATGAGGGTCGTGGCAATGGCGAGGTAGATCGAACGCAGGATGATCAGCGCATAGCTCGGCGAAAACACCAGGCTGTCGTCGAAGTCGCGCTGGTACAGGAACTGGAGATAGGCGTCGAATGTCGCCGGCGCCGTGACGCCGCCATAGGGGTTGGCGGTCATGAACGAATAGGCGACCGCAAGGAACAGCGGCAGCACCATGAAAATGCCGATGACCAGCATGGCGGGTGCGATCAGCAGGTAGGTGCGGTTCGGACCCATCGCCGCCTCAGTTCGCCAGTTCGCGTTCGACGTCGCGGGCCCAGTCGACGACGACCCTGTCGCCTGTCGCCAATGCCGCACCACCGCGCGAGCGCGACTGCAGCCTTGCTCCCTCTTCCAGGACAATCTCGTAGAGCGTGTCGGAGCCGAGGAAGGTGATGGCTGACACCGCTCCTCTGGCGTGGCCTGTGGCGTCATCGGATGCCGGTGATACGACGATGTGTTCGGGACGCACGACGATCGTCTTTGCAGGGTCGCGGCCAAGCGCTGCACCCGGCAGCAGGTTGGACTCGCCGATGAAATCGGCAACGAAGCGGTCCTGCGGATTGTCGTAGATGTCGCGCGGCGTGCCGACCTGCAGCACGTCGCCACTGCGCATCACCGCGATCCTATCGGACATCGCGAGCGCCTCCTCCTGGTCGTGGGTGACCAGCACGAAGGTGATGCCGGTTTCGCGCTGCAGCCGCTTCAATTCGCTCTGCATGCCCTTGCGCAGCTTGAGGTCGAGGGCCGACAGCGGCTCGTCGAGCAAAAGCACGCTCGGCTTCGGAGCAAGGGCACGCGCCACCGCGACGCGCTGCTGCTGGCCGCCCGACAGTTGCGCCGGGCGGCGCGTGGCGAAGCCTTCGAGCCGCACCATTTCCAGTGCTTCCCTGACGCGCTCGTCGATCAGCGATTTCGGCGTGTTCTGCATTTCCAGCCCGAAGGCAACATTCTCGGCGACGCTCATATGCGGGAACAGCGCGTAGCTCTGGAACACCGTGTTGACCGGCCGTTTCTGCGGCGGCAAGGCGGCGACATCGCTGCCGGCGATGCGGATGGCGCCCGAGCTCGGCGCCTCGAAGCCGGCGATCAGCCGCAACAAGGTCGTCTTGCCGCAACCGGATGGGCCAAGCAGGGTGAAGAACTCATTGTCGTAGATTTCGAGGCTGACATGATTCAGGGCTTGAACCGGATCGGCGTCCCTGGTCACGAAGGATTTTGACACGCTTTGGATGTCGATCATAACCGGCAAATTCCTGGGACTGCGGTGAGATGGCCGTGCCTGCTGGGAACCATCACGGTCATTCGAAACCGTGCCTAAAAATTCGCTCCAAAATTATATTTGTCAACAAATAATATATTGTTTTTGCTCTCTGACACGTGAAAGTGTGGCAGGGAACCGGCTATCCTCCGCGCCCACCCCTTTGCGTGTCGTGATGGTACGCCGGTAGGTTCAGAGCACCTTGCCACTGTCGGGATCGAGCAGGTGCATATGGGCCATCCCGAGCGAGAGTGTCGCCACCTCGCCCGGCTTCGGCGTCGAAGCGGGATCGATGCGCGCCGTCGCCTCCGCGCCGGCGATCAGCACATGCAGCAGCGTCTCCATGCCCATCGGCTCGACCACCTCGACCGGCGCTTTGATGTCGACGACATCGGGCCGCTCGCGCTGCTCGGTGATGTGCTCGGGACGCAGGCCGAATTCGAGTTCGCGCCCGGCATGGCTGGCATAGCGGGCCGTACGGGCAGCCGGGACGGCGAGGGCCGTGCCATCACCGAGCACGACCGCGAGCCGGTCGCCGCGCGCTTCCAGGCGGCACTTGAAAAAGTTCATGCCGGGGCTGCCGATGAAGCCGGCGACGAAGCGGCTGGCCGGTTCATGGTAGAGATCGTTGGGCGGCCCGATCTGCTCGATGCGCCCCTTGTTCATCACCACGACGCGGTCGGCCAGCGTCATCGCCTCGACTTGGTCATGGGTGACGTAGACTGTCGTGGTGGCGACCATCTGGTGCAGCTTCTTGATCTCGGCGCGCATCTTCACCCTGAGCTTGGCGTCGAGGTTGGAGAGTGGCTCGTCGAACAGGAACACCTTCGGCTGCCGCACCATGGCGCGGCCCATCGCGACGCGCTGGCGCTGGCCGCCAGACAACTGGTGCGGCTTGCGCTGCAGCAGTTCGCTGAGGTCGAGGATGTCGGCGACACGGGCGATGCGCTGCGTCACCTCGCCGTCCGGCACCTTGCGGATGCGCAGGCCGAAAGCCATGTTCTGCGCGACCGTCATCTGCGGATAGAGCGCGTAGCTCTGGAAGACCATCGCGATGTCGCGATCCCTGGCCTGCACGTTATTGACCAGCCTGCCGCCGATATGGATCTCGCCGCCGCTCGGCCGGTCCAGTCCGGCCACCATGCGCAGCGTCGTCGACTTGCCGCAGCCGGACGGTCCGACGAGGACGACGAATTCGCCCTCTGCGATATCGAGATCGATATCGTGCACCACCTTCAGATTCTGGAAGCTCTTCGAAACCTTCTTCAGTTCGACGTCTGCCATGGCGCTACTCCCTTGCCGTGGGCGCGAACATGTCGAGCGCCAGTGCCGCGGCACCGATCACGCCGGCGTCGTTGCCGTGTTCCACCGCCACGATCACTGGTGGGCGGCCGGGCTTGAGCAGCACGAAATCCCTGACATTGCGGGCGATGCGATCGGTGAAGAAAGGACCGGCCAGCGCCAGACCGCCGCCGATGATCGCCGCCTCGATGTTGAGCATGTTCGACATGATGCCGATCATCTGGCCGAGCCAGCGCGCCACCTCGTCGACGACCTGCAGCGCGACGGGGTCGCCCTGCTTGGCAAGATCGCAGACGGTCTCGGCGTTGGTGGCGTCGGTGTCCGGCTTGAGTTGGCGATAGCGATTGACGAGCGCGCGGGCGCTGGCGAGGTTCTCGACCATGCCCGGCACCGGATCGGCAAGGTCGGTGCGGGCCGGATCGAGCGAGATGCAGCCAAGCTGTGGCGGCAACCCGTCCGGGCCGTCGATCACCTTGCGGTCGATGACCATGGCGCCGCCAATGCCGGTGCCGAGCGTCAGCAGCGCAAAGCGGGAGAAGGGACGCCCGGCGCCGTGCCGCATCTCGCCATGGGTGGCGCAGACGGCATCGTTGAGGACGATGGCCGGGACGCCGAAGCGAATGCCGAACAGTTTCGACAGCGAACCCATCAACAGTGCCGGGATCGCCGGGCATCGGCCATTCAGCATACCGGTCTGGGGATTTGGCGTGCCCGGCACACCAATGCCGATGGCGGTGATGTCCGGATATTGCCGCGTCAGCTCTTCGGTGGCCTTGGTGACCAGATGGACGAAATCCGCAAACTCGATATCCCGATGTACCGGGACAGCGCCGCGCGCCAGCACCTTGCCCGAACCGTCGACGGCGCCGAGCTTGACCAGGCTGCCGCCAATGTCGATTCCGATCGCGGTTACCATCAGGCCTCCTTGCGGATGCGCACGTTGAGCCTGCGTCCGAGATTGGGATAGATCATCTTGTCCGGATCGATGCCACGCGCGATCGCCAGCTCGCAACCATACCATTGCAGCGGGATCGGCGCCCAGCAACCGGCGAGCCATTGCTGCTCCGGCTCGGTCGGCCAGCTGACATCGAGGTCGAAGCGGGTCGGATGACCGGAGAGGTTGAGGACGACCGCACGTGGCCCGAGTTCGGCCAGAGCCTCGCCAAGATTGGCGGCGACTTTCGCCTCGGCCTCGGTCTGCGCGATGGCGATCACCAGGCTTTTGTCCGTCGTGCCATAGACATGCCCATGCAACGCCTCCTCCGTGTCGAAGGCGGCTGTCGGCACGCCGCTGATCTCGGCAATCTTGAGCGATGCCTCCAACGCGGTGCCGAGATGCGTTGCCTGTCCAGCGACCAGTATGTAATCGGGGACGCCGAAGCGGGTGACCAGATCCTTCGCTGCGGCGAGACCGGTTTCCGCTGTCTGCTCCAGTTGTCCGAGAAGCTTCGACAGATCGACCGTCTTGTTGGCTAGCTTGGCGGCAACCGCCAGCACCGAGATGACGGTGGCGGTATAGCCCATGGTCTTCGGGCCGACCGTCTCCGGGCCGATCGGCATGACGATCACCTCGGCGCCGGCCTCCGTAATCAGGCTGCCCTCCTCACCGGTAATGACAAGGGTGGGAAACCCGCGCGCCACCGCCAGACGCACCGCTTCGATCGTGGTAATGCTCATGCCGGACTGCGAGGCCGCCAGAACCAGCGTGCGCTGGTCCGATGCCTTGGGCGGCAAGCGCAGGAAAGCCTCCGGCTCCTTGGCGATCACCGAGGCGCCCGTCCCCTCCTCCAGCGCTTCGGCGCCGGCCAGCAGTGCATTCATCGAGGAGCCGGTGCCAAGCAGCACGATGCGCTGCGGCTTCTGGCGCAGGCTGGCGAACCGATCCAAATCCGCGCCGATGGCGGCGGGCAGCCCGGTCAGGGTCGAAGGCTGCCGGCGGATGTATTTGCCTATCTGCATCTTGATGTTCCATCAGTTCGAAATTGTAGAAGTCTTGCGAAAATCTGTCGGCCATGACGTCCGGCTATTTGCTGTAGCCCTTGCTCAGGCCGCTGATGAATTGCCGCGAGAACAGGGTGAACAGCAGGACGAGTGGCACCGCGCCAAGCGTCAGCGCGGCGAGAAGTGCGGGATAGTCGTTCATGAACTGGCCGACGAATTGCTGCACGCCGAGCGTCACCGTCTGGTTCTGCCGGCTTGGAGCCAGGATCAGCGGGAACCAGAGGTCGTTCCAGACCGGCAGCATGGTCAGCGCAGCCACCGCGGCGAGGCCGGGCCTGACCAAAGGCAGCACGATCCAGAAGGTGCGCAACTCGCTTGCACCATCCATGCGCGCTGCTTCCTTGAGATCTGTCGGAACGGTGCGGAAATAGGTGACCATCAGCGTCACCGCGATCGGGATGCTCATGGCGGTGTAGACGAGGATCAAGGCGGCCAGCGTATCCATCAGCTTCCAGGCGAGCATCATCTGGATGAGCGGGATCGTGCCGAGCCGGATCGGCAACATGATGCCGAGCACGAACAGGCCAGCGAGCAGCGAGGCGACCCGCACGCGGTATTCGACCAGGGCGAAGGCGGCGAGCGTCGACAGGACCACCGTCAGCACGATCGTCGTCACCGTGACGATCAAGCTGTTGCGGTAGTTGACGATGAAATTGCCGCGGGTGAAGACCCGCTTGTAGCCTTCGAGGCTGAAGGTCTTGGCCGTCGGCAGGTCAAACGGGCCACCGAAGATCGCCGGCGTCGTCTTCAGGGAATTGATGATGACGATCAGCACCGGTCCTATGGCGAGCACGACAAAGAAGATCAGCAGTGCGTGGACGATGATGCGCTCCAGCGTCCAGGGCTCGCGGTCCTGGCGGCGGCGGGCAACTGGCATGGTGAGGTCAGGGGCGCTCATATCCGCTCCTAGACCGAATAGGATTTCAGGCGGCGCTGGATCAGCCAGAAATAGACCGATGTCACCAACAGAACCGTGAGGAAGATGATCGTCGCGACCGCGGCACCCAGGTCGAGATCGGCAAGCTGCCCGCTCGAACCGAAGAAGGTCCGGTAGAAATAGGTGCCGAGGATGTCGGTGCTGTAGTTGGGTCCGGGCGCCGATCCGTTGAGCGCGAACACCAGGTCGAAGCCGTTGAACGTCCAGATGTAGGTGAGGATCGCGATCAGGCCGAATTGCGGCGCGATCAGCGGAAACTTGATCTTCCAGAACGTCGTCCAGCCGCCGGCGCCATCGATGTTGGCGGCTTCGACGAGCTCGTTGGGCACCGCCAGCAAGGCGCTGTAAAGGAAGACCATCGGGATGCCGAAATACTGCCAGACCGACATCAGCGAAATCGTGGTGAGTGCGGTCGATTCCGTGCCCAGCAGCGGAAAACCGACCAGGCCCCAGAGCGGGTTGATGATCAGGCGCCAGACGAAGCCGACGATGACCACCGACAGCGTCGCCGGTATGAACAGCAAGGTGCGGTAGATACCTTCCGACCGTGCCAGTTTTCCCGACGTCAGCAACGCCGCTAGCAGCAGGCCCATCGGCACTTCGACAATGAGATGGATGGCGAAATACTGCATGTTGTTCAAAAGCGCGTTCCAGAAGCGGGCGCTGATCGTCGGATGCGTGAACAGGCGCTCGTAGTTGGCAAGGCCGACAAAAGTGTCGCCAGAGACGCCATTGGTCTGGAAGAAGCTCATCACGATCGAGGTCGCCAGCGGCAGCACGGCAAAGACCAGGTAGACGGCCAGGGCCGGCAGCACGAACAGCAACAGGTTTCTGTAGGCGGCAGCGGGAGATATCAATTGATGACCTCTTGTTCACGCCGGCATGGATGTGCCGGCGTGCCCGAAGGCTTCGCGCATGCCTCGCCGGCTGGCAAGACATGCGCAAGGCGTTCCCGGATTACTTCTTTTGCGGTCCGTACCAGGAGGCGAGCCCGGTCTGAAGCTCGGTGGCAACCTGCTGAGGCGTGACGTCCGACTTGGTGAACATCACCTGCAGCAGACGCCAGGTCTCGTCGTCGAGCGGAGGCGTGCCGGCGCTCAGGCGATCCAGCGCCAGCCGCGGTGTCAGCTCAGCGCCTTTCTTGAGGTCGGCGAAATCCTGCGCTAGCTTGTTCTTGTAGGTGACCGGCTTGCTGCTCATGGCAAAGAAGCCGGGCGCGGCGTTGACATAGAGCTCCTGGAATTCGGGTCCGGCGACCCAGTCGAGGAAGGTCTTGGCCGCTTCCTTGTGCGTGCTCTTGGCATTGATGCCGATGCCCATGTCCGGCATCTCCTGCAGGTAGCGCTGGTCGCCCGCCTTCGGCACCGGCGGACCGAACACGCCGATATTGAGGCCGGTCGAGGTCGCCTGGTTGATGTCCCATGAGCCGTCCGGGAGGATGGCCGCCTTGCCGAGCGTGAACAGCTGCGTCATGTCGGCATAGTTCAGGCTTTCCTGCCCGGCCGGCAGGAACGGCTTCCAGGCTTCGAAGGCGGCGATGGCATCGACGAATTCGGGGTCGGTCAGTTTCTTCTTGCCGTCGATCAGGCCGAGCCGGCCCTGCTCGCCCTTCCAGTAGGCCGGACCGATGCTGTAGAGGCCGTTATAGGCGAGTTGCCAGGATTCGGCCGAGCCGTAAGCCAGCGGCGTATAGCGGCCGTCCTTCTTGATCGCCTGCAGCACATCGATGAACTCGGCGCTGGTGGTCGGCACCTTCAAACCCAGTTCCTTGAAGATGTCGGCGTTGTAGTAGAAGCCGGCGAGCACGGCGGCGACCGGCAGACAGTAGGCCTTGTCGTCGGCGCCCGACCAAGCGGCGCGGGACGTCTTGTCGAAGTTTTCCAGGCCCGGCAGCCCTTCCAGGGATTCGAAATAGCCGCGCTTGATCCATTCGCGATTCACGTCGAAGGGGCGGCAGGTGATCAGGTCGCCGCCGGCGCCGCCTTCGATCTGCGACTGGATGGCGGCATTGTATTCATTGGTGTTGATCGGCGCGAACTCGACCTTGATGTCGGGATGCTTGGCTTCGAAGGCGGGCAGGATGGTGTCCTGCCAGACCGCGATGTCCTCGGTCCGCCAGCTGTTCAAGGTGATGGTGACCGGGTCGGCAAAAGCGGCGCCTACGCCGCCTGAAAACATCACGCCAAGCGTCGCCGCCAGCGGGATCGATACACGCATGGAACGCATTTTCCTGCTCTCCCTCAAGATGGTGCCCCGTGTGGATTCACGATTTTGCACTGTTGCCTGGGACCATACCTACTGATACATGTTGTGACAAGTGGTATTGTGTTGTCTTTTCCTGTTGTATGGTCGTTGTCCGGACTGGGCGCCACCAAACAGACGGCAAGAAATTTGGGAGGACTTGATGATTGGAGTTGGAATTCTGGGGTCGGGTTTCATCGCTGAGACCTATGCGGACTCGCTGCTCGACGTACGCAATGCCGAACTCGTGGCCTGCTCCTCGCGCAGCTTCGAGCGCGCCGAAGCCTTCGCGAAAAAGTGGGGTTCAAAGGTCACCGCCCACAGGGATATCGACGCCTTGTGCGCCGATCCGGCGGTCGAGCTCGTGGTGATCGCGCTGCCCAACGAGATCCATCTCGAAGCCGTCAGGATCGCTGCCAGGTACGGCAAGGCCGTCATCTGCACCAAGCCATTGGCACGCACGGGCAAGGAAGCGCAGGAAATCCTCGATATCGTCCAGCGTGCCGGCATCTGGCACGGCTATGCCGAATGCGCCGTGTTTTCCCCCAACATTGCCAAGGCCCACCAGATGATACAGGCGGGCGGCATCGGCAATCTCCTCACCATGCGCGCCCGGGAAGCACATTCGGGGCCGCACGCGCCGCATTTCTGGAACGCCGAGCTCGCCGGTGGCGGCGCCCTGCTCGACATGGGCTGCCACACCGTCGAAAGCGCCCGCCACTTCTTCGGCAAGGACAACGAGATTACCGAGGTGATGGCGTGGGGCGCGACGCTGGTCCACGGTGATAAGACAACCGGGGAAGACACGGCGATCGCGCTGCTGAAATTCGCCGGCGGCCAGCTCGCGACGATCGAATCGTCGTGGATCGAAAAAGGCGGCATGCAGCTTCGCCATGAACTGGTTGGCTCGGCCGGCCGTATCGTCACCGACACATCCGTCGGCCCGGTCTGGGGTTTTATCGAAAAGCCGGTGGGCTACCTCGTCGAGAAGGCGGATTCCGAGACCGGCTGGGTCTATCCGGTGCCCGAGGAGACCCGGGCCTACGGTTTTTCACAACAGATGCGGCATTTTGTGGAACACTTCGCGGCTGGGACGACGCCACTGGAAACCTTCGAGGATGGGGTCATCGTTAACCAGGTAATTGACGCCTGCTACCGTTCGATGCGAACGGGCGTCTGGGAAAAGATCAGGGCAGATGGTAACTGAAATGGAGGGCTCGCCACTGCAGTCGGACGGACCCGAACCGCTCTGGCGACAAGCGGCCGATGCGATCCTGCAGGAGATCGCCGCCGGCAAGCTTGCTTCGGGCGCGCGGCTGCCGCCCGAGCGCGATCTGTTCACGCGCATGTCGATCAGCAGGGTGACCTTGCGCCGGGCCCTGCAAAGCCTTGTCGAGGAAGGTGTGCTGACCCCTTCGCATGGGCGCGGCTGGTATGTTTCGGCCAAGGTGCCGAAGGAGTTTCCCAACACGCTGGAATCCTTCAGCGAGACCGCCAGGCGTCTCGGTCTGGCGCCCTCCTCCGACGTGTTGCGCGCCGAGGAAGCACCCGCCTCGCTGGACGAGGCCGAGGAGCTGTCGATCGCACCCGGCGCGACGCTGTTCCACCTGGAAAGGATCCGCCGCCTCGACCAGGTTCCGGTCGCCGTCGACACCTCGTTCTTCGCCCTCGCCCTCGTCCCCGATCTCAGCCGTGTCGACTTCCGCACCGCTTCGCTGTTCGGCCTGCTGATCGATGCCGGCGTTGATCTGGCACGCGCCGAAACCACGATCGAGGCGCGCGGCGCCGATCCTACCCTCGCGCGCCACCTCGACATCGACGTCGGCAAATCCACCCTGGTGATGCGTCAGCTCATCGTCGATGCGACCGGCCGGCCGCTGCTGTCGTCGACGATCCGATATGCCGGCGACCGCTATCGCCTTCGCACGTCGTTTTCGCGGACAGGCAGGTCGGCGGGGCGCGCCGCTGGCTAGCCGCCGGATCGCAACCGTCCAGGCATGCTTGTCAACAACGGCGGCGCGCGAACACCGCAACGCGTGAAATGCTTTTGCCGGGTGGAAATCCCGATAACACCCGGTACTATCTGCAAAAATATCGAAATCGGGAGGCTACGGGTGCAGACCAAGAAGATCATCAATGACGGCAACCGCGCCGTCGACGAGATGCTGGAAGGCATCCTGGCCGCGCATCCCCGCCATCTCAAGAGCGTCGACGGCAGTTCACGCTCGATCATCGCCCGCGACGGACCGCGCCAAGGCAAGGTGGGCCTCGTCATCGGCGGCGGCTCGGGGCACGAGCCGAGCTTTCTCGGCTTCGTCGGCAAGGGGCTGGCCGATGCGGCGGCCATCGGCAACGTCTTCGCCTCGCCGCCGCCAGACCCGATCCTCGAATGCGCCAGGGCGGTCAGTGGGGGCGCCGGCGTCCTGTTCATGTACGGCAACTATGCCGGCGACGTGATGAATTTCGACATGGCGGCCGAGATGGCTGATATGGACGACATCGAGGTGCGCACGGTGCTGAGCACCGACGACGTCGCCTCGGCACCGCGCGACCAGCGGCACAAGAGGCGTGGCGTCGCCGGCAATTTCTTCATCTTCAAAGCGGCCGGTGCCGCCTGCGACCGGATGCTGTCCTTCGACGAATGCGAGCGCATCGCCGGGAAGGCCAACGACCACACCTTCACCATGGGCGTCGCGCTGTCGCCCTGTTCGCTGCCGCAGACCCGCCGGCCGAATTTCGAGATCGGGCCTGACGAGATGGAGATCGGGATGGGCATCCACGGCGAGCCCGGCATCGCCCGCGGAAAACTGAAAACGGCCGACGAGATCACCGACGAGATGCTGGACAAGATCCTCGACGAGATGGCGCCGGCACGCGGCGACAAGGTCGCCGTGCTCGTCAATTCGCTCGGTTCGACGCCGCTGATGGAACTCTACATCATGAACCGGCGGTTGAAGCGCCGGCTTGATGACATCGGTGTATCTATTCACGCAACCTGGGTCGGCAATTACTGCACCTCACTCGAAATGGCCGGGGCCTCGATCACGCTACATCGGCTGGACGGCGAGTTGCAGACGATGCTGGACCACCCCTGCGACTGCGCCATGTTTCGCGCCGGCTAGACCATGATCCCGAAAAGTGGAGTTCCGGTTTTCGGAAAAGTTCATGGTCAAACAATAGACCTTCAGCGGCAAGGGCCAAAGACATGACGACAATCGACACCGCCCGCCTTGCCGGCATGTTCGCGGCCATCGCGGACGCGATGTCAGCCGACAGGGACCGGCTGTGCGCGCTTGACGGCATTATCGGCGACGCCGACCACGGCATTGCGATGGAGCTCGGATTTTCCGCGGCACGCGATGCGGTAGCGGCATTGGACACCGGAGCCACCGATCCGACCACCTTGCTGAACACCGCGGCAAAGTCGTTTCTGAATGCCGTCGGCGCCTCCTCGGGTCCGCTCTATGCCACTGCGTTCATGCGCGGCGCGGCAGCCGTGAAGGGCAAGACGTCGCTCGACGATGCCGACGCGGTCGCAATGTTCCAGGCCATGGCCAAGGGCATTCAGGATCGCGGCAAGGCCGAGCCGGGCGAAAAGACCATGGTGGATGCATGGGGTCCGGCAGCGCAGGCGGCGGGCGAGGCGCTGGCCTCCGGCAAGGGTCTGGCGGGCAGTCTCGAGGCTGCTGCCCAGGCGGCGAAGGCAGGCGCGGAAGCGACCAAGGCGATGATCGCCGCCAAGGGCCGGGCGTCACGCCTCGGCGAACGCTCGCTTGGCCATATGGATCCAGGCGCCGCGTCCGCCGTAACCGTGATCGAGGCGATGCGGGTCACCCTGACCGGCTGATCAGGAGCGAGTCCCGCCTTCAGCGCTTGCTGTCGAGCTTGTCGATGGCATGCACGTTTGCGGCGGAGGGGCCGTTCGGATCGAACTCCGAGGCCAGCCATGCGTCGGCGATCGATTTCGCCAGTTCGGGACCGATGACGCGGGCGCCCATGGTGATGATCTGTGCGTTGTTGGACTTGGCGGCGCGCTCGGCGGAATAGGTATCATGGGTCAATGCGGCGCGAATTCCCGGGACTTTGTTGGCGGATATGCTGACGCCAATGCCGGTACCGCAGAACAGGATGGCCCGGTCGTAGTTGCCGTCCAGAATTTCGTGACCGACCTTGGCGGCGATATCGGCGTAGAATCCGGCCTGGCTAAGATCGATCACCTGCAGCTCCGGCTTCGTGGCGAGATGCTTGGCGATGACGTCGAGCAGCGGTTTGCCGGCGCTGTCGGCTCCGAGTGCTATTTTCATGGCATGAACTCCTTTGCTTCTTACTGTAATGGTCAGCGCTCGATGGCGGCCGACGCCTTTTTCAGGATGTCGATGTAGCCTTCCGCTTGCCACGCCGAACGGCCAATGAACAGGCCATCGACATGCGGCTGGCCGATCAGTTCGGCCGCGTTGCCGGGATTGACGCTGCCGCCGTAAAGCACGGGCGGCGCGTTCGCCATCCGGCTTGCGGCGACCTCTTTGATCAGCGCCTGTTGCTTGTCGGCATAGTCGGCGCTGGCCGGGATACCCTTCTCGCCGATCGCCCAGACAGGCTCGTAGGCAAAGAGGATTTCCGCCGACAGTTCAGCGTCCTTCAGACCTTGCAGCGCACCGAGAACCTGCGCGGTCAAAACGTCATCGGCGCGCCCGCCTTCGCGTTCGGTCAACGTCTCGCCGACGCAGATCAGCGGCACCAAACCGTGCCTGACCGCCGCCGCCGTCTTCAATCCGACAGTCGCATCCGTTTCGCCGAAATGCTCGCGACGCTCGCTATGGCCGAGTTCGATCAGATCGAGCCCACAATCCTTCAGCATCACCGGCGAAACCTCTCCCGTCCAGGCGCCGGCGTCTGCCCAATGCATGTTCTGGGCGCCGACCTTCACGCGGGTCGCAGCCAACGCCGCCTTGACCTCGCGCACGGCTGTGAACGGCGGAATGACGAACGGTTGTATCGCCTGATCGAAACCGGGCACGAACGCCGCCAGTGCATCGGCGAACTCCAGTGCCTCCGCCAGCGTCTTGTTCATCTTCCAACTCGTGCCGACCCAATATGGGGCCATTCCTTTTCTCCTTCGATCCTTCTGCGGCCGCCATCGGCGCCGGCTTTCAGGCGACGTATTCGTTCAGGCCCGAGGCTTGAGACTATCGCGGCCGCTGTCGATGTAAGGCGCCCAGAAATCCACCGACTCGCGGATCATCTCGATAACCTGATGATCGACCGGTTCCCTCTCCCTGAAGGAAAGTTCAAGGCAAATTTCGTTGTCGGTTCCGCCGCCCTGCCGCACGGTGTCGAGCAGCTTCTGCGGAACTATGCGGCCGTCCTTGTTGTAGGCAGCCGTGAACGGCCAGTGTCCACCCTTGTTCATCGAAGACTGCTTGATGTGGATGATCGGCGACTGCAGCGGAAACGCCTTCGCCCAGGCATAAGGATCGGTGTCGTCAGGATTTGGCGAGGTGACGTCGCCATGGTCGATATCCACCATCATCTTCATCGGGATCGGCAGGTTGGCCGCATCGATGGCACTCTGCAGCGTGATGCAGCTTTCGATCGTGTGGCCAAATTCCCGGCCCACCGACATCGGCTCCCAGAACAGATATGTCAGGCCCGCCGCCTTGGCGTGTTCGGCCACCTCGCGCCAGCATTCAAGCGCGATGTCGAGAAGTGCAGCGCGCCGCTCCGGATCGTCATAATCCTTGTAGGTGAATATGGCGAACTGCGTGCCCATGCCCGGAGCACCGAGTTCGGCGGAAATGTCGGCAAAGGTCTTGAACCAGTCGATATAGTAGCGCCGGACATCCGGGTCCGGATGGCCGAAATGATTGAGCCGGCCATAGGGTCCGGTCATGCCGGAGGTGATCTTGACACCGGTCCGCGAAAGCGCCCGGTTGAACAAGCGCAGGAATTTGGCAATCGTCGCCGCCGGCCAGCCCGGATTGACGAATTCGTGCGTCAGTTGCACGTCGCGGATACCGATGCCGTAGGCAATGGCGTCGATCAGGTCGTCGGGATCGGCGAAGCGATTGACCAGCGGATTGGTGTTGAGGGAAAGCGTGAAGGCCATCAGTCTGCCGCCGCCATGATGTTGCCGAACCAGTCTTCGAACGTCTTCCGCTCGGCTGCATTGATATGCAGGCCATGTTTGGTGCGGCGCTCCAGTATGTCGGCTGATGTGCCGGCCCATTCGGTGTCGACCAGGAACTTTGCTTCCCGTTCATAAAAATCAGGTCCGAAACGGCGGCCGAGATCCGCCTCGCTTTGGGTGCCGGCGAGCAATTGCCTGGCACGGCTGCCATAGCTTCGAGCGTAGTGCTTCACCAGCGACGGGCCGAGCCACGGAAACTCGGTGTGCAACTCGCCCAGGAACTTTTCGAAGTCTGCGTTCGGCAGGTCGCCCCCCGGCAAGGGAATTTTGGCAGTCCAGGCTTTCTTCATCGCCGGAAAGAACGGCTGGATTTTTTCCAGCGCATGTTCGGACAGCTTGCGGAAGGTGGTGATTTTGCCGCCAAACACCGACAGAAGCGGTGCGCCGCCGCTCGGGGCGTCGAGTTCGAAGATATAGTCGCGTGTCACCGCGCTCGGATTGTCGGCATTGTCGTCATAGAGCGGGCGCACGCCGGAGAAGCTGTAGACCACGTCCCGTGGTGTCAGCTGTCGCTTGAAATAGCGATTGACCACCTTGATCAGATAATCGACTTCGCTTGGCTCGGCGGCCACTTCCTCCGGCCTGCCTTCGTAGGGAATGTCGGTCGTGCCGATCAGCGCCAGATCGTTCTCGTAGGGGTTGACGAAGATCACCCGCTTGTCGCTGTTCTGGATGAGATAGGCCTGCCGTCCCTCCCAGAATTTGGGCACGACGATATGGCTGCCCTTAACAAGCCGAACATTGCGGGTGGAATTCTGCCCGGCGACGCGGCTGACAATGTCGTTGACCCACGGCCCTGCCGCATTGACCAGCGCCCGCGCGCGGATTTTCGTCACCGCACCCGTGCGGCCATCCTGCATGTCGATCGACCACAGTCCGTCTTCGCGGCGGGCGGCGACACAAGCGGTCCGCGTCAGCACGCTGGCGCCGCGCTGGCTGGCGTCCAGGGCGTTGAGCAGCACAAGGCGCGCATCGTCGACCCAGCAGTCGGAATATTCGAAACCGCGCTTGAATTCGTCCTTGATCGGCGCCCCTTCCGGCGCTGTTCTGAGATCGAGCGTCCTGGTTCCCGGCAGCCGCTTGCGGCCGCCAAGGTGATCGTAAAGAAACAGTCCGAGCCGGACCAACCACGCCGGCCTGTCTTCGGGACTGTGCGGAAGAACGAAGCGCATGGGCCAGATGATGTGCGGCGCCGCCTCGAGCAGCACTTCGCGTTCGATGAGTGCCTCGCGAACCAGCCGGAATTCATAATATTCCAGATAGCGCAGGCCGCCATGCACCAGTTTGCCGGAGCGAGAGCTGGTACCTTGCGCCAGATCGTCCTTTTCGCACAGGATGACGGACAGCCCGCGACCTGCCGCATCACGCGCGATGCCGGCCCCGTTGACGCCGCCGCCAATCACAAAGAGATCAACTATATCACTCAAGACCTTACTCCTGTGCACCCGGGAGGCGGGTGAGCGGCCGGTGCGCCATGGTTTTCCACACCGGCCGAAGCGCCTGGCGCGCCGCAACGAAGGAAGGGAAGAGCGCATCGTAGCTTTGCGAAAGCGCCTCGTCATAGGCATCGCAGTCGCCGAGAAGCGGCGTCACCCACTCGGCGGCGCAGTCGTCCATCGATCGATAGACGCCAAGGCCGACCGCGGCCATCATCGCCGCACCTGCAGCACCTGCTTCCTGGCGGCTGCTCGTTCGCACTTGCGCCCGGGTCGCCGCCGCGATGATGCGACGCAGGGACGGGCTGCGCGCGGCGCCGCCCGATAGCCGGATCTCGCCCGGCATCGTGCCCATCGCCTGGTAGCAATCGCGGGCTGCGAAGGCCAACCCCTCGAGGACGGCGCGTGCCAGATCGCCAAAGCCGTGCTTGACTGAAAGGCCGATGAAGCCTGCGCGCGCATCAGGGTCGACGAACGGTCCGCGTTCCCCGGCGAGCGAAATATAGGGCTGGTAGACCAGCGATCCCGGCTCCGATCCCTCCACCCAGACGTCGAGCGCTTTCAGCAAATCGTCGCGCGAGAGCTCGGCGCCGCCGGCGGTGAGCACGTCGCGTGCAAGGCCAAGCAGCCAGTCTATGTTGAGCGTCGCCGCCATGTTGGACTGCAGCTGTGCAAAGGCACCCGGAATAGGCATGGCGATCGTGTAGCCAGATCCATCGCCGTTGAGCACGACATCGCCAGGTGTGCGGGCGAAGCGCGTATGTATGCCGGTCGAGCCGATGACCGTGCAGCCGACATTGCCGCTCCGATCATAGAGGCCGGCTCCCAGCGCTGTCATGACCATATCCACATAACCCAGCACAACCGGCGTACCTTCGAGCAGGCCGGTCTCTCCTGCCGCCGATCGCGACAGCGGGTGATGGTCGGTGGTGCCCTCAAGCATGGGAGGCAACAGGCGGCGATGCGTCGCCAGATCCAGAATGTCGAAGACTTCGTCGGAATAGCTGCGCGAGCGAAAATCGCCGAAGGTGAAGGTTCCTTCGGACGGATCGGTGGCGCGTTCACCCGTCATCTTGAAGTAGAGCCAATCCTTGCAATGCAGTGCGGTCGCCGCCTGCTGCAGCATGTCCGGATCGTTCTTTTTCATAAAGGCAAGCTGAGCGCCCTGCTGGCAGGAGTTGAGCCCCGTGCCGGTCAGTTCAAACCGCGTGCGATCGCGGGGATCGGCGCGCATCTCGTCCACCAGGTGTCCGGCGCGGGCGTCGAGCCACAGCCACGCGCGCCCGACCGGCAAGCCGTCGCCATCGATCAGCCAGGTTCCGTCGCCCTGCCCGGTGATGGCAACCGCCGCGGTTCGTTGCGCGAGGTCGGAAATTTTGGTCGCCAGGTCACGAACGGTCCGCGCCATGTCGCGCCAGGTCTGATCGAGGTCCTGCTCGGCGCCGCCACCTTCCAGCGTGACGAAACTGTTGTTCACCGACGTCATGGCGAGCTGCCGACCGGACAGATCGAACGCGACCGATTTGATCACCGACGTTCCCGCGTCGATCCCGATCAGCAGATCTTTCATGCCGCAAATTCCGGTTGGTTGCGAAGGCGGTTCACAGGGACGTTGTCTGAAGCCGTAGAAGAGGCAGGGAGTGTCCGCAAGGACACCCCCTGTGCAGGTTTTACTCCGACAGCACGAAGGGTGCGGTGTACTTGTCGACATTGTCCTTGGTGATGAGAAGGCAATCGAACAGCTGCTTCTCGGTCGCCGCACCGGTGGCGCCAGACTTGATGAACGAGTCCGCCTGCTGCACGGCCTTGGCCGAGAAGATGGCGACTGGCTGCAGCACAGTGTACTGCAGTTCGCCGGACTTGATTGCCGCAACCGCGTCCGGAGAGCCGTCGAAGCCGCCGACCTTGATGCCGGAGAGCTTGCCGGCTTCCTTCAGCGCGGCAACCGCGCCGAGCGCCATTTCGTCATTGCCGCTGATCACGGCGATGATGTCGGGATTGGCCTGCAGCATGCTCTGCATCTTGTCGTGGCCCTTGGTACGATCCCAGTCGGCGACCTGCGAGGCAGCCTTTTCGAGGTCCGGATATTGGCTCAGCACGGTCGCGTAACCGTTCGAGCGCGTGGCGGCGTTGTTGTCCGACGGGGCGCCGAGGAGTTCGACATATTTGCCCTTTTCGCCGACTGCCTGCACCCATTGCTGAGCGCCCAGAGCAGCACCCTGGGCATTGTTGGAAACGAGCTGCCCCTTCGCCAGACCTTCCTGATTGATCTCGGCGTTGACGAGGAAAACCGGGATGTTGGCGGCAATCGCCTTCTTCACCGCGCCGACGGAGCCGTCGGCATTGGCCGGATCAAGGATGATCGCCACGGACTTGTTGGTAATGGCGGTGTCGATCAGGTTGCTTTCGGTGTTGGTGTCACCCTTGTGGGCGGCGACGTTGGCCGTATAGCCGAGCTTCTCGGCTTCGGCCTTGGCGACATTGCCCTCCGTCAGCCAGTAGGGGTTGGCCGGATCATTGACGATGATCGAGATCAGGCCCGCGGCCGACGCGGCGGCCGTGAACCCGACAACCATCGCAGCGGCAAGCAGACTTTTCAGCATGGTTTTCATATACATTCCTCCAAATGATTTACGCGGTGTTGCTGCCAGTCACCTGGCAGTCTTCCCTTGGGCAGGATTGGCCGGCTCGGCCTTCCCCCGTTGCTGAGAAGTCGGTTGGCCGCCCGTCGAAGCCGGGAGCTTGCTACGGCGGCGATACTGAACGGCATTGAGAAGCACGGCGAGCACGATGACGGCGCCGGTGAACACTGTCTGCCAGTAGGACGAGATACCGATGATCACCAGACCGTCGGAAAGGAAGCCGATGACGAAGGCGCCGAGCAGGGTTCCGCGGATGTTACCGCGCCCTCCGGTCAGCGCCGCGCCGCCGATGACGACGGCCGCAATGGCCGTCAATTCGTAGGTGGTGCCGGCGGTCGGACCCGCCGACGTCAGCTGCGAGGACAGGATCAGGCCGGCAATGGCGGCACAGATGCCTGACAGCACATAGACGGAAACCTGCACCGTCTTGACCGGAACACCGGACAGTTCAGCCGCTCGCTCGTTGCCGCCTGATGCGTAAAGCCAACGCCCGAAGGCGGTGCGGTTCAAGACGATGCTGCCGATCAGCGCGATGACCACCAGAACCACCACGCCGGTCGGCACGCCGAACAGGCGGTTGAAGCCGAGCGCGTCGAAGCCGGTGTTTCCCAGCTCCGGCTTGCCGCCGAGGTTGTTGTAGGTCAGGCCGCTGGTCATCAGCAGCGCCAGGCCGCGGGCCATGTACATGACGCCCAGCGTGGCGACGAAGGCCGGAACCTTGAAGCGCGCGATGAGCACGCCGTTGATCAGCCCGACACCAGCGCCCAGCATGCAGGCAATCACCGCGACCACCCAGACCGGCGGGTAGAGAACGACACCCAGCCAGGTCAGCGTCACGCCTTGCATCAGGAATCCGGCAACGACGCCGGCCAAGCCCAGCGTCGACCCCACCGACAGATCGATGCCGCCGTTGAGGATGACGAGCAGCATGCCGACCGCGAGAATTCCGAAGATGGCGACATGCGAGGCCATGGTCAGGAAATTCGCCACCGAGAGGTAGTAGGGCGACAGGATCGAGAAGACGACGATGATGACGATCAGGGCAAAGAAGGCCCGGCCCTCGAGCAACAGCTTGGCGAGATCGAAGCCTTCGCCGCGCGCGCTTGCACTGGACTGTTTTCTGGCCTGGCTGACGTCGGTCATGATCGGGGCTCCGATATTCATGGTGATCAGGCGACCACGGCTTCGCCGGAGGCGGCCATGATCTGCTCTTTGGTGGCGCTGGCGCCGAATTCCGCTGAAATCCTGCCCCGGCGCATCACCACGATCCGGTGCGCGATGCTGAGGCACTCGTTGACCTCGGAGGTCGAGAAGACGACCGCCAGGCCCTGCGCGGCGCGTTCGCTCAGCAAGCGGAAGACCTCCGCCTTGGCGCCGACATCGATGCCACGGCTCGGCTCGTCGAGGAGGATGACCTTGGGGTTGGTCGTCAGCATCTTGCCGATGACGACCTTCTGCTGATTGCCGCCCGACAGCGATCCGATCATGGCATTGCCGCCCGCGGTCTTGACGGTGACCTTGCGGATCGAGTCTTCGACCAGCTCTCGCTCTCTGGAGCGAGACAGAAACAGCCCTTTTGCGAACGCCTCGATGCTGGCAAGCGAGAGATTGCGGCCGACGGTCATCGTCTGCACCAGCCCGTCACGCTGGCGGTCCTCGGGGACGAGCACAAGACCTTTGGCGATGCGCTGGGCTATGCTCATTCTCGAGACATCCTCGCCTTCCAGCAGCGCCCGGCCGCCCGCCATCGGCATCCGCCCGGCGACGGCTTCCAGCAACTCCGTGCGTCCGGCGCCCATCAGCCCATAGATGCAGACGATCTCGCCCGCCCTGACATCGAGCGACAGGTGATCGACGACGGAATAGCCCGAGCCCGAAGCGTCTATGACGCTGACATCCTCGATCGACAGGGCGACCTCGCCGAACGCATGGCCGGTCGGCGGCGAGCCGAGATCGAAGTTCTCGCCCACCATGTTGCGGACGATCCACTCGAGATCGATGTCCCTGGCTTCGGCCGTTGCCGTTATCGCGCCGTCGCGCAGGACAACGGCGTAGTCGGTGATCTGCAGCGCCTCTTCGAGGTGATGTGAAATGTAGACGATGGAAACGCCGCGGCTGGTCAGGTCGCGGATCACCTTGAACAGCACCTCCACCTCTGTCGCGCTGAGCGCCGAGGTCGGTTCGTCCATGATGAGGATGCGCGAGTCGACCGACAGTGCCCGCGCGATCTCGACGATCTGCTGCTGGCCGAGACGCAAATCCTCGACCAGGGTCATCGGATCTATGTCTTCTTCGAGATCGGCCATCAGCGCGCGCGCCTGGCGCGATTCCTCGGCGAAGTCGAGGCCGGTCCTGGTGCGCAGTTCGCGGCCCATGAAGATGTTGTCGCGAACGCTGAGGTTCGGCGCCAGGCTGAGTTCCTGGTGGATGATCGAGATGCCGCGATCGCGCGCGTCCGAGGACGAGGAAAAACTGACGAGATTGCCGTCAAGCACGATGTCGCCCGATGTCGGCGTGACGACGCCGGACAGGATCTTCATCAGCGTCGACTTGCCGGCGCCATTCTCGCCGAACAGTGTGGTGACCTTGCCGCGATGGATGTCGAAATTGACGCCCTTGAGCGCGTGAACGCCACCATACGACATGACGATGTTGCGCGCCGAAAGCACGGCGTCGCCATTCGCGGGCGCGGTGTCGGCAGCCGGTTTCATTGCACCTCCAGCCTCACCGGAGTGACCAGCCAGCTCTTCGGATTGACTAGCTTGAACGCGCCGACCACCGATATGGTCTTGCCGGTCAGGGCGCTCGTATCGACCTTTGCCAGGACTTCCTTCTTCATCTCGTTGTTCAGCGCCGAGCCGGCGTCCTGGTATTCGATCTGGTTGGTGAACTGACCGAATGTGATCTTGCCGGTGGCGTCACGCAGCTCGGTGCCGTTGATCGCCGGCCCCGTCTGTACGCGAACCTGCAGCGTGTCCGGCACGCCCTCGACGGCGACCTTGTAGATGCCCGATTTTCCCTCGCCGACGACGCCGGTGAACTTGACCGAGATGACCGGTCCGACGCCCGCCGGCACGCCGTATTCCTTCTCGGCCGTCGCCCTGTCCTTGGCGATCGCGGTTGCCACCGTCACCGCGTCGGCCGCTCGCGCTTCGACATCTGCCTGCACCTTGGGAAATTCCGACTTGCCATAGTCGGCCGCCGAAAAGACGGCGCTGCGAACGTCGCCCGCGGACCCGATCCTGACCACCTTGGTGTCGAGCGCCATGGCGCCGAGCAGGACGACAGCCGCGGCGCCGGCAAGGATGCGGCGCAGGCCGGGCGAGACCTGCCGGGTCGGTGCGGTGGTGGCCTTCGCGCTCATGATGCAAACACCGGCGATGCGGGTTTTCCGTTGTCACGCATTCGACGATCCTCCGTTCACATGGCGCTTCGCCGCGCTGGCCGCTCCATTGGACTGGTTCAGTTCGACAAGGGCACGGGCGGTGCATTCATCGGTGATCAGGCCGCTCAGGTAACGGCTTTCGAGCACTGCTTTGATCGCCCGGACTTTCACCTTGCCGCCGGCGACGGCGACAATCCTGCGGCCTTTCAATTGGTCCCGCGGCAGCGCCAGGATTCTTTCCGACAGCGCCGTTTCCACAGGACGCCCCTTGTCGTCGAAGAAGTGGGCGAGCAGCTCGCCGACGCCGCCATCGCGCTTGACCTCATCGATTTCGGAATGCTCGATCATGCCGGTTGCGACCAGCGAAGCTTCCCGCTCGGCGGTCCCTATGCCGACGAACATCAGGTCGGACCGGCCTGCCAGAGCGAAGACATCGCTGATGCCGCGTTGGCCGAGCAGCACCTCGCGGTCCTCGGCGGTGTTGGCGACGAAGGGCACCGGCATCACATAGGCCTGCGCGCCGGTCCGTTCGGCCAGCCGATGCATGACGTCGTGCGGATTGGCGGCAAATTTGCGCGTCACGCCGCCAAGCAGCGAGACGAAACGGATATGGGCGGCAGGAGTGCGCGTCAGATATTCGACGCTGGCCGCGAGGGTGCGGCCATGGCCGACGCCGATCAGCATGTCTTCGCCACGATCGATCTCGCGCTTCAGGAACTGCGCACCGGCGATGCCCAGTCCCCTGAGCGGCAGGTCTTCCTGATCCAGATCCGGAACAACCTCGCAATAATCGAGCCCGTATGCGGCGGTGAGGCGCTGCTCCAACTCCACACACTCGGCGACGTCGCCGTCGATAAAGACCCTGACCAGACCTTCCTGGTTGGCCTTGGTGATGAGCCGATGCGCCTTGAGGCTGGTCAGGCCAAGCCGCTTGGCGACCTGGGCCTGCGTGAGACCCCCGGCAAAGTGAAGCCACGCCGCGCGTGTGGCGAGGCTGGACTCGTGGTCGCGGTTAGCGGTTCCGCCAGATTTCAAGCCATCTCCTCCCGAGATGATATTATTATCTTTATGTGCAAAAATTTTCATACCTTTGCGTCGCTGTCAACCCCTCCGCCTGACTCCCAGGCCATTGCGGGGATCCACAGGCCTCGCCCCTCGCCGATACGTCGCCCTCTCGGTCGGCGTCGGTCCATTAGGAGGTCGGCATGTTGGGTTGATCATATGACGATGTTAAATTAACGTCAATTGATGTTATCAAATGTCTTCGTTGGCGGCATCATGGAGGCGAATTCCGCCAACATGCCAATTAAGTGACTGTTTTCAATGAGATATCTTCGTCGGTATAAAAATCCCAATCCATCTGTGAGTTGGGACATTTCGGGTGCGCGGCGCAACCAGGAGCAAACCGATCGGATTGCCCAGAAAAAGCGGGATCGGCATTGTCGATGACGCGCTCAGTCCAGCCGCATCAGGTTCCTGCCTTCGAGCTCCACGACAGCGGCCTCGACCTCCCGCGCAACGCGCTTGGCGTTCCAGCCCAGCGCCCGCCCGGCGATCATGGCAATCTCCTGCAGATCGCGGCTTGTCAGTGAACCGCCTATGGCGAGCGTGCTGCGACGCATGACAATGTCGGCCAGATGTTCGACGAACTCGTGGCGGACGATGTAGTCGATCTCCGATCTGCCGTAGCTGTCGGAGTCCGGCAAATCGCCCTGACCATTTGGCCCATGAGTCGCAATCTCCAGGGCTTTGGTCCCGTAGCGCGACAGCAATTGGTCGAGACGTCGTTCCTCGACGTCCGTCTCCGCCCGGGCCTGGGCTAGCCAGCTTGCGCGTGCCTCAGCATTGGCGGGGAAATCCTTTCCGCCGCCGATCGGCATGGATTGCGTCGTTACCTTACGGCTGCGCCGCAGACGGTCGAGTATCGCGTCGGCGACTTCCTCGGCAAAGCCCCGGAATGTCGTCCATTTGCCGCCGACCAGCGAAATGACCGCGAAGGGCCTGTCCCGGTCCGGCTCGGCGACCGGAGCGGAATGATCGCGACTGATCAGGCCCGGTAGCGATGCATCAGAGGCCGGGAGCGGCCTGATGCCGCTATAGGCGTATACGATCTGGGCGTGTTCGAAAATCATGCCCGGCAACAGCGTCCGCACGCTCTCGAGCAGATAGTCGACTTCGTCGGGTTCGCAGCGGACCTCGTCGGGGTTGTCGGCTTTGATGTCGGTCGAGCCGACCAGCGCCAGGCCGAGATAATCGTAGACAAGGCAGATGCGGCCGTCATCGGCCTCGAAATAAAGCATCCGCCCGGCCAGGCTTTTTACCAGTTCGTCATGCTTCAGCAGGATGTGCGAGCCCTTGGTGCCGCCGATCATCTTCGACGGTGCACCGAGCAAGGCGTTGACATCGTCGATCCAGGGACCGGCGGCATTGACCACCAGCTTTGGCTGCACCGAAAATGCACCACCGTTTTCCGGCTGGAAGGTCAGTACGCCATTGGCTGAGCTCACCAGTGCTGTGTAGTTCGTGCTGGCGGAGGCTGCATTGGACCGCAAGCCGTCGAGGATCAACTCGAGCACCAGCCTTTCGGGATGGCTTATCTTGGCATCGTAATAGGTGCCGGTGGCGACGATCGAAGGGTTGAGCGCCGGCATCTCGCCCAGCGCTTGCCGCCGTCCGACCATGCGGTGGCGCGGCATGACCTGGTTTCGCGAGCCGTAGAAATCGTAGATCATCAGGCCGATCTTGATCAGGAGGGCGCCGCGGCTGCGCGGCGCGCTGGTCGAGCCGAACAGCGTTCGCAGCGCCGCCAGCATGCCCTTGCTCCAGGAAAAGATCGGAATGACGGTCGGCAGCGGGCTGACATAGTGCGGTGCATTCTGCAAAAGCAGGTTGCGTTCGAGCGTCGACTGCGCCACCAGTCCGAACTCGCCGGTTTCGAGATATTTCAACCCGCCATGGATGAGCCGCGATGGCGCGGCACTGGTGCCGGAGCCGAAATCCGCCTTGTCGACGATCAGACAGCTGACGCCTTGCGCGCAAAGGTCGCGAAACAGCCCCGCCCCGTTGATGCCGGCGCCAAGAATGACGACGTCGACCTCGCCGGCCGCGGCCATGGCGGCGAGACGCCCGGCGGCACCTTCCGCACCTGCTGCGTCGGCTGAGCTCATTGTGCCGTCGTCTTGACGATGCGCAGCTTCACGCCAGCCCGTTCGAGGTGCTGCGCCTGTGCATCGCCCAGCCCCTCGGTCGTCAGCACGGCATCGAAACTGGTCAGATCGTCAAAGACATGCAGTGCGATCCGGTCGAACTTCGCATGGTCGACCAGCAGGATGCGCTTCACCGATGCGGCCATCATCGCCTGCTTGACCCTCACGACATTGGGATCCTGGATGAAGGCCGTGGTTCCGGTGATGGCCGAAGCCGAACAGATCAGGACATTGGCGCGAAGCTGCGCCACGGCGTTCTCGCAGACGATGCCGATATAGGCATTGTAGGTGCCGTGGTACTTGCCACCGAGACAGATGAAGTCGATGTCGTCGACGTTGGTCAGCAGCGAAGCCGTCGCCACGCTGTTGGTGATGACGGTCAGCGGCTTTACGTCGAGCAGCAGCGTGGCGACGGCGTTTGCCGTCGATGAATCGTCCAGCATGACCACCTGTCCGGCTTCGACATAATCCAGTGCCGCGCGCGCCAGCGTATCTTTCTCTACTCTGTTGACAGTCACCCGGTAACGAAAGGCACTTTCGTAGAGGCCGGAAGGCTGAACCGTCACCGCGCCGTGCAGTTTGCGAAGCACGCCCTGCTGCGCCAGCCGGTCGATGTGCCGGTGGATGGTCATGCGCGATACGCCAAAATGCTCGACCAGATCGTCGATGCGCACCTGGCCGAGCTTGATCACATACTCGGCGATCTCTTCGCGTCGTTCGTCGGCCTTGATCATGCAGTCCCCCAGGTGTCTGGCCGCGCCAGCCTTTCGATCTCAGGCCATAGCGACTTCAGTTGCTCGGCGATGCGGCAATAGAGGGAAAACCGCTCGCTGAACACAGCACTGGAGGCAGGCACGGGCTGATACTGGCGCGCCGTCATGCCGACCTGCCTGGCACCCTGTTGCGGCGTCGCGAAGATACCGACTGCGGCGCCGGCGCAAAGGGCGGCACCCAAGGCGGCGGCCTCGTCGGTCGAGGTGATGGTGACCGGGGCGTTCAGCACGTCGGCAAACATCTGCACGAAAGCCGGATTGCGCGAACCGCCGCCGGTCAGGCGTATCTCGCGGACCGCGAAGCCCTCGCGCAAGGCTTCGACATGGGTGCGGTGATTGAAGACAATGCCTTCCAGAACCGCCTTCAGCATGTCGCCGCGATCGTGCCAGCCATGCAGGCCGACAAAACTTCCGCTGGCAACGTCGCCATAGGGGGAGCCGAACAGATAGGGATGAAACAGGATGGTCGAAGGCTTCTTCAGCGCCGCGTCGATCTCTGCTGCCAGCAGTTCGTGGATGGAGCCGCCATCGGCGTTTGTCCTGTCCTGCTCCGAGCGGCAGAAGGTGTCGAGAAACCAGTCGTAGTTTGCAGTCGAGGCCGGCGAGATCGCCATGTTGTTCCAACGGCCTGCATCGATGGCGTTGCGACAGAACCAGCGCCGGTCGACGCGCGGTTTCGAAGAGACGACTTCGTTGATGGAATAGGTGCCGGCGACGATGCTGAGCACGTCCTCCTCATGGCCGCCCATGCCAAGCGCCGAAGCGGTCACGTCGTGCAGGCCGCATGCGACCGGCGTTCCCTTGCGAAGGCCAGTCATTTCGGCGGCATCGGCGGTGACCTGGCCGACGATGTCGGCGGAATGCGCCACTGGCGGCAGCGCGTCGAAAAGCTCGCCCAATCCAAAGACCTGCATCGCTTCCGGCGCGTAGGCCTGCGTACGGAAATCCGTGAACGACGTGCTGGCCTCCGTTCGGTCGGTACCGATCGTGCCGGTCAGGCAAAAGCGAAGCCAGTCCTTGCAGGCCAGTATGTGACCGATGCGAGCATAGCGATCCGGATCGTTCTGCTTGAGCCATGCAAGCAGCGCCGAAGGCGCCGAAACATGCGGCGCCTGGCCGGTGCGCGCAAGCGCTTCGTCGAAGACCAGGTCCGCCGACCATCTTTCGATAATCTCGCCGGCGCGGCTGTCGAGCGACAGGATCCCGGCCCCTAGCGGCCGACGATCCTTGTCGAGCAGATAGAGACCGTCGCCATGCGCGGTCGCTGCCACCGCCCTGATATCGTCCGCCGGCCGGCCACAGAGCGCGATCGCTTCCTTGATGGCGTCGGCGGTCGCTTGCCAGAGGCCTACCATGTCGCGCTCCACCCAGCGCGCATGGGGCATCGACTGCGGCACCCGCCGGCGCGCCACCGACAACTGCGTGCCATCGGCGTCGAAGATCACCGCCTTGGTGACCGTGAGACCGTTATCGATTCCGAGCAAACTGGGCATGATCACCGCCTCTTTCGGCAACTGGCGATGTGCACTGCGCGACAGTCCTGCAGGCTGGAGCAAGGGCTACAGATATGGCGACAATCAATGGACAACGGCTATACAATGCACTGACACCTTGCGGATTGAATGGACCATATAGCGATGTGAATTTAACGTCAATATGTGAGACAATGCCACTGGCATCGCCGAAAATGAGCGTTGTCGAAAATCATAAACTTACTAACTTTATGATTTTGTTAAAATTTTTCTCTACAAAAACATCCCACCGAGATCGTTCATTCGGTCGGAACGGCCATGCCCTTCGAACTCGAAATCTCCGCGGCCGCCGTGGAATCAGGCCGACGGATTCAGGACCTCATGGATTGCTTCGACAATGAAGTCCTGCGTGGCTTCGTCCAGGTAGGGATGCAGGCTGAAGACTTCATGTGCCAGCCTTTCGGTGACGGGAAGCCCAGCCTCCGCTACTCGAAGGAATAGGTGAAGCCCTCCTTGGAGGCGCCGACTGTCACCTTCGTCATCTTTTCGCCCCCGAGCGACCGGTTCAGCACGCCGCGGCTCAATTCCGGTAGAAGCGTGTTGGTCAGGATGGCATCGATCATCCGCCCGCCGGATTCGATCTCGGTGCAGCGGGCCTTGACCAGGTCCATGACACCTTCGCCGATCACCAATTCCGCGTCGTTGGTTGCGCGTAGCCGGCGGGCGATCTTGGCGAACTGGTGGCGGGTGATCGCTTCGATCATGGAATCCGAGAGCGGATAGTAAGGAATGGTCACCACCCGGCCGAGAAAGGCCGCTGGGAAGACCTTCAGCAACGGGCTGCGCAAGGCGGTGTCAAGATCGTCGAGCCCGGCCCGTAGCGTGCCGTTCCTGGTCCGATCCATGATGACCTCCGAGCCGACATTCGAGGTGAGCAGGATCAGCGTGTTCTTGAAATCGATGCGCCGGCCCTCGCTGTCGTCCATCATGCCCTTGTCGAAAACCTGGAAGAAGATTTCGTGCACGTCCGGATGCGCCTTCTCGACCTCGTCGAGCAGGATCACCGAATAGGGTTTGCGGCGGACGGCCTCGGTCAGGATTCCACCCTTGCCATAGCCGACATATCCGGGCGGAGCGCCCTTCAAGGTAGAGACCGTATGTGCCTCCTGGAACTCGGACATGTTGATCGAGATCAGGTTCTGTTCGCCCCCGTAGAGCGTTTCGGCCAGCGCCAATGCAGTTTCGGTCTTGCCGACGCCTGAGGGACCGCAGAGCAGGAACACGCCCACCGGTTTTTCCGGCGCGCCGAGCCCGGCGCGGCTGGTCTGCACACGCTTGGCGATCATCTCCATGGCGTGATCCTGGCCGACCACGCGTTCGGACAGGGTCGCGGCGAGCCGCAGCGCCTTTTCGGTCTGGCTCGACAGCATCCGCCCGGTCGGGATTCCCGTCCAGTCCTGAACGACCGCCGCTATGGCGTTGCGGTCGACCGACGGCAGGATCAGCGGCGTTTCGCCTTGCGCCTCGGCGAGTTCGGCCATCAGTTCGCGCAGCCGGGCGAGATCGGCGCCCGGTTCGGGTGGAGGAGCGTTTGCCGCCGGTGTCTCCACGTCGGCCTTGGCCGTTTTGGTCTTTGCCGTTTTGGTTTTGGGCGTCTCGGTCTTTTGCGTTTCGGTTTGGGGTGTTGCGGTATTGGGCGGCGCAGTCTCCGCGGCGTCCGCGCCTGCCGTCCCGGCATTCGCCTCAGGCGTCTCCACAGCATCGAGCGGCACACCCTCGCCGCGCAGCCGGGCGCGCAATTCGAGTATCTCGGCAACCAGGGCCTTTTCCCGATCCCAACGTTGTTGCGCTGCGGCCAGCGTGACCTCGGTTTCGGCAAGGCCGGTGTCGACCCGTGCCTGGCGCTCGGCCACTTCGATGCCGATCGCGGCCTCGCGGCCGATGATGCCGTGCTCGACCTCCAGCGCCTGGCGGCGACGCATGATGTCTTCGACCTCGGCCGGCGTGGCATGCTGCGATATGGCGACACGGGCGCATGCGGTGTCGAGAAGGCTCACCGCCTTGTCGGGCAGTTGCCGCGCCGGGATGTAGCGATGCGACAGGCCGACCGCCGCCTCGATCGCCTCATCCAGTATCTGCACTTTGTGGTGCTGCTCCAAGACGCCGGCCACACCGCGCAACATCAGAACCGCCACCGCCTCCGACGGCTCGTCGATTTTCACCACCTGGAAACGGCGGGTCAGCGCCGGGTCTTTCTCGATGTGCTGCTTGTATTCTGCCCAGGTCGTTGCCGCGATGGTGCGAAGTTCGCCACGCGCCAGCGCCGGTTTCAGGAGATTGGCGGCATCGCCCGTTCCTGCCGCGCCGCCGGCGCCGATCAAGGTGTGGGCTTCGTCGATGAACAGGATGACCGGCGTTTCGGACGATTGAACCTCGTCGATGACAGCCTTCAGCCGTTTTTCGAATTCACCCTTCACGCTTGCACCCGCCTGCATCAATCCGACATCGAGCATGCGGACACTGACATCCTGCAGCGTGGGCGGCACGTCGCCCTGGGCGATGCGCAAGGCAAAGCCCTCGACGACCGCCGTCTTGCCGACGCCGGCCTCACCGGTCAGGATCGGGTTGTTTTGCCGGCGTCGCATCAGGATATCGACAATCTGCCTGATCTCCGGATCGCGACCGACGACCGGATCGATCTTGCCGTCGCGGGCGCGCTGGGTCAGGTCGGTGGCGTATTTCGCCAGTGCAGAATCCCCGCCCGGAGCCCGCTTCGGCGTTTCGGCCGTGGGAACCGCGATGGCCGCGCCGGCTTCGAGCGAACCTTCCATGACATCGGCGAACCGCGCGATGACCGCGTCGGCGTCGATCTTGTCGAACTCGGAACTGATTTTCGACAGCAGGCCTTCCAGCACCGGCGTCTTCAGGCAGGCAAGGAGAATATGTGCGCTGCGGACTTCCTCGACGCCGAATTCCAGCGTCGCCAGGTTCCAGGCTTCCTGGATAGCGTGGAAGATATGGTCGGAAAATTCCTCTATCGACGTAGCGCCGTAAGGCAGCTTGTCGACGGCGCGGGTCATATCGCCGGTGAGCCGGCTCGCATCCAGTCCCGCATCGGCGACTATCATTTGCACATCCGAGCGGTCGGAAAGCACCAGTTGCTCGATGAAGTGGACGAGTTCGACGTAAGGATTGCCGCGCAGCTTGGCCGTATCGGCCGCGGCCTTGAAGGCGCGCACCCCCACAGGATTGAGCTTGCCGACCAGTTCCTTGCGCTTGAAGCTCTGCGACGACCGGCGCTGTTCCATCGAACGTGCTCCTGCAATCTGCCAGTCGATAACCTGCCACAGAAGCCGCCGATTGACAAAGTGCGTGATGGACGAGGCTAGATGCGCAGTCAGCCGGTACTCAAGAAGGTCGCATTTAGCTTCTGTTAATTTTTGAGCAGTCGTTGAATTGTGGTAAAGTACAACCGTGTGATAACGTCGCGTCACGTACGGTTTGACGGCCGGTCGCTGGGGGTTGGTGTGATTGATCTCGCACTCTGGCTTGCTCCGCTCGACGGTGAAAATCCGTCCGGGGAGGATTTGCGCAACGACCCGGCTTTTCATGAGCTGGAGCGCCTGACGGAAGCCCAGACCAAGGTCGTCCACGACGGCAACAACAAGGCCACCTCGCAAAGCACAATTCCAGTTGACTGGTCGGCGGTACTCGCCAAGGCGGAGGAATTGCGCGCGCATGGCCGGGACCTGCGACTGCTCGTCATCGTCACGCGCGCGCTGGCCAATGAAGAGGGGCTGGCCGGCCTCGCGCAGGGCCTGACCCTCATTGCGCAGACTTTCGATCAGTATTGGGAAACCATGCATCCGGCACTGCGGCCAGGCACTTCGCCACGCGATGCCGCCTTGCGCCGGATCAACGCGCTGCTCGACCTGCAGAATGGTCAGGACGGGCTGTTGGCGAACCTGCGGCAAATGACGTTCTTTGCGCCGCGCGCTATCGGCCCGATTCAGGGCATAGACCTGGAAAAGGGTGCGCTCGACGACCGCGTCATGCTCCAGGAAGCCGCCTCGGGGTTGAATGCCGCAGAAAAGGCGGCACTGGTCGGCGCGCACGGGCAACTCTTGAACCGGGTGCGTGCCGGATGCGCGGCACAGATGGATCAAGCCAACGCAGAGATGGTCTTGCTCATCGCCGACACCCGGGCAGCGATGGCGGCCCTCGACGCGGTCGAGACCGCCCTCAACGCTCGTCTCGATGGCGGCGGCGCTCCGGTTCCGGAATTAAAGCGGTTTCTGCAGCGTTTGCTGACGACCCTCGAACGGAACTCGGCTGCCGGCGCCGTTGCCAATGGCGCGGCCAAGCCACCCCCGCCGGCAGAACCGGCAACGCCTGCCCGAAACGGTCATGGAGCCGATGCGATGGCAAGTATGGCAAGCTACGCGGACTCGAGCACGGGGCTTCCCGACCGGATTTCCTCGCGTGACGACGTGGTGAAATGCCTCGACCTCGTCGTCGCCTTCTACGACCGCACCGAGCCGTCGAGCCCGATCCCGCACCTGGCTCGGCGTGTGCGCCGGATGGTGCACATGGATTTCGTTGAACTTATGGAAGATCTCGCCCCGTCGGGGCTGAAGGAATTCCGGCTCCTTGCCGGCGTTCCCGATGCCAAGAAGGCGGCTCAGAAGGATGAAAGGTAACAACACATGCCAGCCGAAAGCAAAGCGAAGGTCATCGAACGAAATCGCGCGCCGCGGGTGCAGATCGCCTACGATGTAGAAACCTATGGCAGCCCGACGACGATCGAACTGCCGTTCGTCATGGGCGTGATGGCCGATCTTTCCGGAGCTTCGCAAACCAAGGAAGCGTCAAAGTCGGTGCTGGACCGCTCCTTTGTCGAGACCGACGCGAACCGCTTCCCCAAGTTCATGGAGGCGCTCGGTCCCCGCGTCAAAGCCCGGGTGAAGAACACGCTGCCGCAGGCCGAAGGCCAGGAGCGTGACGAGGAACTGGCGCTCGACCTCACCTTCACCAAAATGGGCGATTTCGCCCCGGACAAGATCGCCGCGCAAGTTCCGCAACTGGCCGAGATCCTCAAGATGCGTCGTCAGCTCGAGGAATTGCTGGGCTTCATGGATGGCCGCGTCGACGCCGAAAAGCGCATCGCGCAGCTTCTGAACAACGAGCCGCTTCTTGGCAAGATCGCCAGTCAGGCGCTGACCGACGACGACAAGGCAGGGGAGTAGATCATGGCCGAACAGCAAAAGACCGCCGCCGTCGCCGCCGAGGCCGAAGCCATAGACCTTGGAGAATTCAGCGGGCTCCTCGAGAAGGATTTCAAGGTCAAGAAGGACGACAGCGAGAAGCTGCAGCAGCTCGTGCGCAATCTGGCGCTGGCGGCGCAGTCCCGTTCCGACACCACGACCATCTCGTCCAATGCGATCAAGTCGATCAAGTCGCTGATCGCGGGCATCGACAAGATGCTGACCACGCAGGTCAACGAGATCCTGCATGCGCCGGAAGTGCGCGAAATGGAAGGCACATGGCGCGGCCTCTGGTATCTCGTCAACAACACCGAGACGGATCAGAAGCTGAAGATCCGGGTGATGAACATTTCCAAGGAGCAGCTGGCCGACACGCTCGAAGACTTTGAAGGCCAGATGTGGGACCAGAGCCCGATCTTCAAGAAAGTCTATACAGACGAGTATTCGATGCTCGGCGGCGAGCCGATCGGCTGCGTGGTCGGCGCCTACGAATTCTCCAACCACCCGCGCGACGTCGGTCTGCTGCGCAACATCTCCGGCATCTGCGCATCGGCGCATACGCCGTTCATCGCAGCCGCCTCGCCGCGCCTGTTCCGCATGGACAGCTGGCAGGAATTGCCGAACCCGCAAGACCTGCAGCAGATCGTCTCCAACCCGGCCTATGCGTCGTGGCAGTCGCTGCGCGAGAGCGAGGACGCTCGCTACATCGGCCTGACCATGCCCCGGGTCCTGGCCCGGCTGCCCTACGGCACCGATACCGTTCCGGTGAAGGGCTTCACCTTCGAGGAAGAGGTGCAGGGCGACCACAACAAATATGTCTGGATGAATGCCGCCTTCCCGATGGGCGTCAACATCAACCGCAGCCACAAGCTGTTTGGCTGGGGCACGCAGATCCGTGGCGTCGAGAACGGCGGCACGGTGCTGAACCTGCCGGTGCATAGCTTCCCGACCGATGACGGGTCGATCGCGATGAAATGCCCGACCGAAGTCGCCATCGACGACCGACGCGAGGCCGAACTGGCCAAGCTCGGCCTGATGCCGATCCTGCACCGGAAGAACACCGATCTCGCGGCCTTCATCGGCGCGCACTCGCTGCAGGACGACGAGACGCGAGCGGGACGACTGGTCGACCCGGACGCACAGTCGAACGAGCGGCTGAGCGCCAACCTGCCCTATCTCTTCCCGGTCTCGCGCTTTGCGCACTACCTCAAGGCCATTGCGCGCGACAAGGTCGGCTCGTTCAAGGAGCGCTCCGACATGCAGATCTGGTTGACCGAGTGGATCAACCGGTACGTGCTGGCCAACCCGGCCTTTGCCGACGACAAGGCGCGCGCCAAGCGCCCGCTTGCCGCCGCCGAGGTTCAGGTGGACAGTGTGGAGGGGCGTCCTGGCTATTACGCTGCCCGCTTCTATCTGCGCCCACATTACCAGCTGGAGGGCATCAATGCCTCGCTCCGACTGGTGTCGGAACTACCGTCCGTGAAGACTTGATTTGCAGCAACCAGACCTTGTTTTTGTTTGAAAGCGGTGGAGAAAGACAATGCCAGTGAAGATTGATGGTTTTCTGAAGGTTCCGGATATCAAAGGCCCGAGCACCCGCGACGGCCACGATGACGAGATCGAAATCCATGGCGTCGACTACAAGATGGTCGCACCTTATGATCCGAATTCGCTCTCACGCCGTGGCCGCGTGTCCATGGGCATGATCAAATTCATCAAGCATTACGACAAATCCTCGCCCTACCTGAAGAAGGCTTTGTTCGAGAACAAGGCCCTGGACGAGGTGGTGTTCTCGGCACGGCGGACCATCGATGGCGAGACCAAGGATTACCTGGTGGTCACCCTCACCGACGCCTCGATCATGGAATACGACATGTCGCAGGCGCCGGACGAGGAAGACCTGATCCAGGAAGAGGTCAGCTTCGCCTACAAGAAGATCAAGTTCGTCTATGACGGCAATGATGAAGCCGAAATGGATGTCTATGTCGGCAAGTGAGGTTCGGCGACCCGGCGCGGGCAAGCAGCAGACTACCGGCAGCTTGCGGGCAAAAAGCGAGGCCGTCCAGCCTTCACTTTGGGATCGCCTCGTCAATGACCTGCCGGGCCTGACTTCGGAGATAGACGGGCTGCGCCATGTCTTGCTCGACGAGCTTGGCGCGGACCGTCTCGACACACTCGTCACCGGCAGTGCGCGGACCATAGACGCCGATGCAGAGCTGACACCCGATCAAAAACGGCGTCTGCATCGACTGGCCTTTCAGACCCAGCACCGCGTCGAGATCGAAAGCCGCGGCGTGGTGGTTTCGGCTCGCGTGCTCAGGGAAGCGGTACGGCGTGACATCGAGGCGCTCTTCAACACCGAGCGCTTCGAGGCCACACCGCTGCTTTCCGATCTGGAAAACGAACAGGTGTCGGACAATCCACCTTCGCTCGCCGATTTTCCGGAGGTGCGTCGAAGCGTGGTCAATTACGGCGTGCCTTCCTTCTCGGGCCGGTCGTCCCGCGACTTTGATCGCGACGTGCTGGCGCGTGAGATCCGCGCGGTGCTCGCTACCTTCGAGCCTCGCCTCAAGGAGAGCGCGACAACGGTTACGGTCACCCTTGGCGACAAGACCGTTGGCCTCAAGATCGAGATAGACGCCGTGCTGATCATGACGCCGACGCCGGAACGCATGCGCCTGCGCACCACGATCAATCTCGACAACGGCTTGGCGCGGACCGAAATTAGGGACGCCTGAGATGGATCGGGTCTTCGTCGAATATTACGAGGAGGAACTGACCCATATCCGTGGCCTCGCGGCAGAATTTGCCGACATGCATCCGGCAGTGGCGCGCAACCTGTCGCTCGACACGGTCCCGTGTCCGGACCCGTATGTCGAGCGGCTGCTGGACGGCGTCGCCTTCCTCGCCGCGCGCACCCGGCTGAAGGTCGATGCCGAGCGCTCGCGATTTTCACGCAGTGTGCTCGAGGTTCTCTATCCCGATCTGGTCACGCCGGCGCCGGCAACGGCGATGGCGGTGCTGAAGCCCGGCCAGCAGGTCCAGACCATGCTCGCCGGCCACGTCGTCAAGCGCAACACGCGGCTGGTTTCCAGCCTGCAGCCAGGCCTGTCGACGCGCTGCACGTTCTCCACCGCGCAAGAAATGACTCTATGGCCGATAGCGGTCACATCGGTGAGCTATTTCCAGGATCGCAGTGCGCTGGCGATAGCCGGCATAGGGCCGATCGGCGGCGTTGGCGGCGCGGCGGCGCTCCGCATCGTGCTGGCCCGAACCGGAAAAGGCAGGCTCGACGAACTGGCGCTCGACCGGCTCGACCTCTATTTTGCTGGACGCACCAAGGCGCCGCTCCTGTTCGATGCGATTTTCGGCGCCTGCTCGGCCGTTGGCGCACGCCCGGAAGGCAAGACCAACCCGTTGTCGCCCCTGCCGGCACCCGAAATGGTCGGCATCAGCGACGACGAGGCCCTGATGCCTCGTACCCGTCCGACATTCGAGGGGTACCGTCTGCTGCGCGAATATTTCATGATGCCCGAGCGCTTTCACTATGCGCGGGTTTCCGGGCTTCAGCCAGTCGTGCGCCGGTGCGCCGCCGGGCTCGAGATCATCTTCTTGTTCAGACGTGCGGTGCCCGAACTTGCCGACCTGACACCGGCGGACTTCGAACTTTTCGCAACGCCGATCATCAATCTGTTCGAGCGTGAGTGCAACGTCATCGAGGTCGATGCGCGCAAGACGCGTCAGGTGCTGCATGCAGACCGAACGCGGGCGCGCGACTTCGAAATCTACCGGGTCATCCGCGTCGAGGATGCCGACACAGAAGGCAACGACGCCGAAATCCCCGAACTCTTCAGCCTGGGGCAGAACCGCGGCAGTGGCTGGGTCTATTCGACCGAGCGGCGCCCACGTCGGGCGACGGAGGAGGAGCGGCGCGACGGCCTGACCCGAACGTCATACACCGGGGACGACGTTTTCCTGGCCATATCCCGGCCGCTCGCAAGCCCGGCGAACCGGCCGCTCAAGCGTCTCGACGTCATGGCGCTTTGCACCAATCGTGATCTGCCGATCCTCGATGACAATCCGACATTGACGCTGGAGGCCGGCGACCCGGTCGAAACCGTCAGGCTGCTTGGCGCGCTGCGTCCGCCACAGCCGGCCATCCCCGCGGCACTGCCGGCTGGGGCCGACGGTGAATCGCGGGCCGACGATCTTGCCTGGCGGCTGGTGGCGCAGCTCGCGCTCAACTTCCTCAGCCTTGCCAAGGAAGGCCGCGGCATCGACCCTCTGCATGCTCTGCTCGACCTCTATGCCGATCGCGGCGATCCGAGCCTTGCGCGCAATGTGCATTCGATCGTGCGTATCGACTCGCAGCCGGTCATCGAACGGCTGCAGATCGATGGGCCGATGTGCTTCGGACGCGGCACCGAAGTGACGTTGCACGTTGATCAATCGGTCCTGGCCGGCCAAAGCACCTTGCTGCTTTCGGCCTTGCTGGCGCGGCTGTTTGCCCGCCACGCCGGAATAAACGGCTTCGTGCGAACCCGCACGCGGCTGCTGCAGAAGCAGGAGGATGTGCCATGGCCGATGACGCCCGGCAATCGCTACCTGATCTAGACCAGCCCAGCCCGAACCGGGCCGAAGGTCTGTCCGAGACGTTCGACTTCTTCGAACTGCTGCGCCGTCTCGAACAGCGGAGCGGTCTGTTCGGCCATTCCGGCCGCCCCGACCGTGAGCCGGCTCGACTCGGCCAGCATGTGCGCCTCGCCTTTTCGGCGCGGGACCTGGTTCAGTTCCGCGAAGCCGATGGCGAGACGCCGGCCCGGGTCACGGTTGCAAATCTCGGCCTGCTGGGGCCCGAGGGACCCATGCCGCTGCATCTGACGCGCTGGGTGCTCGACCGCCTGTCGCAGCGCTGGTTCGCCGGCACCGACGCACAGCTGACCAGCGACACCACGTTCGTGGACTTCGTCAACATTCTGCAGCACCGCATGATTGCCCTCTACTACCGGGCGTGGGCGGACGCGCATCCGGCCGTACAGGTCGAACGCGCGGTCGGCGGACGTGTTCGCGCTATGCTGGAAGCGATGGCTGGGATTGGACTTCCCGGCACCCAGGACGCCGATCTCGATACGGTAAAGCTTCGCCAGGCGGCTTCGCTCGCCAGCCAGGTCGACGGCCCGGAACGGCTGACGCTGTTCCTGGCGGAAGCATTCAAGGTGCCGGTGCAGATCAGGGAGTTCATCGCTGCCTGGATAACCGTGCCGACCGGCCTCCAGACCCGCCTTGCAAAGGCCTATGCGGGGCTCGGCCGGGGGGCGACGATCGGCCCGCGGGTTTTCAACCGCCAGAGCAGGATCGAACTGCGCGTCGGCCCGCTGGGGTACGAGGACTTCAAGGCCTTCCTGCCTGGCGGCCAGCGGCTCAAACTGTTCAAACAGGCCGTTCGCGACATGATCGGGGAATCGCTCGACGTCGACCTGCGCATCGTGCTTGCGCGCGAAGCCGTGCCGCCGCCGCGTATCGGATCGGCACAGCTCGGCCGAACCACCTGGCTTGCGCGGCCCGCCGAAAGGGGCGATGCTGACGACATGCGGCTGCGGACAATCGTCGGATGGCGGCCGGAAATCGCGGGGGTCGCGGCATGAGTCTGCTGCTGACGCTGGAGCAAGGGCCACGCACCCAGGCGGTACGGCAGACCCGGCTGGACGAGGGTGAGCTGGTGATCGGCCGCAGCGCCGACGCGGGCTGGCAGATCGACGATCCAGACATGTTCGTTTCGAGGGCTCACTGCAAGATTTCCGGCGGGCGAGACGGGTATTTCGTCACCGACACGTCGAGCAGTGGATTGTTCATAAACGGCTCTGACAGCCCGCTCGGCGCCGGCAAGTCGACGCGCCTGCAAAGCGGCATGCGGCTGAGGCTGGGCGACTACATCGTCTATGTCGACCTGCAAACGCCAGTCGCTCAAGCACCGGCGACCAGTCAGCCGGTTCCCGAACGCCTACCGCAGCCATCTCGGGCGCCGGTGAGCATCGGCCGCGATGACTTCTTTTCAGCCAAGGTCGAAGAAGAGCCGCGACGGCCACGTCCGGCCGATCTTCCGAACCCGTTCGAGCAGCCGGTTCCGGGCGCGTTCGAGCGTGCCGCATCCCAGCGCAACTCGCCTGCTTTCGATGACCCGTTCAGCCTTGATCCGGTTGCAACGCCTGTGTCGAGAAACGCCGCCCCTTTTCTCGAGCCGAGCGGTGCCGCGAACCGGGCGGACCCATTCAGCCTCGACCCGGTGCCGTCCCCCAGCCGCGGAGCCGAACCGGCTGCCGGAAAGCCATCCGATTTCAACGATGATTTTGGTTTCGGACCGGCGGCAGTGCCCAATTCGGCAAACGGCGCCGGCTCGACCGGACAGCGCGAGCGCGCCGCCCAACAACCCCAATCCACCAATCCCTGGGATTTGCCCGTGCAAGCGGCGGATACCCCTCCCCCGCCACGTGCGGTCGCTCCTGCCAAACCCGCCCGCCCGCCCGCCGCGCCACAGCCGGGGGAGTCGGCGCTTCGCTCGGCATTCCTGCACGGCATGGGCGTTGAGGAAGCCGATTTCCCCGGACGCGACAGCATCGCGGAAATGGAGAAGTTTGGCCGCGAGTATCGGCTGATGATGGAAGGCCTGATGCAGCTTCTGCGCAAGCGGGCCGAGGAAAAGGGAAACGCCCGCGTCGCCCAGACCATGGTCGGAGCCTCCGAGGTCAATCCGCTCAAGTTTCTGCCAACTGTCGATGATGCCATCGTCACGCTTATCGCCGAGCGCAGCCCCGGATTTCTTGCCGGCGAAGCGGCAATCGCCGACGCGGTTCGCGATCTTGCGCAACATCACGTGCGCGCCTGGCGCGGCATACAGGCCGCCTTGCGGCGGATGATCGACCGTTTTGACCCGGCCGAGATCGAGGAAGAGCTGAAATCGAATTCGGCGATCGGCACCCTGCTTTCAGGCGGGCGCGGCGCCAAGCTGTGGGAGCTTTACCAGAAACGCCATCGTGAAATCGCCGAGAGCGCGGAAAAAAGCTTCCTTGGCGAAATCGGCGCTGATTTTCGGGATGCTTACGAGGAGGAGTGAGAGATGATCGATCGACGTGAACTTGTCGTTGCCCTGGGTGCGACGGGGCTGCTTGCGGCCTGCCAGAGTGGTCCGCCGAAGCCATCGGTGATCACCGTCAACGTGACCGGCGGGGCCGGCATGAACCCAGGACCAGGTGGCGGCGATCGGCCGGTGACGGTTCTCGTGATGCGGCTGAAAAGCGCCGGCAAATTCAATTCCGCCGACTATTTTGCGTTGCAGGGGGATGCCGGCACGGCGCTGGCAGGCGATCTTATCGGGTCCGACCAGATCGCTGTCGGGCCGGGGAAATCCGCATCCAAAACCATCACCGTCGAGCCGGACGCGACGGCGCTGGGCTTCGTTGCATTGATCCGCGAGCCTGGCGGCAGGAACTGGCGGACAACCAAGTCAGTATCGCCGGGATCGAAATTCACGATCAACGTCACGCTTGGCAGCGGCGGCATTTCCGCCTAGCGGCCAGGGCAAGGGGAGCTCAATGCAGAGAGCAGCGGCATGAGCGATGCAAACAGGGTGCTATGGTCCGAAGGGCTTTTCCTGCGGACCCAGCATTTCCAGCAGCAGGATCGCTTCTTCGAAGCGACGGTGCGCGGCGCGTTGCAGGCCGGGCAACTGCATACGTTCGGCTTTCAACAGCTGACGCTGGACCAGGCATTGCTGGATGCCGGCCAGATTTCGATCCTGTCCGCACGGGGCATCTTCCCGGACGGAACGCCTTTTTCCATTCCAGACATGATGGACGCGCCGCGACCGCTGCCGGTGACCCCGGACACTGGCGCCGGACCGGTGCTGGTCGCCTTGCCGCTGGAGCCTGCCGGCGGCGTCGGCTTCGATCCGGCACACGCCGCCGCCTCGGGGGCACGATATCACGGGCGGATCGTATCGGTGCGTGACGCCGTCCAGGGCGGTTCAGACCCTGAAGAAATCGAAATCGCCCGCCCGCAGGCGCTGCTGCTTGCACCCGGCAAGTCGGTCGGTGGCTACACGGCCTTGCCGATAGCCGACCTCAAGGGCGTTCGAGCCGATGGCGGCGTCTCCCTGGACGAGACCTTCCTGCCACCGACACTGATTACCGGCGCGGTGGCCTGGTATCGGCAATTGTTGCTGGAAGTTGTCACCGGTCTCGACCAGATCGCCGAGGCGCATGGCAAGATGGTCATGGGTGGGCCTGGGCGCAGCGTTGAAGATCTGTTGATGCTCAATCTCGCCAATGCGGCGCGCCCGCGGCTGGCCCATATACTGGCCCAGGATGTCTTCCATCCGGCCGAGCTTTACCTGGAGCTAGCCGGGCTTGCCGGTTCGATGGCTACCTACGGATCGAGCGCACGGCGGCTGGGCGAGTTGCCGGCCTACGATCACATGGCCCCCGGCCCCGCCTATTCGGCGCTGGCGGATGCGCTGCGCTCGCTCATCCTCAGCCTGCGTTACATCGAGCCGAAATCGCGAGCGCTGCCTGTCATGCGGCATTCGACCAATGTCTGGAAAATCCGCATCGACAACCCGAAGCTGCTGGTGGCCAGTCGGATCGTCATCCGTGTCGGTTCGGAGCTGTCGGAGGACGCGCTGCGCAAGATCTTCGTCAACCAGGCGACCGTCGGCTCGGCCGACCAGTTCGAGGGCCTGTGGAAATCGCGCTTGCCCGGCATTCCGCTGAAACCGCTTCATTCGCAGCCGCGCGAAATCCCTTACGATGGCGATCGGCTATGCCTCGAGCTGGACCAGAAAAGCGAGTACTGGGCGTCGTTGCTCGACGCTCCCGGCTTCGTCATCGGCGTTTCGGGCGTGTTGCCAAGCGAGCCGCAGGTGGACTGCTATTCGGTGAACAGGTGAGATGATGAGCCGCGATGATCCTTTCGGACTGTCGGAGGATCGCGAACGCACTCGCATTCGATTGACCGGCGCGCCGATGCCGCGGCCCATGGCGCCACTCTTGCCGGGCGCGGTTGTCAAGCGAGCCCGCACCCACCCGAACGCGCTCGTCAACGCATTCGCGCCCTTGCTCGAGTTCGCTCCCGAGCTTGAAAGCGCGCTGGCGCCGGACAATCCGGAAGCACTGCGGACCCGGTTGCTCGAAGAACTGGTGCGGGCCCGCGACACGGCAATGACGGCGGGATCCTCAATGGAGCGGGCCGACCAGGCAGCATGGGTCGTGGCGGCGCTGCTCGACGATCTGGCCTTGAACACGCCATGGGGCGGGGCCAGCGCCTGGCCGCGGCAGCCGCTCGTTGTCATGCTGCGCGGCGATGTCGATGCCGGAACGCAGTTCTTCACACGTCTCGACGAACTCGAGCGCCATCCGAACCGGGATCGCGAATTGCTGGAGCTGCAGTATCACTGCCTGGCGCTTGGCTTCCGTGGCAAATATCGTGTGGCAAACCGGTCAGGCGACCGCTCGATCAATGCCGTTCGCGTGGCGGCGGCACGCTTCTTGCGCGACGTCGACGCCGAAGGCGCGCCCTTGTCGCCAAACTGGAAGGGCGTGATCGCATCCGACGAGCCGCAGCGCTTCATCGTTCCGATCTGGGTCATGGCGCTCGGTGCGGCGGTGATCGCCACGGCAGTCCATGTCGGGCTCTCGACGGGACTGAGCAGCCAGGCGGTCGAGCTTTCCGCGCTTGTTCGCGCGTTGCCGCCGCCCGCACGCGGCGACATCACCCGGGCATCGCCCAAGGTCGATGCACCGCCGCCGGAGAAACTGGATTTTGCGCTGTTGCCGGAATTTCAGGCCGGCGCGCCAGCCGAGCTAAAATCCGCCCTCAGCGGCACCGAAAGCGTTTCGGTGGCCAAGCTGATCATCCAGGCCTCCAATCCTGAACTGTTCCAGTCGTCGCGGCCACAACTGACCGAGGGGTTCGAGCCCCTGATCGGGTCAATCGCCAAGGTGATCCTCGCCAATCAGGAGCTCATCGGAAAGATCACGGTGATCGGTCATACGGACAGCGTTCCCCTACAGAAGACCAATCCGCTGTCGACCAACCAGCGACTGTCCGAGGCTCGCGCCCAGACGATTGCCGACATGCTGGTCCAGAACGGAGTGCCGCAGGATCGCGTCCGTTCCGAGGGCCGCGCAGCCACCGATCCAGTGGCCACCGACAGCACGCGCGAGGGGCGGGCCTTGAACCGCCGTGTCGAGGTGCTCGTCGAAAAGAGGCTGTGAGATGTTCATCCTGCGCTTCCTGTGGGCAGTTCTGACATCGCGCTGGCTGTGGACGCTGATCGGCATCACGCTGCTTTCCCTGGTCATCTGGGTGTTCGGTCCGATCGTCAGGGTCGGTCCCTACGAACCGTTCGCCTCTGAAAATGTGCGCATCGTCATCATCGCGCTGCTGGTCATCTTCTGGCTGATCTGGCTGATCGTCGCCCAGCGCCGGACGATCCGCGCCAACCGCATGTTCGTCGCCGAGATTGCCGCACCAGCAGTGGAAAAGCCGCTCAGCCCCGGCGAAGAGAATGTCGCAGCCGTGGGCGCCAAGTTCGCCGAGGTGATGGCCGAACTGAAGCGCCGCAAGCTGGGCGGACGCAAGTTTCTGCGCGAGATGCCGTGGTATGTGATCGTCGGGCCGCCGGCCACCGGCAAGACCACCGCCTTGCGGCAGTCCGGACTTAATTTTCCGATCGACCTCACAGACGACCTGCAGGGGGTCGGCGGCACGCGCAACTGCGACTGGTTCTTTTCCGAAAACGCGGTCCTGATCGACACCGCCGGCCGCTATGTCCAGCAGGAGAGCCAGCCCGATGTGGACGCGGCGGAATGGCTGGGCTTCCTCGACCTGTTGAAGAAGCACCGGGGCCGCCGCGCGCTCAACGGCGTGATCGTCGCGCTTTCGATCGACGTGCTTTCGGAAGGCGACGACGCCATCAAGGCGCACGGCCGCAAGATCCGCCGCCGGCTGGCCGAGCTCAACGACCGGCTCGAAATCCGCCTTCCGGTCTACCTGATGCTGACCAAGGCCGATCTGGTCAAGGGTTTCGAGGCCTTCTTCGGCGGCTTGTCCACCGCCTCGCGCGAGCAGGTATGGGGAACGACCTTCGCGCTGGATGCGCGTGTCGATGCCAAGACCATCGAACGAGAGATTTCGACGCTGGCGACGGAACTCGAGCGGCGGCTGGTGCCGCGCCTGGAGGATGAGGACAAACTCGCCGCCCGTGCCGAGATCTTCCGGTTTCCCGCCCAACTCGCAAGCCTGTCCGAACCCATCCAGGTGCTGGTCGAGGCGATGTTCGGCGAAAGCCGGTATGAAGAGGTCGCCTGGCTGCGCGGGCTCTATCTGACATCGGCGACGCAGGAAGGGGCGCCCATCGACCGGCTGACCGCGGCGCTGTCTTCTTCCTTCGGCCTGCCGCCACGCCGGGCCCTGCCCGCACCACGGGTCGAGAAACGTAGCTTCTTCCTGAAGAACCTGCTCACCGAAGTCATCTTCAAGGAAGCCGGCCTCGGTACGTTCGACCCGCTGGCGCAACGCCGCCGCGCCTGGATCTGGCGCGGTGCCGCGGCTGCATGTGCCGTGGCGGGCTTGTTGGCCAGTGCTGTGTTCACCTGGTCCTACTACGACAACCGCAATGCGATCTCGGCCCAGGCAGGCCAGTTCGAGGCCCTGCAATCGCCCCTGACCTCTGTTGCCGCAACTCCGGCATCGGTGGAGCAGCCTGCCATGGACGGCGCGCTTGGTGCGATGGACGCGGTCGCAACTGCCCGGACAGCACCGCCGGGCGCCGCCCATGACCTGCTGGGGCCATCGGCCTCGGCGGAACTGGTGCGGGCACAGACCGACACCTACGACCACGCCCTGCGCAACGTCCTCGAGCCACGCATGGTCGCACTGCTCGAGGCGACCATGTGGCGGCAGATCCGCGATCCGGATTTCATGCTCGGGGCACTGAAGACCTATCGCATGATGACGGGGCTGTCGCAGATGGATCCCGATTTCGCCCAGAACTGGTGGGTGAACAGCCTGCCCGAATTCGCCGCTGCGGCACCATTTCCGACCGCCGATGCCGAAGAGCACCAGCTTGCCGCCATCCGCCGCATGACGGTCGACGAAAGCTATATCGCGCCCGACCAGGCGCTGGTTGCCGAAGCGCTGAAGACGGTGTGTACGATTTCACTGCCGGCGCGTGCCTACAAGCAGTTGCTGGCCGATCCGGCAGTGGCCGGGCTGAAGGAGTGGATCCCGGCCAATTTCGCTGGCCCCAACGGTGGCAAGGTGTTTGCGCGGCGTTCCGCCAAGACACTTCGCGTCGGCATTTCCGGAGCCTTCACCTATTCCGGCTTCCACGACGTCATTCTCGACCGTATCGACGATGTCGCCGCCCAGGCGGCGCTCGATCGCGCCGTTTTCGCCGGCGGATGCTCGGAAAACTCAGAAACCTCGGTCTCGGCGCTGTCCGAAGATATTCTGAAGCTCTACTACGACGACTATATCGCGCAATGGGACAGCTTCCTGCGCGACATGAGGCTGGCGCCACTGACCGATCTCAATGTCGCCAGTGAAAATCTGAAGGACCTGTCGAGCGCCGATTCGGCGCTGAAGCGGCTGCTTACGGCGGTCGTTCAGGAGACCGAGTTGACGCGCTCCGACGACGACGCGCCCGCCGACAACAAAGCGGCGGCCAAGGGCGCTTCGAAACTGCTCGGCAAGCTTGGCAAGCTCGGCAAGCTGGCGACAAGCGGTGCGAAACTGCTTCCCCGCGCCGGATCGGCCAGCGAGGTAGACCTGACCGGCAATCTGGTGGCCGAACATTTCAAACCGCTCAAGAGCACCATCGCCGAGGTCGACGGCCAGCCGCCGGCACTGGATGCCGCGGTTGTCGCGCTGACCGCGCTTTCGAACGTGCTGCAGACGGTCAGCGCGAACCCCAATCCGCAGGATGCCATCAAGAAGCAGGGCGGCCTTGCCGAACTGACGGGCGCGGTCGCCAGGCAGGCACAGATCCTGCCCGACCCCATCAACACCTGGCTGGGCGGGATTGCCGGCGATACCAGCAATTTGACTCAGAAGGCGGTCACTTCGGAGCTCAACGCGATCTGGCGGGCCGACATACTGCCTTTCTGCCAGGCCGCGCTCAACGACCGCTATCCCTTCAGCGCCGAGAGCGCTGTGGACGTCAATGTACGTGATTTCGCCCGCCTGTTCGGACCGGCCGGGCTGATCGACGGTTTCATCAACGACCACCTGATCAACTATGTCGACACGACCAGCCAGCCATGGAAGTGGCGCGCCGATTTCGGCCTCGATCCTGCGGCGCTGCCGGCGTTCGAGCAGGCCAGGCATATCCGCGACGATCTCTTTCCCGGTGGTACCGGACCGGTGATGAGCTTCACGCTCGAGCCGAAGGACCTGTCTCCCAACGTCACGCGCGTCACGCTCAACCTCGATGGCCAGAGCCTGGTCTACTACAACAACGCGACGCGGCCGCAGCCGATGACATGGCCCGGCAAGGACGGCACCGGGGTCATTACGCTCGCCTTCCAGCCGATCGACGGATCGCCCGAAGTCCTGCTCAACGAGACCGGCAGCTGGGCATGGCTGAGGATGCTGCGCAGCGGCCGCTTCGCCGGCACTTCGCTGTCCGATGTCTACAGCCTGCGCCTGGGCACGAAAGGCATGTATGCCGATTTCGAGCTCAAGGCCGCCAGCGTCGAAAACCCGTACAATCTGGAAATGTTCAAGAAATTCTCATGTCCGCCACAGATATGATCCTGCCAGGCTTTTACGGCAAAATGCCCGCCACCGGCGATTTCGTCACACGGCGGCTGCCAGGGGATTTTGTGCGCGTCTGGGACCGCTGGCTGGCGCAGCATCTCGTCCCGCTGATCGGTTCGGATTTTTGGCCCAGCACGACTGCGTTGCGCTTCCTGGCTGGCCCGGCTTCCTTCGGTGCGTCGGCAGGTATCATTTTGCAGAGTGCCGACAGAGTTGGCAGACAATTCCCTTTGACCATTGTTGCGCAGCTTGCCGAAGTGCCCGTTCAGCTAGCCGACGCCGAGGCGTGGTTTGCCAGCATCGAACAGGCGGCCATCGCTGCCCAAGGCGGCGAGCTGACCCCCGACGAACTGGATGCCGCGCTGGGCGCCCTGCCCGTGCCGATTGTCGAGCCAAGCGAAGAGCTCATCAGCGACATGGTGATGTGGACTGCCCGTTCGGATCTTTTCGACATCGACCCGCAATCGCCGCAAGCGAGGCTGGAACAGATCTTTGCGGCGAGCTGGGAGACCAATTGATGGAGGCAAATTCGACGATATGCAGTAGCCGGTACCCACGTCGCGCCGGCAAATTGTTTCCAAGCTATACCCAAGACAGTTGAAGGTCCGTTGTTTCACCGTCGCGCAAGGATGCCTTGTTTCAAATGTGGATACTGTCCAACCATACGCCATTCGCCGCTCAGGAAAGCTGGACGCGTGACGAGCGAGGACATGAGGTCTGGCTGATCGCGATCAAGGCGTCGTTCGAGATCGATGCCGACGGCAAGCAGCGGCTCTTGAAAAACCAGACGCCGGTGACCCTGGCACCTCTACACGGGGCCGATCCGAACGAACTTCTCGACGAAACTGATCTCAATCTTGAGAAAAAGCATACGGATGTTCTGGTCGAAGGACACGTCTATGCGCCCGGCAGGCGTCCAGCCATCGAGAGCGCGGCGCGCATAAAGGTCGGCGACGTGGACAAGACCCTCAACGTGGTGGGGGACCGCGTGTTTATGCCTGGCCCGGTGTCGGTGCGGATGAGCCGGGCGGAGCCATTCACGAGAATGCCGATCAGCTGGCGCCGGACTTACGGCGGCACGGATATGGAGGCATCAAAGCCGGATTGGGACCAGCGCAATCCAGTTGGTACGGGGTTTGCAATCGACCCCCAGCGGCTAGTTGGCAAAGCCGGACCTAACTTTGAGTATTCCAACGCGCCCTATCGCGACCACAAGAGCGGCACACCGGCTAGCTTCGGTCCGGTGGCGCGTCACTGGCAGCCGCGGATAAGATACGCTGGCACCTATGGCGAAGAATGGGAGAAGACGCGCGATCCGCTTTTGCCGCGCGATTTCAGCCGTATGTACTATCAATGCGCCCCGGAAGATCAACAAACCAAAACTCCGCTGATTGGCTATGAGGACGTTCGGCTGGGGAATTTCACCGAGGATGGCTTCTGGCAATTCCTTCTGCCGCGCATAAAATTCGACCTGACCACGGAGTTCTACAATCGTCCGGATCGCGAGAACGGCGAAGCCACCATCCATACCCTGCGCATCAAGCCCGATTTACGGCAGTTCTCGATTACGTGGATGTCCGCCCTGCCGGTGCCTTTCGACGAGGAACGGCTGAAGAATACAAATCTGCGTATCAGGCCACGGACAGGCATTTCGCCGACAGTAGCGGCAACAGGCATTTGGCAACCGGAAGAAAACGAATGACGACAAAAGGGGCCACGATTGTCGTCGTCGGCGTTGGAGTACGCACGCCGTTGGGTTTTGACGCGTCCTCAAGTGCAGCGGCTGTCCGCGCCGGTATCTCGGCCATCCAGGATCATCCCCATATGGTGGACCGTTTCGGTGAGCGGATGAAAATCACTCGCGACATCGGCGTAGATGCGAGCCTTGCCGGCCCGGAGCGCGCTGTGGAAATCGCGATCTCACCGGCACTCGACGCCTTGCGGCCATTGCGAGCATCACTGCAGTCGCCCGAAGTGTGCCTTATTATCTCCACCGGAGAGCCAAGGCCAGGTCAACCGGATGGGTTTGCCGCTCAGGTGGACGCCAAGTTGCGCAAGCTGCTGGCCCAGCATGTTGTCCTCGAAGGTGGTGGTTCAATAGCTGGTGGCCACGCCGGTGGGCTACTGGCGATCTACCATGCCTGCAAGACACTGCGAGATGGAAAAGCCACGTTCTGCCTCGCGGGCGGCGTCGATACCTATCTTGAACCGGAAACCCTCGAGTGGCTGGATGAAAACGAGCAACTCCACTCAGAGGGCAACATCTACGGCTTCTGTCCGGGCGAGGCGGCAGGATTCTGTCTGCTGACGACGTTGACTACTGCACGAGCGTTTGGGCTGCAACCTCTTCTCGAGATCGTCAGTGCCTCGACGGCGAGCGAAGAAAACAAGATCAAGACAGAGACGGTCGTGCTCGGCGAAGGGTTGGGCGCAGCCTTCCGCTTCCTTTTCGAGGACGCGCCGATCGATCCGGTCGGTCGCATCATCTGCGACATGAACGGCGAACGCTATCGCGGGAACGAATATGGCTTCGCTGTCATCCGCAACCCAGGCCGCTTCAAGGATGCGGCGGACTTCGAGACCCCGGCCGACTGTTGGGGCGATGTCGGCGCGGCGTCCGGTCCGCTGTTCGTTGGTTTGATAAGCGAGGCCGAAGCGCGGAACTACCAGAACGGGCCGCTGTCCCTGATCTGGGCGAGTTCCGAGAACGGCTCCCGTGCCGCCGTGCTGCTGGGCGGACCGAGGAGGACCGCCTGATGCCCAGTCATATCACGGTCAACGGCCTCGGGCTGACCTACAAAGGCACTATCGGCCTCTCGATAGCGACGATCCCCGATGTCTGCAAGACACCCAGCCCTGGTGGTCCGATCCCCCTGCCCTATCCCAACATCGCCACGCAAAGCTCATTGAAGGACGGCACGACGACCGTCCTCGCCAAGGGCGGCAAGATGATTGCGATTAAGGGCTCGCAGTATGGCATGAGTTCCGGCGACGAGCCCGGCACGGTCGGTGGCGTAAAGTCCAACGTCTTCAAGAAGGCAACGGATTGGATACTTTACTCGTTTGATGTGAAGATGGACGGCAAGAATGCCTGCCGACACACAGACAAGAAATTCCACAACGACAAGAATACCGTGAATTTGGCTGGCGATGTTGATCCATTGGGGCCAGCCAACACCAATCCATTGAAGATCGATTGTGCCAACGGCCCGGCGAAAAAGAAGGGCAAGAAGCACGTCAAATTCGACGATTGCGAGAAGCAAGAGATTTGCGCCAAGTGCGCGGCAATCAACGATGCCGCGAAGGCCGGTGAAATGAAACGTGTGACCTGGGATGGGAATCGCTCTGCGGGCTATGCCAAAAGGCGCACGCAAGGCAACACCGAATGCAAACGCCTCAAAGATGCGGCAGTGGCAAAAAAACCTGCCGAGATTGAGTTCTACAAAGACTGCGCGAAGGAAAAGGCGGAAGAGCAAGAATACTCCGGATTTAGCCCCGACCACAGCAACGAGCTCCAGTTGAATGGTCACCCAACGGATGCCAAGAATCTCAAATGGATGTCGAGCCGCGCGAATTCGTGGATGGGGTCGAGCATGAAGAAGTATCGCGCCAAGACGGATTTCTGGCGAAAGGGTGGAAACAAACCCCACACTGGGGTTTTCCCCAATTGTTGCGGATGGGAGGAGCCAGCAAGTGCCTAAGAAACCTGAACTGAAGGAGCTGATCGAAAAGATCGTTGAGGCCCAACAGAAGTATGACTCGCTCAAATACGACGAGGAATTGCCACACGAACTTGGCAGGCCGGCGACCGATGAAGAGATCGCCAAGCTTGAGAAACGGCTGGGCATACCGCTGCCGGAATCATATCGCGAATTTCTGAAGCTCCACAATGGCTGGAGTGATTTCGATGCTGGCGGCAAGCTGCTGTCCACGCAGGATCACGACAGCAAATGGGTAAAAGACAAAATCGAGTTCTGGGGCGACCTGTGGCCGGATGACGAGGACAACCCTTTCGACAACGGTGCGATCCCGGTCATGTTTGGCGAAGATCTGAGCCATTTCCTGGTACTTGATCCGTCCCGCGTTAAGAAGAATGGGAAAGTCGACTTCATCGAGTTCGAGGACATGTACCAGAGTGACGCCTACAAGGACTTTACCGATTACTTAGTATTCAAGCTTGAGACTCTCGAATACATGATCGATGAGGAAGTGAACGGAACATCAAGCGACGAAGACAACGAATAGGTGTCAAATTGGGTGCAGGTTCATGAAGCTGCCTCCGCAACTGCTTCGACCCTTTTCCGTCGAAGGCAAAATCGCGTGCAAGGTAATGCTCGACCTGACGGTCTACCTGAAAGGCCCCACCCAGGCCGAGCTCGATTTCCTCATCGAGCTTTACCGGCAGGCCTCTCCGCCAGGCTCGATTCAGAAGATCGGGCTTGCAGAGTTTCCGTATTGGCTGCTGGCTTCCGCGCCTGAGTTGACAAGGAGTGGCCGCGTTGCGGCAAGGAACGGTCTTCCGGAGCCGTATCTTCAACCGGTTTACAGACGCATTCGTGAAGGCAGAGCGTTCGAGCTTCGCTATTGGGATCACGTTTCGATTGACGATCCGAGAGGCAGCTGGAGTTTTTCGTGTAACCGTATTCATAGACGTGACAGCGGCCTGCATTCGGCTGTCCGTGTCCTCGCTCCACTTGACACAGAAGTTGGCGTACTCGTCGGCCTGGCCCGCAATATTGTCGACAATGTTGAATTTATTTCTGGTCACGGCGGGCTGACTTTTGCCTACGATCCATGGGAACGACTTCCGGCGTTTGACTACATATACGCTCAAGCGAAGCGATACTGGGGAATAGACATAGAGAATCTGAACCTGACGCTTCCTGTCAGCAACCTCGGGATCAAAACGGTGAGCTGGCTGACACTTCTCGGCGAGGGCCTGTCAGCGATCGACGCTTCTTGGGCGGAACTGGTGAAAAGCTGCGCGTCCCTCAGTTCCGTCGACATCGAGCGCGGACGACGAGGCTACCTGATGCGACTTGGCTCAGAGCCGAATGTCGAAGACATGAACCGACCGAAAACGGTCAATGATGCCTATTTCGACGCAAGCCGCCTTCTGGAACCTCTTTTCCTTCGGGAACACCCAAGATTTTCAGGCAGACTTTTTTTCGAGAACGACAACACGGTCGAGTGGATCCACAGGTTCATCAATCCCTTGGGCTGGCGATAGGATCGGCAAGCAAGCGCCGCTCGATTGCCCATACTTTGACCCTGTCGGCAACCGGCAGATATGGAGGATCCTGGTCGAAATGTTCGGCAATCTTGTCTCCCAGCAAGTCGGGTTCGACTGAGAAAAGTTCGTCATGCTCTTTGGCTTCGGGGAAAAGCTCCAGGAAGGAAATGCCGGCGGCGGCGACCAGAGCAGGTGTGCGCATCTGGTGGATCAGCCAATGCAGAATGTTGCGGTCGCCCAGCATGCCGGCGCCACGTACGGCCAAAGGCGCGGTTTCAGGCGATTTGAACAGTCCGCCCATCCAGGCGCGGACATCCCTGTCGGGTGAGGCCTTGACGGCGGCGCGCAACGCCGTCATTGCGTCAGCGCTTCTGCTGACGGCAACCTTGCGAAGTTCGGAGCTGGCCAGGTCGCCTGAACCGAGTTCCGCCAGTGACCAGGCGGCCCAGAAGCGTGGCAACTCTTCGGTATCATCCAACGCAGTGCTCAGTTGCGGAAGGAGATCGGCTCGTCCGATTTTTCCGGCAAGCCGCAGTGACGCGGCGCGAACTCGTGCATCCGGATCGCGCACAAGTCGAACCAGCATCTGCTTCGGGTCGACGCCATGCCCAAGGCAAGCCGATACGCCGAGATATCGCTTGAACGCATCCTGCGCTCCGATCCAGTCCCGCACCAGCGGCGCGATCGTTGCGGGCTGGTGCCACGCCAGCGCGCCGACCAATCCGCAAGCATCGTCCTCGCTTCGATTCCCATGCTCGACAACCTCGGCAATGCGGCGGCTGTCGTTCAATTCTATCGCCATCCATCCATACAGAAACAACTCGCCTTTCTCGGGGAAATCCTCATACACCGCAACGATGAACGGCCAAGCGGCCGACCCTGCGATACGCAAGCCATCCAGGTTGGCTTCCAGGCGCCGGTCGACACCGGCGACCACATCCAGGTTCGGCGGATCCGACGCCATCAAAGTGTCGCGTTGCGCCCAGAAGAATGCGACCTGCTCGGCGTGCTGCCTTACGACATCCGGCACTATCCGCCGACCGGGCGTGCCTTCTGATTTCGACTTGTCGCTTGCCGCCAACATCAATTGAGGTCGATCGAACCGCCACGGATACGATTGGTGGCGCTCGCCTGGCTGGTGACGAAAGTACCGCGAATGGTGATGCGGCCATCCTTTTCCATCAGGATCGTCGCCTTGCCGCATCGCAGCTCGATGCGCTCTTCCCCGGTAATGCGAACGCGCTCGCCGTCCCGCACGACCTGTGGCGCCGCAGTCTTGCGCGCCGGATCGACGATGCGGCCAACGATGAGCGGCCTGGCGGGATCGCCCTCTTGAAAGAGCAAAGCCACCTCGGAGCCGATCATATCGGACGTCAGCCCGGTCAAGCTGCGCGCGGGCAAGGCTGTCTGTTCCGGATTGCCGGGGAATACCACCAGCGGTGACGCCGCATCATCGAAACCGAGAAAGATGCCGATCACCACACCGTCAATGTGTTCGCGAACGTCACTCATCGCTGCATCCTCAATTCTCGCTGATCTTCGAGCCCTTGATCGTTATGTCACTCGATGCCTTGATGCCAATCTTGCCGCTTGCTTTGACCGAAATGTCCTTCCCCTCCAGGGCAATGGTACCGTCCTTCTTCATCATGAATTTGGCCGAACCACACTTGATCAGAATTTCGTCACCAACGGTAATAACCAGCTTTTTGCCGACATTGATTGAACTGTCTTCCCCGATCTGGATTGAACTCGCACCGGTCACTGACAGCGAACTCCCTCCACCAACCGTCGTTGTGTCATCGGCCGCGATGCTGGCGCTGCGCGCGGCACCAACGTTGAAAGACTGGGCGCTGCCTATAGTGACGCTCTGATCCGCTCCAACATTGACGCTCTGCGCCGCCGCTATGTTCCAACTGTCCGACGCGCCGATATCGTGGCTCTGCGCTGCACCGACAGTGACCGACCGTATGGCACCGATGGTGTTCATCTGTGCTGCGCCGACTGTTCGCGTCTCGGCGGCGCCAACCGTATCGATGCGAGCCGCCCCCACTGTAATCGTCTGGACAATCCCCACCGTCTGCGTGTGATTGGCGTCGATGTTCTCCGTCGAGTTCGACACGACATGGATGGTCTCGTTGGCCATGACCGTCAGCGAACGGTTGGCGCCCACCGTCTCGGTGTCGTTCGAGCCGATATTCGTGGTCTGGTCGACGCCGACCTTGACCGTCTTGTTGTTGCCGACGTCCTCGTCGAGGTTGTGGCCGACGGAGTGCTTGGCATCGTGGTCGATGCGGTCGGACTGGTCGTGCTGGACGAGCTTGGTGCGGTCGTGCTTGATCAGAAGGTTGTGGTCCTTCTGCGCCTGGAAATTGACCAGTTCGGAGCCGGCTTTGTCCTCGAACATCAGCTCATTGTAGCCGCCGCCTCCTTTGGAGGAGTCCGACTTCCAGCCGGATTGCGTGGCGCTGCCCGGCAGACCGTAAGGCGGCATCTGGGAGGCGTTGTAGACCCTGCCGGTGATGATCGGCAGATCCGGGTCACCCTCGATGAAATCGACGATCACCTCCTGGCCGATGCGCGGTATCTGGATGAACCCCCAGCCGCTGCCGGCCCAGGTCTGCGAGACGCGCACGAAGCAGGAACTGTTCTCATCCTTCTTGCCCAGACGATCCCAATGGAACTGGACCTTCACGCGGGCATATTTGTCGGTGAATATTTCCTCGCCGGATGGTCCGACCACCGTCGCGGTCTGCGGCCCGCGCATGATTGGCCGTGGCGTGATGCGTGACGGGCGATAGGCCACGGCGGTCGGCGCCACGCCGAGGATCACCTGGAAGTTCTCGCTGTCGACGTCGGCAAGGGCTCTGTAGCCCGGGTCGAACAGCCTGTATTCGGCGCTGACCACCAGATATTCCTGGTTCTGGTCCTCTCGTGGAAAACCGTCCAGCGTGAACGTGCAGCCCGAATAGAGGCCGCGCACGGTGCCGACAGCGGCGATGCGCTGGTGCACGGCCTGGATTTCCTCGCGGCGGATCGCGGCCAGGCTGTCGCCCCGGCCCACTTCGAGATGCGCACCGGGCTGGCGGTAGTTCTCGCCCGCGGCCAGCTTGTGGCTGAACGGCTGGGCCGACTTGGCCATCAGGTCGGCGCCCGGCTTCTTGAAATCATAATCGGTGTGGGCATAGGCGCCCGGGCGCACCGAACTGCCCGGTATCCATTCGGTGATGTATTCTACATCGCGCCGGGAACCCTGACCTTCAAAATGATAGGGCACTTTCTCGTAGCCCGGCGCAGGCTTCAGCTTGCTCATCGCATCGACTAGGACAAGCGTGTGCTTACCCTCGTCATGCTCGAAGAAATACAGGATGCCTTCATGCTCGAGCAGTCGCTGTACGAAATCCAGATCGGTCTCGTCATACTGCACGCAGTATTCGCGCGGCGGGTAGGATCCCTGCAGGCGCAGATCGAATTCCGCCACGCTGTATTTCTTGAAGATGTCCTTGACGATGTCGACGACGCTCTTGTTCTGGAAAATACGGCAATCGGTGGTGTTGCCGAGAAACCAGAGCCACGGCCTCACGACCGCTTCGTAATAGGCCAGCCGGTCCTCGATGCGGGTGAGCCGGAACTCGGACACGATGCCGCTGAACCAGCGTTTCGGATCGGATTCACCTTCGACCGAGACCGGACCACCCAGCATCTTCAGCGGATCGATATTGGGGTCCGTGCTTACGAACCCGGCCGTATAGGCGAAACAACGGCTGATCTCATCGCGCCCGATGAGATGCGTGAAGGTCAACAGGTCGGCGCCAACAGGTGTCTGCACAACCGTGGCACGTTCGTTCGGCATGGGTCGTGCCCCTCCTGGACGCGGCCGCCGGCGCGAAGGATTGAAGTTCCCGCATTCTGTTCAGGAACTTTTTCGACCCGCCGCACCAGGCCATCCGGAGCCTACCACATCTTGCCCTGCGGACCAAAGAGGGCCGGTGGCGCTTGAAACTTGCCCTGTCGAAGCACCGGCTTGGAACGCGGCTGTGCTGTTCTACTCGCAAACTGCTAGAATGGTGCAGTATCGATCAACGATCCGCGGCGATCCTGGATGTACATCAGTCTGCAAATCAGCAATGTCGACGCGCTGCCCGCCGGCATCCCGACCGGCTACGCAGCGCGCGATCGCGGCTTCGAAATCGGACGCGATGCTTGTGACTGGACCTTGCCAGATCCCGACAAGTTCATCTCGGGCCGTCACTGCGAGGTTCTGTACGAGGCGGGCGCGTTCTGGCTGCACGATGTCTCGCGCAATGGGACCTTCATCAACGGATCGAGCCAGCGCATGACCGGCCCGCATCGGCTGGGCCATGGCGACAGGATGCTGATCGGCCGTTATGTCGTCGTCGTGTCGATCGACGAGGAGCGAGCCACGGCAGGCTATCCCCAAGCCAACCAAAATTCGACACCGCGGGAAATGCCGGTCGCGACGGGCCGGCCGCTGGAATTCGGAGGCGGGGCTTTCTTCGAGCCTGCACAGCAACGGTCCGGGCAGCGCATTCCAGTGTCGGCGTCCTCGTCGACCCCGACACCGCTGCCCTCGACCAGGGACGAGGTGCTGAGGGAGATCGCTATCGGAGCCGGCATTTCGCCGGAACTGCTTCAATTGCGCGACCCGCATGAAGTTGCCGCCGAAATCGGCGCGGTCCTGCGGGCGGTGGTCGAAGAACTGACCTTGCTGCTGAAAGCCCGCGCGGCCGCGAAAACGTTGGCCAAGAGCACACAACGAACGATGATCAGCGCCGCGGACAACAATCCGCTGAAGTTCGTTCCGGGGACCGACGACATCCTCGAAATCATGTTCGCCCGTCGCAGGGCCGGCTATCTTGATGCCAGGCGCAGCATCGAGGATGCATTCCACGATCTCAAGACGCACGAATTTGCCACCTATGCAGCCATGCAAACCGCGCTCTCCCGGCTGCTTGACGACCTGTCGCCCGAGGCGATCAGCAAGAAACTCCCGCCTACGTCGTTTACGTCGAAGAAGAGCCAGGCCTGGGACGCCTATGTCGCGACATGGCGGACCATGGAGGAAGCACACGAAAACGGCATGCTGGACATATTCCTGGCCTATTTCAGCGAGGCGTACGCCAAAGCCGACAAGCAAAAATAGGCGATCCCAAGAAACGCGTGGCCAGGAGACGCGTGGCCAGGAAACGGATGGCCAAGTAACGCATGGTACAGCAGTCGGCGAAGAAAAGTCCCTTCGACGCCCGGCATCCGGTTCCAATCGACGATTTCTGAGATTACGATCACGTACGACAGTTCGCCAAGCGGGTAAGACTCATTGAGCTGGGGGTCTGCGGCAAATGTCATGTGACGGCGGGATAGCGTTTTCCAGTCAATCGTCCTCCGGACACTGCCACAGCCGGCGGGGGTTGTATTTCCATTCCCCGACCAGCAACCGTTTTGCGCCCATCTCGCCCGATCGCGGCCACACCGCCTGCACGGACGGTCGGCGATGAGCTCGAAGGACGATCCCTTCGGCCTGGCGGGCAAGACCGTCATTCGCGCAAGTCCACGGCGCGAGAAAAAATCGCCACCAGTTCCCGAGCTACCTGCCGCTGACGGAGGCCAACCCTCTCCGGTCAAGGATTCAACGGTGTTCGATCCTGGGGTCGGGCGGCATACACCGCCGGGCTGGGCATCCGGAACCGTGATCTATCAAGGTGCGCCTTTGGGCGCCGCGGCCGGTGCTGCCTCTTCCGCCGCCGCGCCGGCCCGGGCGGTCGAGCAGGCGATCCTGTTCGGCGCCGCGGACACGGTCAAATACGCCGCGGCAAACCCTATTCTCGCGGCGGCGGCACCTTTGCTGATCCTGTTCGGGCAGCTCAGGATGATGCCCGTCGAAAGACAAGCGGAGCCACTGGCGCAACATGTCGCCGACGCGATCGAAAAATTCGACCGAACGATGGAGAAGACCGGCGTTCCCGAAGAGGATGCTCGGATCGCGAAATTTGCTCTGTGCGAAACCGCCGACGATCTCATAGGCAACCTGCCTTGGCCCAAGAGCGACGACTGGGCGCAAAACGGCATGCTGCGGCAGTTCTTTCACACCGAGATCACCGGCACAGGCTTCTACGAAGCCCTGAACACGATACTGGCCAATCCCGAGACGCACTGCGATCTGCTCGAACTGATGCATGCCTGCCTGTCGCTGGGTTTCGAAGGCCAGTACAGAGGCGTGAGGCGCGAAGACAACAATCTCGAACGCGTTCGACGCGACGTCTACGAGACGCTTCGCTATTTCAGGGCGCGTGCAGGCGAGGACATCTCGCCGCGCTGGCAGGGCCTGGCGGCGACCATGGCGCAGCCGTCGGCCCGCCTGCCGCTCTGGGTCGTTGCGGCAGCGGCGACGGCGCTGCTGACAGCGGCGTTTTTTGCATTGCGGGTCTTCATCACCAATGAGGGCGACGCCACCGCCGGTGAATTGCTGGCACTCAACCCGTCGACACCAGTCGCCATCGAGCGCGCCAGCGTGGCGCCGTTGGCCGAGCCGGTGAAAGCCACCCCACCTGCAGCCACCGCGCAGATTGATCGCATTCGTTCGGCACTGGCCAAGGAAGTCGAAGGCGGCGGGCTGACCATCGGCACGAAGGGCAACTTCATCGTGGTGGAAATCAACAATGTCCTGCTGTTCCAGTCCGGCAGGGCCGAGGCAAAGCCGGAATTCCAGCCCATTGCCGCCGACATCGCCGCGGCGCTGCAGCCCGAGCCCGGGCAAATCCGGATCGTCGGCCATACGGACAATGTGAAACCGCGAAAGTCGAGCCCGTTCAAATCCAACTTCGACCTTTCGGTCGCCCGGGCCAAGGCTGTCGAAACGATGATGGCACCGAAATTCAGCGATCCCTCGCGACTGACGGTCGATGGCAAAGGCGAGGACGAACCGATCGCCGACAATGCCACGCCGGAAGGCCGCGCCAAGAACCGCCGTGTCGATGTGATGATCCCCAGGGAGGAAACGTTGTGAGCACGGCCTGTTGGAAGCGCCCATGACGCGTTGGCTGCTGCGGATGTTCAGCGTTATCGCGCTGGCCGGCTTCGCGGCGGCAGTGTGGTTTGGCGGGCCCTTGATCCGCTTCGCCGATACCCGGCCGCTGGGCCCCGCCTGGCTGCGCGCAACCATCATCGGCGTGATCGTGGCGGCGCTGGCGCTGTTCTACGGGCTACGCTTCTGGCAAGCGAGAAAGGCGCAAAAAGCGCTCGAGTCCGTCGTCGCACACAATGACGACCGCGATGACGATTCGCGGGTGCTCGAAGCTCGCATGAATGAGGCCGTGGCGGCGCTCAAACGGTCAAGCGGCAAGCGCAACTTCCTCTATGAGATCCCCTGGTACGTCGTCATCGGCCCGCCGGGTGCCGGCAAGACAACGGCCCTGGTCAATTCGGGTCTGAACTTTCCGCTTGCCGGTTCGGGGGACGCCCAGCCGGTGGCTGGCGTTGGCGGAACACGCTCCTGCGACTGGTGGTTTACCGACCAGGCCGTGCTGATCGACACCGCCGGACGCTACACGACGCAGGACTCCCATGCCGAGAGCGACAGGAAGAGCTGGCTCGCCTTCTTGTCGCTGCTCAAGCGATACCGCACCAGACAACCGATAAACGGCGTCATCCTTGCCATCAGCCTTGCCGACCTGATGAGCTTCGACGATCAGCAGCTCGACGCCCACATCGTCGAGATACGCAGCCGCCTGAGGGAAATCCACGAGACGCTGAAAATCCAGTTTCCAGTCTACCTGCTTTTCACCAAGGCCGATCTTGTTTCCGGGTTCATGGATTACTTCGGCGATTTCGACGAACCGCGCAGGCGAAAAGTGTGGGGCGCGACGTTCCAGACGGCGGAGCGCGACAGGAACATGGCCGCCGAGGCTCCCGCTGAATTCGACATGCTGTCCAACCGACTGGCAGACGAGATGGCCGACCGCCTCCAGGAAGAGGCCGATCCGCTCACGCGCATCTCCATCTTTGGCTTTCCGGCGCAGTTCGGCGCGCTGCGGGGGCGAATTACCAGTTTTGTCGCCGGCCTGTTCGATCCGGCGCGCAGCCAGGTGAATGTCAGCCTGCGTGGACTCTATTTTTCGTCAGGCACGCAAGAGGGAACGCCGATCGATCAGGTGCTGGGCGCAATCGGCCGCGATTTCGGCAGCAACTCCCGCCCTCACCTTTCCGGAACCGGCAAAAGCTTCTTTCTGCATGATCTGCTGACGAACGTCATTTTTGCCGAATCCGGATGGGTTTCGTACGACAAAGCGGCTGCAAGGCGCGCAGCGATCGCCAGATTTGGCGGCCTCGGCGCAATAGCTTTGGTCGCTGCTGCTGCACTGGGTACGCTCGGGCTGAGCGTCGCGGCCAACCGGTCGCTTATCGCCTCCACAAGTCTGGCCATGGGCCAGTACCGCCAGACGGCCGCCCCCCTGCTCGAAAGCACGACGGTCACCGATGTCGACCTCGAAAACGTCATCGGGCCGCTCGACCAGTTGCGCGATCTGCCGGCCGGGTTCGAAACCGGTGACCTACCGACTCCGATCGAGGAGACGTTCGGCCTCAGTCAGCGGGAGAGACTTCTTTCGGCATCCAAAACGGCTTATCGGCAAGGGCTGGAACGAATGTTCCGATCGCGCCTGCTGATCCAGGCCGAGCGGACGATCCAGGCCAAGATGGCTGATCCCGTCGCGCTCTACGAACCGTTGAAAATCTATCTGATGCTTGGCGGCAAGGCGCCGAAGGTCGATGACGCGTTGATCGTTTCCTGGATGAAGCAGGATTGGGAGCAGAACCGATATCCAGGCGAAAACAACCGAGCAGGACGGGAGCAACTCGAAAAGCACCTGCGCGCCATGCTGGCATTGGACGACGCCTATGATCCGGTTTTCGAACTCAACCAGCCGCTTGTCGAAGCCGCCCAACGTTCTCTCGGGCGCATGAGCCTTGCCGATCGAGCGTCCGCATTGATCCGGTCGGCAATATACGCGGCAGCACTGGACGACTTTTCTGTTTCCCTGAAAGGCGGCCCGGAAGCGCAAGTGCTGTTCGAGCGCATCAACGGCAGCGATCTGTCAGGCCTTCGTGTTCCCGGTATCTACACCTATGCCGGCTTCCACACCTTCTATCTCCCGCAACTTTCGCGCATTGCGCAGATGCTTGTCGACGAGCAATGGGTTCTCGGCGGAGGCGGTGAGCAAGGCGACATCGATCAGCAATTGCTCAAGCTCGGCCCCGAACTTCTCGATCGCTACGGGAAGGAGTTCGCAGCAGCCTGGAACAGCGTTCTCGACCAGTTGAAGTTCAAAGCGATGTTGACGGACAAGCCGCACTACATCGCGCTTTCTGCCGCTGCCTCCCCGACCTCGCCGATAAACCAGCTCTTTGCGGCGATCGCCAACGAAACAGCGCTGACGCGAGACCCTGGTGACGGCAACGGTCCTGGCGCCGAAGAGGCAGGTACGGCCCAAAACCAGCCGGGGCACGCCGCAGATCTGGGCAAGGGTCTGGCCCGCATCGGCCTACAAATCGCGACCGGCAAATCGCAAAGTCGCGCCGGCACAAGGGCGGCCGACACACAGAACCCGAATCCAGGTGCGAACATTGAAGCGCAGTTCAGACCCTTCCAGGCCCTGGTGAATGGCCCTGCAGGACACCGCCCAATCGATGCCCTGACCCAGAACTTCAGCAATATCTATCAGAGCCTGCAACTGGCGGCCGAAGTTCCTTCGCAGACGGAGCGCGTCAATACGAACCTGCAGCTGCAGATAGCCACCCTTCGCGCCAATGTCTCGCGTCTGCCCAAGCAACTTGGCCGGATGGTCAACGCAACGGCGGATGAGTTTGAAGGCAACGTCGCCGAAACCTCGGTGGCAAACTTGAACCAGATGCTCGACCAGACGGTGACGGCTCCCTGTGAGGCGGCGATCAACGGCCGGTATCCCTTCGCCGGCGACGGCACCGAGGATGTTGCCATGGCGGATTTCGCGAAACTGTTCGCGCCGGGCGGGCTGATGGACCGGTTCTTCGCACAAAACCTCGCATCGCTCATCGACATGACCGGCCAGGACTGGAGCTGGAAACAGGATGCGCGCTTTGGACGCGACCTGTCGAAATCGACCCTGAAAGACTTCCAGCTGGCGGCGGACATCCGCAGCGCCTTCTTTCCATCGGGCGGTTCAGTGCCCTTGGTCAGCGTCACCTTCACCCCATTCTCGCTGCATGGCGACGCCGATACGGCGATACTCGATGTCGATGGTCAGATCGTCCAGAGCAACCAGACAGGTAACGCGCCAAGCACCGTGACCTGGCCGATCGGTACATCGTCCGCGTCCGCCAGTCTAAGCCTGACGCCGGAAATGCCAGGCCGCGAATCCGCCATCAAGTTCGAAGGGCCGTGGGCGCTGAAGCGGCTTCTGGACAAGGCTGCCGTCATCGGCAGCGACAGCAATATGCAGGCACGCTTCGTGATCGGCGGCCGCGACGTTACCTATACGATCCAGGCAGGCTCCGGCACCAACCCCTTCTTGCTCCCCGCGCTTTCCGGGTTCAGCTGTCCGAAAGCGTTTTGAGATGGGGATCCGCAGACCACGCAGAGACCTTAGTTTTCGATACTTTAATGTTCGAGCCTGTGGCAAAGTAACACGAGCGCGCGCCTGAAAGTGCGCCGCAGAGGACGCTTGAGAAGCGCTTGGTGGCAAAGTGAACACTGTCGCCCTTCCCTTTGAGAGCTTCGGGGTAAGCCACAAAGGCTGTGTCCGTGAGCTCAATGAAGACAACTATCTGGTCGAGCCACAAACTGGTCTCTGGGTGGTAGCCGACGGAATGGGTGGACATGACGCGGGAGAGGTCGCTTCGGCCAGTATCGTCGATCATCTGGCAACGATCGGCATTGCCAGCTCCGCACCTGATCTTCGGGCGCGCTTCGAGGACAGGCTGAGCAGGGCCAATGCCGAGATCCGCGGCATATCCGAATCTCGCGGCATAACCATCGGCTCGACTGTTGCCGCCCTGCTGGCGATGGATGGGCGGTTTGCCTGCCTGTGGGCGGGTGACAGCCGCGTCTATCTGATCCGCAACGCCTCGATCTCACAGATCTCGAAGGATCATACCGAAGTTCAGGAGCTCGTGGACAGAGGCATGATCAGCGAAAGCGAAGCGCGCACCTGGCCGCGCCGCAATGTCATCACGCATGCGGTCGGCGTCAGCGACGAGATCGTCATCGATTTCCAGCAAGGCGAAATCATGCCGGGGGACATTTTTGTGCTGAACACCGATGGGCTGACGGCGCATGTCACCGACGCCGAGATCGAGGCGGCGACCGTGTCCGCGACACCTCAGGCGGCCTGCGAAAAACTGTTGGAAACGGTGCTGGCGCGTGGCGGCACAGACAATGTGACGATCGTGCTTGTGAAGATCGGCGACGGGCGCGATGGGCAATCGCCACGTCCAGATCTCTACAAAGCGGGGGGTTGAGGCCGATGAGCGCCGACGACAAGACGCGAATATCGGGGGGCATGGCGAACACCGCCGTAGGCACGCAACTCAGCGGCATCTACGAGCTTGATGAGCGGATCGCTTTCGGTGGCATGGGGGAGGTCTACCGCGGTCATAACATCCAGACCGGCGACCACGTCGCGATCAAGATCGTCCTGCCCGAGTTCGCCCGTGACCAGACGATCCTTTCCCTGTTCCGCAAGGAGGCATTGATCCTCAATCGCCTGTCGCATGATGCGGTCGTGCGCTATCACGTCTTCACGATCGATCCCGGGATCGGCCGTCCCTACCTTGCGATGGAATTCGTCGACGGCGAGTCGCTGTTCGACATCATGCGACGTGGCGCGATGCCGACGGCAGAGGTGCGCAAGCTCTGCCATCGCCTCGCGTCCGGCCTGAGCGCGGTGCATCAGGCGGGCGCGATACACCGCGACCTGTCTCCTGACAACATCATCCTGCCGGGGGGCCGGGTCGACCGCGCAAAGATCATCGATTTCGGTATCGCACGATCGGCGACCGTGGGCGGCGAGACCTTGATCGGCGGAAAATTCGCGGGAAAGTACAACTACGTTTCACCCGAACAGCTCGGGCTCTACAGCGGCGACGTCAGCGAGCAGTCCGACATCTACAGCCTGGGACTGGTGCTGGTGGCCGCCTTGCGCGGCAAGCCGATCGACATGAGCGGGTCGCAGTTCGAGGTCATCGAAAAGCGTCGGACCGTGCCTGATCTCTCGGACATCGACGATGATTTTCGCGACATCGTCGAAGCCATGCTGCAACCGGATCCGCAAGACCGGCCGATCAGCATGGCGGAAATCGCCAGGATGACCCGTGACGACAGTGAGGAGACAACGCCGCCGACTTCGATCACACCCCGCGATCGGCCGGCTTTGCCGCGAACCGGGGAAACCCTCTCGCCCGACACCAAGACCCAGGGCCGGCCATCCCACGTCGAGAGGCACGACACCGAAACGGCAACAGGTTCAGGTGGGCAGCCCTTCGTCCCGCATGTGCGGCCCGCGCATTTGTCCCAACCCCGGTCTCCGGCGCTCGCCGGCTCACCACGTCCGGTCACGGCTAATGTCCCTGGAAAATCCACAAAGACCCGAACCATCGCGCTCGCTGCCTTGGCGACGCTGGCTGTCGCCTCCGGCGCGGGCCTATATCTCAGCGGCTTCATGACGCCTGCGATGCCGACGGCCAGCAAGCCATCGCTTTCCGCACCAGAGCCATCAAAGCCTGCACCAGAAACGTCAAAGCCGGCTGCCACGGACAATGCCGCGAACGCCCCTGAGCCGGCAAAGCCAGTTCCGCCCGTACAGCCGGAGGCCAGCGCACCATCGGCTGAAAACCAGCAAGATGCTGCGGCCGCCCAAAAGCCGCAGCCGGCCAAGCCCGCCGAAGTCCCCTCGCAGACCGAAGAACCCCCGAAGCCATCCGCAACGGCGGCGCAGCCGCCACCCGAAAAGGTGTCGCCGGCAGTCCAGCCCGATACGACGGCCAGCGACAGTCAAACGTCGGCTTCGCCGCCGGTCTCGACCGCTCCAGCCCCGCTAGCAGCCGAGAAGGTCTCGACGCCGCCGCCGGCCCTGCCAGAGGTTGTCGAGAGCCAAAAGCCCGAGCCACAGATCAGCCAGCCGGCAGCGCCCAAGGCGACCGTGCCGGCACCCGAGGCGACCGTGCCGGCGCCCGAGGTGACCGTGCCGGCGCCCGAGGTGACCGTGCCGGCACCCGAGGCGACCGTGCAGGCACCCGAGGCGACAGTGCCGGCGCCCAAGCCTACGGCAAGCCAGCCGGATGTCGCGAACACCGAGAGCCAAAAACCTGCGCCACCGGTAGCCAAACAGCCTGACCAGCCTGTCGTCGGGTTGAACGTGCCCAAGCCGGAGGTTCCGCCGATCGTCGATGACATCGCGCAACGAGTCTCCTGGGTTCGCGACTTCGGCGGCGGCGACTGTTTCTATGCCACCATGACGTCGGCAACCGACAAGGCGGCCGCGATCGAAGGATTTGGAACGGAGGTTCAGCCATTCGAGCGGATGCTTGGCGATTTCCAGGCAAGATTCCATGTCGAGCCGGATATCAGCGTCCGCCTCATTGAACCAAGCCAATGCGAAGTCACCAACTTTCTGCGCTTTCTGGGGCAGACCGCGGCCGACAAGCCGCAGCTTGTTCTCGATCGGACATCGGTGCCGAACGGTACGCCGATCAGTGGCACGCTGGTGACGCGTGGCGGACTCATTTCCAGCGTGCTGCTGATCGATCACAAAGGCATGGTGTTCAATCTCGACGAGCGCGTCGTCGTAAAGCCGGACAAGGTCACCTTCAGAATCCCGATCGGTCTCGGCGCCGCCGACCAGGCCGCCGGAAAGGCGGTGCCGCAGATCATAATGGTGATCACCGGCCCCAAGGATATTCGGGCGGCTGCGTTCTCCACGCCCACACCAGCCTCGGTGCTGCTCCCCAAGATTCTCGAAGAAATCGAGACCGACGGATCTCAGTTCTCAGCCACGGCCAAGTATTTCCGGCTCGGCGGATAGCATGGGCGCCCGATGGAACCCCGCTCGTGTTTGCCGCAATCGTCTGCCGACCTGCCGATAAAGGAGCGTGGTCCGATTCGAGCCGCCCTGCTCGCCCTGACGGGCCGCATGAGGCTTGCGGTCTTGTCAGGCGCCGCACTGCTGGCCGTGCTGTCCTCCGGCGAGGCGCGCGCCGAATTCACGGTCTGCAACCAGACGCTCGACGTCGTCAATCTCGCCGTCGGCCAGAAGGTCGACAATGCGGACCAGACCGACGGCTGGTGGACCATCGGCGCAAATCAATGCGTGAACGTCATCCGCGAGGAACTGACGAACCGCTACATCTACATCTATGCAACGGACGTGTTCGGCCATGCGATCCTCACCGGATCGACCGAAATGTGCATCGAGCGACGACGTTTCTCGATACGCGGCATCGACGAATGCTGGCAGCGCGGCCACATAGCGGCGCAATTTCTCGAAGTCGACACGCTTGAACAGGTGCGGTGGACCTTCTTCCTGACTGGAAGCAATCCGTGACGCACAATATCGACACGAGCTTCAGGCAGAAAAAGCAGGCGCGCGCTGCCCTTCGCAGGCGCACGCTTTGGCGCAGGCTCCTGGCCGGCCTCGCAGTGGTTGTCCTGCTTTCGATCGCCGGCGGTTTCTATCTCACCGCGGACTATTGGTCGTTCGGCGACGAAGACGAGGAGTTGCACGCGGTCGAAGGCGTGGACGATGTGCCGGCCGATGCGTCCGTCTACGTGCCCGCCATTATCGACCTGGCCGGGGACCCGATGTGGATCACGCTCGCGCCCGATGCCGGCGCCGCAACGAAGGGTCGCGTGATCCCGCGCCCGGCGGAACTCGATCAAGCCGACGTTTCGCCCCAGATCGAAATCCTGTCCGACGTCATGCTTAGCGCCAGCGAAAAATTCATGACGACGATACCGTCGACGCAGGAGGATTTTGCCTTCTTCCAGGCGCAGCGAAAGACCACTGCCGCGCCAACCGGCGATCTGCAGAACGATCTCGAGCCATCGCCCGCGGCGGGGGAACCCGCGCCAGCTTCGGACCAGAAGGTGGATGCCGACGATCCCGAAGCCGGCTGGGGTGAAACGATCGATGCGGGCGACGCCGCCCTTCCCGCATTCCAGAAGACCCAGATCGAAAACAACACCAGCGTGGCAGTCGTCACCAATGAGTATCAGCGGTTCGAGGCGACCGAGGACACGTTCGTGAAGATCCTCAACGACCGCAGCCTGGACAGCGTTGCGCTCGATGCACATTTCTCGGCCGACGATGCCAAGCTCGCAGGCGAGGCATTGAAGGCGCTTTTCAACCGGGACGGTCTGGAACCGGGTTATGTCGTTGCCATGCGCGGTTTCAGGCCGACGCGCGAGACGACCACGATGTCCCTCATGCAGGTTTCGATCTATGCCAAGAACGTGTTTGTCGGCACGCTGACGCGCAATGCCGCGGGCGCGTTCGTGTCTGGCGTCGATCCCTGGGTCCGCGAGGATCTGTTCAACTATTCGGGCGCACAGGCGGAAGGCACGCACAAAAGGCAGTACCGTCTGCTTGACGCGATCTACTCGACAGCAGCCCGCAACAGTGTTCCGACCGGGGTGATCGGCGAAGCGATCATGTATCTCTCGAGAGGACAGGACCTGGACGCCTTTGCAAGCGAGGACCAGCGTCTTGTGCTGATCTATTCGCAGACGCCGCGCGGCAAGGAGGAAGGTGCCGGGCGAGTGCTGTATGTGGGCGTCCAGGGCACCGAAAAGAGCCTGGACTGCTTCGTCTTCCAGCAGAGCGACGGCCAGTTTGCGTGCGTTACGGGTGACGATCTGGTTCGTTCTCTGACTGTCACCAACGGCATGGTCACGCCAGTCAACGGGGTCATGACCTCCACCTTCGGGCCACGCAAGCACCCAATCCTCGGGACCGTTCGCATCCACAAGGGCGTCGACTGGGCGGCGCCCGTCGGCACGCCGATCGAAGCGGCCTTCGATGGCGAGATCACCTTCCAGGGCGACGGCGGCAGCTATGGCAATCTGGTGAAGATCTCGCATGGAAACGGGCGCGAGACGCGCTATGCGCATATGCAGAAATTTGCCATCGCGGCCGGTGTCGGCACCAAGGTGAAAGCCGGCGACATCATTGGCTACATCGGCACCACCGGCCTCTCGACCGGGCCTCACCTGCATTTCGAACTTTACCAGAATGGCGAGGCCATTGATCCCCTGGGCACGGTTACCGCGATTGCGTCGGACGATTCCGCCGTCGAAACGCTCACCGACCGTATCGTCCATGTCGAAAGTGGTGGCAGCGCTCGTGCCAAGAATCCAAATTCTTCAGCGACCGGCGCCGGCCAGTTCATCACCAAGACCTGGATCAGGATGATGAATACCTACCGCCCGGAACTGGCGCGCACGCTGTCGACCGCCGACCTGCTCGCTCTGCGCTACGACGCCACGATCTCGCGTGAGATGGTGCGCAATCTGGCGCGCGAAGGCGAGGCCTATCTTCGGGCGCGCGGTCACCAGATCACCGCCGGCCGGCTGTATCTCTGTCATTTCCTGGGCATGGAAGGCGCGCATCAGGTGCTGTCGGCGACGGGTTCGGCGCAGCTGAGCGCTGTGCTCGGATCGGCCGTCATCCAGGCCAACCCGTTCCTCACCGGCAAGACAGCCAGTTACGTGGTGGACTGGGCCGAAAGGAAAATGGGCCAAAGGCTGAGCCGCGTGGCCACCGACGCCGGCCCACAGACAACGACCACGGAGATCCGCCAGACATCGCCGGAGTTCGAAAAATACAAGCAGGCCATCACGGCCCTCATAAGCTCGGCACAGAATACGCTTTGAAGCCGCCCTCGCGGCACGTGCCGCTCAGGTATTCCCGCTGCCAAGTGATACCATAGACAAATTTTTTCGGGCCGTTTGTGAACCAGGACTGCGGTCAAGATCACATACGCCCAGGAGCCATTTTTTGGCAGAGGCGACTCAGTCGCTGACGAAACCTGGCATGTGCAGACATCAACAGCGTGCCCCGGTGGGCGGAGGGCTGATCCATGAAAGCGTTCGCCGTCAATCTGAGCGGAATTATCCTGCTTTTCCTTGCCGCATTCGGCGCCCAGGCTGCCGCCGGCGCCGAGGCTGCCGCGCCCAACGCCAAGCGCGTCGCGCTGGTGATCGGCAACAGCAATTATGTCCATGCGGTTACCTTGCCCAACCCCGCCAACGATGCCCATCTCATCGCATCGACGCTGCGCAATGCCGGGTTCGAGGTGATCGAAGGGGTCGACCAGGACAATCAAGGCATGCACAGCCTGATCAGCCGGTTTACCGAACAATCCTATGACGCGGACCTCGCGGTGATTTTCTATGCCGGTCACGGCATGCAGGTCGACGGCAAGAACTACCTGATACCGGTCGACGCCGACTTGACGTCGCCGGCCTATCTCAAGACCCGTACCATTCAGATCGACGACTTCATGGCAGCGTTGCCGCCCGACCCGGCGGTTGGCGTCATCATCCTCGATGCCTGCCGCGACAATCCGCTGGCAAGAACGCTGGCCGCCTCGATGCCGAAGAGTCGTTCCACTTCGTTGGGTACCGGTCTGGCGCCGGTCGAAGCAAAATCGGACGGCATCGGAACCGGCGGCCTCCTGATTGCCTATGCAACGGATCCCGGCGCCATCGCTTTCGACGGCAACGGGGCCGACAGTCCTTACTCGACGGCGCTCGCCAGGCATCTGACCGAACCCGGCGTCGAAATCCAGGGCGCGCTGACGCGCGTGCGCGGCGAAGTGACCGAAACCACGCAAGGTCGCCAGAGGCCCTGGCACAACGCATCGCTCGGACGCGAGGTCTTCCTGGGAAAACCCGTCGCGCCAGCGGCGCCTGCTGCAAATCCCGTGGCCGGCGCATCGAGCGCCGCGGCGACATCCGCTCCTGTCCCTGCTGCCAGTGATCCTCCTTCGTGGGAGGTCGAGCAACGCCTTTGGGACGAGGCTTCCAAGCGCAGTTCCATTCCGTTCTACGAGGCCTATCTCGACCAGTTTCCGAACGGTCGCTTCGCCACCGTGGCGCGGTTGAGCATCGACGAATTGAACGACCCGAAGGCCCAAAATCGGCAGGTCGCGGCACTCGATGCGGACCAGGCGAACGCCAGTTCCGGTTCTACCATGCGCACCTCGGTCGGCGTTCCGGACGCGATGGAGCAGACACCGGGCACCGAGTTGACGGAAAGTGCGATCGGCCTCGATCGCCAGGGGCGCATCGACCTGCAATTGCGCATCGAAGCGTTGGGCAATGAGCTTGGGCGCATCGACGGAAACATGGGCCCTCAGACGCGTCAGGCGATCGGCCTCTGGCAAGCGAAGAACGGTCTCCCGCAGACCAGCTATTTGACGCGCGAGCAACTTACGTTCCTCGTGATCCAGACAGATCCGATAATGGAAGGCGTGCGCGCCAGATACGCCGCCGATCAAGACCGTGCGGCGCAGCCGAAAAAGCAGATGGTGCAGAAGGTCAGCACGCCGAGGCCGGTGGCACAGAAATCTCGCAAACAACAGAAGGTTGTTCAGAAGCGGCGCAACCGTGAGACCGTAGCGCGAGAGGATTATCTTCCGCCGCGCCAGGACAACAACGACTTCCTCACCAAGGCGCTGATCTTCGGCACCGGTGTGGTCGTGGGCGGCGTGCTCAAGAACTGACAGCCGACATTCGAAGGACCGCCGTGGTTTTGGGCGGCTATTGCGTCTTTATCCGCATTTCTACGCGGCGGTTCACCGGATCGTACGGATTGGGGCTGCGCGGATTCTTTTCGCCCATGCCGATCGCGTTGAGGCGTGCTGTGTCGATGCCGCTGGCCGTCAGGAATGCTGCCACCGATTGCGCTCGTCGTTGTGACAGGCCCTCATTGTAGTGCACCGTGCCAGTGGCGTCGGTGTAGCCTTCGACGACGAAGTTGAACTTGCTCAACCGGTTGTCCTTCAGGGCCTTGGCGAACTCGTCGAGTTCAGCGCGCGCAGTCGGGTTGAGTTCGGCCGAATCCAGGCCGAAATTGATCATCATGTCGAGGCCGGTTTTTTCTCCCGGCGCGTCACCTGCCTTGCTCTTGCTTTTGCACTCCTCCTCGGAGCCGACACAAATTCCTCGCGACTTGCCGAGATCGGCCGCACCGGCAAAAAACTTCACAATGTCTTCTGATTTCTGAACGGGGTCGGCGAAAGCGTGGGTCGAGCAAAACACGACCGCCAACACAAAGGCTGAACTGCTCCACTGCATAGCGGCTCCTCCTGTTTGAGCACCAGATTTCGAGCGGCTGCGATCATACCAAATTCCCAGGCAATTGTCTGTCGACAAACGCTGGGGGCACGACAATGCCGAGAGTTGTTGCCGCGTCACGGGTTGAGACTTGACCCGCGCCGCGCCTGGGGCTTGAGTGGCCGGAGTTCCTCGATGAAAGCGCGGCGGTCATGGCCAATGGGCTCCGATTCAAAACGGCACGGGATCTTTTCACGGCTTGTCCCGCTATTGCCCGGGACATGAGAACACCTCCAACCGAACAGCAACCGATCGAGTTTTGCCGCGGCCTCCTCGCCGGACGCGTTCCCGAGGAAGCGATTACATTCTGTGCCTACCTGCTTCCCGAGCGGGCCGCGGTCTGGTGGGCCCATGAATGCCTGAGCCACCTGACCGACCTGTTCGACGAGAGCGATCACGAATTGCTCGCGCTTGTCCGCGACTGGGTGGGTGAACCGGACAGTCCCCACCTACGGGCAGCCGTCAGCACAGCCGGGGCGACACCGCCAACAACGCCGGTCGGCTGGATTGCCCTGGCCGCGGGATGGCGCGACAATGGTTCGGCCAGGGCCGCGACGATGGCATCGGGCCTGCAGCCATTTCCTGCTGCCCATGCAGTCAATGCCGGGATTCTGGCCGGACTGGCACGTGTCGCACTCGCGGACCGGTTTTCCGTTCTTTCGGCATTTGTCGAGATGGGCATCCAGATGGCAGAGATCGAGGCGCTGCGCCAATCAGCGGATGCATATTAGAGCGTCACAGCGTCCGTCACCCATCCTGCCTTACTTGCAGCCGCCTTGAGCCCATTTGGCCAGCGCCACCTTGAAGCGCGTTCCAAGCGGATGCTGCAGGCGCAAGACAGAGACATCGTTGGCGGCGAAATTTTTCGCCTGTTCGCACAGCCGCTCCTCGTTCCATTGATGGCAGCCATCACAGTGCTTGCCTTCCCATACCGACTTGTCCAATCCCTCCACCGGACTGAAGCGCGGCTTGCTCTTGATGAGCTCGGCAATGCTTTTGCCGTCGATTTCCGGATCACCGAAATCGATAGGGTGGTTGAAAAAGATGGGGTCGTCCGAGGCAAGCTTCGGGATTTTCTGACGCAGCACATTGAGTGCCAGCTGGGCGTCGTCACCCGAGCCCGACGGATTTGCCGTGGCGTTGCGCACCTCCGAGCCGCCTTCCGGTTGCGGAGCGGTCGCCTCGCCGACAATCAGCGGCGCGTTGAGATCGATCTTGTGCAGGACGACCTCGGTGGTCAGCGAGACATTGATCCAGGGACGCTGCTTGCCGGCCGTTGCCTTGAAGACATCGGCGGTAACGCGGTTCATCGCTTCGGTGATGGAAACATTGGTTTCGCCCATATGCGCGAGCAGCGCCGAAGCGAACGGCGAATGTTCGCCCGACCCGTCATAGGCGACCTGGCTAGGACTGGTGGCGAACGCGACAAGCGTGCCGGCGCCACCGTTCTCGATCGGAATTTCGGCAAGGCCGCTTTTTGCTCCCTTGACGCCGGCGGTCTTTGCCAACACCTCGGCAAGCGGGTTGTCACGACAGGCATCGAGGAAGATCAGCCTTATGCTGGTCTCGCGCGACATCTGCCGCAGAACGAAATCCACCGGCACCGCCTCGAAATCGAGCGAGGTCTCGTCCTCAAGCGCTGCATCGACCGGAAGAAGGTAATTGCTGCCTGAAACCTGCAACCCGTGGCCGGCATAGAAGAAAAGGGCGATGTCGGCGCCGCGAACCTGCTTTGCGAACTGTGCAATCGTCGTCTGGGTCTGCAATTTGGTCAGGTCGAAGCCGGAAACGACTTCAAAGTCCAGGCTCTTCAGGCGTTCGGCCATGGCCTGGGCGTCGCGTACCGGATTGGTCAGCGCCGGGGCATGCTGATACTGGGAATTGCCAAGGACCAGCGCAACACGGCGTTCGGCACTGGCGGCCGACAACGTCCAAAGCAGTGCCAGCGCGACAAGCCCGATGCCGCGCATAAGGCCACCGCAACGGGCAATCAGATCGAAACTCACCGGGACAACAGATCCTTCCTCAGTTGACGAGCTTGGTGGCGGAAAACTCGATCCGCCGATTGAGCGCCTTGTTCTTCGGCGTGTCGTTGGCGGCAACCGGATGATCCTCACCGTAGCCGGTCGCCGTGATCTGCGTGCGAGGAATGCCCGCGGCGACAATGGCGTCGGCAACGGCTTGAGCCCTGCGCTCCGACAAGAGCTTGTTCTCGACAGGCGACCCATCGGAATCGGTGTGTCCGGAAACCTCGACCTTGAGGCCCGGGCACTTGCCAACGACGCCGACGACCTCCGCAAGCAGCGGGCGGCTTTGGCTGTCGAGCCGCGCGCTCGCCGTTCGAAAATAGATAGCTCCGGTGCGCGACAGCACCGCGAACCTGTTGAGGCACTCCTCGTCGCTGAAGTTGGACTTCGCCGCATCGGTGGCGACAGGGCCGACGTCGGCGGCGCTCGCCGCGATGGTTTGGACAGCGGCCGGCTTGCTGCCATCAGCGGTGAACACGAAATCGAACGACACCGATGCCGTCGGGACAATATTGGTCACATTGGCGGCCTGCTGGAGTTTGTCGACGTTCGGCAGCAGCCCGAAATCTTCGACATGCACGGCAACAGGAGCCTCCGACGCCACCGACACCATGTTGTCGCTGATCATGGTGACCACAATGTTGGCCGAGAGGTCCTTGTCGACGCCGTGCATGTTGAGACGGAATGGAAGAACCGCCTTCACGCGCCGCTTGGTCGCCAGGTCGGCAAATGCCGCGGGATCCACCTTCGCGGTCAATTCAGCGGTCGGAAACTTGAATGTCTCGAAGAAAAGGAACCGCATGCGGACATTGCGAAGGTCGACCCCCGTATCGACCGAATTGAGGTCGAAGCTGACTTTGGCATCACCCGCCGAACTGAGGCTGCCGGAAATATTCCTGATCTTGTTGGTTTCGACGATCGTGTTCTTCTTGACCGACTGATAGGTGAGTACCGAAGCGGTCGGATCGAGCGTCCAGTTCGGCTGTGCGTTCGCACTTCCCAGGCCGGGCAAAAGCAACACGGAAATCGCAACGATCAAGCCAAGCGTCTCTATGGCGAGCCGGCTTCTTGACCGTGTTTTCCACCAGAATCCGACGACTTCGAACATGGAACCCCCCTGCCTATGACAACAGACTTCCGTATCGACATCACGACCATGCGGTGTCGATGGAGAGCATAGAACACTTGCTCTCGCTTGGCGAGCATCTGCTGATTGCGCGGTGCGCCATTTCCAAGTGACACGAATTTCGGATCCGCACACTGGCTAGAAAGCGACTTTGACCCCGAGTTTGGCGCCGACGGTGGAACTGTCGGACGACGCCTTGCCACGGACTTCGCCGTTGACGGTGGTCAACTCCGACACCTTCAGGTTGAAGCCGGTCGACAGCGCGGCGGAAAAATCGGCATCGTCGAAGTCGATCTCCCTGGTGTCGATTTCGGTCGTGTTCTTGTAGCCGAAACGCTGCTGCAATTCGCCCCGCGCATACGGGCTGATCACCATGCCGTTGCTTAGCGTGTAATCGCCATAGATGCCGGGCTCGAACTTGATCGCGCCAAAAGAAAGCCGGCTCTTGCCGAACTCGTTGCCGCCGCTGTCGGTGTAGGGATCGCCACGGAACGAAACGCCAAGCAGGCCGCCGCGCAGATCGAAACGGGTGCGCTCGCTCAGCTTGAAGATGTGGCCGACCGATGCCGTCACCGCGTAGCCCTCGGTGTCATAGCTGCCGGTGGTGCCGAGCACGCCGTTCGTCACATCGCTTCCGCCGATGAAGCCGGAGGCGGAGACCAGCGCGTAGTCGTAGTTCTTGCGAAACAGCGCGTAGCCGCCGAACATGCCGGCCTTGTTGGTGCCTTCTCCGATGGCGTCAAATCCTCGGAACCCGCCGAGGTTGACATCGGTCGAGGCATAACCGGCGAAAACGCCGAGGTTCAGGCCATACTCATTGTCGAACTGGAAGTGTTTGGCGGCATTGAAATCCAGGCTGATGGCGGCCGAAAAATCATTGGCATCGAAGCTCGGGCCGGGGCCATTCAAACCGCCGCCACTGATGTCGTAGCCGTCATGCTCGGTATGGGCGAACTGGCCGGAGGCGAAGACGCCGAAGCTGGACGAAACCGGCACCATTGCCCCCCCGGTTGCGGGCGAGAGGTTGAGGTCAGCATCGATCGCATCACGGTTTATGCCGTAGAGGGCGTCGATTGCCACCGTGACCGCGCCGGCGTTGGTGGCGCTGGTGGGCGCCGCGGCAATACCAAAATTGGCCGGAGTAGCACGCAGGAACAAGCCGCCATTCGGGCCAGTTACGACCTCATAGGTGAAAAGCGAACCCGGCGTGCCGGGAATGCCCACGACGCTGAAGGTTCCGGCAATCGGTCCGCCGGTCGAGACGATGAGCGGGATATCGGTCGCTTGGGCGAATTGCGGCGTGCCCAGCAGATTGACGATGATGGTGTTGGCGCCTGTGGCGGAAAACGCGCTGGCAACCAGTTGATCCGACTGCAACGTCTGCTGGTTGATGTCGAGGCTGATCCTGGCGCCGTTGAGCGTAAGGCCGCCGAGCGTCAACACGTCGTTGGCTGCACCGTCCGTCATGTTGATCAGCGAATTCGTCGCGATGATCGAACCTGGCATGTTGACGTTGCCGTTGATGAAAAGCGTCGAACCGTTGCCGAGATTGAGCTGGTTGATGCCTTGCGTGCCACCGCTGAAGCGGAGCGTGGAGGCGTTGGCCGAAAAATTGTCGAAGCCGGTGAAGTTCTGGCTCTTGCCGCCGGCAGCGAGGTCGGTGCCTGTGACGGTGCCGTTGGCTCCCGTGCCGCTGAACAGGACCCCGTCGGCTAGGTTGAGCGGATCGACCGTGCCCACATTATCGATGATCAGCGTGTTGGCGCCGATTCCGGTGATGCTGCCGCCAATCGTGCCGCCGGAGAGATGGACGTGGTCTGCGTCGATGCCACCCTCGATGGTGCCGCCCGAAACTGAAACCTGGTCGAATCCGGCACCGCCGCTGACACTGCCGTGGATGGTTCCGCCGGAGACGGCTACGGTATCATCACCGTCGTCGCCAGTTACGTTCCCAGTGATGGCGCCGCCGCTGACGGTTATCGTATCGTTGCCGGTGCCGCCGTTGACCGAACTGGCGATGGTGCCGCCCGAGATGCTGATGTGGTCATCGCCGTCATTGCCGGAAACCGACCCAGCGATCGTTCCGCCGCTGATGGTGATTGTATCGTTGCCGAGATCACCGATGATTTCACCGGTTACTACGCCACCGGATACAAAAATCCGGTCGTTGCCATCATTGCCTTCGATAAAACTGTTTATCGTGCCGCCGCGCAGATCGATCGTATCATTGCCCGCGCCGCCGCTCACGGCGCCGCCGAGCGTGCCGCCGGTCATCAGGAAGCTGTCGTTGCCATCTTCCAGGCCGACAGAATCGACGCCGTCCCCACCCTCACCAAGATCGATCCCGATACTGGCGTTGCCCGAGATCGTGACGTTGTCGTTCTGGCTGCCGGCGAAAATCGAACCGTCAATCCTACCGCCGCTCACGTCATAGGTGTCGCCGCCGCCGTCGCCGAAAACCGAACCGGTCACACGGCCCGCGGTCATGTTGAAAATATCGGCGCCGTCGCCGAGGTCGACGATGCCCGGAGCCGCGGTCGTCCCGATGGTGCCGCCGTTGATGTTGACGGTGTCGTTGCCTTCGTTGCCGAATATGCTGCCGCCGATGGTGGCTCTGCCGCCGACCGTTATCGTGTCGTTTCCGATATCTCCATCAACGTAGAGATCGATCGCGGCATTGCCGTTGATCGTGATCTGGTCGTCGCCTGCGTTTCCGGTCACGTAGCTGTGGATCGCGCCACCGCTGACAACCAGCGTGTCGTTGCCACCGTCGCCGCTCAGACTACCTTCGAGGATGCCACCGGTCATGGTGAAATGGTCGTCGCCGTCGCCAAGCCCGATAGAACCTCCTCCTTCCGAGTCGCCATAAACTATGGCGCCGTTCTTGATGGTGACGATATCGGCGCCGCCATTGGTGAAAACAGATCCGGTGACAACGCCGCCGGCGCCATCGACGACGCTTGTATCGCTGCCAATGGTGATGGTGTCGATGCCATCTCCGCCGAAGACTGAACCGTTGATTTGACCGCCGGTCATCTCCAGCGAATTATTGCCTTCGCCAAGGTCGATGTCCTGAATGCTGCCGGCCTGGATGACGACCTTGTCATCGCCCGCCCCGGTATTGAGATTGGCCATGACGTTGGGGCCGAATGGCTCGCCGTCGAAATCCCCATATGACATCTGAAACTGGTCGTTGCCGCCAAGGAGTTGGACGGTTCCCGCTCCCGGCTCCAAGGTGGTCGTTACCTCCGACGTTATCGGCGGCAGGCCACTTACGTCGGGCGTAGCCGTAATGTTGTCCAGGATGCCGCCAACGATGCTTACAATGTCGTCGCCATTGCCGTCATAATTGTTGACGATGACAGTCGACGAGCTGTTGTCTTGCCCTTGGTAACCCTTGAACCCTGTCGCGAATGCGCCGTTGATGTCCTGGACATTTCCGGTTGTTGTGCACTTGACCGTGACCGACGTCGTTTCGAACGTCGTCACGGCCGAGATGCCTGAGCCAACCGTTGTCGCGGTGCCGCTCGCGGCAGCGGAGCAGGCTGCCGCGCCAGATATTTGGAAAGTGGATGCTGCCGCCAACGCGAGCAGCGAAACACCTGCCAACTGATAGGCCTCGCGCGGCACTCTCATTCGACTCCACCTTACGAGAAATCGATACCGTCACAAATTAAGGCAATTAAGATAGGTCCCCGACCCATCTGATTGGGCTCGTCGACTTGCTTGACCTTGAGTGTACGTGGCGGGCTGCTCTGCGGCAATGGTTAGACGTTCGCCCTCGGACCACTATAAGGCCATCTGTGGCGAGAAGGTCACTATAGAAAAGCTCGACGCGAGCTGTTTACACCCATGTTCACAGTTCAAAGGGCACATCTTAGAGATCAGAATAGGCCGCGGAAACGGTCAGGTCTCCCGCATGAGCAACCTTGCGATTGTAGCTTGCCCATATTTCGCCGCCACATTGCTGCGCCCAGCGGTGACAGAAAGAAAAATCGGTGGGCAAATCCACGTCCGGCGTCACGATCTTTGAAAAAGGCGTCAGAAAGCTCTCGAACTGTGCGGTGTATTTGTTGTTTCTGTAGCGCGACCGGTTCACCGTTTCGGGCAGTTTCTCGATTATCGTCGTCACACAGTCGCGGGAAACCAAGAAGATGCCCGTGCCACATAGCGATACCCTGACAAAGCCGCCCATCTCTTCGCGCGGTTCGATGATGGTTCCGAGGAACTCCAGACTCCGCGCGAAGGCCTTGTCGAAGGGCAGTTTCGACAGCGAGTGGAGCTTGCGAAGATCGACCAGGCGCCGGGGATACAAAGTGCCGACCACCGGCTTGTCCAGCGCCAACATCGCCGCGATGAGATCGGGCGAAAAGCCCATGTCGCTGTCGATCATCAGGATGTGACTGCAATCCGGCTTGTTGTAGTAGAAATTCGTCAGCAGATAGTTCCGGGAAAACGGGATATCCGTGTACTCGATTTCCGACAGCGAGAAGGCGTAGCTGGACAGGCTCTTGTGGGTCAGGGCTGCGAAGAGGCTGCGAACGAACACGCTTTTGTAGGCTGCTCCATAAACCGGCAGCGCAAGGTTGATCTTGATCGGCATCGCGTCCTCCTCAGTCCATCTGAGAGCATACAAACCCGTTTTCCCTATCTTTGACATGATTCTTGGTATAAATTTTTGCAGGCCTTTGGCGGCACGGGGTCCATACGCTCAGGCATGACTGTATTTGCGTGGGGTGCGCTTCGAAGGTTGCAAGACCAGGATTGACGCAGACCGGAACGGGCATACTGATATGACCCATTGCCACAAACTCCTGCTTCGCATCCCGCTGCTTCTGCTTCTCGTGCTTTTTGGCTCGGCTGGCGCTCGCGCCGCGGTCGAGCAGAACCCGTCGCCGCAGCCGCGCAACCGGCTGGCGATCGTCATCGGCAATTCGAACTATCAAAGCACCCGGCTCGAGCATCTCCCCAATGCGGCAAACGATGCGACACGACTTTCGGAGAGCCTGAAGCGGCTGAATTTCGAGGTCCTGACGGGAACCGATCTCTCGACCGAGGGTTTCACCAAACTGCTTCGAGACGCCGATGCAAAGTTGCCGACCGCCAGTGCAGTCTTGATTTTCTATGCCGGCCATGGCGTGCAGTTGAATGGTGAAAACTACCTGCTCCCGGTCGACACGCCCGATCCCGAAAGCCTGGAAAAACTGGTGGCCAGCGCCATCAAGCTGAATGACGTCATCGCCAGGTTCGCGCGCCGGGACCGCCAGACATTCATATTCCTGGACGCGTGCCGCAACAATCCGCTCGGTCCCGGCGCCGGCGCGGGCAATGGTCTGGCGCAAGTCGACGTCGGTGAAAACACGTTCGTTGCCTTTGCCACGCAGCCCGGCAATGTCACGGCCGATGGCGGCGGCGAGAACAGCCCGTTCACCGTTGCGTTGCTGAAGAATCTCGAAATCCCCGGACTGAGCGTCTCCGACATGATGATCCGCGTCCGAAACGAAACCGAAGCATTGACGGTTGGCCGTCAAGTGCCGTGGGATCAATCGAACCTGCGCGAGCAGTTCTATTTCACGGAGCAGCAGGCACTCGATCCGGCACAGTTGAGCGCAAGCCTTTCGCGAATTCTGGCCGACCCCATCGCCAAGAAGAGATTGCAGGTCGAGCTTGCCTCCAGCGACCTGCAAACTGCCGTGCTCGTCGTCGGGCAGACGTTGCGGTCGGTCGAGATTCCGGCACCGTCAACCGGTGCACCCGAGCCGGTCGGCACTCAGGTCGCCAATCTGTCGCCAGCTGAAAGTGTTGAAGATGCTCGCCAAAACGTCGTCTCCGGCCTCGAAACCCTCATTGTCGGCGCATCGCCGGGCGAAGCGGAAAAGGACAAGGCTGGCGATCTTGCGCGCAGCATCCAGACGGAACTTCGTCGCGTGGGTTGCTACCGGATGCAGGTTGACGGCGATTGGGGCACCGGCTCCATCCGCGCCCTTACCGACTACTACAGAAACACCAAACAGGTCGCATCGACGACCGAGCCGACCGTCGGCTTGCTCGGCGATCTCTTCCTGCGCTCCGGCAGAATCTGCAAGCAGCCGGTCATCGTAAAGGCCAAGCCGGCTAAAGTTGCGTCGGAAGCCGACCCCTCGCAAACCAGCTCCGGCCGCAAGGCCGCGAAACGGTCACAGGCCGCCCCGCAACGCCCCGCAGCGCCCCCGCCGGACATTGGTGCGGGCATAGGCATTGGTGGCGTGTTCTAGGGATATTGGCGGTCAGGCGCGCTTGGTTACTGCCCTTGATTTCCTGACCGACCCACCATCCACCGTCAGGTTGCGCCTAGACAATCCAATCGTGCAACGAGTAGGCATGGATGTAGTCGATCTGCATCTCCGCAGGTGTCGCAAGCCCGTCGGCGGGCGTTCCCGCGATGCCGCCAACCGCGAGATCGACCAGCATATACATCGGCTCGTGCATGTCGGCAGGCGTTGCGGCATGCGCCACTTCGACGTTGTCGAAATACCAGACGAGTTCGTTTTCCGTCCACAGCACCCCGTATTTGTGGAACCCTCCGGTATCGGCGACATAGGGCGTGGAGGATACTGTTGTGTGCGTTCCCGTCTCGTTCGTGTGGCTTGTCAAAAGGAGCTTGTTTGGATCCTGACCGGTCATCTCTATGGCGTCCAACTCCGGTGGCCAGGAGCCGTCCGCCGGCAGAAGCCAGAAGGCCGGCCATGCGCCCTGTTTTTCGGGCATGTCGGCCCGAATTTCGAAATAACCGTAGGTCTGCGCGAAGGAGTCGTGCGTCGTCAGCAAACCTGACGTGTATTGGTAGTTGTTTATGTAGGGTTTGATAGCGTCTGGGGCCTTGGCGGCGGTAATCGTGAGAACACCGTTCTGGATATTGAACGGCTTGACGGAACTCGTCGGGGCATAGTTGGCATCGATATACCATTGAAGCTCGCCGTTGCCGGTGAGCGAGCTGCCGTTGGCGCCTCCCCACCAGAAGTTCGTGTTCCAGGTGCCACTCGAGCCATTCCGCAGGTTCAGTGTGTTGAACTCGTCCGCGAAGGTGAGTTGCAGATGCGACCTGTCCAAGGCGAGATCGAACTGGCTCGCGGCGAACTGGTCGATCGTCTTGTTGGCGAAGACGAGAAACTCGTTGCCGGATAGATCAAGTCGGACATTCGCTCCCGACTGGACCATATTGGCGTGCACCTGGTCGAAGGAGGTGAAGCCGTAGCTCCCGACGCGCACCGTATCGTCGGCGCTGAAGTCCAGGATCAGGTCACTGCCGTTGCCGGGGGCGACGATGAAAATGTCCGCCCCGGAGCCGCCCTTGAGAACGTCGTCGCCCTTCAAACCGTCGAGCGTCTGTTGGCCGGAACCGCCGGTGATGATGTTGTTCAGCTCGTTTCCGAAAGCATATTGCTTGTCGCCCGTGACAGTCAGGTTTTCGAAATGCGCCGGGAGCCTGTAATTCATCCAGGTCGAGATGGTGTCGACGCCCTCGTTGGCCAGCTCGACCGGCTTGTTCTTCGTGGAATACAGATAGTAGATATCATCGCCCTTGCCGCCATACATCGTGACGCTGACGTTGCCGTCGCCATAGAGCGAGTCGTTGTAGATGCTGCCATAAAGCGCCGGGCCGGAATTCGTGGCCGAGTACCATTTTGTCGAGGATCCGCTGTAGGCGAGTGGAACGCCATAGGCGTTCAGGACGGTGGTCATTGTGGTCTTGCTCCTCGACTCGATGCCAGCCCCAGCATCTATGGAGGGGACGAGAAGCCAATGTCTTTTTTGGTCTTCGACTTAGGAGGGTTACCGAAAGCTTAACGCCAGCTCACTGCTGTTCCGCAAACGCGCGATCACCATCCCAAGCCCACAAAGCCCTGCCCGCTGGATCGAGTTGCGGCCGCACGCGGCTCACCCCACTCGTCTCGGTGCGGCGCCCTCGCCTGCTCTAGGTATTCAGGATGGAATTCCTGTATCCTTGGACGTCTTGAAGGCGATTTGCGATCACCTTGCCGACCGCCTCCGGGCTGTGCACTTGAGCCATGTAAGTCCGGGCGCGCTCGCCGACCGCGGTGACGGCCTCAATATTATCCGCAAGTTGCACCATGACCCGAGCAGCTTCGTCTATGTCTGGATCGGCCCATTTCTGCCCCTCGATGAAATACGGGTATTGATCGGGCTCCACGCCGATCAAACGGTATGGAATTGGAAAACCAGTCTGCGTGCTGACAAAGTCCTTGCTTCCCGAAAAGTCCGTTGCAATGACCGCTTTGCCCATGGCCATGGCTTCGGCAATTCCCAATCCAAAACCTTCCGAGCGATGCAACGAGATGAAGACATCGCATGATTTCGTCAGGCAATAGGTTTCGGCACGAGTCAGAATTTCGTCAATCAAGACAACCCGCTTGTCGGTCTGCGCCAGGCCACGAATTGAATTCAGAATTGCTCGTTTGTGCGGGCTATTGCCCATTGTCTTGATGATCAAGGAAACCCGCCGATCGCGGTCCTGTCCGAACGCGCGAAGATAGGCCTGCAAAACGGCATCCGGGTTCTTTCGGTCCGGGTAGGACGAAAAATCGAATGCAAACAAGAATGCCGTGGAATCCTTTGGAATCTGGAAGCGTTCCCGGTTCGCCTCGATGTTGGGCGGAACGGATATGGCCACTGGAACGTGCACGACGGGACGGTCCGTACCGGCTATGAACGCGTCGCGGACGAAGGCCGTCGGGGCCCAAATCTCGTCCACATGCTGCAAGCTGGTCAGCCATTGCGGGTGGATCAGAGGCAGTTCCCAGAAAGGCCGGACGATATTGTATCTGTTGTGCAGAACACCGACGCCGACGCCCTGAATGGTTGACCCCAGCATGTCGGCGTTTACGCAGAAAACGTTCACCATTTTGGACGGCCGCGCAGCGATGCGGTGCGTCAGGGCTCTGTCCCTGTGCGACGAAAGAACCTGCTCGTCAAAATTCGTGACATCGTAATTGATGCCCGCGCTCTCAATCGATCGGGCGAGCGAACGCATGGCTTCACCGACGCCCGTCTCTGAAAAAGGGTAACCGATGAGGGATAGACCAGGCGCAAGCGTAGCCTGGGTTGTCGTATCGAAATTCGTGGGCCAGGCACGCCTGAACATCGCATCGAGAAATTGTTTTCGCCTGGCCGGCGGCACCATTCTGTAGAGCCAGCGAATGTGAGGTTGGGCTCTTACGAGAGTTCGATAAGCACGACGCGCGACACGCGCCGCGATCATCGAGGCTTGTTTGGCGGAAACGTCCGCCACTGCGTTTGGGCCGGTCTTCGCAGATCCAAGTTGGCTCATTCTTTCGGCGACCGTTTTCGTGAACCTGGGAGGGATTCCGGCCGACGTCGCGCCGCCGGACATATACCAGTCGGCATAGTTGATCTGGGATCGTCCCTCCTGGAGGGGGAAGTAAGATTGCAGGTCGCGCCTCGTCGTCCAGAGTGCGTGCGCAAGCTGCGTGACCACGCCACCGGGGTTGGGCCTGATGTCGGCTGGACGGTCGAGATTGTCGGGCATCAAGGCGAAGGGATCGCCCTCGAAAGGTTCGAGCTTCTCGCGATAGACAATTCGCGCCAGGCTCGGAATGTCGGTGCCATCGGAAAACGTCCCGAAGCCATAAGGCACTGCAGAGAACCTGCTTGCCCCATAGGCCTCCAACTGGTCGTGATAATCGGCCAACAGGTTTTCCAACTCCTTGGTCGACGTTGGCTTCCACCGCTGCTGGTGCTTTGAAAGGACACTCTGGTCGCCGGGAGTGATCCCGCTAAAATGAAAGAAGGCGAGTGGCGAGCCGTTGACCTCGTATCGTTCACTCGTCTTTTTGATCGTGCGGGTATCGAGGTTCCAGTACGCCACGTTGTAGGCTGGATCGCGCAAGATGTGCGTGCCCGAGCAATAGGCCGGCCACAGGTCCATGAACTTCTGGTCGACGAAAATCCCGTCGCTCAGGCGATTGGCGACACACTCGTTTCGCAGGCGCGTCTCCCACCATTCCAGCAAGGCTGACGTCTCGTCCGTCCTGGCCAGGGCCAGAAATCCCAGATTGTAAATCCCGGCTTGCATGAAGGTCAGGTCGTTTGGGCCTTCGGGATGGAGGTTGGGAGCCAGCGCATGCGGCGTCAGGACGGACGTCGCCCCCTCATCGAACGCCTGCAAGATCTCGTCGAAACGGCGATAGGCAAGGATGTCCGGATCCAGGTAAATGACGCGGTCAAAACCCTCGGCGAAAAGCCGCCGGAATACAGTCGGCTTGATCGCCGTGTTGAGCTCCATGACGTCGTAACGAAAACTGAAGGCGCGACGATCGGGCAGATCGAGATCGTCGAAGAAGACATGAGCGTCGAACTCGGGAAAGGCATCCTTTTCCAGGTCTTGCCGACGTGTGTCAGCGATGGCAAGTATGCAGGAGAAGTCTGGATGGTGGCGAGCAAACGAAGACGCAAGCGCCCGGGAATAGTGGAGATAATTCCAGGACGAAATCGTAAAAAACGCATTCCTCATGCTTAGCCCGAATCTTCCTTTGCCTTCGCGTCAAAACGTTGCCATAGCGCACGTCAAGGGCAATCCACAATCGCAAGGGACAGGCTGTGGCAAATAAGACTGCGTTGATAACGGGCATCACCGGGCAGGATGGCGCCTACCTGTCAAAGCTGCTGCTTGACAAGGGATACCGTGTGGTCGGCTCCATGCGCCGTACGTCCGGCATCGGCACATGGCGCCTGCAAGATCTGCAGATTCTGGACGATATCGAATTCGCATCGATGGAACTGACCGAAGATTCAAACGTGCGTGCGGTGCTGGAGAAGATCAAGCCCGACGAAATTTACAATCTCGCGGCTCAAAGCTTTGTGGGCGATTCCTTTACACAGCCCATCTACACAACCCAGGTCACCGGGATCGGTGCATTGAGATTGCTTGAAGGCGTCAGGACCGTTGTCCCCACGGCGAAATTCTATCAGGCTTCAACGTCCGAAATGTTCGGAAAAGTGCAAGAGGTTCCGCAGTCCGAAAAAACCGCTTTCTATCCGCGCAGTCCCTACGGCATCGCCAAACTGTTCGCGCATTGGACTGTCGTGAACTACCGGGAAGCATACGGGCTGCATTGCTGCAGCGGCATCCTCTTCAATCACGAGTCGCCTTTAAGGGGCGTGGAGTTTCTCCCTCGAAAAGTGACGCTTGGCATGGCCAAATACGCATTGAGGGGCGAAGGGCCGCTGCGGGTCGGAAATCTGGAGGCGAAAAGAGATTGGGGCCACGCCAGGGACTACGTCGACGCGATGTGGAGGATGCTGCAAACGACGACTGTGATGGATTTCGTGGTGGCGACCGGAAGAACGCACACCGTTCGCGATTTTGTCGAATTGGCCGCGAGCGCCTGCGGCATCTCCCTGGACTGGCAAGGAACGGGGCACAACGAGATGGCCATAGACCGAGCCACCGGGAACGTCGTTGTATCCGTCGATCCGGCTTTCTACAGACCCTCGGAAGTCGACCTTCTTGTCGGCGACCCTTCTCTTGCGAAAGAAGTTCTGGACTGGAGTCCCACGGTTGGACTGGAGGATCTGGTCGCCGAGATGGTGGAGGTCGATATGCATCGGGTCTCCTCGAACCACGTTTCCGGGTTTTAGGAGACCGGGGGACGCTCTAGTACCCCCATAGCCCAACCAGATCGCGACCGGTCAGGTCGCTGGCCATGGAAACTTCGGTCGCGAACAGCTTTTTCAGATCGCCTGCAACGTCGTCGGCGATTTCCGTTTCGAAGCCTTCCGCGCGATTGTCCCAGTACTTCTGGCTCACCCTGACGCCGAGAAACTGCTGCAATTGCTGCTCCCATGCCCCCTTTTCGCGGACCGGGTGCGGGCGGATCAGGTCCTCATAGATCAAGACCAGTATTTGCTTGCGCGGAAAGGATTGATAATAGCGGCGCAGATGCCTGCCGTAGAAAGAATGTTCGATGTTCATGGACGCAGAATACCAGGAATTATCCTGCGCTCTATGACTGGCGAACCCAATCAAGCCATTCCTGATATACGAATTTATGTCCAGGCTTAGTTCCGGCCCCAGCGATGCGTCGATCTTTCCCTTCATGTGCCGGTACTGCGAGATCACACGGCTGACCGGCTCTCTCAGAGTCGCTATGATCTTTGCTTGCGGATTGTAAGATCTTATGCGCTCCGCCACCTGCGCGCTTGAGAGATAGACGGGCGAAATGTCGGCGAGATAGCGGTGGTCGACCGCCGCCTTAGCGAAGTGCGTATCGTATCGAGCCTCGGTGACGTCATCGTCGATACCGAAGCCGTTGATTTCCTTCTCCTCGGGGACAAAGACGTCTCGCGTGGCGCCGAGCATCCTTGCAAGGCTGCTGGTGGCAGTGCGCGGCGCGCCGATACCAATCAGATTTGCCCGCCCCGATGTGGGCGTCTTCAACGCTGGCAATCTTGCCTCCCGGGAACGCCGGCGACCAGGCTTGGCTTCAACATTCCTAATGTTCCTGTTGACGCGCCATGGCGATCATTGTCGAGCACCGCGCGCGCCACTATGAGCTTCGATGGAAAGTCTGATGGGGAAAATTATTGGTGACCGCGGCAATTACGGCCCACGTCCATAGCCAGGCAATTTCGACGCCGGCTTTCCGGCGCATTCGCGCTCGCGATGTCGCAATGGCGCTGCTGCTTGGGCTCCTCTCCCTGTTCGTCTACAACGCCAATATGCGGTCGATCACAGCGGCGGACAGCTATGCGGCGCGCTACCTGCCCTTTTCAATCTGGCAGAATCACAGCCTGACCTTGAATCCAATTCTAACCACGGTGGCTCAAGGACGAAAGCCTCCGGCAACGCCAGAGAAGGATGGCACTGCTCATTGGATCCTGAAGATTGGGGGAGACCGATATGTATCAAAATTTCCCATTGTCGTTCCTGTCATCCTCTCCCCGTTCTATCTGCCGGCAGTCATTTATCTGAACCGCCATGGTGGCGATCCGCTAATGTTCGACCAAGTCGCCCGGATCATGGAAAAGCTTTGCGCTTCTTCGCTGGCGGCGGTGTCCGTCGGTTTGCTCTATTTGCTCCTGCGGCGGCGGACCGATGAAGGGTTGGCCGCCATTCTGAGCCTGCTTTACGCATTTGGCACGACGACATGGGTCATCAGCAGCCAGGCCCTCTGGATGCATGGGCTCGCCCAGCTGTTGGTCGTGGCCACCATGCTTTTGCTCACCGGACCGGGCACGACATTGCGGGTCGTTCTCGCAGGGCTGCTTTGTGGGCTTATCGCGGCCAACCGCCAGCCCGATGCCATATTGGCGGCAGGTCTGGGTATTTATGGCCTGTGGTGGGCTGGCCGGATGAGACCGTTTTTCGTCTTGTCGGGCATGGTCCCGGTCGCTTTGACCCTGGCCTACAATCTCTTGATCGTCGGCAATATCGCGGGGGCTTACGCGCTGCATGTTCGGCCCGGCGATTTCAACCACGACATAGTGGGCGGCATCGCGGGCCTTCTTGTCAGTCCGACCCGAGGGCTCTTCGTCTTCTCCCCGTTCCTGCTGTTCGTTCCCATTTTTTGTCGTCGCGTCGTACTTGAGCGCTCAGGACGAGGGCTGACGATAGCCATTGGCTGCGCCATGATCGTGCAAGTGTCGTTCTACGCCATGATCGATTGGCGGCAGGGCATCTCTTGGGGCCCCCGATGGCTCACCGACATGCTGCCCATGCTGATGTGGATGCTGCCACCTGTCGTGAAGGCCCTGTCCCGGAACGGGCGTGTGGCATTCGGACTTGCATCGCTCGTGGCGATCTCGATCCAGACGATCGGCGCCTTCTGGTATACCGGCATCGCCGACACGCCCATCGTCACCGCTCACGGACCGGGCAGAATGCAACCTGCCTGGGACGTCCACAACGCAGCGTTTGTCGCCGAACTCCGTCACCCGCATGTCCAGGCCGACCTGATCGTCGATCTGCATGGCAACATCGATGCGGTGAATGTCCTGCCCCCCGGTCAAGGCACCGGCGGTGAAGCAGGCAGGCAGCTTGAGGTCCTCGGATGGGCGCTCACCAACAACCACTCCCCCAGCGACGTCGCCGTTCTGATCGATGGCCAATGGGGCGCCGCAACGCGGGAATTCTTTGCCAGGACCGATGTCGAGAAGGCGATGGGCCAGGCGAGCCAGGCTGGCTGGCGCATCACCATTCCAATCGACCAGGTGGGTCCGGGTGAGCATCTGTTGGCGGTGCTGGTGCGCGCCACGGAGGGCGGCGAGCCGCGTCTCATGAAGCAGACCTCCTTCGTCCTGGCGCCGGACAATGAGGCGCTTGAGCATGTGACGGATCTTCCAAGTGCGGCGCGGCGCGCCCGGCAAACGCTCGCAAGTCATCAGCAGGCCGGCGGCTATTGGCTGACCTCCTTTACGAGCGCGACGCGATTTGAGCAGCCGCGCCAGGAAATGAACACCTATCTCAATGCCGTCATGCTTGATGTCGCCGGCCCCGTGGCCGAAACCGCGGGCGCAAGCGACATGCTTGCAAGGACGCGCCAGTTCCTGGCCGCTCAGATCGAGCCGAGCGGCCTCGTTCGATATCACGGTCGACCAGATGCGCCGACGATCGGCACTCTTGGCTGCGCCATCACGCCCGATTCCGATGACACCGCCCTGGCTTGGCGGGTCGCGCCGAGCGAAAAGAGCGAACTGCTGCAACCCGCGCTTGCCACGATAACCCAGTTCAGACGGCCTGACGGGCTCTACAAGACCTGGCTTGCGCCACGGGACAAATACCAATGCCTCGATCCCGGACGCGACGCCAATCCGGCGGATGTCGGAATCCAGATGCACATATTCCTGTTTCTCGAACAGGTGGACAAACCGGCCGCGCGATCGCTGTGCGAAGCGCTCTCGAAAAAAGCGGGCGACGACGACATCTGGGTCTACTACGCCGGTGCGCCGCTCATGATAAATCTGCGGTTGGCGGACCTGGAGAAGGCCGGCTGCTTGCCGCAGTTCCCACAGGCGCAACTGCGGACCGACATTCCCGGACAAGAAATCTGGCTGCGCGCCGCCGACCAGCTTCGGCAAATGGACAGCCATGCCGGCTCATATGCTGCCTATCAACGCACGGCCGAACTGCTGACCGATATTGCTGCGGATGACTTTTCCTTGATGAGCGATACGCCTCCGCTCCTGTATCACAATGACCTTACAGCGACCGTGAAACGATTCTATTGGTCGCAAGATTTCGGATATGCGCTGTGGTTGCGGCTCTATTTCGAGAACGAACGTATGCTATCAAAGCTTCCTTGTGGTTCCGGCGGCCCGGAACAAAAATGTGGTGAGAAGTGACGCAAATCGCGAGCGACACAGTCGGTCAAACTCGCCCCCGGGCGACACAGCTGTCCCGTTGGCTTTCTTGCATCCGTTTCGATGAAGTCGCGGCGCTTCAGGCCACTCCGATCATCGGTGCGGTCCTTTCGATCGGAGCGCTGTCAGCGAGCCACGCGCTGACCGTAGCCATTTTGATAGCCGGCAACCTGTGCCTGATGGCTCATGTGTTTGTCCTCAACGACTGGTCGGGAATCGACGGAGATCTCAAAGACCCGGACCGAGCCAGCCGAACATTCGCGGCAAAAGGTCTGACACGCAGGGAAGTCGGCTATCTTGCCGGCTCATTGCTGGCGATCAGTCTGCTCCTGTTTGGGCTGATAAATACGAGGGCACTCGTTGTTGCAATAACGGTAGCTGGGCTAAGCGCCTGGTATTCCAGCCCGACCCTGCATCTGAAGGGTGCGCCGCTCTTCAGCTCGGCCCTGCATTTTATCGGCGGTTGCATGCATTTCCTGCTCGGCTATGCGGCTTTTGGCGCGATCAACGCACAGGGCCTCGTCGTCAGTTGTTTCTTTGGGCTGGTATTCACCGCCGGTCATTTCACGCATGAGGCGCGCGACTATGACGTCGACTTGCTCAACGGCATACGGACGAACGCCGTGGCGTTTGGCAAGACCAGGAGTTTTGTCGCAGGCCTCGTGCTTTTTATCTCGGCATATGCGCTCATGGTCGCGCTGGCCGTGCTCGGATTGGTTCCGTTCGCCCTCGTCTTTGCCGCCGCATTCATTCCGGTACATCTGTGGGCTTCGCGCCGCGCCATGCTGGCCGGCCTGACGTCCGAGAGCCTCTATCGACTGCAACGGTGTTACCGCGCGCTCTTCGCCACCATTGGCATCGTTATGATCGCGATGGTCGCTTTGTCCTAGCCGGCAGTGTCGGGTTCCACACAACAGGCGACTTTCCGGCCTCGAGGTTCCATGCTTTCCGTAATCGTACCGGTCTTCAACGAAGCAGTCACATTGCCGCACGTGTTGGCGATGGTGAGCACAGCACTTCCCGCCGTGACGAAGGAAATCATCATCGTGGATGACGGCTCCTCCGACGGCACCCGCGAGTGGCTCAAGGCCAATTTTCCGACCGGTTCTCGCTGCGCCACGTCCCTGACCGTCGACATCGACGGAGGTCTGGTCTTCACCGAGGAACCGGAGATTGCCCGGGTCACCGTGCGCGTGTTCCATCACAACAGAAACAGCGGAAAAGGTGCCGCGCTGCAGACCGGGCTGGCGGCCGTTGAGGGCGACGTCATCGTCATCCAGGACGCGGACCTTGAATACGATCCTGCGGATTGGACCGTTATGTATGACCTTATCGTCAGGCGAAAAGTTGCAGATGTCGTCTACGGCTCACGCTTCTATGGCCGGCCTCATCGCTCGCTCTATTTCCACCATTATCTGGCCAATCGCTTCATCTCCCTGGTGTTCAATCTTCTCTACAACCAGACGCTGACGGACATCGAGTGCTGCTACAAGATGTTCACGCGAGACGTCATGAGCCGGCTTCGTCTGACCTGCAACGACTTTGGTTGTGAAATTCAGCTCAGCGCCCAGATCGCGCTTGCCGGCCGCTGGCGGATCTACGAGATCGGCATCAGCTATTTCGGCCGCACCTACGAGGAAGGCAAGAAAATCGGATGGCGCGATGGGGTCAGGGCAATCTGGTATCTCGCCCGCTTCCGGCTCTTTTCCTGAACCACCGACGGCGGCGCAAACCAAAACATGCGCCGCAAACAGTGAGCTTTTTACCGTCCGCCTTCGACAGCGGAGTTGATTTTTTCCAGCTCTGCCGCAAGCGTCCTGGCATATTCCTGGGTCTCAGCCCGCGACTGTTCGAGGCTTCTCGCATATTCGGTCGCGGCTTTGTTCGCCTCCCGCAACTCGGCCACTGTGTCTTCCAAGGAGCTCGTGTAACGCGCCGCCTCCTCGGTCTGGGCCCGCGACTGTTCTAGGCTTCTGGCGTATTCGGTCGTGGCGTCATTCGCCTCCCGCAGCTGAGCCACCGTCTCTTCAAGGGATCTCGCGTAACGCGCCGCCTCCTCGGCATTTTTCGACCGCTCTTCCAGGGCGACCTGCAAGCTGTGCACATATCGGCCAACCTCGCCCTTCAGGGCATCGCCGCTGGCGGCCTCCTCGGCCTGGGCCCGGGACTGTTCAAGGCTTCTGGCGTATTCGGCCGCGGCCTCGTTCGCCTTCCGCAACTGGGCCAATGTGTCTTCCAGGGAGTTCGCGTAACGCGCTGCCTCCCTGGCATCTTTCGATCGCTCTTCCAGGGCGACCTGCAAGCTTTGTACATATCGACCGACCTCGCCCTTCACGGCATTGCTGTTGGCGGCGATGATCGCCTGGGCGGTGCTTCGCTCGAGTTCGATTTTTTCCAGATGCTCGATGCCAATCGTCACCAGGCTTGATGGAAATTCGCCTTCCTGCCGCCTGATCCAGTCGGCGCTTCCCACGGCCACAACGGCCAGCGACACGCCGTCGAAAGTCAGTCCCGTCTGCTTTGCCACGGCGCTGGCATGGCCAAGGCCATCCCGGTCCTGAAAAAGAATGACGTCGAAGTGCTTGGCGCGGAGGTGTCTCAACAACTGGATCGTTGAAGCCAGAAAGGGCGGCTGGTCCAGCGGGCCGTCTGCGTCGAGATGTTCGATGTCGAAGGAATGGTTTTCGGCAAAGGCCGCGAAGGCATTCTCGTCCGCCTCGGTAAATGCGCCGATGTCGACGATGGAAACGTCGATGCCGGCGGCTATGGCGGCGCCAACCGCGGCTCTCGCCGCGCCGTCACCCTGGACAGGCTTCCAAAACAGGTCGCCGACAAGGCATATTTTTCGCTTGCCCGCGCCCCGACGCATGACGCGTAGGCGGCCTGACGATCGCGGCGGCGCAGGCGGATGCTGAATGCCGGCATAGACATCGTCGAATGACTGCTTCACCGCGCCGAAAACGGCCGGATCAGGCACGCGGCCTTCGGCAGCGCCACGCAGTTCGGAAAAGATCGGCGCGATCCATGCAGACCACACGCCCTGACGGCAATCCAGATCCTCGGGTTCTTGATGGTGCCGCAGTTCCCGCGACAGAAAGCCATTGATCTCGGCAGCGGCATCCGGGATGGATCTTGGCCACGCGATCTTGAGTTCATCGCCGAGGCGGCGGGCGACCGACCTCCAGTCGTCCAGCAACGTCGAATAGTCGCAGAACGCCCTGTCGACGTCGCGCGTGTGTTCCTCGGCGGCCAGATTGTACCGCAACCACAGCAGGCCTCCCCGCTCCAGAGGCCAGGATTGCCAGTCACCTGCGAGGCTCTGTCGCTTCGCCAGCGAAAGCGCGACTTCCATGGGATTGCGCGAGATGACGACCGCGACGCACCGTATTTCCAGTTTGGCCAGCGCGGCGCGCCACAAGGGAAAAAGGAGCGAGATCCGCGGATCCTTCAGCACGAAGAGCGGATCGTCGCCATATTCATCGACGATCAGATCTTTCAACCTGTCGATGAAGGCTTGTGCCGCGGGCCGTTGCAGCCATTCGCTCGACGGTCCCTTGACATCGTTTACGGGCGATTCCGCCAGATCCAGGATCTGGTCGTTGAGGCGCACGGCGGCTTCCGGCTCCCAATGGCCGATCTCGTTGCCCAGACCCGCTGGGTTGAGGTTGCGCGGCAGGGAGGCACCGAGAAGGCTGAGCATGCGCGCCAGCGCGGACGTGCCGCTGCGGTGCATCCCGACGACAACTATGGCGGTTCTGCTGGTCATAAGAGTTCCAAGGATACGCGTCCGGCACCAAAAGGCGATCGAACCCTGCGGAGGGACGGCGCCATGCGCTCCCGATTGCGGTCGGGGACATCAGTTGAACTGTTGGCAACGATGGACCCCGCATGCATAGTCGCCGCCTGGCGCACATAACCGGCATGTGATGTTCGGGGCAAATTTTTGTCTCCTGATAGAAGCAGGACTTGGATTGGAGATTAGAGAGATGCACTCCAGAGCACCAGTGACCTCCGGTGACCAAGACAGAGCCCGCGCGACCGTTTCAAAGGTGCCGCATTGGCACCACAAATTTGAAGTGTACCCCGGCGTGGTCACGCCGGGCTCCTACGATCCCCAGTTCCTGCTCGAAAAACTGCGATTGCCTAAAGATATGACCGGCCTGCAGGTGTTGGACATAGGCCCGTCGGACGGCTTTTTTTCGATGAACATGGCTCGCCGCGGAGCACAGGTAACGGTGGTCGATTATCGGGCCAAGAATGGCCATGGATTCGAAGCCATGGAGCAACTTACCGGTTTGGAATTCGACTACCGGCAGATGAACCTGTACGACATTCCCGGCTCCGATATTGGCGAGTTCGATATCGTCCTGTTTCTAGGTGTTCTTTACCATCTGCCCGATATGATGCGCGCGCTGAACATCGTTGCGCAGCTGTGTCGGAGCCGCCTGCTTGTTGAAACGCAGTTCGAACCGGAGCTGATGCCCGGCGTCGCGGTCGCGCAGTACTACGAAGCAGGGACACTTGCCGGCGACATCACCAATTTCTGGGTCCCCAACAGGGAATGCCTGTTTGCCATGTTGCGCGACGTCGGCTTTCAAATCGATCGGGACGAGAGCTGGGGCAAACGCCTTCTGGTGGACGCGTCATCAACCACCATGGCAAGGACGAAGATGGGCCTTGCCTATGGGCTCGTACCCACCTGAGGGATCGGCAGCCAACATCGATCAGTGCGGCCGCACGGACTCTCCCACAGGCGACCCTGAAGTCATTTATCGTTTGTCGTCCGCTTCCAAATGTGTAGCAGCCACCTGCTACCAGCGACCGGAACTCTGGTGCTATATGTTATCGATGGCGAACCTCACCGAGGCGGTGTAGGCTCACCTCAAAAGAACAAGAAGTGAGCCGTACCCTCGGCCAAGCCCGAGCGAATCTGGGAGGATTCATGGTTGAGATCATCTCCAAGCGGGATGGCCCGCGGCGCGAGGACGTCCAGGTCAAAAGGCTGATCGAGCAGAACCGCTCGACCATCGTTCGCCTTGCCGACCAGATCAGCGGCGGCGGCTATTCAGCTTCCAGGCAGCCACGCCAGCAACCCAAGGCGGAAGGCCTGATCATCCATGTCGGCGGCAGCGTGGCAACCGCCTCCGAAGCGAGCCCGTCCATCCGTGTCACCATGAACGGCCGCGTGATCTCCAAGGATCAGAACACCGGCCGCCAGCTTCATCATATCGGCGACATCCGCAACCGGGACGGAGACCAGATCTTCGTCCTGGCAACGAAACAGAACGGGTTTTTCTCGCCCGTCGACGAAACCATCGCGCAGGCCCTTGCCGATCTGGATGGATCCAGGGTGACCACGACCTATTCCGAAGACCAGCTTGCCGCCGACATCGGTGCCAAACTCGGCATCGACTGACGACCGGCGTTCGGGCGTCTCCTGCACGTCCAATCCGCGACAGCATACAGAAATGGCATACCTCAAAGGTACTGTGATGGCTGAATGAGACACGCGAACGGCCCCGATCAGATGAAGACCGATGCACTTCCGGCGCGCGCTTCAATGGCCACCGGACAATTGATCCTGGATAACATCGACTATGACGAGCGCGCCACCATGCGCGCCTGGGAGAGTTTTCTCTCCGACGAGCCGACATGCGCCCGCGATCCGGTCCACGTCCGCTCGCTGATCCACGATTCCTGGTACCGCAGCGCCACCGGCGGCATCAATGCGCAGGGCATCGAAGCGCCGCTGAACAGCGATCGGAACGAGATCGAATATCTGACCCGCGCCAATGCCGAACTGCTCTCGGCGGCGAGGCGGTCATTCGCGTCGCTTGGCCAGTTGCTGGACGGAACGGGAGCGATGCTGGTGCTTGCCGACAGCGATGGCGTGCTGATCGACGCCATCGGCGACAAGAAGACACTGCATGACGGCATGGACATCCATCTGGCAGTCGGCGGCAAATGGAACGAGGATGCCGTTGGAACCAACGGCATTGGGACCGCGCTGTGGACCGGCGAACCGATTTTCGTTCACGCGGCCGAACATTTCTGTGCCGGCATCAAATCCTGGACCTGCGCCGGCGCGCCGATCCGCGATCCCCTGGACGGCAAGATCATCGGCGTTGTCGACCTGTCGGGCTATTCGCCGATCTTCCGGCCGCACAACACGGCGCTCGTCGCCGCCACCGCCAGGCAAATCGAAAAGGCTCTCGCCGAACAGCAGCAGGAGCAGCGCACGCGCCTGCTCGAAGCCTTTATTTCCTCGGCACCCAGCTACCGCCGGAAAGACGGGTTGGTGATCGTCGATCATCGTGGCCGCGCGATCTTCTGCAACAACGTGCCCAACGGCGACGCGACGGAGATGATGGACGGCCCGATGGAGCCGGGCCGCGGACGTTGGCTCATGAACCTGCCGGCCTCCGGCTCGGAGACCGATCTTGCCAACGCGCTGCCGGCGCACCTGCGATCCTGCCATGTCACGCCGCTAAAGCTGGATGGCGACCTTCGTGGCGCGGCCTTGGTGTTTCCCTCCGTACCGGCTGTCTCGAGCATGACGGTGATGCGCCGGGAGGGGGACAAACACCTGCGGGTAGCCGCGGCGATGATCATCGGCGAAAGCGAAAAATTGCTGGCCGCCGTCGATGTCGCTTCCCGGGTGGCTGGATCGAACGGTGTCACCTCGCTGCTGATAGAAGGCGAAACCGGTGTCGGCAAAGAGCTGTTCGCACGGCTTGTCCATGCCGGCAGCCGGCGCACCGAAAACGACCCGTTCATCGCCATGAACTGTGGCGCAATCACCAAGGAGCTGTTCGGCAGCGAATTGTTCGGTCACGTGGGCGGAGCCTTTACCGGAGCTTCGCGGGACGGCAAGCCGGGCATCTTCGAACTCGCCAATGGCGGTGTGCTCAGCCTTGACGAAATCGGCGAGTTGCCGCTCGAAATCCAGCCCTTCCTGTTGCGTGTCCTTGAGGAGCGCGTCGTTCACCGCATCGGCGACTCGAGAGGCCGGCCGGTGGACGTGCGACTGGTCGCCTCGACCAATCGCGATCTCAAGCAGGAAGTCGCGGCCGGACGCTTCCGCAGCGATCTCTATTACCGCATCGGCGCGGTCTCGATTCATGTGCCGGCCCTGCGTGAGCGCGGCGACGACGTGCTCTTGCTGGTCGAGCATTTCAATCGTCAGATCGCAAAACTGGCGGGCACTGATCCCCTGGAGTTTTCAAATGAAGCACTCGACGCGCTGCTGGCCTATCGCTGGCCGGGAAATGTGCGCGAATTGAAGAACCTGGTCGAGCGGCTGCATATACTGGCGCGCGACGGCACGATCGGACTCCAGGACCTTCCCGAAGAAATCAGTGCGGGCAACCGCAACGCAATGGCCATGCACAGCGACCATCCCACGACCATGCTTGAAGCACCCGTGTGTACATTCGAGGATGGAGAACGCCAGGCGATCAAGAATGCGCTTGTCGCGGAGGGCGGCAATCTCAGCAAGGTCGCGTTGAGGCTCGGCATTTCACGGCCGACGCTTTATCGCAAACTCGGCCAATACGGCATCCGGCGCGGTTTCCTCTAAAGCGCATCGCGGGTCACTTTTGGGCGACATGCACTAGATCCAATCATCGGCAAAAAAACCCGCGGCATTCGCGCCGCGGGTCGGGGAAAGTTCGGCGACCGAAATCGCCTTCAGGGAACGATGACACCACGACCGGTGAACCGGCGGTTCTTGAAATCGTCGAGCGCGGTGTTGATGCTGGCGAGATTGTATTCGGTGTAGTGCATCTTCACCTTGCCGTCGGCGTTGAGCTCCATCAGTTCGACAAGCTCGGTGAAATTGCCGACCAGGCTGCCGCCGATGTTGATCTCCTCGATGACGAGATGCGCGGTCGGTACGTTGATGTTGCCGCCATAGCCGACGACGAACAGTTGCCCGCCCTTGCGCACCATCTTCCAGCAGATGTTCTCGACACCGAGTTCACCGACGAAATCGATCACCACATGCGCCCCGCCGCCGGTGATCTGACTGACTTCCTCGACAATGTTTGGTCCGCCATCGAGGACGAAGTCGGCGCCAAGGTCCTTGGCCAGCACCCGCGCTGCCGGCTCGCGATCGACGGCGATGATGCGGCAACCCGAAATCGCGTGCAGCGATTGCAGAGCGATATGCCCAAGCCCGCCTATGCCGAGGAGCACGCAGTAACTCCCCGGCCGCAGGAGCTTGGCGGCGCGCTTGGCGGCGCGGTAGGCGGTGATGCCGGCATCGGCCAGCGGCGCCACCTCGATCGGCGTGATGTTGGCATTCAGCTTGATCAGCGAGCGTTCGCTGGTGATGAAATATTCGGCGAAACCGCCATTCATGCCAAGGCCGGGGAACTGGCCGTTGTCGCAATACATGTCCTCGCCATGGCGGCAGTTGAGGCAGATGCCGCATGAGCGGAAGGGGTGGCAGATCACCGCGTCGCCGCGCTTGACCGATCGGACGCCACTGCCGACCTCCTCGACCCAGCCGGCATTCTCGTGGCCCATGATGTAGGGCAACAGCGTGCCTTCGGGATCCATCGTCGGCTTCCACACCCCTTCGATGATGTGCAAATCGGTACGGCAGAGACCGGCGGCGCCGACCCGCACGATCACCTCGTCGGGCGCGGTGATCGTCGGCGCCTTGACCTCCTCGATCTTGAGCCGAACATTCATCTTCGGGTCGTATTCGTAGAGTCTGGCAGCTTTCATCGTCGTGTCCTTTCAACGTCGAAATCGTTGCGTTGCAATGTTGCTTCAGGCGCGGCCGAGTTTTTCCGAGCCGCCGCCACGCGCCGGACCGGCCGTCGGATCCTCATCCTCGGCGAGATCGCCAATCAGCGTTTCGGTGGTCAGGATTAGCGTCGCCACGGAAGCTGCGTTGGCGAGCGCGGTGTAGGTCACGCGGACCGGATCGATGATGCCTGCCTCGAACATATTCTGATACGCGCCGGTCGAGGCGTTGTAGCCATAGCCGCCATTGATGCGGGTGACCTCGACCACCACCGCTTCGGGATCGGCGCCGGCATTGGCGGCGATGCGCCACAGCGGCCGCGACAGGACCGAGCGCACCAGGCGCACGCCCTCGGCGACATCGCCATCGACGCCGGCCGCGACCTTGTCGAGCAGCGGCGCGATCTGCGCGAGTGCCGAACCACCGCCGGCGACCACCCCCTCCTCGGACGCGGCGCGCACCGCATTCAAGGAATCCTCGATCAGCTGGATGGTCCGCTTCTGCTCGACCGGCGTGACACCGCCGGCGTAGAGGATCGCGGTGCCGCCGGAGAGCTTGGCCAGGCGTTCGCGCAGCTTGTCCTGGTCGATGTTGGGCTGCGAGGCTTCATACTGACGCTGCACCTGGGCACGGCGCGAAGCGATTGCGCCGGGGTCGCCGCCGCCGCGAATGATCGAGGTGTAGGACGAACTGGTCTTCACCCGGTCGGCCGTCCCGAGATCCTCGGCGGTGACGTCCTCGAGCCGGCCGCCGAGATCGCGCGCGATCACCCTGCCGCCGGTGATGATGGCCAGATCCTCCATCATCGCCTTGCGCCAGTGGCCATATTCCGGCGGATGGACGACCAGGTACCGTCCCGGTCCCTGCTTGCCGAGCAGCGTCACCACCACCTCCGGCGACATTTCCTCGGACACGACCAGCAGCGGCCGGCCATCCGCGTCGGCAATGCGGCGCACCGCATCGAGCTGCCCGGGCTCCTTGATCTTGAGGTCGGTCATCAGGATGTAGGGCCGTTCGAGCACCGCCTCCATCTTCTCCTGGTCGGTCACCATGTGATGCGAGAGGTAGCCGCGTTCGAAGGACATGCCCTCGACGACATCGAGCGTGGTCTCGGTGGTAACGCTGAAATCGGTGGTAATGACGCCTTCGGCGCCCACCCGCCGATGGGCTTCCGCCACCAGCGCGCCAAGCTTGATGTTGGTCGCCGCGATATTGGCGACCGAGGCCAGGATCCCGTTGCCCTTGGCGGGTTTGGCGGAAGCCTTGAGCGCCGCCACCACCGACGCCACGGCAAGGTCGATGCCCTTGCACAGATCGACGGATTTCACCCCGCGCTCATTCGCCTCGACACCACCCTGGATGAGCGCGTTGGCGAGCACGATGGCCGTCGTGGTGCCGTCGCCGGCGATCTCGTTGGTCTGCATCGACACTTCGCGGACGACCTGCGCGCCCATGTTTTCGAAACGGTCGTGCAGTTCGATCTCGGAGGCGATGCTGACACCGTCGCGGGTCACCATCGGCGTGCCGATCGGTCGGTCGATCATGGCGTTCATGCCTTTGGGGCCGAGCGTCGGCTCGACGGCGGCGGCGAGCCGGAAGACGCCACGGGCGAGAGCACGGCGGGCCTCGGAGTTGTGAAGCATTATCTTGGGCATGATTCCTCCTTCCGCCTTACGGGCGGGTTGTTGGTTAGGGGCCTCGTGCAAGGGAGGCCGTTGCTGTCAGCTCTGCTTCAGGCGGTCGGTGCGGTCCTGGCCGGCACGCGATCCAGAATGAAATCGACCAGCGTCGGTTCGCCGTCGACCACATCCAGTTCCTTGTATCTGGTCTGCTTGAGCCCCCGGCACAGCGCGCCGTTGAACTCCATGTTGATGCGCACACCGCGCAGCTCGGCGAGATGAGCACCGAGTGCGCCAGGCGGTATGGGCTGGCCTTCCCAGGTCACGAAGACGGGATCGTCGGCCCGGCGATCGAGAAAACGCTCGAGCAGGGCCGCCCTGTATCTCGGCTTCTGCTTGGCCGCCTCGCCCGGCTCGAACCGCGCGACGTCATAGGCCGCAAGGTCCATGCCAAGGATTTCCCGATCGGTCAGGCCGTGCAGCCGCAGGCCGCGCAAAACCGCCTCCTGGCGTCGCTTGAAGGCCTTCATCCTGAAGGTCTCGCGCAAGGCGGCGAGATCCTGGTCCTCGGCAAGCACGGCAAAGATGTCGCCGAATGTCTTGCCGGCTTCCATGCCGCGATTGACCTCCTCCGCGAACATGTGGTCGTGCAACTTGACGCGATAGTCCGGCGCCCAGGAGAGCTGGTCGAGCGCCTTGCGGACGCCGTCCAGCATCAGGAACGCGAAGTTGGGCGAACACCAGTAGGTCGGCAGGCGGAAGTCGACCTCGGCGCTGCCGTCGCCCATCACCTCTGCCCGCTCGACGAAGCCCATCTCGGTGATGGCTTCGTCGAGTTCCGGGTCGTTTACCTCATCAAGGCGCCGCCAGAGTTCCTTCTCGCGGCTGCCGGAAACGCTGGCGGTTGCCATGGCCCCTACTCCGCAGCGATGCTGAAGGGCGTGCTGGCCAGCGCCTTCTTCTTGGCCTCGACGTCGATGTTGTAAAGACGCGCGGCGTTGAGGCCGAGAATCTTCTCCTTGATCTCGTCGGTCAGCTGCACGCCCCGTTCGGCGGCGATGTCCTGCGGGATCTGATAGGCCCAGAATTTGTCGACCAGCCAGCGCGGCGTCCAGATCGCATAGTCGGAACCGAACAGGATCTTCTCCGGCCCGAGCCAGAACAGGAGCTCGGCGATGACCTCGCCGAAATAGCGCGGGCGCGCATGGATGAACGGCAACGCAACCGCCAGGCCGCCATAGACGTTGGTCTCCTGCGTCGCGATCCAGCAGAAATCGTCGAGGCGCGGCAGGCCGCAATGCTCGACAATCCAGTTGAGGTTCTGGAAATCCGTCGCCGCGTGGTCGACGTCATGGACGTCGAAGGCGTCCTTCGAGAGCGGGATGATCGTCGGGCCCTTATGGACGTGGATGTTCCGGATGCCGAGCTTGTCGCAGAGTTCGAAGCATTTGTAGGCATCGGGATCGGTGAGCTTCCAGCCCTTGGAAGCGCCGTTCCATTCGGCCGTGTACATCTTCACGCCCTTGACGTTGTAGGTCTCCTTGAGGAAGTGGATGTATTCAAGCGCCTTCTCGCCGTCGCGCGGATCGAAGGCGCCGTTGACGATGAAACGCTCGGGATAGCGCTTGGCCACCTCGGCGTTGCGCTCGATCGTGTTGAAGCCGTTCTTGTAGAAGTCCTTGAGATAGGTCGACTGGACGATCGCCACATCGTCGGGACCGTCGATGAACAGGTCGCGATAGAGATCGTCAGCGCTGTACTTCTCGAACTTGCTCTTCTCCCACAGCTGGTCCTTCGGGCTCAGGCCCGTGTGATAGGCATAGAAGCACTCGATGAACTGCTTGCCGTGGATATTCTTCTGGTTCTCCGGGCTGCCGTCCCAGAAATGAGTGTGGCCGTCGACCACGAAAATGTCCTTGCCTTCCGGTGTCCTGTACATTGTTGCCTCCGCAGCAATCGCGTTGATCGGTTCGGCGCGCCGCACTCGCGCGGCGCGCCGGATTTTCGTGGCGGCTATTCGATGTATTCGAACATCTCGTCCATGTTGCCGAACAGGATCACGGTGTTGTCGTCGACGCGAACCATGCGGCCGTAGTGGGTGGAGGTGTTGACCTCGAAGGTCTCGGCCGAAATCTCGCGGCCGAGATATTCGCCGATCGCGTCCATCTTGAAGATCAGCTTGCCGTCGCCGTCGATGCGGATCAGCGCCGGCTGGTAGGTGATGGTCACCCCCGGCTTCTGGCCCATGAATTCGGCGATGGCGCGAGCCTCGACCGAGTCGTTCATGGTGACGCCGCACTGATGCGAAATCGTCTGCTCGAAGGTGATGTCCTTCATCGACTTGAAGATGTTGGAATGGGTTGCGTCGCGTGCTGCTAGTGACATGACAAGTTCTCCTGTTTCAGCGCTTGAGGCCGAGTTCGCCGAGGATCTGGCCAATCCGCTCCTCGGATTTGGCGCGGACATCCGCGAACGCAACCGGCTTGGAATGCGGCATCGACCAGATCGGCTGCAGGCCGGTGGCTGCCTTGTCGGCGAGCGCGCCGTGTTTCTTGACCCAGCCCTGGAAGAGCTTCTTGTTCGCCGCGCCATGCTTCTCGTCATTGGCGAGCATGTGGATGAGGTCGATTGTGTTGGCGAGGTTGCGCTCGTAGTCGGCCTCGGCGGCCGAAATGACCGCCGGCGTGATGAAGTCGTGGTTGGCGGCGGCGATCTGCATCAGGAAGCCGGAGCGGAACACTTCGCCCACCAGCGGCTCGAAGACGATGTTGATGGCGAAATACTGTTCGAGATAGTCGGTCGCGCCCATGATGGTCTCGACCGCTTCGCGCGTGCCTTGCCAGTTCTTGTCCTCAAGCCAGGCCTTCTTGCCGAGTTCGTCGTCCCAGCCGGGTAGGTCCATGCCGATCTCGGCAAGGTAGAGCGTGATGTCCTGGGCAAGCCTGAGCTTGTAGGACGAGTTGGTCAGCGTCGCGTTGTTGATCATCTGGGTGTAGCCGTAGCGCTGCGCCTGCATCAGCGAGGTGCCGAGCCCGAATTCGGCGTGTTTCCAGGCGCCGAGCTGCGTCTGCAGGATCTTGACCCAGGCCTTGTCGAAGGTCTTCGGTGCGCCCGATTTGCGGGCGTTGTTGATGACGCTCTGAACCATCGTCTCGATCTTCGACTGGCGCTGGTAGTGCGTGCGCTCCCATTCCTGGTCGGGGGCGCGGAAAGCATGCCAGTTGGAACTCTGCGCGGCGGTGTTCTGCTTGACATAGGCGCCCTTGCCGTCGGCGAAGGAGATGATCCAGTCCTGGATCAGGTAGCGCTCCGGATCGGGCTGAACGTCGACCGTCATGTCCTCGTAGTGGGTGGCGCGCTGGCCTTTCGGGTCGAAATACCGGTATTTCCGGCTATCTGAATCGGCGAAGATCGCCGCGCCGGCGGCTCCGGATCCGACAGAACTCGAGGTTGCAGGCATAGTCTCTCTCCCTTGTTGCAGTTGTGGTTGGCTTGGCACGGCCGCCCTCAATGGGCCGGCGTTGCACCTGCCGATGTGGTGAACTTGTCGAAGAAGATCCGCTCCGTTTCGAACCCGTTCATGAACAGGACCGGCTGCAGCGCATCGATCATCGGCGGCGGGCCACAGGCATGGACATCGCCCTGCCCATCGACCGCCAGTTGCTTGAGCTTGGCGTCGACGCTCTGGTGCACGAAGCCGCGTTCGCCCTGCCATTCGGCGTCGTCACTCGCGTGCGACAGCACGGGAATGAAGGTGACGTCGGAATGATTGCCGACCAGCTCGGCGATCCTGTCGAGATAGAACAGGTCGTTGCGGGTGCGGGCGCCGTAGAAGAAATAGACCGGACGTTTCTCGCCGCTCTTCAGGTGGTCGTTGAGGATCGACCAGATCGGCGACATGCCCGATCCGGCGCCGACCAGGATCAGGGGTCCTTGCCGTTCGTCGCGGCGGAAACAGGTCCCGTAGGGTCCGACGACGGTGACTTCGGCTCCGGCCCTGATGCCTCCGGAATCGAGTTCTCCCGAGAACTTTCCCTCAGGGTATTTTTTGATGATGAAGGAGAGTTTTTGGGTTTGGTCCGGCGTATTTGCCATGGAGAACGAGCGCGTAATCGTCTCCCCTTTTTGCGTGGTAACCGTGATGTCGACATATTGCCCCGCCCAAAACTTCATCGGGGAGCCGAGTTCGATTTCGATGCCGCGAATGTCGTGGGTCAGTTGCTCGATGCGAGCAATCCGGCCCTTGTACGTTTTCACGGCGATCGCTTTCGCCAGAATCTCCTCGTCGTAGTTGAGAAGCTCGACTTCCAGGTCGGAGTAGGCGATGCAACGGCACAACAAGACGTGCCCGCTCTCCTTCTCCATGTCGTTGAGTGCGAAGGTCGAGTATTTCAGCATGTCGACCTCGCCTTCGAGCAACACGCTTTTGCAGGCCGAGCATTGCCCTTCCTTGCAGCCGTGCGGCAGGGCGATGCCCTGGCGGAATGCGGCGTTGAGCACCGTTTCGCCATTCTCGACCTCGAATTCGACGTCGACTGGGCTGAGCCTGACCGTGTGGGTTTCCGACATACGGACCTCCAGTGAAAGGTAGGGGCGGGACGAACCCGCCCCCCTTTTGCCTGATCAGTTGCAGGGATTGATCGTGAAGCCGGCCCGGTATTCCGCCAGGTGCTTCTCACGGTCCGCGGGCGACATGGCACGCAGCGCGTTGAGCGGCGATCCGAGCGTGTTGCCGCGCACATCGTCGAGCGTCCACATCTCCTTGTCGTCGAAACGCAGATGCGGCTGCGGAACCAGCGTCTTGCCGTCGGAGCGGACGAAGTTCAGGTCCTTGATGGCATCGGCCAGATCCCAGCCGTCATAGAGCGTCTCCCACTCGCGCTTGCCGCTGAAGCGGCCCATCGCGGGTGTTGGACGGCCCTGATACTCGTCGGCGAAGGCGACCGTGGCGGTCCAGCGATCGAGCTCGTGGGCGAAGGTGTAGAGTTCGCCGTTGATCTCACCGACCACCATGTCCTCGCGGATCAGGCAGGGAACCAGGCAGGACCAGCAGCGGTGCGGATAGACGTAGCCGACGTCGCTGTTGAACAGCAGCACCTTCTCGCCCTTGTGGCTGAGCTTGGCGTACCATTTCCAGAAGTCGCCGAACTCGGCGTACCAGCCCGGATATTTGTGCTCGAACCACTCGAAGTCCTTGTCGGTCTGGGCTTCGATGCGCCAGAAATTGACCGGCCAGCCGACCGCGAAGAACTGCCCGACCTTGTGGACGTAGTTCTTCTTGGTGATGCGTTCCCAAGCGGCCTGGACGTCGTCGTGATGGACCTTGATGCCGTATTTCTCGAGCGGCAGCATGTAGGTGCGGTAGTAGTCCTCATAGATCCAGCGGTGCCACATTTCCGCGTAAGACTCCTTGTTCTTGTCGCGGTTGGTGGTGCCGTATTCGATGAAGGTGCCGATGGCGGCATCGACGATCGCGTGGTTCTGCCAGAAGGCGTAGCGCAGGTCGCGCTCGAGCAGCAGGTGGTTTTCCGGTTCCTTGAGCGCCGCCATCAGCAGCGAATGGCCGTTGCCGATATGCCGGCTCTCGTCCGATTGCACCGACAGGAAGACGGTCGGCAGCGCATAGTCACCGTTGCGGGCGGCTTCCGAAGGCATGGCAACAAACAGCGTGTTGGTGAAGGCGGTTTCGGCAACCACGGTCAGGTACATGCAGGCGGCGGTCATCGTGTCGCCGGTGATGAAGCCTTCGGCGAACTGGCGGCCGATGGTGGTGGCGTAGCACTTTCCGAAAGCTTCCTCGGTGATGTCGAAGCCGGCCGGATCGATGTAGTTCTCCATGTACCATTTCTTCAGGTTCATCTGGATCGTCGAGTGACGGAACTCGTCGATCATCTGCATGGTGAAGCCGGTTCGGAGTTCCTCGCCGGGTGCGATACGGGCGACCATCGCCATTGAGCGGGCGGCGGAGATTTCCGGGAAGGGAATGATGGCCAGGAAGAGCTTCATCCACTCGACCCAGCGCGGTTCGACGTTGCGGAACATGTCGCCGCGCAATGCCGCATCGAGCGCGCCATAGACGCGGTTGTCCTTCTCTTCCTGCATCGGGAAGTAGGACCGCAGGACCTGCTTCATCGGATCGCGCGGCGTCTTGTTGATCTTGTAGTCGGTCGGAAATGTCATCGCTTCCTGCACGTAGGAAGGATTCCAGCCGAGATCGGCAATCTTCTTGGTCGCCTCGCCGACGGAAATTCCGCGTTGCGAGGTAATCTTGTTGAGCGTCAGAGACGTCATGGTCATAAGCCTCCACCAGGTTTGGGCCGCGGGTCCCTTGACCCCGGCATGAAGCGGCACAAAGCACCGCCAGTGAGAGTGCGAACGGCATGACAAAGGGTTGCGCATTCAGGCGCGACTCATGGTCCGGCCATTCAAGTGGATCGCGGCAAAGGTTTTCGAGGCGTTTTGGCAGAGACCCGCGACGCCAACCGCATTTGCGATGGGCGTATCGAAACGCTGCTTCCTCCGTTCCTTCGTTCTTTTGGCACCGCGCCAAGCGCGATGGGCTTCTTGTGAAAATAATCAAAGCAAGCGTCGTGCCAGTTTGAAAACGAGGTCGGCGGCCAGCGCCTAAAACAAGATCGCCATCTTTTCGGCGTATGAGCGGACAGCAAACTGTAACGTTATTTTACAGATGTAACTTACGACTGTAATATTACTCATATATTCGCAACTGCAACATATCTAGTTCGCAGCTGCAACAAATATCAAAATACGCAGGTCTCTATTTAATTCTTTGTCTTTCTCTACTATTTGATGCCAACAGCCCATGGGCGGGCCTGGCGCTGGAGAGAGACCATGCCGAACGATAAGGACAGGAGCGGGCCACCCCGACCGATGTCCAGCCATGCCGACGGCGTCACCGGCGATCTTGTCAAGCTGATGCCCCGCGATCTGGTCTTTGTCATGCGCTTCATGGGCGAGAGCCAGCACCGCCTGCAGAGCCATTTCCAAGACTTCATCCGGGCCGAGCTTGCCGCCGGCGGCGTCACCACGGAGACGCATCCGATGATCCATCTGTTCATCGAAAACCATGCGATCCTGCTGCGCGACTTCGTGTTTTCCGGCGTTTCGCTGACACGCCAGTTCCGCGTCGACGAGATCGAGCGGCTGACCGGCGACACAACATCGATGATCCGCGTCGATATCTGGGACCAGCTCAAGAGCCACATCGAGACGGCCGAAAGACAGTTCCAGTCACAGGCCGGCGCATTGCCCAAATTGCTGTCGGCTTTCGAAAAGCCACCCGGGCCTTTGGGGAGCGAGAAATGACCGGCGGACCCGATACTGCCAGGCGTGACGCGCTGCTTGCCCGCCGGCTTGATCTCGTCGCCAGCGTCTCCGCCCTCACCGCCGAAGCTCTGCGGCTCAATCAGAAACGCGCCGGCATCGAAATGGACGTACTGCGCCTGGAGCTGGAAATCGGCAGAAGCGGCGCCAACGCGCAACTGGTGCAGGATTTGCATGAGGCAGAGCGAAGTGCCGCGGCGATCATGCAGGCATGCACGGCTTGCGAGGACCGCATCGTCGCGGCCGAAGGCGACATCGAGGACGTTGATCGCCGGCTTGCCGCAACGGCGAACGAGAACTGACGGGAGAGATGGCATGAACCAGCAGACGATGCAGAACCTGACCTTGTTCGACCTTCTGGCCCGCAGCTGGCAGCGGCCGTCGGCGATCGCCGATCTGCGCATCAGCGCCGACGGTTCGGCTGTCGCCTTCACCTCCGTCGATGGAACCGTCGCCATTGCCGCGGTCGCGGATCACGAGCCGCCGGAGTCGCGGATCAGGGTGAGCAACGATCTCGGCCAGACGACGATCCGCCCCCGGGAAAAGCCATCAGTGCCATTGATCGCCACGGCGGCATTCGGAGATGGCGACGTCCCGCTCGCCGCCCATGCGCATTCCGGTTTTCTGGTCGGCGCGGCCAGCGGCGAAGCGTTGCCTCTGACCGCTGGCGGAGAGGTCGCGGAACCCCTCGTCAAGATCGACGGGCCGATCGTGGCTATGGATTACAGCACCCGGTCGACGCTGACGGCCGTCAGCAACGGAAAGGATGTCTTCCTGTCGAGCGGCCAGGGCGATGCGGTGACGCTGAAACATGCCACGACATCGTCCATCGACGCCCTTGCGTTCTCGCCTGGTGGGAGACACCTCGCCTGCGGCCTTGATGAGGGGCTGTCGATCTGGTCGGTCGAAGGCGACGCTGCCTTGATACGAGACATTTCTCTTTCATCGCGCCCGGTATCGATCCGCTGGAGCGGCGACGGGCGTTGGTTGGCCTGCGGGCTGGAGACTGGCGGCTTTGCGCTGATCAGCCTGGCCGATGGCCGAGCCGATATCGTCGCGGGATTTCCATCGCCCGTTCGGACGGTGTGCTGGAGCGCGCCGGCAAATGCGCTGTTTGCCTCGGGCGCGTTCCGGATCGCCGGCTGGTCGATGACCGCCCCGCCATTTGGCGGTGAAACCTCGGGCGCATTGGAGACGGGTCGCGCCGGGCTGGTTCTGGTCGAAGCGGTGGCGGCGCACCCCGAGAAGATGCTGATTGCGGCGGGCTACGCCAACGGCCGTATCATCGTCGCCCAGATCGGGTCGCGCGACGAGCTTCTCGTCAGACCCCTGGGCAGCGCTGTCACTGCTCTCGCCTGGTCCGGCGACGGGCGGCATCTGGCGATGGGCACCGTCGACGGCACCGCGGCCATCGTCACCTTTCCCGCGCAGATGTTCAAATAGCGGACGCAGTCCACATGAAACAGGAGAATGACATGCAGACCGAACTCACCGCCGAGGACGAGAGCAAGGACGAATTCTTCGAACGGCTGGCCAAGCTGTCGGAAGAGATGGTCGCCAGGCATGGCAAGGATTTCAGCATGGGCGCGTTGGTCCTGGCCGCCCGCTGGATCGCCGAAAATCGGGTCGGCAAGCTGAAGACCAACTAGGCTGTTGGGACCGTCCGTTCCTCAGCCGACGAGGCGATCCCGTGGAGCGGAGTTGCCTCCGTTGCTACGCCATGGTTACACCGTGCCAGACGGCGAGACTATTCATGCTGCCTCTGCCGCTGTCTGATGCCAGGCGGTTCGCTCAAACGCTGTCAACGTACGTCGAGCATGGACCCTCGTGGCGCAAACCACGGCAAGTGCGATGAAGAAGAGGATGCCCGGATCGGCGCTGCCACCCGACAGTGAACTGGCAATTATGCCGGCGAGCGAAGCATTCCTGACGCTCGTCACGACCGCTTCGGTTTCCGGATCCACCCATTCCCGCATCCGTCCCAATCCACTGACCAGGACGCCGAGCAGGATCGCCATCATCAGCGATCCGAACAGGCCAAGTTGGGAAAGGACTGCGATCGGCCAGCTCGATGCCCTGGAACTGCCGAAACCGACACCAAGGCCGCTGGTGTCCAGGAAGGACTGCAGGCTCTTGACGTTCCAATAGGTGCGCTCATGGCCTGAGGCAGAATCCGCTTTGTTGATGATGGTGCTGTTGATCAGCCTGACGAAAGGCTCCAAGGCTCCGGAATGGTAGAGGCTGACGCCCATGATGGCGACCACGCCAATCGCCATCAGAGCGGTTACCATTATGTCCTCGCGCTCAACCCGCCCCCTGAGGACTGAAACCAACATCGAGAAGGCGACCGGAAGGCACAGGAGAGTAAGACCGACGTAAGCGGTCGATGAAGTCGACAGAATGGTCAGGAAGAGCAGGATGCCCGCCAGCCACTGGGCAAGGCGTGACTTGGTCTTTCGCCAGTAGGTGTAGCAGAATGCCAGGCAGGCGAGGGAAACGCTGGCGAACGAAGAGGCCTCCGCAAATGGTCCCGTGATCCGCACGAATCCTTGCTCGACCGCTTCCGTTATGAGTGCGTAATTGGCGGTTCTGATCGGGGCCAGCAAGTCTCCCAATCCTGCATTCTTACCGATAAAATCGACCAGCCCCATGCCCGTGTGCAGACCGCACCACAAGAAGAAGCCGCGGCGGACTTGGTCGATCCTTTGGGAGTGGAGCAGCAGCACACAAAGCGCGATGGCGGTGAGCCCGCCAAGAATGAAGTAGCCCGTCTGTGAGGTGTTGGCCGAAACCGGGGCCAAGGACGCTTCTACGACAGCGCCTCGGGTTTTCGACTGCACGAAGACGGCGGTCTGTCCCGCGAAGAATCTTGGAAACAGCCATGCCCCGATGATTGCGTAAGCCATGAGGCTTGTGAGAACCCAGACCGGGCGGATGCTCCCGAATACACTTCCAAGATCGAACCAGATGCGACGCCTGACTGTCACGGCCATGACAAGCAGGGCCGCAAACATGGTGTAGATCAGTGGGGACGACCCTCCTAGAAAGGTAAGCGTCACGATGGCGGTCGCACCGAACGCCTGGGACGCGATCAGCCCGATGATCAGCATTCCCTTGGAATAGCGGGCAACGGCCAAAATCGCCGCGCACACCAGCAGCCCGACCAAAGAGACCTGCATTGTTGTTCGAGCCTCCCGCTTGGTTTGGCCCTGGACTGTCCGGACGCAGGAAGCTGTCCGACAGCCCATCTTTCGGCAGATGGATATCCCGGGCAAGAGAGCCAAAGGACGTAGCCTGAGACCCGTATCTGCGGGACGTGCGGGAACTCCCTGCGGTAGGTACCAAAGCGTCATCGTCCGTCCGGCGTACGCTTAAAGGTTGAATAGCTGAATGTCCCGGTCACGGCTGCTGCGTTGTAAAATGCACGGCGGCAGATCAGAGGATATGAAAAGAGTGCCTTTTCGTTTCGAGCGAGGGGGAACCAGCGGGTCGGTGGGCTTCTTTGTTTCGCGATGGCAGTCCGGCCTACGCCTCCTGCAAACGGCTAACCCTCGGTCCGCGAACGCCTACTAAAGAACGCCTCGACCAAAGAAAATAGTAATCTTACAGTACGGTTGCAGGCTTGTTTTTGCTTTCAGTTGCAAAATCCTGTGTTATTGATGAAATTGTGGGAGCGCTGGGCAAAGGGCGGGTTGTTTGAGTTCCAGCACCAGGAGGAGAAGCGGTATGACCACTCAGGTTGTACAGAGCGTATTCGGTCCCAAGCAGGTCACGAAACTCAAGGAAGTTTACGAGCGGGCGCGGGTAGTGGAGGCAAATTATCCCGAGTCCCACATTGCCAGCAAAGCCGCCAAAAGGCTTATAGAGGCCTTCGAAACCGTGATCCACGTTGACGGGACGGTTCTGGATGTGAAGTGGCTCAGCGAGGCCAATCCCCAGGGAAACGCCTGAGACCAGGCCTCGTCTTGGGGTCTGTGAAGCTATTTAGTGAAGGACTTCATTTCTCCCACGTCAGCCTGCCCGCAGGCGGATTCTGCTTGCCGTTCCAAATCAACCTCTTGGGACCTGGCTTGACGGCGGGTTCGCCGCGTGGAGCTGCGCCATGGGAATGGCCGGGCCGTCCCATCCAAGGTCTCGCAGCGCTCGGGACCCACTGTGTACGTTTCATACACAGACTTAAAAATTTTACCGAAAATTAACCTAAGTTAGAGACTGCTTATGGATAGCCCATAGACTGCCCAAGCTGCTGTACATGTCGGCAGCCAAGAACTGCTCAAGGCTCCAGGTTGGGGTAACGGCCTGAAGCTTTAAAATGGGTTGGGTATCAAACTTTCAATTCAAGAGATGAGGGGCTTTGTTGGGCGCCGCTAAGCGGCTTTCGTTGGGGAAAGGGTGGGTATAAGTATGGGTTCCACAGTAGGACTGCATAACTACACTTCGACAAATCAATCGGGTGTTCCGTCTGGCGGAATAGAAAATGTCCACGAGCAGGTAGGCAAGCAATACCTTCTCATGCTGGACGGAAGGGCACTAGACCGCGAGTGTCTTGCATCGGCCCTCGAGGATCACGAACTCGGCATGGCGGTCGTCGCCATGGGCTCGATCGAAGAATGGCGCATGAAGAAGGGGGCAGCCCCTCCACTTGCAGCTATCCTCTTCAACCTTGGCGGCCGGAAGGTCACCGATCATGGCATCGCCGACGAGATCAGGCATATTTCGTCCGAGTTCAAGTCGGTCCCCGTGGTCATCCTGGCTGACACCGAAGACCTTGGACAGATACTGACGGCTCTCGAATGCGGCGCACGCGGCTACATTCCGACCTCGGTCGGGATCGACGTCTGTGTCGAGGCGATCAACCTTGCGGCAGCGGGAGGCATCTTCGTCCCGGCGAGCAGTGTCCTTTCCATGCGGCACCTTATAGGTACAGGTAGCCGCGACACGCAGCCTTTGACGGGCATGTTCACGCTCAGGCAGGCAGAGGTCGCCCAGGCGCTTCGGCGCGGCAAGGCGAACAAGATCATCGCCTACGAGCTGAACCTGCGCGAAAGCACCGTGAAGGTCCACATCCGAAACATCATGAAGAAACTGAAGGCCAGCAACCGCACGGAAGTGGCCTACAAGGTCAATGATCTCTTCGCAGAGGGAGCTCTGGCCGAAGAGTGATTGCAAACTGATAAGACGACCCGCCTTGGGTGAACCCTGGCGGGTCGTATTTGTACCGCACTACAGATTCATTCAATGACGGCCGATGGATTTCCGTTGCCTTGAATGGCGTCGGGAGCCGTGTGATCGGCCGCGCTCCGACGCAGATCGTTGCCCCTAACTCCCGGCAGTGTGCCGCAGGTGGACATTTGCGGAGTGCTCCGAAACGCCTGGATCCCTAGCGATGATCTGGTTCCGTAGCACCCTGAAAAACTGTTCCATTTGTTCGGTATCAGTCGGTGCGCGCCTGTGTATCCACCATAAGTGCTAACCGCTGACCTTATGGAGAACGCGAAATCCTGAGCCCAGCATGTAGACTTGCTGCCGGAATGGAGTGGTCGGCATGTCTGAGCAAAGCCTTCGTTTTCGCAAATCCGTCCGCCTGCAGGAACGCGGTCGTGAACTGATCCCGGGCGGTAGCCACACCTACGCAAAAGGCGAAGATCAGTATCCCGTCCTCGCGCCGGGCTTCATCGAGCGTGGTTTGGGATGCCATGTCTGGGACGTCGACGGGAACGAGTACATCGAATACGGCATGGGCAACCGTTCCGTCGGGCTGGGACACGCCTACCCGACCGTGGTCAGAGCCGTGGAGACAGCCCTCCAAGGTGGATCCAATTTCACGCGGCCGGCCAGGATCGAGGTCGACTGCGCCGAGACGTTCCTGGAGCTCATCGGCGCGCAGATGGTGAAGTTCTGCAAGGACGGATCGGATGCGACTTCGGGGGCCGTTCGCCTTGCCCGCGCCTACACGGGTCGCGATCTCGTTGCATGCTGCGCCGACCATCCCTTCTTTTCGACAGACGATTGGTTCATCGGGACCACACCGATGAATGCCGGAATTCCGGAGGCGGTCCGAAAGCTCACCGTCACTTTCCGGTACAACGACATTGCCAGCGTAAGGGATTTGTTCGACAGGCACCCCGGCAAGCTGGCCGCCCTGATCCTCGAGCCTTCCCGCGGCGACGATCCGGTGGACGGATTCCTGCATGAAGTCCAGCGTCTCTGCAGGGAAAAGGGCGCACTGCTCATTCTCGACGAGATGATCACCGGGTTCAGATGGCATGCGTCCGGGGCGCAGAAGCTCTATGGCATAGAGCCGGACTTGTCGACATTCGGCAAGGCGCTTGGCAATGGGTTTTCGGTCTCGGCCCTGGCCGGCAAACGCGAATACATGCGGCTCGGCGGCCTCGAGCATACGGACCGCCCAAGGGTGTTTCTGCTGTCGACCACGCATGGCGCCGAGACCCATGCGCTTGCGGCGGCGATCGCGACCATGCGGACTTACCAGAACGAGTCCGTGATCGAACACCTGCACCGTCAGGGGACGAAACTGAGGGCCGGGATCGCAGAGGCTGCCAGGCGGCATGGGGTGGATGGCCACTTCAAGGTTGTCGGCCGTCCCTGCTGCCTGGCCTATGCCACGCTCGACCCCAACGGCAAGCCGTCACAGGCATACCGCTCGCTGTTCCTGCAGGAGACGATCAGGCGTGGCGTGCTCATGCCGTCTCTCGTCGTCAGCTACACCCACGACGACGCGGCCGTCATGAAGACGATAGAGGCCGTCGACGGCGCCCTGGCGGTCTATGCGCAGGCCCTGGAATCGGGAACGAGCCGTCTCTTGGTAGGCCGGCCCACGCAGGTTGTCTTCCGCCGTTTTAACAATGGTGACGGCCGAGCTGAAATGACGACTCCAGAGAACCCTCCAGCCGCGAACAATGCGACCATGGCGCAATCTGAAGCCCGTCTCGCGGTAACATCTTGACGCCACGAAGGCGTTGCTTCCTCGTTCTCTCCAAGGACCCTTATGCGGCAATCCCGCATTGTTTCCGCATGAGGGGATGGGACACGATCTCACTTCCGTTGCGGAAGCAGCAAAGTGCGGGCTGTCAAGGCCCTTAAGGCGAGGTCGGTAAAGGACACGGGCCAAAGCCATCGCTGGCTTGCACAGGCGCCTTGCTGCCGCGGAATCCGCCGATCAATCTACTGCAGGAACAGGCTCGGGGAAGGTGTATACCCCCACCCATTTAACGGCTTCCTCGATCGTATCGAAGTTCTTGTGCAGCCCGCTCAGCAGGCCGAAGCCTGTCTCGAGGAACCACTTGCCTTTCGTGCAGTAGGCTTCCTCGTCGATCTGGGTAAGGACGGCGACCAGTTGGTCGGATTTCCACACCAGAACCCCGGATTCTCCGCCCTCGACCGTTCCGATGCGAGCTTCGCTGAAAGAGTATCCCGGCGCAATGATTGCATTGCCCATTTTGATAAAAATCCCTTCAATTTCAAAATGGAAGGCAGAAAAAGACAGAAGGTAAGCCATAGGACCGATGGCCAGCTTCTGTTGTATTTTTAACCCAGTGGTAGCGATTTAAGTAACAGATCGTCCGGTCAGTTCAACCCCCTTTTCACCCGTTTCATTCGGTCATCCACCATTCTCTTCTCGGCGAAAATATATGTGAAAAGCCGCTAAAAAATCTTGACCTTTCGAAGCGTGAACGCCTCGGCGAAATGCTCGGGTGCCCGACATTCCATCCCGCGCAACCTGGCAAGGCCGGCGAATGTTTCGCGGTCGAACCAGTCCTTGGAGCGCTGCGTCCCGAAGTGCTCGTGAAGGAGTTCGATCTTGCGTTCGAGCACGTCGGCCGTAAGCGGCACGTAGGCATTGGGTTGGCAAAGATCACCGTCCCATTTCGGAATCTCGTATTCGAGCACCAGGTGGTCGCGGAAGACGTTCCAGGTCAGTTGGTTGACCTCCCGGTGGTCCTGATGGGCGTCGAACCTGGCGTGGGTCAACACCACGTCGGGATGAACCCGCGATCTTAGATCCACCAGCCACTGCTTGATGGATCGACTATGGGTCGGAAAGTAGCTGTCTTCGAAATCGGCGACGTGGACTGTGGACGAGTGCGATCCCTGGAGAAAGGCCTCGGCCGAAGCCCTGGCTTCGGCAGACCGCTGGCCGCCGGCGCTCAGCACGCACCAATCGACATCCAGTTCGACCCCCGACGCGATCAGCCCGAGGATCGTACCTCCCGCACCGATCTCTATGTCGTCGGAATGGGCACCAAGGCAGAGGATCGAGAGTTTCTCCCCGCGACGTGCGAGGCCAAGTCCCCTCATGATGCGGCCATCACCATGCTGCGCCTGATTTTCTCTGCGGTGACCCTCCTATTCCAGGGCATGTCCCCCTTTTCGACCATGTCTTCGAGCGATTGCCAATCACGCAGCGTGTCCATCGAACGCCAGAACCCGTCGTGCTTGTACGCCATCAGCATGTTGTCATCGATCAATCGCTTGAAAGGTTCGATAACGAGTTCCTCGCCGTCACGCATGTAGTCGAAGATTTCGGGACGGAACACGAAGTAGCCGCCATTGATCCAGATCTCGGACGTCTCCGTCGTGCGGAACTCGCGCACGCGACCGTCTTCAGCGATGTCGGCCAAATGGTATGTCAGCGGCGCGCGCACGGCGAGGAAGCAGGCGATCTTGCCGCTGGCCTCGAACTTCGCGATCACATCGTCGAGGTCTACATTGGTCAGGCCATCGGAGTAGTTGGCCAGAAACATCTTCTCGTTCTTGACGTGATCCTTCGCAGCCCAGAGGCGTTCTCCGATGTTGCGCCAGATGCCCGTATCGAGCAGGGTGATGCTCCAGTCCTTGACCGTGTCGCCCAGCAGCTTCACATCCTGGCCACCGTGCGTAACCACGCAATCGGAAAAGGTCTGTGGCCGGGTGTTCAGGAAAAAATCCTTGATGACGTTGGCCTTGTAGCCCAGGCACAGCACGAATTCGTCATGCCCGTAATCGCTGTACCACTGCATGACGTGGCGCAGGATCGGCTGGTGGCCGAGCGGAATCATCGGCTTTGGTATGCTTTCGGAATAGTCGCGGATCCGGGTCCCGCGGCCGCCGCAGAAAAGGACGACTTTCATCTCCGTAACTCCGATAGATCGATCACTGTCACAAAAGGAATTGGCACGACGAATTTCGCGCCCCAGGCGGCGACGTGGTGCATCTGCTGAATGATCTCGTCCTTCAGGTTCCAGGGAAGGATCAGGATGTAGTCTGGCTTGGCCTCGTCGATCGCGTCGATGGGCTTGATCGGGATGTGCATGCCCGGCGTGAAGCGGCCGTGCTTGTAAGGATTGCGGTCCACCGTGAAGTCGAGGAAATCGGTGCCGATGGCGCAGTAGTTGAGCAGCGTGTTGCCCTTGCCAGGCGCGCCGTAACCGCAAATCGTCTTGCCCTCGTTTTTGACCGAAACCAGGAACGCCAGGAGATCGCGCTTCGCGCGCTGCGCCTTGTAGCCGAAAGAGGCGTAGGTCGTCATTTCCGTAAGCCCATGTCTTTTTTCGCGCTCGAGGAGTTCGGCGACACTGTCATCAGTGGGCCGGCTGCTGCCCTCGTTGGCGAGATAAACACGCAACGATCCGCCATGGGTGGGCAGTTCCTCGACGTCGATCAACCGCAGCCCGTGGCGGGCCGCCATCAGGTCGATCGTCAGCAGTGAGAAATATGAAAAATGCTCGTGATAGATGGTGTCGAACTGGTTCTCCATCATCAGCCGCTCGATGTGCGGGAACTCGAGAGTGACCACGCCCTCCGGTTTGAGCAGGATTTTTATTCCCGCGACGAAGTCGTTGAGATCGGGCACCTGCGCCAGGACGTTGTTGCCGATGATCAGATCGGCGCGGAGTCCCTCGGCCACCATCTGAAGTGCCAGCCGCACCCCGAAGAAGTCGACCCGGGTGGGCACGCCCTTCTCGACCGCCGCGCGCGCAACGTTGGCCGCGGGCTCGATGCCAAGCACGGGAACGCCGAGCGGCAGGAAGTGCTGCAGCAGGTAGCCGTCATTGCTTGCGAGTTCTACCGCGAAGCTGTCGGCGCCAAGCCCAAGTCGCTTCGTGATCGCTTCGCAATAAGCTTTCGAGTGGGCCACCCAACTTGTCGAGAAGGAAGAGAAGTAGGCATATTCGTTGAAAATGGTCTCGGGGCTCACATACTCCTTGAGCTGCACCAGGTAGCAGCGCTCACAGACCAGGACATTGAGTGGATAATACAGTTCCATCTGGTCAAGCTGGTCGGCCTGCAGGAAGCTCTCGCAAGGTGGCGACATGCCCAGGTCGACCAGACTGTGGCGCAGGCGCGATCCGCACAGCCTGCAGCTGACATTGCGGCGTGCCGTGTTCTGGTCGCGAGCAATTTCGACAGCCTGAATATTCATTCCGTACCCCTCTGTCGCCCTGGTTTGAAAAAACGGAGACGCGGTGGCCTGACAATGAACCTGTGCCCGCCGCGCTCCGCAGGGAGTGCATCTTTTCAACGCAGGTTAGGACGGGGCGCCCCGCGAGTTCGATTTGCCAATCCGTTGGGTGCCTTAATCCTTATAGGGAAACCGCGGGGGCAATGACTGCGCAAGGACCTCCGAACGGGGTAATGCGGTCGGCCCGGCATACCGCGATCGGAGAAGCCACCTAAGGCTTAGGTAGCTCTTCCAGCCCAGGCAGGCGGTGCCGACAATCCGACCGCGGTGCTAGCCCGGCTAACTGAGCCCGGCTACTAGGGATTTAGGCAGACATGCGGTTTACCGAAACGGAGCTGAAGGGTGTCTGGCTGATCGAGCCGACACCGGTGGTTGACGATCGCGGTTCCTTCACCCGCACATTCTGTGAAAAGGAGATGGCTGATTGCGGGCTGGCGACGCGCTTTGTCCAACACAGCCGCGCACATTCGGTCAAAAAAGGAACACTGCGGGGGCTGCATTTCCAGGACGACCCGTACGCCGAGGTGAAGCTCGTCTCCTGTGTCCGCGGCGCGATTTTCGATGTCGTGGTGGATCTGCGCCCGAACTCGCCGACACGGTACAATTGGCTGGGCTTCGAGCTGACGCCCCAGAACATGAGGCAGGTCTACATCCCTGCCGGCTTCGCTCACGGGCTGCAGACCCTTACGGACGATGCCGAGGTCTCGTATCTCATATCGCAATTCTATACGCCCCATGCGTCGACGGGCGTGCGCTACAACGACCCTGCCTTTTCGATAGCCTGGCCGTTGATGCCGACGGCGATGTCGGAAAGGGATAAGGCGTGGCCGTTGCTCAAGCAAAGAACGGCCGCTGGAGCCCTATGAAGCCGCGGCCAGCAGACCGTGATCCGACAGCAGTCTCGCGGCGGCGGCCAGTTCCCTGAACGGCAGACCCGAGCGCTCCGCCATCGCGAGAAGCGAATGCTGGCCGTCGGCGAGATTGAGCACCCAAAGCAGAGACATCGAGGTTGCTCCCGAAGACGCCTGCCCGCCCAGGGCGGCGTAGAGGCCGCGCCTGCCGAGTTGTGGTTCGCCCTTGGAACAGAGGTTCAACGGCGTCCAGTCCCCTTCGACGATGTCGATCACGTCCGTCAGGATACGGAAGGAATCCTCCAGGTACTCCGGCTTGATGAAGTCGAGATTGTCAGCCGAGGTGTGGTATTCGGGGAAGGTGCCGTGGACGCTCCGCTGGAACATGCCGACCGGAAGATTGAAGCCCGGCGAACAATATTGCCTCTCGTCATAGCCGTAGGGGGAGAAATCCATCAACTTTGCCCCGGCTTCACGTCCCAGCACGTGAGCCATGGCGCGATCGATGACGGCATCGCCACGACGGCTGCGTTTGTATGCAGGACGTCCCGCGTCCCCCACGCATGACAGCACCAGACCGTGGTCGATGAGATGTGTCCGGCCCTCGTTGCGAGACAGCCACGCGATCGACCCGATCGTGCCTGGAGCGAACAGGAAGCGGTAGCTGTATCGTGTTTTTCTTGCCTTCATGCTTTTCGCAAGGATTGCCAGCAGGGCCAGGCCCGAACAGTTGTCGTTGGCCAATGAGGGATGGCAGATGTGCGCCGAAAGAAGGAATTCCCGCTCGGTCTGCCCGCGATGCAGGTATTCGCCGTAAGTGAGGCTGCCGTCCTTGAGTTCGGCATCGATCTCCACCCGGTAGAGACCGTCGGGCATTTTGGCGACACGGTCGTAGGCGACGCAGAAGCCCCATGTCGGGGCGTAGTAGCTGGTGCGGTAGGGGATCACTCCCGGCTGGTCGGGCAGCGTGTGAATATGCGACATCAACTCGTCGAGCGGCAGGATCCCTTTGAAGGGTACGCTGTAATTGACGACGTGCAGGTTGGAGTCGGCAAAATCCACGACCGTTTGCCCGTCCGGGCCAATGATGCTGGCCGAGCGGACGTTCCATTCCTTTGGAACAGTCCAGTCGAACACCTGCGTGCCGGTGGGCACCTCATGCCGGTCCAGGCCGACGTGCCCCGACAGGATATCCAGCGTCTGCCGCACACCGTCCCCGGTGATGCTCCTGCAAATCGGAAAGAGACGTTCGGCTAAGTCATAGATTTCCTGGCCGAGGTCGATGGAAGACGGCGGCGGGCCGAGTCCCTCCGGGGTTATGTGTTCCATTCCAGTTAACCCGCCGCGGCCTCCAGCATTCGCGAAGGTTCGGTGACCCGCATCCGGTCATCCAGAAGCCGGTTGGCCAGAAGATACCGGATGTGGCCGATACGTTGGAAGCGCGGTCCTTCGAATTCCTCGAGAGTGACATTGGACTTGCCGTAGGCCTTGTAAAGCTGCTCGGCGCCCTTGCGCGCATCCCACTGCGGCTTGAAGGCAGGAAGGGAGCGCGCGATCTTGCCGAAGTCGACGCGGTAGGACCGCTTATCGGGTCCAGCATCCGACGCGAATTCAAGCCGGCAGCCCGGCACGACTTTGGCGACAATCTCGGCTATGTCGCGGATCCTGTAATTGTGGTCCGTCTGTCCCACATTGAAGGCCTCGTTATGGACGACCTCGCGCGGCGCTTCCAGTCCGGCGATGAACGCCCTGGAAATGTCCTCGATGTGGACGATCGGCCGCCACGGTGTCCCGTCCGACTTCAGGAGGATCACACCTTTGGTGACGGCCCAGGCGACCAGATTGTTCAGCACGATGTCGAAGCGGAGCCGGGGTGACAAGCCGTAGGCGGTGGCCGGCCGGAAATAGGTCGGAGAGAAGCTGCTGTCGGCCAATTCCGAGATATCCCGCTCCGAAAGCACCTTGGACCAGCCGTAGGGCGTGACCGGGTTCAGCTCGCCCGTTTCATCGACCATCCCCTCGCCCGCCTGGCCGTAATTGCTGCACGACGAGGCGAAGAGGAAGCGCGACACGCCGGCCTCCTTGGCCGCCTTCGCGAAACGAACGCTGCCCTTGTGGTTGATCTCATAGGTGATATCCGGATCGAGGTCGGACAGCGGGTCGTTGGAAAGAGCCGCCAGGTGGATGACGGCATCGAAACCCTCGAGGTCGCGCGCTTGCACGTCCCTGACGTCCTTTTGGATGGAGGGAACGGAAGCCTGCTCTCCGCCCGAAGCAAAGGTGCAGCGCCGGTAGAGATCGCTGTCGTAACCCGTCACCGAATGCCCCGCGCGGAGCAGCATAGGCACCATCACCGAGCCGATATAGCCTTGATGGCCCGTTACCATGACTTTCATCGCACACCTTTCCCCAACGGATATGATCGCGCAGAGGCTACTTGGGCTGAAAACAGTGAGGGAGAACGCCAATAGGCGATCAGGATGGCCCGTTGGACGAAGCCTCGCCGCCCGCTACCTCTTTCGGGTGGTGCGCGGCTAATCCTTTCGGCGATCGGCGTGAGCCGGATCCACACCCCAGTTGGCGAACGCCGCTGCCTCGCCTTGCTGTCTTGGGCGCACACCTGGCCTTCGCTGACTGCGCGCAGCTTGTGCATGGCGTTGGCCTTGCTCCATAGGACCTAAGGCGTGAGTTCCAGAATCCAGTCCGGGTAGCCGCGGCTGTTGAGCTCTGGCGGCTTGAAAGTTGTGCGCTCCGCCTTGAAAGGGGAACCTTCGACATCCGTCAATTCCCCGCTGGTGGGATCGCGCCAGCGGGCGTGGACGATAGTCTCCGAAAGCTGCGCGAGGTCGACGGTGACGGCCTCGTTGCTGGGCATGTAGACGACGGCGTAGGAGCCGTCCTTGGCCATCGCGGCGACCGCCCTCCCCATGTCCTTGCCCATGCCATCGACAAGAAATCTGTTCTTGCTGTCGGGTTCCAGCAGCCACCATTTTATCGACGAGATGAAGGCTATAAGCACCTCCATGCTCTTTGCGCCGGGACTGTCGAGGGCCTCCTTCCACTCCATGGTCTGCTGATGGAGGCCGGGCCCGTCGAAATGCCAGATCGGGTTGTTGCCATAGAGATGCCCGAATGCGCCCGAGAGGATCGCCTGGTAAGCCTGGACGCGGATCCGGTACTCGTCGGCATCGTATTCGAATTCGTAGGCAGTCTCGATCAGGAAGAAAGGCATACCCCTGGCGAGATCGTACTCCCTGATCGCTGTCGTATAGACCGGGCCATAGGTAAAGACGTTGTTCACCTTCAGCCAGGTTTCCGGGCCCCAGAAATCGAGCGGCGCCGTATCGGAATGGCCGTGGAAAGTGCTGAGAGCATCGGGGTCCTCGTCCATGATGCCTTTGGCGAGAGCCCTGACCAGATCTTTGTCCGCAGGATTGTAGTCGCCGCCGTTGACCCACATGATGTTGTCGAAGCGTCGGTAGCGACGTCCAACAAAATGGCCATAGGCCGCAAGCTCCCCTGCCCCTGCAGCCGCCATTTCCTGATACCAACCGTCACCGCCACCGCCATATCCGAGATATGCCGGGGCGAGCAGCACCAGGAAACCAAGATCGCAAGCCCTCTGCAGGATGCGATCGGCATGGGCGAAATATGCTTCGTTGGGAACAACGAAATCCTGGTTGTCGGCGAATGGCCTGTCGCCATACGCGTCTGCAGGCGCGTTGCGGGAAAATCGGTGCTCGATGAGGTTGACCAGAACGGTGTTGAACCCGCGAGCCTTGCGGTCCTCAAGGTAGAGGTAGGCGTCCTCGTCCGTCAGGTCGCCGATCAGCGACCAGGGCGAGTCTCCGTGCATGAAGAACGGATGACCTTCCCTGTCGACCGGGTAGTTCTTTCCGGATTCGATCCGCAAAGGGAACTTTGTCCCGCCAGAACGCTCACAGGCCAAGCTTCCGGTCGCCATAGCTGCCAAAAGGGCGCCGGCCATCAGAACAGATTGGAGGCGCACTGCCTTGACGCTCCTCTTGCTCACCCGGGGGGCGGCGCTGCGGACACGTCGCGGGTGGCAGCGTGTTGGGATCTGAATTCCGATGAATCGATGATGCCGAAGGCCAGGTCCTCTCGCGTCATGGTCCCCGCGCGCAGCTGCCGGGAATAGGTTTCTATCCCGTAATCGTCAGCGGGACGGTTGAGAAACAGCATGTAAAGGAAACCGATGTAGGCGCGGTCCGTAAGGCCGATCGTAGCATAGCTGGTCTGGAACTCGTCCGAGCGCATGAGTTCCACGGCCATTCCACCGATCGTCCTGTCCCCGCTTTCAAGAGCAGCCGACCACTGATCCACGCTTTGGGTGTCGCCCTCATGCCCAAGCACGAGGCAGTAGGCGAGGCTCGCCTGCCTTACATATACGGACTTGTTCGCGGCCGTCGCCTCTGGGTCGCACTCCCGATGCGGCTTGGGCAGCGGCTGCGGGCCGCGGGTGAAGTCACGCACCGTCTTGTAGGCGGGCTTCGGTTCGCCGACCCTCCATTTGCCCTCGGATGCAGCGGTGAGCCTCACCAGCCCCATATTGGCTTCGAAGCCGGGGGCCCAGTAGGTCTCATCGAACAGTTCGTAGATTTGCGCGGCCTCGACCTTGTACTTCTCGTTGAGCTCGCGAAGCCGCGTCATTGTCTGCTTGATACCATCGGCCTGCTGCCGCTCGCCGCGCTGACTTCCATTGGCACTGTTGAATTCGGTGACCCAGATCGGCTTGCCGTATGCCGAGATTTCGCGGAAAGCCCATTCCGGGTCCTCGCCATACATGTGCCAGACCGAGATGTCCCACGCGATCCCGTCCTGCTTCATCCGCGCGAACGCGCCGGTGTGACCCCATCCGGCGGTGCCAATCGCCTTCCTGATGCTCGGATCGACCTCTGTCATGCCGTCGGACAGACCTTTGAGGACGGCGCTCACCTTAACCCAGCGCGGGCCGTAGTAATCGAGCGCTCCGGTTCCTCCTGCAGGTCCCCATTCACATGGATATTGCGAGCCGTCGTCGCGTTTCTCGCAAGGCTTGATGATGGCGTAGTTCTCCATCTCGTTGCCAAGTTCCCAAACGCGGATATCGCCCTTGAACCTGGTGCCAAGGGCGATCGCCAGTTTCCGGGTCTTGCCGTAGAGCTCGTCCGGGCTATCCTTGTCCAGGTCGATGCCGGCGGGGGTGATCAAAGGCAGGATCTCGATCCCTCTCGCCTTTCCGGCGTCGACAAGGGCGGCAAGCATATCTGCGTTGTCTTCGCTGGTTATGTTGACCCTGTATGATTTCAGGCCGAGATTCTTGACGAAGTCGAGCTGCAACTCAACCGGGATGCCCGGATAGGCCGTTATCGGATGGCCGTTGACGCCCCAGAGGACATCTGCGGAAGCAGGCGCAACGGTCACCAGCAGGCAGGCCGCAGCGGTTGCGAAACGAAAGGACATGGCAACAGCCTCCGCTGCCCGATTTCAAATTCAGCCCGGATTGTCCGGCATGTGATCGGGGGAAGCAATTTGCTCATACGGGTGAACAGGGTACCTGCACTACCCCTTTCGGAGACTGCTCCTTAGGTCCGCGTCGTCAATGGACAGCCGCCGGTTGGATTACCTTGGCAGACTGCCAGCCTCCAGCGGCGGCGGCCTCCGCTGAAGGATTGTGGCCTTCCGCAGCAGTTCCAGAATTGGCTTTTCCACAAAGAGATGCGTCAGAACACCGACAATAAGGCACAAGCATATGATCATAGGAGCGAAGGAAACCTGTGATACTCCCCCAACGAATGTCGCCTTGATTAGCCAACCATACCCCAGCATGACAAAGATGTGGGTTAGGTAGATGGCATAAGATGCATCCCCAAGCAGGATCACTCCCCGGCCGGCCTTCGATCGCGGTTTCTTGGTCTTGAGGAAGGCCCCCACTATCAAAGTTGCTGGAAGGCCCCATGCGATGACTCGCAATATGGCTGTATCGCCGGGATGGCTAACGAAGACTGGAGAAACAATTATCAAGAAAAACCCGAGCGCGCCGAGTGCCGGCGGATACTCCCATTTACTTCTTGAGATAAACAATAGCGCTATGGCAATACCGAAGCAAAACTCAAGCACGATAGGGCTAGAGATAAATTCAGAAAAACTCGAATCCTGAATCCAACGCCCTAACACAATTCCGCAGATCATAAGTAAAACTGTCGAGATTGACGTTTGAATAAGTTTCCCAAAAATGAGACATACCGCGAATGCGACATAAAAATACATCTCATATGAAAGCGTCCATGCGACAAATATTAACTTGTCTCCTGGAAGCAAAAATATAGAATTAAAAATTGAAAACTCGCCTATGTTTTTGTGCTTCAAAAACCCAACCAACGATATTGCCAGTATCCCAGCGCTGCAGATCCAATACAGCGGAAATATTCTTCTTGCCCGTTTGATCATGAAACGCCCAGGTGTATCCGCAGCTCGACCAGGCGGAAAGCTCACATACACCATGATGAAACCGCTGATTACGAAGAAAAGATCTACGCCTGCCGCACCGAAAGTCGCCATCCAAACCGGGCTGAACCGCCCAGCTTCCGATCCATCGGACATGTCGAGGGTGTGGCGAATGACGACGCCCGAGGCTGCGATCGCACGGAGTATCTGCAGTCCATACAGTTCGCGATCCTGCTGGTCCATCCCATCCGGTCCTGTGAGAAAGAGGGGGCAAAGAGGGGTCACTGACCCTACGTCTAACCGGCCTTAATACAAGGCATCCCTCCGACGTGGCCCTCCTACGTCCGACGAATGATCCCTGCTTGCTCGTTCGGCAAATATTCCGCCAACCGACCGCCCCGACGACTTCAGCCGCCGGCGAGCCAGCCCAGGCGCAGACGGAGCACTTGGGTTTGCGCTACCGCTTTAGGCGGCTGTATTCCTCGCCTATTGGACGCCATGACTTTCGACTGGGTTTGTCCGACTATCCGTCGGGACGCAGGCGGCGGGTCGCCTCGGTCGGGAAGGTACACGCATGCTTTCGGTAAAACGCGCATTGCTGATGAGCGTGGGCGAACGCTACGTGCTGCTCGTGACGAATTTTGCCACAGCAGCTTTGATTTCCCGGATATTGACGCCCAAGGAGATCGGGGTGTCGGTGATCGCCATGGCCATCATGGCGATGGCCCTGTCCCTAAGGGAGTTCTCCAGTGCGAGCTTCCTCATCCAGCGCGAGGAACTCAGCCGTGAAGATATCCGCGGCGCCTCTACGGTAATGTTCATCCTCACCGGGGTCATCGCCGTCGTTCTCGTCGTCGTTTCCCCTCTTCTGGCCTCGTTCTACAGCGAGCCGACCCTCATCCCCTACTTCAGGGTTGTCGCGGCCTGTCTTTTTCTCGACACCTCCTTAACCCTGATAACCGCGTTGCTGCGGAGGGAAATGTCCTTCGGCAAGGTTGCGGCCATCGACATAGTGGCAGCGGTGACGAACTCCGCGGCGACGATCATCCTGGCACTGGCGGGCTTCAGCTACATGAGTTTCGTCTGGGCGTGGTTGATCGGCAGCGGTCTTGCTGCAGGCCTCGCCTTCGTCCTATGGCCCCACTTCTGGATGTTCAAACCGTCCCTCGCCAACTGGCGAGGAATGGTTTTGTTCGGCGGATACAACGGCGCCATCGCCATTCTTTTCCGCATCTTTGACGCGCTGCCCCTACTCCTGCTCGGCCGCTTCATATCGCCGAATGCTGCAGCTTTGTTCAGCAGGACTCTCTGGATCGGCCAGATACCCGACAAGTTGGTTATCGGAGGCGCCATGGCGGTCGTGCTGCCCGCCTTCTCGGCCGAGGTCAGGCAAGGCAGGGATTTGAAACGTCCCTATCTATCCGCCCTTTCCCTCATCACCGCGCTCCACTGGCCGGCGCTCCTCGTGCTGTCGGTTTTGGCGTACCCGACCGTGAACATCGTGCTTGGTCACCAGTGGACCGAGGTCGCGCCGCTGGTGCAAATCGTCGCAATCGCGTTGCTGTTCTCCTTCAGTTTCGAACTCAATTACCCCGTAATGGTTGCGATGGGGGCGATCCGCGACTTGTACATCCGCGCGCTGATCGCCTTCCCAATTTCGGGCATTCTCCTCGCCGCAGCCATTGTCTTCGGCGGATTGCAGGCAGCCGCCTGGTGCATGCTAGTGACTGTTCCTTTCCAGGCATATATTGCCCTGAGCTTCGTCCGGCGCAGCCTGGGACTTGGACGCATGGAGATCGCCGCAGCGCTTGGCAAAAGTGCTGTCGTTGCCTTCGCGAGCGCTGTCCCTCCCCTCGCAGCAGTGGGGATTTCCGGTTCCGGCTTCGAGCTCTCCAATATGGAAGCCATTGCGGCGGGACTGTTGGCGTTCGGGGGATGGTCGGCTGGATTGATCATCACCCGGCATCCCCTGCTTGATGAGATCATCAAGATTTTCCCGGGACTCCGGCGGGCACGGGTTTCGGTAGGTTGATACCGAAACTTATCCGAGATCCCGCGCCACCAACTCGCGGCAAGTCGACGGGAGGACTGCTCAGACGGAGGGGCCCGGAAGCTGTCCAATGAGCCTCGAAATTCTGATCCGATACGCTCTCCTGCGCAATCTGTTGACCTTGTAGGTTAACCCCAGATACGCAGGAGGAATATTCAGACCGAGTTCCCCGCAGTTGCAAGATATACGGCCGAGTACAGACCGTTCCTGGCTGTCGATGCGATGTGCCACCGCCGGCAGGAACTTCTCCGGCCCCGTATAGTGGCGGATCAACGCCCGATCCCAATAGCTTGTCTGGAATGCCGACTTCTGCACGTTGAATTCCACGGGAAGCGTCTCCCATGCCCCTTGGGCCGCGATGTTGAAGGCGCATTGGTCGATATGGGTGCATGAGCCGTCCCAATAGGGACAGAAGTACGCGTGCGACTTTAGAGCGGACGAGAACCGTTCGGGAATTCCCGACCCAATCCATCGAGACACATCGATGGCCATAAAGCCGGAATTGAAGTAACGCCGTTCGAGGCCATGCTTGTCGCAGTTCTCAAAGAATGCGCGGTTGTCGAGACCTGTGCAGATGGAAAGGTCGGGCACGGCCGCGAGAGGTCGCGTCGTCGGGGCGGCAGCTGCCAGATCAAGAGGCCGCACGGCCAGTGTATCATTGTCGAGGTAACAGACGACATCGTGATCGCCCGAGACGGCGGCGATCGCTGCGGTTTTTTCATAGGCAGTCGATGTTATGTGGCCATGACCGGGTAAACCCCGGTCGACCGTCGGAAGGCTGTGGGTCGCCAGCCGATGACCCTTCGCCTGGAGGATCCTGAGCACCGTCGGCGGGGGGGCCGAGCTGAACCCCGATTGCACGATATGGATGTCTATCCCCCGTGCATGATTTAATCCCAACGCCACCGCGCTGGCATAGGTGAGGTCATCACGCTTGCCGTCGGTCAGGTAAACGACCCCGATGCGCTTTTCGGTCATGCGTTATCCTCTACGCGGACGGCATCCGATCCGAGGCTGAACCAGCGTGATGGCAGCCACATGGCCGGTCACATCGTTTCTCAATGCCGGCTCCAGGCCTCCGCCAGGCGCGTGCGGATGTGGCCTAGCGGATTGGGCATATGGGCCAGGTAGTCTACAGGCGGAATGTAGGCCAAGCTTGGCGAGAGCTGAGCCGCAAATCTAAGCAGATCAAGACCGGCTGCTCGCTCACCGCGCGCTATGTGTGAAAGGCCGGACCAGTAGGCGCGCTTTCCGAGGTTTCGGTAAACACCCCTGCGCAACCGTTCCACCCCGGGCACGGAGGCTGCCTCGTGCGAGAAAAAACTGTCGAAGGTGAGTTTCTTCTCGATCATGTCCCGCTTGAAGTCCTGCCAGAATATGGCGGATAGATTCGCGCCGTGCACGCGCCGTATTCCGTGAATCGCCTTTGTCAGCGCCGCTCTGCGGCCCAGTGACAGCCGCAGGAACATTTCCAAGTCCTCGCTGAACGATATCTCCGGCCTGAAATGGCCAACCCGTTTGAGGTCGACGGTTCTCATCACCGCTGCGCCGCCTCCAAACAACACTTTGCTGGGAAGCGACCGTTCCAGGGCGAACGATTCCATGGACAGAAATCGCCAGTCATGTGCGTCTGAATTCTCCACGGCCGGGAAGGGCCGGTCCTCATGCCAAACCAGTTCGCCTCCACACGCAAAGGAAACATCGGGTTCCCGCTCAAGAACCGACAGGGCACGTTTAAAGCAACCCTCGACGAGCAGATCGTCGGCACAAAGTATCACAAAATACTTCGAGACGGCCCAATCGATGCCCTCATTGCAGGATGCGTGCAACCCGAGATTTTTTTCGCGTGCGATAACCGTTATCCGCCTGTCATGGCTTGCCAGTTCATTTGCAACATCGACACTGTCGTCGGTTGACGCATTGTCAACGATCAGAATCCTGATGTCTTCTACTTGCTGGCGCACGATGCTCTGGACGGACTGAGGCAAGTAGCGCCCGTAGCAGTAATTTGGAATCACAACGTCGATTAGTGGCATTGATCAACCTTCACGAATTTGTTGAACGTGGGAGCATCTGCTCATCTGTTTCACCAAGACGGCGATCCGACCTTCGGTGTCGCTTTCATGGATTCTTGCGTCGTCCATGCCCGCCGCTCTCGGCTTCACGACAAGATCGGACGAGACACCGCATGGGCGAAAACTTGTGTTCGAAGAAGAACCTCCTGGTCCAAAAGTTGTTGCCGGTATCGCGAAACCGTTTCGCGAACTTCCTGCGCTCGCAATTCCCGCTCGGCAAGGAGTGCGTCCAGCCGCGACTCCAGCCATTCGACGCTGAAGGTTTCGACGCTGGTGCAAAAGGCCGATAGACCGGTGTCGGCAGCAAGTGCGTCGTGCTTTTCGAGGTATCCGAGAGATATGACAGGGAGCCCGACCCGCAAGGCGCAAACAACATTGTGAAATCGGGTGGCGACCACGACGTCAGTCGTCTGCATTTGCGCCATGACGTCGTGCAGCGATGCAGACCGACTGAAAACCACCCGGGCCAAATCAGCGTCGGACAGCCGGCCGCGGAGTCGCTCGATGAGATCGACCACCGCAACCTCGTCATTGTCCTGGCCCAGGATAAGTCGAATGTCGAAGCCTCGTGTCACAGTGCGTGCGACAAACTCCGCGAGCTTGGCAAGGTACGTCTCATAGATCGAGTCATCTCCACCCGTGCGACCGCGGTAGTTCATCACGCCCACGCCAACAACAGTGGTCTCGGAGACCTCACGCTCGACGTTCAGGATTGGTAGTCCGAAAGCAAGATCGGGAAAAACCCGGTCGTTCGCAACATCAACCCCGAGGCTTCCGACGAATTCGCGTGAAATCCTATCGCGAAACGAACGATATGACGCGCAGCGGGCAGTCCAGGCGAAGAACACGCGACTGAGGGGGTGGTAAGCAGGCCCGGCGCCGATGCTCGCAAATGCGACGACACAGCCCCTTAGCCGCGCCATCAGGAACCACTTGAGGAAAACGTAGGGCATTCCAAACGGAGTGTCGCCAAAATCATCGAAAGCGCCAGTTCCGGGCAGTATGACAGCATCAAAGCCACGAAGTTTGCGGAAGGCGCGGACCGGTCCCCACATTTTGTAGGGCACTCGACCGAGCATGCGGTTCGCCAAGTCGAGCCAACGCGACTTGATGGCCGGCCGCGTCAATCTGATGGTCTCCACGCCGAAGGCTTTCTCGACGGATTCGGGCCATGTGCAAATCACGGAAAGTTCGGCCTCGGGGCAAATCCGCCTGAGCGTGTCGATCATTGCCTCGAGTGAGCCGTCATTGCCGAAGTTGCCGACGCCAAACTGCCCTAACAGGCCAATCCGAATTCGCTTGGTGCTTGGCACAGCATGCGCGTGGTCGTAGCCATTGATCCATCGATGCGATCGGAGCTGAGGCTCAAGCACGGTTTCAGTTTGCGTTTTTTGGGACTGCATAAGAACCCGTAGCTTTCAAGTGAGTGAGTGAGTGCAGTGCACTATAGAACCACCTGTCCGTTTCTTCGCCTCAACCTATGGGCTGAAGAACACCTCTTTTTGGGTGTGTCAGCGCCTGCGGGTGGCCGGGCGTTCGGCAATTGAAGCCTTGTCCGGCGGCGCACCTTATGAGGCTGATCTGCGCCGAAAAGCCCGTTGACCTGACCGCTGCGGGATACCATCGCCACAAATCCGTCAGCTCACTGCGAGCGAGTGCAAGGTCACGGCCTAGCCGGGCATTTCAGCCAATGGGCTTTGTTGCCTACAGTTTGCGCAAACCTGCACGTCTGGCTGCGTCTGCGGTCAGCAAATCCCTCCATTGCTGGAGAAACCGATCCTTGGTTGCAGCTGACGCCGTGTTGCGCAGCGAGCGGCTTGTTTCCGCTTTCTCCGCAGGGCTTCGGGAAAGTGCTTTTCGCATCGCGTCTGTGATCGCCGCGGGATCGTTCGGCGGCACCTGCAAGCATTGGCCTCCCACCGCCTCCACGAGCGCACTGTCCGCGGACACTATAGGCAGCAATCCCATGTAAGCGGCCTCCAATGCAGGCATCCCGAAACCCTCGAGAAGGCTCGGCAGCACGAATGCCTCGGCGTTCGCATAGAGCCAGCGCAGCTGTGCATCGGGCACGTAGCCCATGAGCCTTACTCCGGCGATGGATCCCGCCAGTTCCGCGGTCTCTGCATGACCATCGCCACGCGACCCACACAAGACGTATTCTATTCCCTCACGATGGAATCCACCGTCCCGATACGCCTTCAGGGCGGCGATCTGGTTCTTGCGGGTTTCGAACGCGCCCACGGTAAGAAAATACCGACTGCTCAAGCCGGAGATTGCTTCCGCCGGGCCGTCAAACAGTTCGGTGCGCAGATACAGCGGGATTGTCGTCAGGAACCGGAAACCGGAGCCAAAAAGAGACTTGAATTGCTGTGCAGAGAAATTGCTGACGAAGACGACCCCCGGCTTGATGCGCCGGATCTTCTCGTAAGCGAGGTGGTAGTTGGCGCAAGTCCGTTCGCCGTAGAGGTCTTTGTGCGTCAGCGGACCGACATCGTGGCACAGGACGATATCATTCTCGGTCAGGCGTGACCTCAGGACGTAGAGCGGATCCAGAAACAGCCGGAAGCCACGCTCTTCGACGCCGTCACGGATCAGGAGAAACTCGCTGTCGCGGAGCCAGTTGATTTCCAGCATCATCAGCCGGGCGACTATCTTGCGGACAAGACCCTCGGGCGCGAAGGAACCGAGCCGCCAGTAGCGGACCCTGGCCTGGCCCGGGACAAATTCCCCGGTGAGGTCCTTGGCAATGTGGTAGGCGCCAGTCCTGTTCAGGATCGACAGGGAGTTGTCGAAAAGAAGCAAGCTGGCGGATGCCTGTCTGCTCGCGGCGCGTAGGTCGTGCGGGTCGGGCCGCTCGTTCATCGTGCTCTCCTGGAGATCAATCCTTGTACTGGCTGCCGGTCAACTGCCGTACTCCCCGAAATCGGCGTCGACCTGAACCATCAGTTCGAGGTATTTCCACGCTATCCACCGCCAGGAATAACTGCTCGCCCTCGCGTGCCCCTTGGTGACCAGCCGTTGCCGCAAGTCCGGGGAAAGCATCAGCAGGCGGATGGCTTCGGCCCATGACTGGACGTCGTCGGGATCGGCATAGAGGGCCGAATCCCCGCAGATTTCGGGAAGACACGGCGAGGTCGAGGCCACGACCGGGCAGCCCGAAGCCATCGCCTCGACAGCGGGCAGCCCGAAGCCCTCGATCCGTGACGGGAACAGGAAGCACAGGGCGCCTTCGAGCGCCTTCTTGAAGTCGTCATCCCCTATGCGGCCAGGGAGGACGATGTTTCCGGGCATTTCCGGGACGTACCTCAGGACCGTGGTCTCGTCGACATCGCCTGGCATCCAGAGGTCGAGACCCATCCCGTCGAGGAGTGGGGCCAGCCTGGCGAGAAGCCCCATGTTCTTGTATTCCTGGTCCCGCCTGCCAAGGCAAAGGACATACGGCCTGCCCCGGTCGACGACCAGAGACGATCTCGCGGCATCCCATCTCTTCGCATGGTCGCTGCCGTTGTAGGTGACGACGATGTTTTGCTGTGGCGCGATCCCGAAATCGACCAGATGGCTGCGCGAGAGTTGCGAGACCGTGGTGATGCGGGCGGCCCGCCTGCCGAGTGCCGGCAGGATCAGGCGGTGCGCCCACCGGAACCCCCGCGCGTAGCTCGACGGCATGAGCCTGGTGTGCATGTCGTGGATGCACGCGATCTGGCGCCTCAGCACGACCGGAGCAAGGTTGCAGAAACTCAGCAATCCTCCGGGCACATGCCAGGGCAACTGCGCCTGCACCCAGAATTGGGGAAGTCGCGGCCTGTTGAATTCGGGAACAACACGCACGGAGATGGCATCGAGGCGGAGAGGTTCGGAAAGCGGGCGCGGCACCACGAGATCGATTTCCAGATCGCGACCGAGGGGATGCCCTTCCGAAATGAGGGCGTCGAGAGCCAAGGTGACCTCGCGGGCGTAGCGGGCCACTCCGGTCGGCCGAAGCGTCGTGAAGTCTCCGTTTATCGTCCAGCGTCGTCTCGGCGCTTCCGGGTCCACGCACACCGCAGCCGAATGCCCGATCAGGAATTCGGCGCCGTCGGCAGCAGATCTGGCCAGGGGTGTATCGCCTCGGTGTCCATTCACCCGTCTGGCCCGTCTTGGTGGCGGCGACTCCGTCGTGTCGAACTCGAGTTTGCCCATGTCCCCCTTCCCCGGTCCTTCCCGCACCTTGGGCCAGACTAGCATCCCCGGGGGCACCAAGGCCCTCAAACGTTTGAGGTAGGCACGCTGTCCGACCTCGCCTATCCGGATGATTGCCGCTTAGCCGGATGACCCGATGGCCATGGTGACCTGGCGTCTTTCCGGCTCCACATTGATGGTTCGAAAGGGGGACGACATGGCGCGGCGTTGGACCATCAATGGGCGTTTTCTTTCCCAGCCGACAACAGGTGTCCAGCGTTATGCGCGCGAGGTCGTCCACTCTCTCGACGCCTTGATCGCGGAACAGGAGCCGCTCGCCCGCGGCCTGGAACTCAGTCTGCGCTGTCCGCCCGGGTCCGGGGACATCCCGCTAGCTTTCATCGAACGTCGCGAGATCGGCCGCACGAGCGGGCATGTCTGGGAGCAGGTGCAACTCGCCTCATCCCTCGATGGCAGCGGACTGCTCAGCCTCTGCAACACCGGGCCGCTGCTTTCCCGCAAGCATATCGTCTGCATCCATGATGCAAATGTCTGGAATGCCCCGCAGAGCTACTCCCTTGCCTTCAAGCTTCTCTACAGGAACCTGTTGCCCGGCCTCGGCAAGACGGCGTGCGGAATTTCTACAGTTTCCAACTACTCCCTGGATGAACTGGTTCGCCGCGGCGTCATCCCGGCAGAACGGGCTTTCGTCGCGCCGAACGGCCATGAGCATGCCTTGCGATGGAAGCCTGAACACTCGGCACAGACACGGCTGGCGGCCTCGCGGGAAACCGTTGTCCTGATCGGCAGTGCCGCGCCCCACAAGAATGTGGATCTCCTCCTGAACATGGCTGATCGTCTTGGCGAGGCCGGCCTCAGAATAGCGATCGTCGGCATGTCGGATTCGCGCGTCTTCAGGTCAGGGACGGCCAGGACCGAAGCTCGAAACATCCACTGGCTCGGCCGCGTTTCCGATGGCGAATTGGCGGCCCTGCTCAGGGACTCGCTATGCCTGGCTTTCCCCTCGCTCACCGAGGGCTTCGGTCTCCCGGCCCTTGAGGCGATGGCCGTCGGCTGCCCCGTGGTGGTTTCCGACCGCGCCAGCCTGCCTGAAGTCTGCGGCGGCGCAGCGCTGTTTGCACCGCCCGACGACCCGAACGCATGGTTCGACAGTTTCGCGCAGCTTCGCGGTTCCCAGGCCTTGCGACTGCAGATGATAGGCAAGGGAAGGGCGAGAGCCTCGGCATACAGCTGGAGGGCGACGGCCTTGCGTTATCTCAAGGCGATGGCGGCCGCGGACGGCGTCGATGCGGAAGCGAAGATCGTCAGGGCTCGCGAATTCACATGATCTCGTGAAGTGCCTGGACGGCCCCGAGTGATTCCAGGATCGCGCGGTCGAAGTTCTCCTCGGAAAAGCGTCCGGCATTCCTGGCGCAAGCGCGGGGTGTGATGGCATGGCTGTTCGCTTCGAACCGTTCGACGGCCTCCTTGAGGTGCTCGACGGTCTGAGCCTTGAACAGGACCCCTGTCGGCTCGGGGGATGATCCCAGGCGCTGTACGATGTCGACGGCCCCGCCGCGGCCGAAGGCGACCAACGGCGTCCCACAGGCCTGCGCCTCGGCCAGCGCTATGCCGAAATCCTCGCAGCCCGCAAAGACCATCGCCTTCGCCCGCGCCAGGGTGTCCACATAGTCTTTCCGGGGCAGGTAACCCGAGAAGGTGATGTTGGGACCAGCAAGCGCCCGCAAGCTGGCTGATTGCTGTCCTTCGCCAACGATGACCAGTCGCCGCGACGGCATCTCGTTGAAGGCCCGGATGACGAGGTCGGTGCGCTTGTAAGGGGCGAGGAAGGACGCCGAAACGTAGTAATCGTCCTTGTCCTCCACACAGGGCAGTTCCCCCAGTGAGACCGGCGGGAAAACGACGCGCGCCGCGCGCCCGTAAATATGCTGGATTCGGGAGCGGACATAGTTCGAATTCGCCAGCATCAGGTCCGGACCGTGCGCGGTTCTCGTGTCCCACGTCCTCAGGCGATGCAGCATGTACCGATAGAGCATTCCCTTGGGCCCGAAGCCAAGCCGCCCTTGCTGAAGATACGAAAACTGCTCGTCCCAGGCGTAGCGGACGGGGCTGTGCACATAGCATAGATGCGGCTGGTCCGGCCTGGTGATCACGCCGCGCGAAAATGCGGCCGAAGACGAGATCACCGCATCGTAGCCTGTCACGTCGAACTGTTCGATCAGGAAGGGACAAAAGAAGAAGAGTGATCGATAGAATTTCTGGACCATCGGGATCCGGTTGGCCGCGGAGGTATGGAATTCCACGTCGTGGAAATATTGCTCCTTCACCTCGGGCGGCAGGAAATCGAAAAGCGTGAAGACTTCGGCATTGGGGAACTGCTTGCAGATTTGCGCCAGAACCCGTTCCCCTCCCCGGAAATTCGGACACCAGTCATGAACGACCGCTATCTTCGCATACCTGTCGACGGCAGGCCCCGGTGCGGCCGGGAACTCCTCGATGGGCACATCGACCTTGGCCGCGACCGCCAAATCGGAAGAGCGTTCGTGGAGCATGGTTCCCCCTAGCCTCGTCAGGCCAGCAGTCTCCATTCCATCTTGTTGCCCCGGCAAGTTGTACGATCGGTTACAGGCTGTTCCGGACGCATGCCTATCTAATACTTATGGCTGTGGGTCGTTTACAGGGATACTCCGAAAGCCTGTGTCCGGGGGTAGGCCAAGCTGCTTCCGTCACCTTTTATGCAGGCTGTTTCGGTCCCCTCGTCGGTCTAGGTTCGGCGGGAACCGAAACTGGATCGAGCATGAGACTCGCAGTGATAATCCCGACCCTTGGCCGCCGCGGACAGGTCGCGCGCCTGCTTCGGTATTTGGGTGACCAGACGAGACTTCCTGACGAGGTCATCGTGTCTGCGCCCGACGCCACGCATGTCGAACTGCCGGAAGATTGTCCTTTCCCCTTGTCGCTCGTTTTCGGACCGATGGGATCGTCTGCCCAGCGGAACACGGCTCTCGTACCTTCCCTGGCGCGCTTCGACATCATCACATTCTTCGACGACGATTTCGTTCCGTCCACCGAATACCTGGCGCAGGTCGAGAAAGCTTTCGTGGAAAATGACGGATGGGCGGTGGTGATGGGCATGGTCGTCAGGGACGGGGCCACGAATGCCGGCCTCACCTGGGAAGATGCCGAAGCCGCCTTGCGGGAAGCCCGGGGCAAAAAACATGATGGGCCACCGGTGGTCGATCATGTCGGTGCGTACGGATGCAACATGTCCTTCCGGTCCTCGTTTGTCGGAGATTTGCGCTTCGACGAGCGCCTGGTCCTGTACGGCTGGCAGGAAGACATCGACTTCACCAGCCAAATGAGATCCAAAGGTCGCGTGGTCTGCGTCACTGCAATCACGGGCGTCCATCTCGGCATCAAGTCAGGCCGGGTCAGCGGAAAGCGGTTCGGCTATTCGCAGGTTGCGAATGCGATCTACCTGATCAGGAAGGGCTCCGTTCCGGCCTCTTTCGCGCTTCCCCTGATGTTCAGGAATATTGCAGCCAACCTCGCAAAGAGCCTGCGGCCCGAGCCGTATATCGATCGCAGGGGCAGGCTCAGGGGCAACATGCTGGCGATCCTGCACATCGCCATGGGACGAATCGAACCCGAATACATCCTGAAAATCTGACGGCGGGAAAGACAATGCGGAAATGGCTCTTGACGGTGGCGGCGGCTTCATTGGCGGCAGCAGCTGCCTGCCCCTTGCCGACGATGGCTGCCGAGTATCTCCTCGGACCCCAGGACAAGGTCAGGCTCAAGGTTTACGAATGGCGCGCATCACGCGACGTGATCTTCGAATGGACGGCTCTCAACGACAGCTTCGTTGTCGGTGCCGACGGCACGCTCTTCCTTCCATTCGTCGGCCAGATACGAGCGCAAGGCACCGCCCCCGGCGACCTCGCCCGTGCGATCGGCGACCGCCTGATGCAGCAGATGGGACTCGGCCGCCAGCCGGATGTCGCCGTCGAGATTGTCCAGTACAGGCCGTTCTACATCGTCGGCTACGTCACGCAGCCCGGCGAGTTTCCCTTCAGACCCGGACTGACGGTCTTGCAGGCGATGGGAATCGCCGGCGGCTTGCGAACACGCGAGGAGGACATGTCGAGGCTCGAGCGTGAAGTCATCGCGGGCCAGGGCGACGTGGGTCTGCTGGCGCTGAGCAACGTCAGTCTGCTCGCCCGCAAAGCGCGGCTGGAATCGGAACTGGCTGGCAGCGACGACATCGCCTTCCCTGCGCAACTGATGGACAGAGCTTCGAACGAGACGGTCGCGGTTGCGATGGAGCAGGAGCGCAAGATCTTCGCTGTCCGCAAGGACGCCATGGCGACGCAACTCCGTGCGCTCCGCGAACTCAAGGATTTCCTCGAAAAGGAACTGACCTCGCTCGGCCAGCAGATGGCCTTCCACGACCAACAGATCGAACTCATCCAGAAGGAACTCGCGGGTGTTTCGGCCCTTGTCCAGAAGGGGTTGGCGGTTGCACCGCGGGAACTCTCTCTACAGGGAACGGTCGCACAGATGCAGAGCGACAGGTTGGTTGCCGAGACCTCGCTTTTGCGAGTCAGGCAGGAGATAAGCAAGACCGACATCGAGATCCTCAACCTCGCCAATAGCCAAGCCAGCGAAGTCGCCGCTTCCTTGCGCGAGACGCAGCTGCAGCTCAACGAAGTGACCAGCAAGGCCAACACCGCGGTGCAGTTGCTGCACGATACCGAGGTCACGGCACCTGCTCTGCTCGCCCTTAGAGAGCGCGGCGAACGGGCCAAGCCGATCTTCAAGATCGTGAGGATGACGGACAGCGGCTCGCAAGAGCTCACGGCTGAGGAAACCACGCCGATCGAGCCAGGCGATACCGTGAAGATCGATATCCCCCCGCCGCCGTCCGGCTTGGCCGCCCTCCCTGCAGGCGGCAGCGTGCAGGCAGAGACGCTCCCGATTCAGGGCACCAACTGATCAAACTTGCATGGTTCAGTGAGGTCCTCACCCGTCGCACCCATTGGCGTGCGCTTCGGCTGGAAGCCGCCTGGAAGCACGAAGAACAAGGGCGCAAGAAAACTGGGGGCTATGCCTAACCGGATCGTCTGCGCAATACCCTGGCACTTGCCATGCACTTTGAGGCCGCATATCAGTGAGCACACGCTGACGAAACCTTCCCTGCCGCAGTGAGTCGATCAGTGCTGCGGGTATCATTGGAGATTTCGGTGCTCATGAGTGTCGTGGCTGTATCGGCGGGGGGCGTTCTGTTGGGACTGCGGTTCAAGGCTCCCGCCCTGATCGCGGCTACCGCACTGCTTGTGATCGGAAGCTTTGCCTGGAATGGCCTTGGGTTGCCCGGCCATGTGACCGTCACCAAATTCCTGATCCTGGCATTCGTATTGGCTTGCGCCTACATCGTCGGCCTGTCGCTGTCCGTCCACTGGAAGCGGACGGAAGGGTGAGCGGTCGGGACTTCAGGCAGCCCTGTCGAAGCGCATCACTGCGAAAATCGTCCTGAACAAGATCACGATGTCGAGCCAGATCGACCAGTTCCGCACATACTGGCTGTCGAGCGCCACGCGGTTGGCGTAGTCCATGCTGCTTCTTCCGCTCACCTGCCAGAGACCGGTGAGTCCCGGCCTTGTCCGAAGGTATTCCCCCAGGTGGTCGCCGTAGCGTATGAGTTCGTCCTTTACGATGGGCCTTGGGCCCACGCAGCTCATGTCGCCACGGATGATGTTGAAGAGCTGGGGGAGTTCGTCGAGGCTCGACTTGCGCAGCATCCACCCAAGCAGCGTGACGCGAGGGTCGTTCCTGATCTTGTGGGTCTCTTCCCACTCCTTGCAGACATGCGGGTTGGCTTCGAGATATGCTTTCAGAACTTCTTCCGAATTGGCAACCATCGAGCGGAACTTATAGCAATCGAATGGCTTTCCCCCGAACCCGATACGGCTGTGCGAGAACACTGCCGGGCCTCCTGCCGTGATCCTGATCAGCAGGGCAACGACGATCATCACAGGCGCAGCCATGACAAGCGCCGTGCCCGCTATGACCAGATCCATGAGCCGCTTCAGGAGACCTCCGATGGGAGGGTTCGTCGTTCCCGTCCTGATGGCGGGCGACAGGTCTGTCAATACTGCCCCGGCACTGTTGTGGTCGGGCGCAGGAACAACGTGCAGGACTGCCGTTCGGCTGTCAGCCGCCACGGGAAGAGGCGGCTGAACCCAGATCGGGGTTCCCTGATGCGACTCGAAGGTGTTTGTTGACATGGGACGGTTGCTGTTCGAATTGTTCCGATCACTCTTCCAAGGTCGGGGCTTGTCGGCAAGAAAGGCAAAGGAGGTAGCGTGACGCTCCAGGGCTACCCCCTAATCCCAAGGAATGATCCCCCTACACGCTTTTGCGACCTCCGAGGGAGGAATGTCTCGCCACCAGTTTCATGCGGGGCTTGGACTTCATCGCGCGGGCCTTCGTCAGGAGCACGCCCAGGATGGGCGTCCTGCTGGCCTGCAGCGTCCTGACGAGTTCCCGCAACGTTTGGACATGTGTCTTGCCCCACTGGGCAACGACGACGACGCCATCCAGGACGGATCCGACAATCAATTCGTCGGCTCCCGAGGCAAGCGTCGGCAGGTCCAGGATGACAATGTCGTAGGCAGCAAGTTCGTAGGCGGCAAGGTCGCGAGCGGTCAGATCCAGGAGGAACGCCTCCATGTTGCTTGGTGACAGCAGGTGCCTGGCATCCACCACCGAACTTGGAAGCAAGTCGAACGGCCGCCCAGGAGCGCGGACGATATTAAGCCGGACGGGGTCCTGGCACGGTTTGTCGAGGGCGCCCGACGGGCCGAGCAGCCGCGTAGTCAGTGTCGGTCGCCTGATGTCGGCGTCAATTACCAGCGTCTTCAGCCCGGACATCGAATACAGCGTGGCAAGATTGCTGGCGACTGAGCTCTTCGAACTGTCGTTGGATACAGCCGTCAGCCCAAGCAACTTGATCGGGCGGCTGGTTTCCGCAAGGCTGATTTCGGTTCGCACTTTCCTGAGACTGTGGCTGTATCTGGAGTGCGGATATCTTGCGACTTCGTCGAGGTGGCCGGATTCCCTTCTCTTGGTGGTGGGCGGCAGCTCTCCGACGCATTCGACACCCAAATTCTCCCGGATGAGTCGTGCTGACCTGATGGTCCAGTCGAACGTATGCCTCACAAACGAAAGTCCGATGCCGAAAATGAGGCCGGCAACCGCCGCGAAGGCCAGCATCAGCTTCGGCCTTGGAGTGCTCGGATAGAGCGGCGCCGTCGCAGCTGTGATCACCCTTGCGTCGGCGACCGGGTACGACTGCTGGCTTACCGAGTTGGTGTAGGCCTGCAGGAAGCTCTCGTACATCTTCTGGTAAGTTTCAGCAGTCACCTCGAGTTCTTCGAGCGTCGGCACTGCGTTCGCCCCACCTTCGTCCGTGGCTTCACCGCCGACGCTGTAGTCGTGCCGTGACCGGAACTCTTGCGCCTTCGCCATGGCCTCGTTCATCTGGGTGCGCAGTTGCTTAAGGCGCATCTCGAGCCACGCGCCGCCTTCCCTTGCCGCGTCGGCCTTGGTTTCGATCTGCTCACGCACGAAGGCATCGGCCGTGGCGTTCGCAACCTTGGCTGCACCTTCGGCATCGAGAGAGGTGAAGGATATGTCTATCGCGTAGGAAACGCCGACTCTGCGGACGTCGAGGCCGTTGCGGAAAATCAACATGCTGCGCCGGGACTTTTGGTAATCGGTCAGCGTCACGGGTGTTTCAGGCACGCCTTGGCCAAAATGCTGCGCAAGCGACGTCAGCCAGGCGCTCTTCCTAAGCTCGGAAGCATCGAGCAGGACTGATCCTATCTTCTTGAATCTCTCCCGCAAAGTCGGAGTCTGCGGACGGTTGAACTGGGGGTCGTCGACGAGTTTCAACTGGTCGAGGACCATCGCGGCGATCTTTTCCGACTGCATCACTGCTATCTGGCTTTCCACCTGGGCGGTGTCCAACGACAGATCTACTTCGCCACCCTCCTGCAAGTGTTGTGGCAATTTCGGCTCGATCAGAATCTGCGCGCTGGCGATGAAAGTTGGGTCGGTGGTCGAATTGTAGAACCCGGCCACCAAGAGAGCCGCAGCAAGGCAGGCGAAGATGGTTCCAACGTAGTGCCGCAGAAATTCGGTTATGTCGGAGAGGCCAATAAACTCCTGACTGACGGAAGCCTGCTGGTCCGCTGCCGGAGGCCATTGATTGGGAAACATGCGGTTCATTCAAATTCTCCTGCAGGCGTGCGGGAAATCCTGCGCGCACGCCGTCCCCATGCAGGCGGTTCCCATGCAGGCGGTCCCCATGCTGGCGGTCGATGACATTCAGCCGATGTTTTCATTGAAAGCTGAGGCCCCTCGATCCCAGACTTGCCGCGAAAAGATTACGCCTGCGTCAGGGAAGGTTAAACGCCGCCAATTGGCGTAGGGACCTACGCCCTATGGGAAGGGAGAATGCCCGGCAGCCCTGCTCTGGTCCTGTCGACAAAAGACTTCTGCTGTTCCAGCAAGGCCTGCCGTCCGCGGCTGAGTGCCAGGTCGCGCGCAAGGGAATCGATCCGCTCGGATATGCATTCGGGGCTCTCGCCATTTTCCATGGCCTCCAAAGCGAACGCGGCGCAGTCCGTCATCCTTTCCACGGACGGACGCAGTGCCGCGGATTCCCTTTCGATTTCCACTTGAATGAGCTCGAGAAGCCGAGCCAGGCGACCGAACCGCCTTTCGTCGACATCCTCGCGGAACGGGTACTTGAATGCGGTCAGCGGCATCTTGCAGCCCACCTTTCTCGTCGGCGCCCGAGCAGGACGCACCTTATAGAATACAAGACCCCATTGCCTGGACGAGACATCCTTTCGGCCATCGGCGGTCATGCTCCTATTGGATGAGGGGGTGCAAACCAGCGCGTTAGGGCTACTCGAATTCATGAAGGGGGCTGCGTCCGGCAGCGTGCTAGGACTATTCGCCTGTAACTGCTGAGCGGAAACCGTGACCGTGACCATAGTCGGCCAAGCCAGGCCAAACACATTCGCCTTCGAAACCAGCGCCCTGGTCAAAGCCACTGGCTTCCGGGAATACGACGCGCGCTGGTGGTTCGGGCAGCCAGGTTCGGACAAAGAACCCGAACTCAATCTGATGGGCGTGCAGGCGATCGGCATGGGGCTCGGCACCCTGATCCGCCGAATGGGCGTTGGCCCGGACATCGTCACTGGCCATGATTTCCGCAGCTATTCCATGGCGATCAAGATGGCGCTGGTCTCCGGCCTGATGGCGGCCGGCGCGCGCGTCAAGGACATCGGCCTGGCACTTTCTCCCACCGCTTATTTCGCCCAGTTCGCGCTCGACGCTCCGTCGGTGGCCATGGTGACGGCCTCCCACAACGAGAACGGCTGGACCGGCGTGAAGATGGGAGCGCAAAGGCCTCTGACATTCGGGCCCGACGAGATGACCGCTTTGAAAGCGCTCGTGCTGGACGGCGATTTCGATCTCATAGGCGGGGGAAGCTATGAATTCGTGTCCGGATTTCGCGAGAGATACATCGAAGACCTGACTGCCGGAAGGAACCTCGGCCGAAAGCTGAAGGTGGTGGCGGCCTGCGGCAACGGAACCGCCGGCGCTTTTGCACCGCAGGTGCTGGAAGGCATCGGCTGCGAAGTCATCCCGCTGGACGTTGAGCTCGACCACACCTTTCCGCATTACAACCCCAATCCCGAAGACATGCAGATGCTGCACGCGATCCGGGACAAGGTTCTGGAGACGGGTGCCGATGTCGGGCTCGGCTTCGACGGCGACGGCGACCGCTGCGGCGTGGTCGACAACGAAGGCAACGAGATTTTCGCGGACAAGGTCGGCGTCATGCTGGCGCGAGACATCTCCGGCCTGCACCCGAAATCCGCCTTCGTCGTGGACGTCAAGTCGACGGGCCTTTTTATGACAGATCCCGTCCTCCTGCAGAACGGTGCAAGGACGGATTACTGGAAGACCGGGCACTCCTACATTAAGAGGCGTGTTGCCGAACTCCATGCCATCGCTGGTTTCGAGAAGTCGGGGCATTTCTTCTTCAACCCGCCGATTGGACGCGGCTACGACGACGGGCTCCTGACCGCGATCGCCGTCTGCGAGATGCTCGACCGCAACCCGGGTAAGACACTCGCCGACCTTTACCGCGATCTGCCGCTGACCTTCGGCACCCCGACCATGTCGCCCCACTGTCCGGACGAGGTGAAATACGGCGTGGTCGCGAAAGTTGTCGGGGAATTCACGAAAATGAAGGGGGACGGGATCGAGTTCGCCGGCCAGCCGCTGGCCAATCTCGTCACCGTGAATGGGGTGCGCGTGGTTGCCCAGGACGGCACATGGGGTCTGGTCAGGGCTTCGTCGAACAAACCGGAGATTGTCGTCGTGGTGGAAAGCCCCGTCTCGTCGGAACGACGCCGCGAGATGTTCGAGGCTCTCGATGCCGTGCTGCGCCGCAATCCAGAGGTCGGAGCCTACAACCAGACATTCTGATGGGTATTGGCTGAGAGGAATTGGACCATGCCGGACCGGATCGTAAGTTTCGTCATGAGCGGGGGCGTCGGCTCACGGCTGTGGCCGCTTTCGCGCGAAGACAATCCCAAGCAATTCCACGACCTTTCGGGCGACGGCTCCATGCTTGCGAAGACTGTTCGACGCCTCAAGGCGCGGCCGGACGGTGAGACGCCGATCTACCTGATAGCGTCCGAACGGCATGCCGACCGCGTCATCTCGGACATTGCTCCGCTCGGCCTGAACGGCGGCAGACCGATCTTCGAGCCGGTCGGCCGCAATACCGCCGCCGCGGTCGCCATAGCCACCCTGCAAACGATCTCCGAACATGGCGCCGACACGCTTGTGCTGGTGGTCCCGTCCGACCATCAGATTTCGACCGAAGCGCAATTCTGGGAAACCGTCGAGGCGGGCGTGCCTGCCGCCGATGCAGGAAGTATCATCGTGTTCGGCATCAAGCCGACGCATCCCGAAACCGGATATGGCTACATCGAGGCCACGGCAAATGGTGACCGAGTAGCCTCCGTTTCGCGTTTTGTCGAAAAGCCAGACGCCGAGACGGCCCGCCAATACCTGGCGTCGGGACGATTCTACTGGAACGCCGGCATCTTCCTTTTCCGTGCCGACGCCATGCGGCAGGCCTTTCTCGATTTCCAGCCGGACATCTGGGAGACTGCGGAACGGGCCTACAAGACAGCGCGGACCGAGGTCTCGGGTCTGTACCTGCCACAGGGCTTCTACCTGGCTGTCCCCTCGACGTCGATCGACTACGCGATCATGGAGCATGCGGGCGACATCGCGATGGTCACGGCTTCCTTCCGCTGGAACGACCTTGGATCTTGGCAATCGCTGCTGGAAGCCAGCCCGACCGACGGCGACGGCAACGTCGTCATGGGCGACATCGTCGCCATGGATTGCGGCAACTCCTACCTCAGAAGCCAGGGCAGGCTGCTGACCGTCGTCGGAATGAAGGATGTAGCGATAGTGGCGACGCCGGACGCGGTGTTCGTCGCCCCGGTCAGCCACAGTCAGCACGTGAAGAAGGTCGTCGAACAGCTGGAGAAGAGCGGACGCCTCGAAACCAAATTCACCGCCTCGGAAGACCGGGTCATCATCAGCGGCTCATGGCGCAAGCGTGTCGAACACTGGCTCTTCGAAGAAACCCTGCCACTGTGGTCCACTGCCGGTGTCGACGATGTGCATGGCGGCTTCCACGAGGCTCTCGGCTTCGATGGAAGGCCGTTGGGCAAACCCAAGCGCATGCGGACGATGGCTCGCCAAATCTATGCTTTCGCGGTGGCCAAGGAACGCGGCTGGACTGGACCGGCCGACAAACTCATCGACCACGGTATCGACTTCATCGCGAAATACGGCCGCACCGACCGTGGCGGCTGGGTGCGCACGCTCAATGCCAACGGCAGCGTGGCTGACCCGACGGAGGACGCCTACGATCATTCCTGCGTGCTCCTGGCGCTGGCTCATGCTCATCGATGCGGCCATCAGGACGCCCTGCGGCTTGCACAACAGACATTTCATTTCGTCGACACCCATCTCGAGGACGACAGCCTGACCGGGTTCCTCGAGAGCCCCGGCTCCAACGGGGCACGGTCTTCGAACCCGCACATGCACATGCTGGAATCCTTTCTTGCTTGGTACGGCGTCACCGGCGACCGTGCCTATCTGCGACGGGCGGCACGCGTCATCGATCTCTTCCGGTGCCATTTCTTCGACCAGGAAAGCTGGACGCTTGGGGAATATTTCGACGCCGATTGGCTGCCCTTGCCGGGAGACAAAGGACAATGGACCGAACCAGGGCATCATTTCGAATGGGCCTCGCTGCTTGTCGAGTTCGCGCGGGCGAGCGGGCAAAAAGACCTGGTCGCCTACGCCAGGAAGCTCTATTCATCGGCGGTCGCCAGTGGATTGAACCGAGCCACAGGTCTGGCTTACGCAGCCGTATCGCGGCAGGGAATGCCTCTCGACCGGTTCTCCCGCAGTTGGCCGCAATGCGAAGCCGTCAAGGCAGCCGCCGCCCTGGACGGCATTGGCGGGCCTGATCTGAAACCCGAGATCGAAGCTCGCGTCGCGCGCCTGTTCAGATGGCATATCGATCCCGCACCGCTTGGCTTGTGGGTCGACAGGATCGACGAGCGCGGAAGATCCGTGGCGACGGAAGTCCCGGCAAGCATCTTCTACCATCTGGTGACGGCGTTGATGCAGTATCTGGACAAGACCGGTGGACAGGTCGAACCTTTCCCGCTTCCAGCTTTGGATGTGGGCAAGACAGGTCTGAAGCAGGTCCTCAGCCGCCGCTAATGCGCCGATCCTGGGATACGATGTTCGTGCCACTGTGGTCGTATACGGCGAACCTGAGCGACGCCAATCCAAAGAGGCTACGAGCAGCTATGCTTTCTCCTGCGTCGGCTTGTAACCACGGTAGCCCAGAGGTGGTAGGGAGGTGGTAACTACGGCTAATTCGGTATCCCGTGCCTCTGTGTCGTGGCTGCAAACCGGGATAGTATGCTTACAGGATGCCTCAAAGAGAGGCATTGGGCGACCTCTTCCGATCTTGGAGTTGCGGCAAACTCGTCGAGGCGTTGTAATTTTGAGCCTATGAACCTTCATGTCCGAACGGTTGAGACGCAACTATGGCAAAAAAAAAAGCGCGTGCCAGGGCCAGCGGTGACCTCCTAAAACTGCTTGCTACCAGGCCGAGAGCGGTGGCGCTTGCCGCGCTGCACGTGAGTGAATCCGTGCTGCTGGAACTCGAAGCATCCGAGCTGTTGTCAGCGGCCGAGATCAGAGGATTGCTGAAGGACGCGTCGACGACGTTACGAAATGCCGCCGATCAGGTCGACAATCGCAGCTGTCTCATTGCCAGCGAAATCGTCGACTCCATGCGGGAAAGTTTCAAGAGAAACAAAACCTAGTCCTGCCGCCACATGCCAATTTCGAAGCGTGCCGGTGGCGAGCCGGTGGAACCTGCGCATTTTCATCGAAAAGCGCCATCGCTACACCGATCGATAGTTTGCCATCAACGGATACTCATCACATCAAATTTGATGTACATTCCATCAGAGGGAGGTACTTTGGGGCATTGGGCGGGGCTATAGATGACGTACGCTTCACATCCTTTTTCGCGCGGGAATGAAAATCGTCCATCGTATGTCGGACTTAACGACGACGATGCGGCGCTTATCAAGACGTTGGGATTCACGCCGAAGCGCTATCTGGCGGAGACGGTCATCGTCAATCAGGGCGAGGACAGCGATCGCATGTTCATAGTCGAGTCGGGCTGGGGCTGTAGATCCCATGAACTCGCCGGCGGGCAGCGACAGATCCTGGATTTTGCACTGAGAGGCGATATCGTCCTGCCTCAATCGTACTCGGGCAGCGCCCTTGAAACGTTTGTGGCTCAGACCGAACTTACGGTGCTGGTGGCTTCGACCAAGACATTTACCCTTGCTGCCATGCAATCGCCCCATCTCTTCTCCCTTGTTCTCGAAACCCTCGTGCACAACGGAGCGGTTATCGCTCAACATCTCACCAATGTAGGACGACGCAGCGCCTTGGCGCGGACAGCGCATCTCTTCCTCGAACTGAAGGCGCGTCTGGAACGGACCGGCTCTGTTGCCCAGAACAGCTTTGAATGCCCTCTCACCCAGTACGATCTGGCGGACGCTCTCGGCCTCACTCCGATACATGTCAATCGAATGCTGCGGGAACTGCGCGAGCGCAAGTTTCTCGAATTCCGCCAAGGCCAGGTGCGCGTGCTCGATCAACCGGGCCTGACGAAGTTTGCTGGATTCGAGCACGAATATATCGAAAGCTAACGCGTATCGGGATACGACGCCTGGTCCCTCGAAGTCTCCCGTCGAGAAATCAAGTGTCAGGGATAGCGGGCGCGAAACCGCCATGTGAGCGTCGGCGGTACCCATTGCGGGGTCCACCGGTGTCCGGCCCTGCTTCCGCGATAACACCATAGGCGCCAGCGGTCCGTCTGTTAGATTGTTCAGGTGGCGGACCTGTTCCGCCTGGCCGGCGCCTTTACCCCAACCAGGCCCCCCGCCCAACAGGTGCCGGCCATTTTCAGTTTTCGCTTCTTGGCGTGACCTCTTCGGTCCGCACCTCGTCTCCGATCTCCCTGGCGAGATAAAAAGCCTTCGCCTGTCCTTCGTCGTCAAAACGGTACGCCAGCTAGGCTTCTCGAACACGCTCACGATGCAGGTCGTCACCGGTTTGCCGGTCATCACCGGACCGTTGCGTTCCCTCGTTCGGATGGCTTCACTTTACATTAGCGGAGGCGCATAAATTATCCAGCCGGCGGCATTGTTCCTCACAGGCATCCTGTCGGTTAGGCCCGGTGTCCTAGCTCATCCCAACAGAAGGGATGCCGGGCCGCTCCAATCAAGCCGCGGGAAGAAGAGGCTGCGTCAAGGCGATGGCGTCTGTTGCGCCCTTCACGGTGGCCATCGGAACGCTTCAACAGTCCGAGGTGAACCGGAAGGCTATGCGCAATCAATGCGGCCGGTTGGATGGTTCTGTGATCATTGCTTGATGAACGGGCCCGTGTAGGTCTGGCCGGCAAGCGCAACGGTCCCGGCCAAGGTTCCTTCGGGCAGCATCACAAGACTGACGTCCGCGCCATTCGGGAGGCGCTTGAGCTTCAATGTACTCCCCGAAATTCTTCCAGCGCCGGCTGCCTCTCCGGGACTGTTGTCGCCCAGATTGCCCCACGCAACGGTGGCAGTCACATCGCCTCTGGGAGAAATCGTCTGCACAGCGACTTTGGCTTCGGATGTCCCCTCCAACCGTCCAGCCCACATGCCCGAGAATGCGGCGTACTTTGCAGGAACGCCCTTCGCTGGCGGGGTGATCGTTGTGGATTGATCCATTGTTGCCGAACCAGGAGCAGCGGCGGCCGGATCCAAGGTAGACAGGGGCGCGATGGCCGCAGGTTCGGGAGCGGCCGATTGCGGCGCTTCAGGAGCCGATTGGCACGCGGCCAGCATAAGTGCCGCGAAGCCCAGCATCGTGTTGCGCATCAAGCTCTCCACTTCGTTCCCCAGACATCGGCGGGCTGCAGACCCGCCGAATTGTATGTCATTCTACGCCACCGCCCCACGCATCGAAATAGCCGGGCGAACCTGTGGATAGTCGCAGGGACAATGCATTGCTGAAGGACGCAGCCCGTGGCAGGCGATCACGAAGCGGTGACGGCTGTAATGAAGGCGCAGTGGGGCACAAAGCGCTTGCGACTCGTCTCGGCCAAGGTTTCGGCACAAACCAGATCCCCATCTTCCAACCGCCCAAGGAATTCACGATCATGATAAATCGGCGTACTTTCTCCACCGCACTTGTCGCCGGGGTGGCGACGGGCTTGTTGGCCGGCTCCCACAAGACGCAAGCGCAGACAGGCCCCAAGGCCCGCAATGTCGTGCTGGTCCATGGCGCTTATGCGGATGGCTCGTGCTGGTCGGAAGTGGTTGGCATCCTGCAGCAGGCCGGCTTCAGGGCAACCGTCGTCCAGCACCCGCTGACCACGCTGGAGGCGGGCGTCGATGCAACGCGGCGAGCGATCGCGCTCCAGGATGGACCGACGATACTTGTCGGACATTCCTTTGCCGGCATGATCATCACCGAAGCGGGGATGGATCCGAAGGTTTCCTCGCTCGTCTATGTCGCGGCGCGCGCTCCGGACGCGGGCGAAGACTACACGGCGCTCGCCAAGACCTTTGCGGCGCCGCCCGCCTCCGCTGGCCTTGTCTGGTCCGAAGGCTACGGCAAGCTCAGCGAGGAGGCGTTCCTGCGGGATTTCGCCGGCGATATTGCTCACGAGAAGGCGCGCATCCTCTATGCCGTCCAGGGGCCGATCTCGGACGAGCTTTTCACCGGAAAGACGACGCAAGCGGCCTGGCGCTCGAAGCCAAGCTGGTATGCCGTCTCGACCGAGGATCGCACGATCAACCCGGATCTCGAGCGCTTCATGGCAAAGCGGATGAACGCAAAGACCATCGAGGTGAAGGCAAGCCATTTGTCGCTGATCTCTCACCCGCAAGAGATCGCCCAGCTCATCTCGCAAGCCGCCGGGTAGCTCAGCTAAGCGAAGTCGGCTGGGGCGGGGAAACTGATGGAGGGCGAACACGCCTGCCCCAGCCATCAGGTCCGCCGCGCCGTGAACTGACGAGGGCTTGCGGGCCTTCGATCACCAGCGCTGGTGCACATGGGGCTTGATGTCCTGGTCGTAGATATCCCGGATCTTGCCCATGAGTTCATCCGACAGCGGGGGAAGGTCCGCCGCTTCGGCATTGGATATCGCCTGTGCCGGATTGCGGGCGCCCGGGATGACCACCGTGACCGCGTCGAACATCAGGATCCAGCGCAGGGCGAATTTGGCCATCGTCGTGTCGCCGGAAACCAGCGGCCGGATGCGCTCGACCGCAGCCAGCCCAACCTCGTAGGGCACGCCCGAGAAGGTCTCGCCGACGTCGAAGGCCTCGCCATGGCGGTTGAATTTGCGGTGGTCGCTGTCTTCGAATTTGGTATCGGCCTTGAACTTGCCCGACAGCAAGCCGCTGGCCAGCGGGACGCGAGCAATGATCGCCACATCGTTCTTTTTCGCCAGGTCGAAGAACAGTTCCGCCGGCCGCTGGCGGAAGGCGTTGAAAATGATCTGAACGCTGACGACGCCGGGATACTGCATCGCCTTCAGCGCCTCCTCGACGCGCTCGACGCTGACGCCATAGTTGCGGATCTTGCCTTGCTCGACGAGACGGTCGAGCCGCTCGAACACTTCCGGGTGATAGTAGAGGTCGGTTAGCGGGCAATGCAGTTGCACCAGATCGAGCGTGTCGGCCTCGAGATATCTCAGGCTGCGGTCGATCCAGTCGGTCAGGTTCTTCTGGCTGAACCCCTCGACAGTTTGCTCCGGCAGGCGCTTTCCGGCCTTGGTGGCGATGAACGGCCGCTCGCCGCCGCGCTCCTTCATCACCCTGGCAATAAGCTTTTCGGAACGGCCGTCGCCATAGACGTCGGCGGTGTCGATGAAGGTGACGCCAGCGTCGAGGGCGGCATGCAGGGCGGCCACCGCATCGTCGTCATTGACCTCGCCCCAGGCGGCGCCGATCGCCCATGAGCCGAAGCCGATCTCGCTGACGTGGCGGCCGGTACGGCCGAATTTCCGTGACTGCATGTCCTGTTCCTAACTGCGGCTTGGTGGTGATTGCTGATCTGCGGGCCGCCTTTTATCGCATGGCAACGCGATTGACATCCCCGTTCGTTGGATTTACCAGATAACAGGGTTGTATGACAACCCGGTAAGACTGCAATGATTTGGAGTCGGGAGGATCTCAAGTTGAAAACCGTTCTGAAAATGGGCGCGTCGGCGGCCTTATGCCTTGGCGTGCTTGCTCATCCTGCATTGGCCGAGGACAACATCGTCAAGATCGGCGTCGTCGCGGCGGAGTCGGGCTCGTTCGTTTCCGCCGGCCATACCTTGCCGGCAGGCGTCGGACTTGCCGTGAAACAGATCAACGATGCCGGCGGCATCAATGTCGGCGGCAAGAACTACAAGCTGGAAATGGTCAAACGCGACGACCGCACCGATATCGCGACCGCAATCGCCGCCACCCAGGAACTGGTGCGCGACGTCAAGGTGCAGGCGATCTTCGGATCGGAAACGCATGACTTCACGCTGGCCATGGCCAAGATCACGCAGCCGGCCAAGATCATCCATTTCGCCGGCAATTCGACGCTGGCGAAAATCCTGACACCGGACTCGGTCAAGCCGGGTGGCGAGGATCATTATCTGTTCCAGTCCGAGCCGCAGGAGTTCCAGCGGTCCGGATCGACCGCGCGCGGCGTGCTCACGCTGCTCGAGCCGCTGCTTGGCTATAAGCCGAAGAAATCGGTCATGATCGTCGGCAACGACGCCACCGGCCAGTTCCTGTCGTCCTACTATTTCAAGGCGCTGAAGGCCGAGGGACAGGACGTCCCCGACATCATCTTCTATCCGCCTGACACGACCGACTTCTCGCCGTTCCTGACGCGGGCCAAGAGCCTCAATCCGGATATCATCCACTTCTGGTACAATGGCGATTCAACGCTGACGGCGCTGCCGCAGGCGCTCGAACTGGGAGCCGCCAAGAGCTACTTCCTGTTCGGCGTCGACCCCGGCATCTGGAAGGAAAAGCAGCTTTCGGCCGACGTGCCGGTGGCGATGAGCTGCGTGCCGGTATGCTGGGGCGAGTCGTCCAACCCGAAGGCCAAGGCCTATTTCGACGCCTATTTCGACGCCGGCGCGCCGCACGGCGTGACCTCGTCGGTGTCGCTGCTTTACCACGACTATGTCCACTTCCTCGCCGAAGCCTGGGAGAAGGCCGGCAGCTTCGATCCGGACAAGACGGTCGAGGCGCTGCTGACCCTGCACCATCAGGGCGTCGTCTCGGATGATTTGACCTTCAATCCAACCCATCAGGTCACCCATGCCACCGAAGTCTGCGCCGCGGCACCCGGCGGCGCCATCTCCTGCTCGATGCAACAGCCACCGGCTGAAGCGCCGAAGAGCTGATCTGGCCAACCCGTGCCATGAGTTGGCGGCGTCGTCATCGCGCCGCCAACTCATGCCTCTCGGAATGCAGGCAGGGCCGGATCGCCGGCCACCACGTCAACAGCGCCCACCACGTCAACAGCGGAAGCGAGCCGTGGACATCTTCATACAGCAGATCCTCAACGGGCTTTCGATCGCCAGCGTGATTACGCTGATCGCCATCGGCGTCACCCTGATCTTCGGCCTGACCGGCATCATCAACTTCGCCCATGGCGAATTCCTGATGATCGGCGGCATCGTCACCTGGCTTGCGGTCAGCGCCGGCCTCGGCTTCCCGCTGGCGGTGGTGCTGGCGATCCTGGCGGTCGGGCTGATGGGCTACATCCTCGAGCGCGGCCTTTTCCGCTTCACGCTGGAGCGACCGACCAATGGCTTCATCGTCTCGCTCGGCCTCATCGTCGTGCTGCAGCATGTCGTCGTGCTGTTCTGGAACCCCAACCAGAAGAGCATTCCGCGCCCGCTGACCACGGTCTGGGAGGTCGGCGGCGTGCGCATCGCCTCGGTGCGGGTCATGGTCATCGCGATCACCATTGCCGTGGTGGCGCTCAGCTTCCGCATGATCACGGCAAGCCGCTACGGCCGTGCCTTGCGGGCGAGCGTCGAGGACCGCGATACGGCGGCCCTGATGGGCATTCCGGTGCGCCGCTACATCACCGGCGTGTTCGTGCTCGGCAGTGCATTGGCCGGGCTCGGCGGGGCGCTGCTGATCGCGCTGTTTCCGATCACGCCGTTCACCGGCGGCACCATGGTGATGAAGGGCTTTGCCGTGGCGCTGATCGGCGGGCTCGGCAACATCTATGGCGCCGTCGCCGCCGGGCTCATCCTCGGCATCGTCGAAGGCTTCAGCGCCGGCTACGGCTTCTCGCAATGGACCGATGCCTATTCCTTCGCCCTGATGATCCTGGTGCTGATCGTTCGCCCGCACGGCCTGTTCGGCGGCACCAGCGGACCCCGGATGGCGTCATGAAGGAAGGCCTCCACCAGGATCGCGGGGGTTCCACCTTCAAGGCGTTGCGATCGCTGCTGCCGGTGCTGGTCATCCTGGCGCTGATTGCGCTGGTGCCGTTGTTCTCGCCGAGCAACCGCTTCCTGTCGCTGGCGATCTCGGCCGGCATCAATGTGATCGCGCTCTACGGCCTGTCGGTGCTGTTCGGCCAGACCGGCATCCTGTCGATGGGGCACGCGGCGCTGGTCGGCGTCGGCGCCTATGCGGCGGCGATCCTGGCGCGGGACTTTGGCGTCGGGTTTTGGGCAGCACTGCCGGCGGCGGCTTTGGCAAGTGCCGTGTTCGCGATGATCGTCGGCATTCCGTCGCTGCGGGTCGGCGGCCACCATTTTGTCATCATGACCTTTGCCTTCGGGCAGTTGCTGGCCATCGTGCTCACCAATGGCGGCGACTATACGGGTGCGGCGACAGGACTTGACCTCGCCGGCCCGGTCACACTGTTCGGCGCCGATATGAGCGATTTGACGCGCTATTACCTGATGGTGGTGGCCTTCGTGACGGCCGCGGCGGTTGCGAGTTGGGCGATCATCAACTCGTCCTATGGCCGCACGCTGCGGGCCATCCGGGAGAACGAGAAGCTTGCCGCCTCGCTCGGCATCAATGTCGGCCGGCACAAGATCGGCGCCTTCGTCGTCAGCGGCGTCTTTGCCGGCATCTCCGGCGTGCTGCTGGCCTATTTCCTCGGCCACATCTCGCCGTCGCAGTTTTCCTCCTTCCCCAGCATCTACCTGGCGCTGATGGTCATGATCGGCGGCGCCCGCCTGATCGAGGGACCGCTCGCCGGCGGCATCCTGGTCGCCTTCCTGCCGGAAGTGCTCAACCTCGACCCGGTCCAGTCGCGCATCGTTTACGGCGTCTGCCTGATCGCGGTGATCATGCTTTTGCCCGACGGCCTGATCGGCGGCATAGTGCACGCACTTCGTGCAGTGTTGTCGGGCAAGCCGAAACCGGAGACTGGCGAGCGCAACGCGACCCCCTCGGAGGCGCGGCGATGAGCCCGATCCTGGCGATCAGCGGCCTGAGCAAGCAGTTCGGCGGCGTCACCGCACTGGCAGGCGTCGACCTCGCCATCGAAGAGGGTGAAATCCTTGGTGTCGTCGGTCCGAACGGTTCGGGCAAGACCACGCTGTTCAATGTCGTCACCGGCGTGCACCGGCCGAGCGGCGGCACCGTGCTGTTCCGCGGTCAGGACATCACCGGCCTCAAGCCGTATGCCATATCGCGGGCCGGCATCGGCTACACCTTCCAGCAGGCGATGGCCTTTGCCGGACTTGGCGTGCTGGAGAATGTCCGCATCGCCGGCGAGCATGTGGGGACTGGCGGCACCGCCAACCCATGGCCGACGCCGCAGGCGCTGCTCGATTTCGTCGGGCTGAGCGCGGTTGCCAATGAGAAGGCCGGCGTGCTGCCGTTCGGCAGCCTGCGCCTGCTCGGCCTTGCGCTGGCGCTCGCCACGCGGCCGTCGCTGCTCCTGCTTGACGAACCCGCCGCAGGCCTCAACGACCGCGAAACCACCGCTCTAGTAGGTCTCGTCCGCCAGCTTCCCGGCCACGGCATATCCGTCTGCGTCATCGACCACGACATGAAGCTGATGCAGATGCTGTGCCGGCGCCTCGCCGTGCTCGATTTCGGCTCCAAGATCGCCGATGGGCCGACCGAGGCGGTGCTTGCCGATCCCAAGGTGCTGGAAGTCTATCTGGGAGGCGATCTGTGAACCTGCTCGCCGTTTCCGATGTCGTCACCGGCTACGGGCCGACCATCGTCAACCGCGGCGTTTCGCTGACGCTCGGGGCGGGTGAGATCGTCACCATCCTCGGCCCCAACGGCGCCGGCAAGTCGACGCTGCTCAAGGCGATCGCCGGGCTGATCCGGCCGCGCGCCGGCAGCATTTCGTTCGACGGTGCCGAGGTGACCGGGCTTGCCGCCGATGTCATGGCCAGGCGCGGCGTCGTGCTGGTGCCGGAAGGGCGCAAGATCTTCGTCGAGATGAGCGTCGAGGAGAATTTGCGTCTCGGCGCCTATGCGCGCCGTGACGATGCCGCCGTGGAAGCCGATTTCGAAACCATGCTTGCCTTCTTCCCGATCCTTGCCACCAAGCGGCGCGACAAGGGCGGCTCGCTGAGCGGCGGCCAGCAGCAGATGCTGGCCATTGCGCGCGGGCTGATGACGGGGCCGCGCGTGCTGCTGCTCGACGAACCGTCGCTCGGGCTGTCGCCGCTGCTGGTCAAGGAGATCAAGGCGATCATCCTCGGCATCGGCGAGCGCTTCGGCGCTTCTGTGCTGCTGGTCGAGCAGAATGCCGGCCTGGCGCTCTCCGTCGCGTCGCGCGGCTATCTCATGCAGAACGGCCGCATCGTCGTCTCGGGACCCATCGCCGAATTGCGCGACATGTCGCTGATGCGCGAACTCTATCTCGGCGTGGCGGGATGAGCGGCAAGTGCTCAGTCGTGGCTTGCCCTGTCGCGCAACTCCTCGAAGCGGGCATAGCTCTTGGTCAGATGGCTGCGCATGGCGCGCCGTGCCGCGTTGGCATCCCTGGCCTCGATTGCGGCGAGAATGGCGCGGTGCTCGCGCTGCATGCGTGCCAGGTATTTCTCCCGCTCGGGCAGGGTCATCCGGTCGAGCCGTATCCATTGGCGCGGGATCATGGCGCTGCCGAAGGTGTCGAACAGCCGGGTGAAATTGGCGTTCTGCGTCGCCGCGAGAATGGCGCGATGGAAACCGAAATCCTCTTCCGAGCCCGACCCGCCGGCGCGCACCGCCGCCTCCAGCGCGTCCAGCCGCGAACCCATCTGCTCGAGCGCCGCATCGCTTCGCCGCTCGGCGGCAAGCCCGGTCGCCTCGACCTCGATGCCCATGCGCAGTTCGAGCACGCGCAGCACCTCGTCGATCGATTCAAGATCGTCCGGCAGGATGGAAAAGGTCCTCGGCAGCGGATCCTTGGCGACGAAGGCGCCGAGGCCCTGGCGCGTGGTGATCAGGCCACGGGCGCGCAGTGCGGCGAGCGCCTCGCGTACGACTGTGCGGCTGACGCCGGTGGCGGCGACGATCTCCTGCTCGGTCGGCAGGCGCTGACCCGGCGCCAGGTCGCCGGATTCGATCTGCGCGATCAGCGTGTTGACGAGCCCGGTCCGCAGATTGGGCGCTTGCGGTATGGCATCGAAAAGCATGGGCTCCGCCATCGGGGGATACGGCCTCCGGTCCGATTCTTCGGCAACGGCCGATTCTTCTTCAAAGGATTGCATCGACAGGTGCCCGCCGCAAGGTGACGAAATGCGGCCCGCCAACGTGGGCCATTTGGAGGATTGCATGAAAGAACGCATAGGCTTCATTGGTCTGGGCAGCATGGGCGCCGGCATGGCCGACAATCTGCTGCGCAAGGGCTGGCCGCTGGCGGTCTGCGTGCATCGCAGCCGCACCGCCGCCGACCGGCTGATCGCAGCCGGCGCCACCGAAGCGGCAAGCGCGCGCGCGCTCGCCGCCGCCTGCGATGTCGTCATCCTGTGCGTCACCGGTTCGCGCGAGGTCGAAATGCTGGTCAAGGGGCCGGATGGCCTGGCCGCGGCAGGCAAGCCGCTGCTGGTCATCGACTGCTCGACCTCCAATCCATCCTCGACGACAGCGCTTGCGGCTGACCTCGCGGCACTTGGCGTGACGCTGATCGATGCACCGCTGGCGCGCACGCCCAAGGAAGCGGCCGAGGGCAAGCTCGACGTCATGGTCGGCGGCCCAGCCGAGGCGATCGCCCGCGCGCGGCCGGTGCTCGAGGCGTTTGCGGCGCGCGTCGTCCACACCGGCCCGACCGGCAGCGGCCACACGATGAAGCTGCTCAACAATTTCGTCTCGATGGGCTATTCGGCGATCTATTCGGAAGCGCTGACGCTCGGCGCCAAGGCCGGGCTGACGCCGCAGGTCTTCAACAGCGTCATTTCGGGCAGCCGCATGGATTGCGGTTTCTACCAGGCCTTCTTCGATTTCGTGCTGACCCGCAACGAGAACGCCCAGCGTTTCGCCATCGTCAATGCGCTCAAGGACATGACCTATCTCGCCTCTTTCGCCCAGGCCGCCGATGTCGCCAACCCGATCGGTGCGGCGGTGCGCAACGGCTTTGCCACCGCGGTCGCGACCGGCCATGGCAAGAAGTTCGTGCCGGCGCTGTCGGATATCATCGCCGGCCTGAACGGTGTCTCGCTGGTGGAGCCGCCGGAGATGTGATGGGAGCGGTTCTATTTCAGCGGCAGGAATAGCTCCGCGACCGTCTCATGCTCCGGCACCTCCGGGACGAAGCTCAGCCGCTGGCAATAGATCGGGAAGTCGCGCGCTTCCTCGCCGCTGGCCGGCAGCCAGTCGCGATAGAGGTAGAGTGCGGCAGGCTCCAGATTGTGGGTGTTGCCGACGACACGCAGCACCGCGCAGCGTCCGCCGGGGATCACGCCCGCCTTCATGTGTTCGTCGTTCGCCTCGATCGGTTGGCTGGTCCCGACACAAAGGTCCACGCTGTAATCGGCAGGCGACGCAGGACGCCTCTCGGAACGCCAGACATTGAAGGTCGGACTTGTCCTGGGATGCAGGCCGGCGGCCTTGCGCCAGGCGATGAACCGCTGGATGGTGGCGCCGAGCATCGCAGGGTCGCCCCGATGCTGCATGATCGCCACCGGCGTCGGGGCCACATCGCGGATCGTCACGTCGTCGGTGGTAAAAGTCTTCTGCATGAGCTTGCTCCTGGCGTTGTCGAGAGGCCCGAAGGCCGCAAGCCACGGCTCCCATTCGGGAGACTTCCGGAACGACGACGGCGATTGCCCGAACCGTTGCCGAAAGGCGCGGGCGAAGGCATCCGGTGCGTCGTAACCGGCATCCATCGCTATGTCCGTGACGCTTTGGGCATCCGTGTAGGCCAGCCGGTACGAAGCGCGCTTCATGCGGGCGAGCTGGACATAGCGATGCACGGACAAGCCGAAGGTGGACATGAACTGCCGGTGGAAATGGTATTTCGAGAACGCCGCGACGCCGCTCAGTGCTTCCAGACCCAGATCGTCGTCGAGATGCCGGTCTATGTGGTCCAGCACCCGCTGCATCCGGGCATGGTAGTTTTCAAGTGCCGCCTTCACCGTCTCGTCCTCCGTGGCGACATCAGCTAGGCCCTTCGGGATATGGCGCGCTCGACCGATCTTGCGATTTGGCATGGATCAACAGGCGCCTGCCAGCAACGGCCTACGGGCAAGCCCGATCTGAAGTTGAACGGCGCCAAGCGGAAGAGCGCTGCTATCGCCGGCTTCGACTCGTCCCAATTCAAATAAGCGGCATTCACCCTGCCAGGCGCGTCATGGCGATCACACGACTATGGGCGGCGTAGGGTCGTAGCTGATCGCCACCAGCCCCGGATACCTATGGGCGAGAGCGAGGATTTGGGTCTCAAGCTCGCAGTTGTAGGCCATCAGCGCCTTCACGGTCTCAAGCGGGCTTTCGTAGCGGGCTATGAGCTTCTCCGCTTCGGCGTGCAACTCCGCTTTGGATTCAGCGTCCAGGTGCATCGTGGCCATTTGCGGTCCCTCCCCTAGCTGCTCGCTCTGCGCGGGGCCGAGAGCGCGTCGAGCCGCTCTTGAAGGTGCCCGTTGAGCACGATCATTTCCTTGAGCGCCTTCATCACGTCGCCCTTGTAGACTGCGATGAAGTCCTCGGCATGGGCCTGGAGGGCGGCCTCCTGACGGCTGTTGAGTGTGACAATGCGATCCACGGCAATTCCTCCAAACGCTGCATGGCCAGTGAACAAAAAGGGAACGAAAATGTCAAGAGCGAATTGACTCGGCGAGGAATAGGTTCCTATTTTTGGCCATGCCGGAACAGAGCAGACGACCGCGCCGCCTTGAGCAGACCTTGTGCCGAGCGCATGAGGTCGGGCAGCTGATCCGCGTCCGCTGCATCAACTGCAACATCACCCGCCACTACCTGCCGGGGGACCTCGCCAAGCTCGTCGGGGACATTCCGTTTTGGGACGTGGCCCGGCACATGCGTTGCGAGCGGTGCAAACGCCGCGAGCTCGACGTGGATATCCTGCTGCCAAGCGCATTGGAGGGCATGAAGATACGCGTGAGGCGGCTTGTTGAAATCCGCATGGTGCGGCGGGTGATCTGGAAGGATGACAGCTAGCCTAGGCGGCGTGGACAAATTTGAGCCAGTATCTGGCGGTGGCGAGATGGACCATTCCGAGGAAACTGCTGGCCAAGTTGGTCGTAGCGGGTGGCGATGGCGCGGTTGACCTTCAGCTGACCGAACATGCGTTCGATGCGATTACGCTGCTTGTAGAGCGCGGTCATGCTCGATTTTTACGCGACGATTTGAGCGACCTGGAATGACGGCCTCGATCTTCCGATCGGCAAGGTCGGCACGAATGGCCTCGGCATCGTATCCCTTGTCTGCGAGCAGGGCGTCGGGCGTGCGCTCGGGCAAGCCGATTAATGCATCATACGCCTTGCAGTCTGTCGCTTCGCTGCTGGTTAGGATGAAAGCGAGCGGTCGTCCGAGGGCGTCAGCCAGGCAGTGAAGCTTACTGGTGAACCCGCCCCGCGAGCAGCCAAGAGCGCGTTGGACGGCGTCAACGGCATGCCTCGTCTATCCGGTAGTTTCAGCGGCTGGAGACGCAGTTCAACCGGACGAACCGATGCCCACACCAAAAAACTGCTTGACGATAATAAGACGACCGGTCATATATTAACCCATGCCTAGACCAGCCAATCCTGAAACGCGATCGCGCCTCCTGGAAAAAGGGGGAGACCTTGTGAGCACCCGCGGCTTCAACGCCACGGGCGTGCAGGAGATCACCGCGGCAGCCGGCGTGCCCAAGGGTTCGTTCTATAATTACTTCGACAGCAAGGAAGCCTTCGCCGTCGCCGTATTGACCGAATATTGGGAGGCGGTTGTCGCTGAGTATGGGGCCATTTTGAATCAACGCCGGACGCCGCCCTTGTCGCGCATCGCGCGCTATTTCGCCGGGCTTGCCGAGTTTCACGAGCGCCGCCGTTACGCGGTCGGCTGCCTGATCGGGAACATGGCACTGGAGGTCACGCCGACGAGCGAGGATGTGCGGATCAAGCTTGCGGCGATCTATCGCGAGTGGTCGGCCGCGCTCGCCTCATGCTTGCGGGAAGCGCAGGAGAAAGGGGAATTGTCGGCCGGAAAGGATCCAGGGCAGCTTGCCGTCGCGCTGATTGACACGTTCGAAGGGGCGGTCATGCGGGCCAAGGTCGAACGTAGCCGGGCGCCCTTCGACAGCTTCGAGCGCTTTGTTTTGCCCTCTCTGCTGAGTTAAACATTTTGACCAATTAATAGACGACTGGTCGTCTTAGTTTACCGGATCATCGCTGGAACGCCGCGCCAGCGAGCGATGACTCTCATCCGCGGCTAATCTAAAGGAGCTGAACAATGCCCACGATCACTACCACAGACGGCGTAAACATCTTCTACAAGGACTGGGGCTCAGGCCAGCCGATCGTTTTCAGCCACGGCTGGCCGCTGACAGCGGACGACTGGGACGCCCAGATGACCTTCTTCCTTCGCCACGGCTATCGGGTGATCGCCCACGACCGGCGCGGCCACGGCCGGTCCGACCAGCCCAGCACTGGCAACGACATGGACCACTGGGTTGCCGACCTCGCGGCCCTGACTGAACACCTCAACCTGCGCGACGCGATCCACATCGGCCACTCCACAGGTGGCGGTGAGGTGGCGCGCTATGTCGCTCGCCACCAGGAACGCGTCGCGAAGGCGGCGCTGGTCGCTTCATTGACGCCGAACATGTACCGGAGCGAGGACAACCCGTCCGGTCAACCGCCGGAGTGGTTCGAAGCGATCCGGGCAGGCGTGCTGGGCAACCGGTCGGAGTTCTACCGTTTCGTCCCTGAGAATCCGTTCTACGGCTACAACCTGGATGGGGCGAAGCCTTCGGAGGCGATCATTGCGAACTGGTGGCGCCAAGGCATGGCCGGCGGTGCCCTCGCTCATTACGCGACTGTCGACTCTTGGCTCGAAGATTATACCGAAGACCTCAAGAAGATCACCGTGCCGGTGCTGGTGATGCATGGCGAGGCTGATCAAGTCGTTCCGTTCGCAAGTTCCGTGCCGCGTGCGGTCGACCTGCTTAAGAACGGGTCGCTGAAGACTTATCCCGGCTATCCCCATGGCATGCTCACCACGCATGCGGATGTCCTCAACCCCGACCTGCTCTCGTTCATCAGGTCTTGACGACATCTCTCATCCATTATCGCCTATGGTAGACATTTGGGAGTGTATATTGAGGAGGGTTCGGGTTTCGCCGTAGTGACGAAGGAACGAACAAGAAGCTCAAACCCTCCTCGAAAATTCATCGGCCAAGGTCCCGATCGAAGCGGCGGCCTTGGCAGCGTTGCTCGGCCTTGAGGTCCACTCCGTCGTCGGCCTCGCGCCTCGCCCCTGCCGGCCCAGGGGGCGCTGGGGGCCACGGTGGTATGCGGAATTTGTCCACACCGCCTAGAACAGTGAGCCCTGAGCCGGAGCCTGCGGTGCCTGCTGCGGAAACTTGATCTGCGTGGCCGGCTTCTTGACAATCACCAGGGCATCGTCCGGGGCCGTGCGCTGCAGCCGCTTCGCTTCCGACCAAGGCGCTGTCAGCCACGTCTCGGTTTCCTCCTGCGTCCTCAGGATCACCGGCATGGCTTTTTCGTGGATGGGCTTGATGAGGGCGTTCGGCGCGGTCGTCATGAAACCGTAAAGCTCGAAGTCGCCGGGACCGTCCTTGACCTTGCGTACCCCATGCCATGGCGTCCAGAGGCCAGCGAAGAAGAACAGCGGGCGGTCCTCATTGAGCGCGAACCAATAGTTCCGCTGGATGCCCGTCTCGGGGTCCTTGTCGCCGGGCGTCGGGCTCGGTTCCGCGAAGCTCGTCACGGGGACCACGCAGCGGTTCTCGACACCGACATATTGCTGCCAATGGCCATACTGTGGATTGCGTATGTTGGTGGTGCCGTAGTCGGCCTTCCCCTTCATCCGCTCGGCGGGTGTCGGCATGCCCCACAGCAGGTTGGCAAGCTCCCGCTCTCCGTCCAGCGCGTTGCGCACCACCGGGCCGGGTTGGTTGGGATAGATGTCAATGGACGGCTCAAGGTTGCCCAAGATGTCCCGCAAGGTTCGGGTCCATTGGCGGACGGCTTCTTGCGACGTGGTGATGTTGTAGAGGTTGCACATGGCCGCACTCTGCCGTGAGAGCACTCTGCCGACCAGTCGAAAAATTCGAACCCAGCGACCGGCAGCAAATGTCGATGGAAGAGTGGACGGCAAGGTTCGCGCCGAAAGCCAACTGACCGCTTTCGCTATCAGCATCTTGCTGCGCCCTCGCAGTGCTCGCCGGGTCGCGGTCGGGCCACTCGCGCTCGTAACCCGGCTTCGAGCCGAGATAGCCGATCGCATTGTTCACTGAAATGGAAAAGCCCAGCGCGGTGGCTGGCTGTCCAAAGTACTCCGAACCGGAATAGTTTTCAGTTACGGTTCGGCGGCTTGTAGCTCTCCCATCGCGATAGACGGGTCTCGATGTCGAAGCGGGACGCCTCGAAGTTGGTGCCGGTGTTATCCTTGTTTTTGCCGTCGATCAGCCGATACAGCTCCTCGTTCTCGACATCGTCGACAGGGTGGGTCGATCGCACCACCCGCAGCCATAGCGATTGTGCTCGATCGCAAACGTCCTTGACCCGGATCATTTCTTCCTCCCGTCAGTCTCCGTGCTGCTCGAGGTTTCACCGCACACGCGGTGGCCGGGCCCGCCCGGGGCTCGGTCGGTGCGCTCAAGTTGCTCCTGATCTGTCATCCCGTCAATGTCATCGCATCCAGTCAGGTCACCGACATCATCAGTCGCGAGGCAAGGCAAAGCTCCGAAGCACGTGAGCCCGCCGCGTCGAAGCAGCAAACGCCGCTTCGATCCCGCAGATGTCGCACACCATGTTTTCGTTAAATGGCTAGACATGAAACAATCCGATAGAGCCGCCATAGCTCTCCAAGGTGCAGGAGGGCGATCTCATCCCGCTGCTTGCCCGCGGATAGCCTTCCTCAGTCTCGAGTGCCGCACCGGAGTTGGTGCCTCGGCAACCGCCTCACCATCATGCAGCCCAACCCGCAGCGCCGCGCCCGCCAGGTGGTCGCGCATGGCTGTCTGCGCCGCCTCGGCGTCGCCGGCGCGGATGGCGGCCAGGATGCGCTCGTGCTCGCCGAGCGTGATGCGGGCCATGTCGTCCGATTTCTGCTGGTTGCCGGCGGCAAGGATGCTTTCGCGCACCCGCTCGGACACGAAGACCAGGAACTGGCCCATATAGGCGTTGCGCGTCGCCTCGGCGACGGTGCGGTGGAACTCGAGGTCGCTGCGCAGCCAGGCGACGCTGCCATAGGGGGCCGCGCGCATGCCGGCCAGCGCATCGCCCATCGCGGTGAGATCGGCTTCGGTGCGCCGCCTTGCGGCAAGGGCTGCGGCCTGCACCTCGAGGATGCCGCGCAGTTCGAACAGGTTGCGGAAGGAGTCGGCGCGCTGCAGCGCCTCATAGTCGATGGTCAGCACCGTCGGGTTGGTGCTCTCCACCACGAAGGCGCCGCGCCCCTGCTGCGACCAGATGCGGCCTTCCGAGCGCAGCCGGGCGATCGCCTCGCGCACGACGTTGCGGCTGACGCCGAAGGTGGTCGCCAGCGCCTGCTCGGTCGGCAGCTGGTCACCGGGCTTCAGGCGCCCCTGCGCGATCTCGCGCGAGATGGAACTCGCAACCAGGGTTGAGAGGTGCGGACCGCGATTGACCTTGTCGAGCTTCAGCGTCATCGCTCACCTATAGACCATGATTGGCCTTGCTTGCCAGAATGCGGCCATTGCTCAGGATATGGCGCGGATCGAAGGCTTGCTTTATGCCCGCCGCCAGATCAAGCGTCACCGGATCGATCCGGTCGAGGAACGCCTTCTGCTTGACCCGGCCGATGCCGTGCTCAGCGCTGATCGAGCCGCCATAGCGGTCGACGACGGCAAAGATCTCGGCTTCCGCCTCTTCGAACAGTTGCTCCACCGCTTGCGGTTCCATGCCTTCCGGCGGCACGACGTTCAAATGGATGTTGCCGTCGCCAACATGGCCGTAGGTGACGGCGAGCGCGTCGGGCCGGGCGCGCTGCAATTCGAAGAGCGCGTCGGTGACGAAATCGGCGAGTTTCGAGATCGGCACCGAGACGTCGGTGCGCAGATAGCGGCCGCCCCTGCCCTGCCGCTCGACCATGATCTCGCGATAGAGCCACAGCCGCTCGGCCTGCGCCCGGGTCGATGCGACGATGCCGTCCTCGACGATGTCGGCGACGCCGCCGAGAAAACCCATGAGCATGGCGGACAGGTCGATCAGCCCGCCGGAGGAAACCTCGATCAGCACATAGGCCGGATAGGCTTTTGCCAGCGGATCGGCAAAATCAGCGCCCTCGCGCATGGTGATCTCGATGCCCTGGCGCAGGATCAGTTCGAAGGCGGTGAGCAGATCGCTGCAGTCGCGCCGCGCCCGCGCATAGAGCGCCATGGCGTCCTCGACCGAGCGCAGGCCGACCAGCGCCGTCTCGATCTGCGTCGGCTTGGGAAAGAGTTTCAGCGCGGCTGCGGTGACGATGCCGAGCGTGCCTTCCGAGCCGATGAAGATCTGCTTGAGGTCATAGCCGCGATTGTCCTTGCGCAGCACCTTCAGCCCGTTCCAGATCCGGCCATCGGCCAGCACCACTTCGAGGCCGAGCACCAGGTCGCGCGTCATGCCGTAGCGCAGCACGTTGAAGCCACCGGCATTGGTGGCGACGTTGCCGCCGATGCGGCAGCTTCCCTGCGCCCCGAAGGTGATCGGCAGCAGGCAGTCGCACTCTGCGGCGGCGCGCTTGGCATCCTCGAGGATACAGCCGGCCTCGACCACCATGGCGAAGTCGATCGGGCTGATCGAGCGGATCCGGTTCATGCGCTCCAGCGAGATGACGATCTCGCCGCCATCGGCGGCGACCGCAGCACCCACGAGGCCGGTCAGGCCGCCTTGCGGCACGACCGGGATGCGCTCCGCATGGCAATGCCGCATCAGCGCCGACATCTCCTTGACCGAGGCCGGACGCGCAACCGCCAGCGGGCGGCCGAAATGGTCGCCCGACCAGTCGCGGCTGTAGCGCGCCAGATCTTCGTCGCTGGTCAGCAAGCCGCCATCCGGCAGCACGCCGGCCAGGGCCGATAGCAGCGATGCGGAAATGGGCGGCACGACATTCATGACCTGGCTCTGGACCCTCTGGGAAAACGACTGGACAACCACCTTGCTTGTCGTGTTATCATACAACCCTGATTTAGAACATCAAGCGAGGCCGCCATACTCCTGCCAGCTGTTTGATGTGGACGGTCAGACCAGCCAATCACCAAATTCGGAGGACTTTCCCAATGAGCGACGCCCCGGGCTTTCGCTATATGCACACCATGATCAGGGTGCTCGACCTCGACAAGTCGATCGCCTTCTACACCGAGGTCCTCGGCATGACCTTGCTGCGCCGGGAGGACTATCCCGGCGGCAAGTTCACCAACGCCTTTGTCGGCTATGGGCCGGAGGACAAGGAAGCCGTTGTCGAGCTGACGCTGAACTGGGGGCGCGAAGAGCCCTACGAGATCGGCACTGGCTTCGGCCACCTGGCGCTCGGCGTCAACGACATCTACGCCGTCTGCGCCGAACTGGAAAAGCGCGGTGCCAAGATTCCGCGCAAGCCCGGGCCGATGCAGCACGGCACCACCCATATCGCTTTCGTCGAGGACCCGGACGGCTACAAGATCGAGCTGATCGGCCTCGACACGATGCAATGATCTGAGCAGGCGGGGCCGCATCGCGCCTTTGATGCGACCCCGTCCGGTCCGCGCTTGCTTGGGAGGCGGTGCGGAAGGATCTGTCACTTGATGACCGCGATCTTGCTGCGGTCGATGGTGATGGCGACGGCGGCGATGAGCACCGCGCCGAACACCATGTTTTCCAGGAAGATGTTGACGCCGACGAAGGTCATGCCGATGCGCACGATCGAGATGATCAGCGCGCCGACCGCCGTGCGGGCGACGCCGCCCAGCCCGCCGGTGATGGCGGTGCCGCCGACGATGACGGCGGCAATGGCCGGCAGCAGCAGCTGGTTGGCAAGGACCGGCGAGCCGCTCGACAGTCGCGCCGCCAAGACCACGCCGGCGATTGCGGCCAGCATGCCGGAGGCGGCGAAGGCGATGATCTTGGTGCGGTCGACATTGATGCCCGCCGCCCAGGCGGCCGGCTCGCCGGCACCGACGGCGATCGCCTGGCGGCCAAAGCGCGTGTAGCGCAGCGCCAGAAAACTGGCGATGCCGATGACCGCCGAAATCAGCACCACCACCGGCAGGCCGGCGACGGTGGCGTTGATCCAGGCGGTGTTTTCGCGGCCGCCTTCCTCGATGGTGATGGCGCGGCCGTCGGACACCCACAGCGCGATGCCGGTGACCACGCCGCCGGTGGCGAGCGTCGCCACGAACGAGGGGACGCGCAGCTTGACATGGACGATGCCGCTCAAGGTGCCGAAGGCGAGCCCGGACAGGATCGCCACCGGAAAGGCGGCAAGGCCGAGCGAAGGCAGCAGCTGCGCCAGGATGACGCTGGCCAGCGAGGCGACCGCCTGGATCGATAGGTCGATGCCGCCGAGCAGGATGGCGAAGGTGACGCCGGTCGCCAGGATGAACAGCACGGCGGTGTTGGCGAACAAAAGCGCCACGGTCTCGCCGGTGAGAAAGCCGGGCGCGGCGATCTCGATGATCAGAAGCAGGGCGACAAGCAGGACCAGCGGAATGGCGCCTTGCGTCCACTTGCCTTCGAAGATGCGCCGCAGCGAAAAAGCTTCATTCATCGCAGGGCTCCCAAGACCGTTTCGAAAGTCGCTCTCGCGAGTCATATGATGGTGGTTTCGAGAACCGGAGCGCAGCGGACGTTGGTCCGTGAGCACCGGAAGCGCAGAAAACGCCTTCAGATGGCCGCGGGAGCAGAGTTTCCAAACGGTCTCTCATACCATCGCCCGCAACAGTTCGACCTGGTTCGGCTTGTTGCCCGGGCTGGCGTCGAAACGCGCGGTGATCTCGCCGTCGCGCATCACCAGCACCTGGTGCGACAGGCCGATGGTTTCCTCCAGTGTGTCGGATATCAAAAGGATCGCCACGCCTTGCGCGGAGAGGTCGCGGACCAGTTCGTAGACCTCCTCCTTGGCGCCGACATCGAGCCCGCGCGTCGGATGGTCGAGCACGAGGATGCGCGAGCCCGCCGTCATCCAGCGCGCCAGCACCACCTTTTGCTGGTTGCCGCCGCTGAGCTTGCGGCAGGCGGCATCGGGGCCCGGCGCCTTGATGCGCAGCCGCTTGATCCAGTCGGCGGCGAGCCGGCGCTCCTTGCCATAGTCGAACGCACCATGGCGCATGACGCTCGACAGGTCGGCCAGCGAAATGTTCTCCGCGATCGACAGGAACATCACCAGCCCTTCGAGCCTGCGCTCGCGCGGCACATAGCCGATACCCCTGCGCACAGCCGGTTCCGGCGAACCGAAACGCACCGCGTCGCCGGCGATTTTCATTTCACCGGCATCGTGCTGGAGGAAGCCGCCGATGGTGCGCGTCACCTCCTCGCGGCCGGAACCGACGACACCGGCGATGCCGACGATCTCGCCGGCCCTGATCTTGAGATCGACGCCGTGATAGGCGCCGTTTGCGCCCAAGCCCTTTGCCTCGACCATGACCGTTTCGCGCGGCGCCTGCTGGCGGGCCTCGCGGTAATATTCCGCCTGCAGCCCGCGCCCGACCATGATTTCGTGCAGCTCCGGCGCGGTGACATCGGCCGCGCGATGCTCGGCGACGACCGCACCGTCCTTCATCGTGTAGACGCGGTCCGAGATCGCAAGCACCTCGTCGAGACGGTGCGAGACGAAGACGAAGCTGGCACGGGATTTGAGCGAGCGCACGCGGGCGAACAGCACCTCGATATCGGCGGCGTTGAGCACCGAGGTCGGCTCGTCGAGCAGGATGAGCAGCTGCCGCTCGACCACTTCCTCGAGCGTCAGCGCCTTGGCCAGCTCGACCATCTGGCGCGCGGCGAAGGTGAGCTCGGAGGTGCGCGCGGTGACGTCGATGTCGATGCCGATCTTGGCCAGTTGCCGGCGCGCCGCCGCGTTCATGGCGCGCCAGTTGACGATGCCGAAGCGGGTGAAGCGGTCTTCCTCGCCGAGATATATGTTTTCGGCGACCGTCAGATTGAGCACCAGCGACTGTTCCTGGAACACCATGCCGATGCCATGCCGGGCCGCGTCGCGCGGACTGCGCATGCGCAGCTGCTCGCCGTCGAGGGTGAGGCTGCCGCCGTCCGGCCGGTAGCTGCCGGCCAGCACCCGCATCAGCGTCGACTTGCCGGCGCCGTTCTCGCCGATCAGCCCGACCACTTCGTTCGGCCGGACCTCGATCGAGACATCGCGCAGGGCCTGGACGCCAGGGAAATTCTTGATGATGCCGGAAGCGCTCAGCATGGCGGTCACTTGACTATCCTGAGGCGGACGCGGTCGAGCGACAGCGCCACCGCGGCGATGATCATCAGGCCCTGCACCGTCTGCTGGATGTAGGGCGAAATGCCGAGCAGGATCATGCCGTTGGCAAGCACGGTGACGATCAGCACGCCGATCAGCGTGTTGACGACGCCGCCTTCGCCGCCGGTCAAGGCCGTGCCGCCGACGACGACGGCGGTGACCGCGGCAAACAGCCGGCCGTCGCCGATGACGGCATGCGACTGGCCCAGTTGTGCCGCGGCAAGCACGCCGGCAATGCCGAAGAAGAAACCGGCCAGCGCGAAGGCGGTGATGCGCACGCGCACCACGTTGACGCCGGAGAGCTTGGCGACGTCCTCGTCACCGCCGATGGCCAGGATGTGGCGTCCGAGCTTGGTGTGATACTGGATGACGGCGGCGAGCAGAAACGCGCCGGTGGCGACCCACACCGCCAGCGGCAGGCCGAGGAAGCGGGCCAATGCCAGCTCGCGGATCGAGGCATCGTTGAGACGGATCGCCGAGCCGCCGAGCATATAGACCGACAGGCCAAGGCCGATGAACCACATGCCGAGCGTGGCCATGAAGGACGGGATGCGCAGCATGGTCTGGACGAGGCCGCTGACGAAACCCATGGCGGTGCCGGCGACGACCGCGGCCAGCACCGCCCACCAGCCATAGTCGTTGCCATTGCTGTCATTGGCGGCGAGCAGCACCACCACCATCGCCGAGACCGACAGCGTGCCCTCGACCGAGAGGTCGATGCTGCCCATCAGGATGATGAAGGTCAGTCCCATCGCCAGCGTCAGCGGCACGGCGGCCGAGTTGGCGAGGCGCACCAGGTTGCGCAGCTCGATGAAATTGGGATTGGCAATGGCGATCAGCAGGCAGAGCACGACCAGCACCGCCAGCGGCGCCAGGCTGCGCCAGCGCCTGCCACCGAACATGGTGGCGATGCGGCCGGGGAGAAATGTCATAAGCGTCGTCCGCTCGATGTCCGAAACGGACTTCAGGGGTTCTGTATGGATTGTCAAGAAACCGCTTCCCGTCTGCTGATGACCATCGCCGGTGCGATGCACGACGACTGTAAAGGGGAGCGGGCCGCCAGGGAGCAGCAGCCCGCCCCGGCGGTCAGGTCCGGATGGCTCCGGTCACCCGACCCCAAAGATCGTTCCAGTCGATCTCCGGCTTGGCGTCGACATTGGTCTTGTAATATTCCTCGACATTGTCGTGCGAGATCAGCACCGCCTTGCCGTAGAATTCGCGGTGCTCCGGCGGCTCCTTGACCGGGTCGAACTTGCCGATCTTGGCGTTGTAGCCGATGGCCAGCCCCATGCCGCCCTGCCAGAACGGATCCGAGGTGACGGTGCAGGCGAACTCGCCGGTGCGCACCGCGTCGACCGCCGTCTTGATGCCGTCGACACCGACGATCGGCACCTTGCCGGCGAGGTTTTCGGCGCGCAGCGCCTCGAGTGCGCCGGAGCCCATGTCGTCATTGGCGGCCCAGATGCCCTTGATGTCGTCGCCGAAGCGAGTGAGCAGATTGCCCATCAGGTCGAAGGCTTCGGTCGATTTCCAGTTGGCGACCTGGAAGTCGAGCAGCTTGATGTCGGGATTGGCGGCGAGCGCCGCGTCGAGGCCCTTCTTGCGCTCGATCGCCGCCGTGGTCGAGATCAGGCCGCCGAGGGCGACGATGCCGCCCTTGCCGCCGATGGTCTTGAACAGGATCTCGGCGATGGTCTTGCCGCTTGCAATGCCGTCGAACTCGATGTGGGAAACATAGTTCGGGTTGAAGTCCTTGGGATGCAGATCCGCCGGCTTGTTCCATTGCGTCACGACATAGGCGCCGGCCTTGGCGCAGGCCTCGACGATCGGGCGGGCATCGGGCGTGTCGTTGGGATCGGAATTGAGCACCATGTTGCCGCCGGTCTTGGCCAGCATGGCCTTGATGTCGGCGATGCCTTTCTCGCTGTTGCCTTCCGAGACCAGCGTGACGTGTTCGAGACCGGCCCATTTGGCGTAGGCCTCGGCGCCCGTCTTCCACACCGCGTGGTAGGGGTTGGACAACGAGCGGATCGACGTCACCAATGTCGGCTTTTCCTGCGCGCGCAAAACCTTTGGCATGGCGAGCGCCGCCATTCCGGCGGTGGCGCCCATCATCAGCGTCCGGCGGCTGACCGCACCCGAAAGCGTTAAACCTGTCCTGTCCTTCATGTATCGAACCTCCCGATTGAATTCTGTTTCCCGCCCGGCGGCTTGCGCGGGGAGCGCGGCCGGGCCTCCGATCGACGGGTTGCCAAGCTCCTCACTTGTACGACAACCCTTCAACACTGCAACCATACCCTTTCTCTTGACGCGGCACAAGGGACTTGAGATCGTCGCGCACACGAGGGGGCGCCGATTGTGCCCACATGAGGGAGCGAGAATGCCGGATTACATCATCGTCGGCGGCGGCTCGGCCGGTTGCATTCTGGCAACCAGGCTGAGCGAGGATCCCGACCTGTCCGTCGTCCTGCTGGAGGCCGGGCCGCGGGACACCGATCGCTACATCCATCTGCCGGTCGGCTTCTTCAAGATGACGGCCGGGCCGCTGATCTGGGGCTATGACACGGCGCCCGGCAAGGCGATCGAGGGCCGCACCATGGTCTATCCGCAGGCGCGCGTGCTCGGTGGCGGTTCCTCGATCAACGCCCAGGTGTTCACCCGCGGTTGCCCGCAGGATTACGACGGATGGGCGGTCGACGATGGCTGCAGCGGCTGGAGCTACGCCGACGTGCTGCCCTATTTCCGGCGCTCCGAGGGCAACGACACCTTCGCCGGTCCGCAGCACGGCACAGATGGCCCGCTCGGGGTTTCGAGCGGCGCGCCGCATCCGCTGACGCGGGTCTTCGTCAAGGCGGCGCAGCAGGCGGGTCTTCCCTTCAGGGCCGATTTCAATGCCGGCCAGCAGGAAGGCACCGGATTCTACCAGACGACGACGCGTCAGGGGAAACGCAGCAGCACGGCGGTCGCCTATCTCAGGCCGGCGCTCGGCCGCAGGAACCTGACGCTGCGCACCGACGCCACGGTCAGCCGCATCGTTGTCGAGAACGGCCGCGCCATCGGCGTCGAGATCGTCGGCAACGGCAGTACCGAATTGTTGCGCGCCGGGCGCGAGGTGATCGTCACCGCCGGCGCCATCGGCTCCCCCAAACTCTTGATGCTGTCCGGCATCGGCCCGGCCGAGCATCTCGGCACGCACGGCATCAAGGCGATCCACGATCTGCCCGGCGTCGGCCAGAACCTGCATGATCACATGGATGTCGATGTCGTCGCCGAACTCAACGGGCCACACGGCATCGACCGCTACAAGAAGAAGCGCTGGCAGGCGGTCGCCGGCCTCGAATACGCGCTGTTCGGCAAGGGCCCGGTGGCCTCCAACATCGTCGAAGCCGGCGGCTTCTGGTGGGGCGACCATGCGGAGAAGACGCCTGACATCCAGTTCCATTTCCTGCCTGGCGCCGGCGTCGAGGAAGGCATCGGCTCGGTGCCCGGCGGCAATGGCTGCACGCTGAATTCCTACCATGTCCGCCCCCGCTCGCGCGGCAGCGTCACGCTCCGGTCAGCGGATCTGCGCGATCCGCCAATCATCGATCCCAACCCTTTTGCCGAACGCTACGACCTGGAGCGCGCCGTCGACGGCATCGAGATCAGCCGCGAGATCCTGTCCCAGCCGGCCTTCGCCAAATACATCAGCCGGGAGCACCTTCCCGGTGCGGCAACGAAGGGACGTGCGGCGCTGGAAGCCTTCGCCCGCGAACATGGCCGCAGCGCCTACCATCCGGTCGGCTCCTGCCGGATGGGCGGCGATGCGCAAAGCGTCGTCGATCCCGAGCTTCGCGTGCGCGGGCTCCAGGGCCTGCGCGTCTGCGACAGCTCGGTGATGCCAAGCATCGTGTCGTCAAACACCAACGCCGCGGTGATCATGATCGCCGAAAAGGCTGCCGACATGATCGCCGGGCGTGGTCGGTCGCCGGCGTAAGGAGCTCACTCGTCCGGGAACATCGAACGCGGCGGGAAGTCGGCGCGGCTGTAGTCGACAACGATGAACTTGCCGCCCTGGTATCGTTCCACGACCGGATTGTCCGTCACCTTGCCACGCACGCGCTCGGCCTGGCTGTCGGAACTGTCCAGCGGCGTCCAGCCGATCTTTTGCCTGGCATCATGCCGCCAGAAACCGCGGCTGTTGTTGGACTGTCCCCAGATCACCGAGCAGCCGACATGCTCGGCCTCGGCGCAGCGCTCGATCAGGCTGACGAAATCGCCGTGGGATATCCAGGTCGACAGGATCCGTTCGTCGGGAACTTCCGGCAGCACCGAGCCGATGCGGATCAGCACGCTTTCGACCGCATGCTTGTCCCAGTAAAGCCGCGCCAGCATTTCGCCATAGGCCTTCGACAGGCCGTAATAGCCGTCCGGGCGCAACAGGCAGTCCTGGTCGAGAATCTCCGTCCGCTCATAGAGCCCGACCGCGTGCACTGACGACGGAAACACCACGCGTGCCTTCTGGCTGCGCGCCGCCTCGTAGATGTGGTAGCTGCCGCGCAGGTTGGGGCCGAGCACGGTCTCGAAGGACTGCTCGGTGGATATGCCGCCGAAATGCAGGATCAGCCCGCAGCCTTGGGCAAGATCGTTCACCGCCTGCTGGTCCTCGAGATCGACACGATCGAAACTTGCGTTTTGCGGCAGCGGGATTGGCAAGGGCGCGACATCGGTCAGCCGCAAGGTCCAGCCCAGTTCTGCCAGCCTGACCGAAAGCAGGCGTCCAATCGTGCCGGATGCCCCGGTCAGCAGCACCGGTTTGTCGGAGAGAGCCAATCCCTGTCCTTTCATGATAGGGAAATCGGGAGAGATGTTCGTGCCGGCCCGGCAAGGCGAACAGAGGTTGCGCACTTCAGGCGACCGAGGGATGTCGTCATATCACCATATAAATAATCGGTTGCCAAGAACAGCGGTTCGTTTATTGCTTGGTGGCGATGAAACGTTCCTTTGGCCTTCCCCCTCAGATCAGCCGCACGGCGCAGGTGGCCGACTGGTTTGCGCGCGAAATACGCGCCGGCCATCTGACCAGTGGCGAGAAACTGCCGACCGAGCAGGAACTGATCGCGCAATTCGGAGTGAGCCGCACTGTGATACGCGAGGCGATGGCCTCGCTGCGCTCGGAAGGGCTGGTCGTCAGCCGCCAGGGTTCGGGCGTGTTCGTCGCCGACCACGAGGCCAACACCACATTTCGCATCGTCTCCGACGAGCTTCGTTCGCTGACGGAAGTCCAGAACGTGTTGCAGCTGCGGCTCGCCGTGGAACTCGAAGCCGCCGGCATCGCCGCGGAGAAGCGCAGCGACGACGACCTTGCCCGCATGCGCGATTGCCTTGTCGCCATCGACGCTTCGATCGCGGCCGGCGACAGCGCCATCGAACCGGATTTTGCTTTCCACCGGGCGATCGCCTCGGCCACCGGCAATCCCTATTTCGAGCGCTTCATGCATTTTCTGGGACCCGTCATCATTCCGCGCCAGTCGATCCGCCCGCGGACTGAGACGCCGGAGCAGCGGCGGCTTTATCTCGAGCAGGTCCAGACGGAGCACCGCCGCATCTATCAAGCCATCGAGCGGCACAATGTCGAGGCCGCCCGCTTCACCTTGCGCGAGCATCTGGAGGCGGGCCGCGAGCGCTATCGCCGCATGGTCGACGGTTCGGTCAGCTCGTAGCACGGCGTCGAGCCTGACCTTCATTCCGTGATCTCACGCCAGCTCTCCAACCGGCATGCGGCAGGACTGCATGAGCGCCGCGAGCTGCCGTTCTTCATCCACTGTGAGGTCAAGCAGCGGTGACCGGACCGGCCCGCAGTCGATCCCGGCGATGCGCGCACCGGCCTTGACGATCGAGACCGCATAGCCGGCACGCCGGTTTCGGATGGTGAGATAGGGCAGGAAGAAGCTGCGGATGAGGTCGCCGACCTCGGCCATGCGGCCGGCGCGCAAGGCGTTGAAGAAACGCAGCGCCATCTCGGGAGCGAAATTATAGATCGCCGACGAATAGGTCGTCATGCCTATTGCCGCGGCCGCACTGGCATGGACTTCGGCCGTCGGCATGCCGCCGATGAAGATCAGGCGGTCGTCCATCCGGTAGCGCAAGGCGGTGAGAAGCTCGATGTCGCCGACGCCGTCCTTGAGCCCGATCAGGTTCGGGCAATCCTGCGCCAACCGGTCGAGGGTCTCGGGCGTCAGCACCGCATTGTCCCTGTTGTAGGCGATCACGCCGATGCCGACCGAGCGGCAGATGGCGGTCAGATGCCGGCGTAGGCCTTCCTGCTCGGACTTGACCAAATAGGGCGGCAGCACCAGCAAACCGTCGGCGCCGTTGGCCTCCGCGGCCTTGGCGAACTCGACCGCCATATGCGTGCCGTAGCCGACGCCGGCCAGCAGCGGCAGGTGGTCGGGAACTTCATCCGATGCCGCCCGCACGACACGCTTGTATTCCTCGAGCGTCAGCGAGAAGAACTCCCCCGTGCCGCCGGCGGCGAAAAGCCCGCTTGCCCCGGCAGCGCCCTGCTGCGCGACATGGGCGCGATAGCCCTTCTCGTTGAAGGCACCGGCATCGTCGAAGAAGGTCAGCGGAAAGGACAGCAGCCCGCGGCCAAGGGATTTGGTCAGCTCGGTCGGTGAGAACGTCAAAACGAGTACTCCGTATGTGGGGCCGGCAAATCGGCTTGGACAGTTTGGCCGGCAGGAATTTTGGCAGCCGTGGCGTTGGGTGGGTTCATACGATTCCGGGCCGGACTTCGGCCGCGGCGGCGTCGATCGCCTTGCGGCCGAGGCCCGACTTGACGATGCGGATCAATTCCTCCTCGCTGGTGTCGGCCGTGGAGGCGTCCAGCGCGACCTCGCCCGAATGCAGGAAGTTGATGCGGTCGCAGACTTCGAAGATCTGGTTGTAGTTGTGGACGATCAGGATCACCGAGACCTGGCGCTGCTGGCGCAGGTTCTGGATCAGGCCCAGGACATGCGCGCTTTCGCGCACGCCGAGTGCCGCCAGCGGCTCGTCCAGCACCAGGATCCTGGGCGACGAATAGATCGAGCGGGCAACGGCGATGCACTGGCGCTGTCCGCCCGACAGGAGGTCGACGGTGCTGTTGACGCTGGGGATCGAGATGCCCAGCGTGTCCAAGTAGAGTTGAGCCTGTTCGCGCATCTTCCTGTTGTCGAGCAGGTTCAGCCCCAGGATGCGCTTGTGGTATTCGCGGCCGAGGAACATGTTGTGGAAGACGCTGAGGTCGCCGATCAGCGCCAGGTCCTGGTAGACGGTTTCGATGCCCTGGGCGCGCGCGTCGCGCGGCGAGGCGAAACGCACCTCCTTGCCTTGCGAGACGATCGTGCCGGTATCGGGCTGGTGAAATCCTGACAGGATCTTGATCAGCGTCGACTTGCCCGCGCCATTGTCGCCGACCAGGGCCAGGACCTCGCCCCGGCGCAGCTTGATCGAGACGTCGACCAGCGCTGTGACGGCGCCGAAACTCTTGGAGATGTTGGACATTTCCAGGACGACGGGCGCATCTGGCGCGAGCGGCGGAATGGTCTGCGTGTTCATAGGCGCCTCCGTGTGCGCAGCCGGTCGACCTGGATGCTCAGGATCATCGCCGCGATGATGGCGGCGCCCAGATAGATGTCGGAAACGGTGGCCTGGGCGCCGATCATCACCAGGCCGTTGTTGAGCGAAGCGACCACGAACGCGCCGATCAGCGCGCCGATGACGGTGCCGGAGCCACCCAGCAGCGAAGTGCCGCCGATGACTGCCGCGGCGATCGCCTGCAAGGTGAGGAACGGGCTGCCGGCCTGCGGGTCGGCTGAGGTAAACTGGGCGGTGTTGATGATGCCGGCGAAGGCCGCGCAGCCGCCGGCGATCATGAAATTGTAGATCTTCATGCGATCGGTCCGCACACCGATTTCGCGCGCGCCGATGATGTTGCTGCCGGTGGCAATCGTGTGCAGACCGAAGGTGGTGCGGTTGAGCGCCAGTGCCAGCGCCAGCACGATCAGCACCGCCCACAGGAAGGGCGTGAAGGCGGTCACGCCATGCCAGGAGAGGAGCGCATCCGACGGCTGGTAGAGGCTCTGCCCAAAGATCGCGTTGAAGGGCTGCTCGACCGGCGCCACGATCGGCTGGCTGTTGTAGATCGAGACGACGATGCCCTGCAGGAAGAACAGCATGCCGACCGTGGTGATCAGCGACGGCACGCGGAAACGCACCGTGATGATGCCGTTGATGGCGCCGACCAGCACGCCGATCAAGACGCCGACAACGGCGCCGACGGCCAGCGGCACGCCCCAGGTGACCGACATCAGCGCCATGACATAGGGCGCGATCGAGAAGATGGCGCTCAGCGAAAGGTCGATCTCGCCGGTGATCATCAGCATGACTTCGGCAGCGGCGATCAGGCCAAGCCGGCCGGTGTCGCGCAGCACGACACTCATGAATTGCGGCGACAGGAATCCGCCATCGCTGCCGACCTGGAAATAGACCACAAGCACGATGGCGACGACGGCGATGCTGGCCTCGCGATAACGGGAAAGCAGGATGAGCAGCCTCTCCGTCATCGTCTGCGGGACTTTGACGCCAACGGCGCCCTTCCCGGCTTTTGCGATTGCGATTGGCGGCACTCTTGTCTTCCTGATTTCGAATTCTGGGCGGGGATCGGCGACGGGCAAGCCGGCGGCAGTCAGCGGCGCCCTCGCTACGTCATCGGACAATGACGTGGCGAGGGCAGGAGTTTTCGCTTGGCTGAACTGCGTCAGGTCGGCTCGACGTCGCTGCGGCCCTCGAAGCGGGACTTGCCGACATAGGCGTCGACATTGTCCTTGGTCACATAGGCCTGGCTGGTGTCGCTGTTGGCCGGACCGACGAGACCGCCCGACAACTTGTAGAGATACATCTGCTGGACCGGCAGGAAGCCCTGCAGATAGGCCTGCTGGTCGGTGGTGAAGTTGACATCGCCGGACTTGATGAAGTCTAGCGTCTGCGGGAAGAGGTCGAAGCCGGCCACGGCGCCGCCGGCTTTCACCAGGCCATATTTGTTGGAGATGAAACCGCAGGCGTAGGTGTCGGAACCACCGGTGCCGAACATGCCCTTCACGTCCTTGTGGCTGAGATAGTAGCTCTCGACGCGCGAGATTTCGGTTGCCGGATCGGGCCCGGTGTTGACGACATCGTAAGTGACGCCGCTGCCGCTGTCCTTGATCGCCTGGATGTAGCCGTCGAGGCGCGGCTGCGTGTTGAGCGAGCCGGGCACGCCGATCGACAGCATGACGTGGCCGCCCTTGGGGATCAGCTTCAGCCACTTCAGCGCCGAGTTGTATCCGGACTGGTAGAGCGGCTGGCCGACATAGGACAGCCGCCTGTTGGGGCTGCCGACCGGCACGTCGGCGTTGAAGGCGACGACCGGAATGCCGGCCTGCGCGGCCATGTCGGTGGCCGCATCGAAGGCAGTCGGATCGACCAGGCAGACGGCGATGCCGTCCGACTTCTGCGCAATCGCGGTCTGCATGGCGCTGACCATCTCGGAGACGACGTTCTTCTGCGAACCCGTCCACTGGTAGCTGCAGCCAAAGGCCGCGCAGGCGTCCTGGATGCCATAGACGGTCGGGGTGAAGAACTGGTCGAGCGTCACATGGCAGACGAAGTGGAACTTGTAGGGCTTCTTCGGCAGGCCTGCCGATGAATCCGCAGCTTTCGCGGCGCTGACGCCGCCGGCAAGTCCGGCACCCGCCAATCCGCTGGCCAGGCCGGCGGCACCGAGGCCGAGTTTGCCGGCCAGTTCGAAGGCACTGCGCCGGCTGATGGCGGCATTGACCATCTCCATCTGGTTTTTCGTTTCGTCGTCCACTTGGTTCCTCCCTCTTCGTTTTGCGGGCCTGCCCACATTTGTCATCTGGTTACATTGTTATATGACAACTTTTGTGTCAATGCTTTTTCGACACCGGATTCACGACCGGCCTTTTCGCGGCCCGAGCGTGGTGCGGGAAGCCGCTTGGCCGGCACGAAGAACAGCAGCGATCACAGGAAGAGAAAATGGCTGAAATCGAATTCAGGGCTGTCGCGAAGAACGGCCTGAAGGTGACGACGATCGGACTAGGCGGCACCGGGCTGGGCAATATGTATCGCGCCGTCGACACCGACGCCGCGGTCCAAACGGTGCACGCGGCCTATGACAATGGCATCCGCTATTTCGACACAGCACCCGTCTATGGCTTTGGCGTGAGCGAGACCCGGCTTGGGCTGGCGATCAGATCCTTACCCCGCGCGGACATCGTCATCTCGTCGAAGATCGGCTACGACCTCGTGCCGATCCCGCCCGAGGACCTTCAGCCGGCGCTGTGGGACCAGCCCGGCTCATTCCGCGCCGAGTTCGACTATTCGCGCGACGCTGTGATGCGTTCGCTCGAAGGAACGCTGAAGCGCCTCGACACCGACTATGTCGACATGGTCTCGATCCATGATCCGGACGAAGCCATTCATTTCGGCACCGGCGAGGATCCCTATGCCAGAAGCCGTTTCAGGGAAGCGATGGAGGGCGCCTATCCGGCGCTCGACGAATTGCGTTCGCAAGGCGTCATCAAGGCGGTCGGCGTCGGCATCAACCAATGGCAGATGCTGTCCGATTTCGTCGTGGCGGGCGCGTTCGACTATTTCCTGCTGGCCGGCCGCTACACCTTGCTCGAGCAGGAACCGCTGGCGACCTTGCTGCCGCTGTGCGCGCAGCGCGGCACCAGGATCATCATTGGCGGACCCTACAATTCCGGCATCCTGGCCACCGGCGCCGTCAAGGGCGCAACCTTCAACACCAGGCCGGCGCCGGAACCGGTGCTCGAGCGCGTCCGCCGCATCGAGGCGATCTGCATCAGTCACAAGGTGTCGCTGCCGGCGGCCGCGCTTCAGTTCCCACTCGGCCATCCTCTCGTATCAAGCGTCATTCCGGGCGCGCGATCAGCCGACGAGTTGAAACAGAATCTGGCCTACCTGCGCGAGGACATTCCGCCGGCTTTGTGGGCCGATCTCAAGCAGGCCCGGCTGATCGAAGCCGGCGCACCGGTACCTTGAGCGCCGCTCGGTAGCCAATAGAGCGGTTCTGCGTCTGCTTGAAACGGCGGAACCGCACTAGGCGGTCTCGACGAATGCCCGCCTCCACGATCTTAAAGACGCTGGCTGGCTTGGCGGGCGCGCTTGCGGATATCCTGGCGAGAAATGCCGGCATCCGCCAGCGTGCTGTCCGACACATGCCTCAAGCGCGCAAGCGTCTGGCGATAGGCCCGCCAGCGGGCGAAACGGCGTCGAAGTTCATCCAACATGATTGTCTCCTCTGGCGCGTGGATGGCCAGTGCGCATGGTTGGTCGAAAGCGCAAAGCATCCGTGCCAAGCGCATGCGCGATCGAAGGGATTGCACTGCTTGCTGGCCAGCCGATGTGCTTGGGCACGGTCCCGCCAGGCAGGATTGTCCAACGCCTCCAAGGCCTGCATACTTGCGTATGATGCCTGCTTCGCGCTACAGCCAGGGTCGAAAGGAGTTTTTCATTTCTGCAAAATGGATATCGGCTGGGACGATCTAAGGTTGTTTCTCGACGTTGCGCGGCTGGGTGGCCTGAGCGCGGCGACAAGAACCACGCGGCTCAGCGCGGCCACCCTCGGACGACGCGTCACCGCGCTCGAAAAGCAGATCGGCGAACCGCTGTTCGTGCGCCAGCAGACCGGCTACCAACTGACCCCGGTCGGCGAAGAACTGCTGCGGCGCGCCGAGGACGTCGAGGCGGCAATGCAGTCGCTGACCCGCTGGCGCGAGGGAAGCCTGCCCGACCGCATCGTCCGCGTCTCGGCTGGGCCTTGGACCTCGGCCTTCGTCTCCGCCCATATCGGCGAGATCTGGACGGTCGATGACGGCATCAGGGTGGAACTCGTCACCACCACCGACCGGGTCGATATCGGACGCCGTGCCGCCGACATCGGCATCCGAAGCGAGCGCCCGACCGAACAGTGGCTGGCCGGCCGTCTAAGCGGCAAGGTCGCCCACGCCATCTATTCCGGACGCCACCTGATCAACGGCATTGCCGCCGGGCTGTTCGTCGGCGTCACCGGCGAAGGGGCAAACATTGCTTCGGCGCGCTGGCTGCAAGCCCATCATGGCGACCGCATCGCGGTGCGCGGCAACAACACCCATTCGGTGCGCGAACTGGTGGCCGCCGGCGCCGGCCTTTCGGTCTTCCCGTGCTTCGTCGGTGACAGCGATCCGCGGCTGGTTCGCGTCGCCCACCCTATCCCCGAACTCGAAACAGATCAGTGGATCGTCACCCATCACGAGGAGCGTCACGCCCCGCCGGTGCGAAAAGTAGCTGACCGGATTGCCACCTTGATGCGGGCGCACCAGCCACTGTTTCGCGGCGAGACGCCGATCCGGTAAGCGCGTCGCGTGGCAAACCTGTAGCGACGGCCACACCAGCCTCAAATCGACGCGAACTCGGCGAGTTCGTCGACGGCTTCCTGAACACCTTGTGCAGCCGCCCGCTCGAACCACACGCGACCGGCTACCGGGTCGTGGTCCCCTGCAAGACCATTGGAAAGATAGCGCCCGAGCATGAGTTGGGCCTGGCCATGTCCCCGCTCGGCGGCGGCGGTGAACCATTTCTGCGCTGCCGCCGGGTCGAGTGACAGACCCTGGCCGCTCCCGTACAGGGCGCCGATCGCAAACATCGCCCCGACGTGATCGGCCGCGGCTGCCCGCTTGAACAACTGCGCCGCAGCCACGGGCAAGGATGCGCCGCCGCGCCCATTGAGGAGCATTTCGGCAAGCGCCACCTGCGCGTCGACCATGCCGGCGTTGGCCGCCCGCTCAAACCAAAGACGGGCCTGTTTCTGGTCGGCGGCCACGCCGCGCCCATCCTGAAGCATGCGCGCATACGCATATTGCGCCTCGGCCACGCCTTCGGCCGCGCGCCTCACCCATTGCGCCGCCTGCTCCTCGTCCTTTCGCACGCCGACGCCCTGGGCAAAGCAGAGGCCGAGGTTGAAGGCTGCAACCAGATCGCCCGACGAGGCGGTCGCCTCGAACCATCCGGCAATGCTGGCGCGGTCGCGGTCGTCAGGCTCGCCTGCCCCTTCGAGGACCAGATTGGCAAAGTCGACCTGCGCTTCCTGATTTCCCGCATTTGCGGACGTGCGCAGCCAGCGCGCTCCCTCCTCGACGTCCTGGGCGACACCGTTTCCCGAGAGATAGAGCGATGCCAAGGCGCGGGCGGCGGCCTGATGGCCTGCATCGGCCGCGCGTCGATACCACGTCGCGGCCTCCGCATAGTCCGGCTGCGAACTCTTCACGTAGCGATCGCCGAGACGGTAGGCTGCCTCGATGTTTCCCGCCAATGCGGCGCGCCGCAGCCACGCCTCGCCGGCCGCGATATCCTGGTCTGCAAGGCCACCATCGATGAGCCCCAATCCCAACCGGAACTGGGCCGAGGGAAGGCCTTTCTCCGCGGCGAGATGATACAGTCGCGCCGCTGCCGCTCGATCGACCGGCACGCCACGCCCATGCTCGGTCAGCACTCCAAGAAGGTAGATTGCGGTGGGCAGGCCGGCGTCGGCAGCGCGTCGAACCTCGGCGGCAATCTTGTCCGCTTGCCCAGGTTGCCTGCGCCGGGCGAGGGAAAGAGCAAGGCCCAGGCATCCCTCGGGGCAGCCGGCGGCCGCGGACTTCTCATACCAGCCATGCGCCGCATCGAGGTCGCGCATCGCTTCGGGGCCTCTGCTGAGGATATAGCCGAGGATTGCCTGCCCGGTCGCGGAGCCGGCTTCGGCTGCTTTTTTCGCGAGACCGAGCGCCGGCGCGAATTCCGGCTGCCGCGAGGAATCCCGTTCGAACAGGCTTTCCGATCCGATGCGATTGCCGTCGGGCTCCTGTGTCGCCAGTCCAGCCACGTAAAGCGCGGCGAGAAGTGACTGCGCATCGGGGCTGCCGTGATCGGCCGCTCGCCGCAGCCAGCGCGCGCCTTCCGACCGGCTCGGCGGCACACCCAAACCTTCGAGATAGCAACGAGCGACCCGGTATTCGGCCTCGGTGATGCCGGCGCGTGCGGCAATTGCCATCAGCGGAAAGGCTTCTGAAGGCTTGCCGCTGTCAGAAAGCTTTATCGCCCGGCGCAACACCAGCGCCGGCGGGGCAAGGGCAGTCAGCCGGTCAAGGATTGCCATCGATGCGAGAACTCATACCTCCGTTTGTCGCGGCACGGCACCCAAGCCTATGGCTCCCGCATCGCTTCCTGGCCTACGGGGAGCATGGCGCCGAGAATGTACTTGAGGACGGTGCGACGGCCGACCTTGACGTCAGCGGTCACCGGCATGCCGGGGCTGATCGTGAAACTGGCGGGCACGCCATGGAGGGCGACCTGGTCGATGGAAATCTGCGTGCGATAGAACAGGTCAGTGTCCGATGGCAGCATGGCCAACGAGCTGTTCGGGTCGCGCGCTTGTTCGCGAGCCGAGAAGGAATCCGGGCTGACCGCGCGCACAGTGCCATGAGCCAGGCCATATTGCGAATAAGGAAAGGTGTCGAACTTGATGGCCACGGGATCGCCGACGTGGACGAACCCACTGGTGCGACCGACAATGTTCGTCTCGATCTCCAGCACCGCGTCGTCCGGCACCAGCGTGATCAATCGGTCGCCGGACTGCAGGATCGAGCCGACGGAGACCTTGGCTACCGACTGGACGATGGCATCCGCCTCGCTCTTCAGCTCGACCAGCTGTTTGCGCAGCTTTGCCTTGTTGAGAAGCTCGCGGGCGTCCGACATGCGCGATCCCGCCTCAGACAGGCCCTGCGAGACTTCGGCGCGCCAGCTCTGGATGTAGCCATCGCGGTCGGCGGACACCGTCGCCTGCTGTCGCTTGGCGGCTTCCGATGTCTGCAAGGCGTTGCCGAGCGCCCGGGACATTTCCGCCGAGTTGTCCTCGGCCATAAGCGTGTTGAGGCGGCTCCCCACCTGTCTTGCTTCCAGTTGCTTGCGCATCTGCTCGATCGAGGCCGCGACGGCCAGCCGCTGGCGGTAGCCGTCAGCATCGGACTGGGAACGCGAGATCACGGAACTGAGTTCATCGTTCTGCCGGTCGAAACTGGCCAGCTTGGCGTCGTAGACGGCTTTGCGGCGATCATAGATCGACGCCTGCAAGGTCCAGCTCGGGTCCAGGCCGTCATAGTTGAAGGGCTTGCCGTCGGCCTCCGCCTTCAACCGCGCCACTTCGGCCTCAAGCGTCGAAACCTGTGTCGCCAGCGCGGTGAGGTCAGCCGAGGCGAAGGTCGCATCGAGGCGCGCAAGCGTTTGACCGGCTCGCACGCGCTGTCCTTCGCGTACCTCGATCGAGCGCACGATCGCCGTCTCAAGCGGCTGCACCACGATGTTTGGCGATTGCGAGACCACGAGCCCTCTGGTGGTGACGACCTGATCGACCGGTATGATCCCTGCAAGTGTTATCAGGGCGATGACCATGCTCAAGATGATGTAGACGATGCTGCGCGCCATCCGCGGAACAGGCGCATTGGCGATAGCCGTCGACGGCCACTGGAATTCCAGGATGGCGGGCATCGTCGGATCGCTCGGTTCTGTCCGGCGCCGGCGGGCGGGAAGGCTGGATTGGGTGATGCTGATGCTGCTCATGGGGCGCCCCGAAGCCGATGCTCAAACAAGTCGCGGCGGCACGGCGGCCAGACGACCGTGACGGCTGTCGAGATGTCGGTTCTGCTGCAACCAAAGCTGGCGGTAGAGCGCGCATCGTTCCAGCAGGGTCGCGTGCGGCGCGACATCGAGGACCTTGCCCTGATCCATGACCAGGATCTGGTCGCACTCGGTCAGCGAGGCAAGCCGGTGCGAGACAATAATCATCGTGCGGCCCCTGGCGATGCGCATGAGATTGGCGCTGACCACCGCCTCGCTCTCCGGGTCAAGCGCGCTGGTCGCCTCGTCGAGGATCAGGACGGTCGGATTGTGGATGAGCGCGCGCGCGATCGCCAGCCGCTGCTTTTGACCGCCCGACAGGTTGGGCGACCCTTCCTCGATATAGGTGTCATAGCCGTTCGGCATGCGTTCGATGAATTCTTCGGCGCCGGCAAGGTGGGCGGCTCGCATGGCATCCGAAAGGGTCAGGCCGGGGCGCCCGGCGATGATGTTGTCGCGAATCGACCCGCGGAACAGGAAATTGTCCTGGAGGACCACGCCGAGCCCCTGGCGAAGGTGACGCAGGTTGATTTCCTTGAGGTCGACGCCATCCAGCTTGAGAAAACCGCTGTAATCGCGATTGATCCCTTGCAGCAGCCGCGCAACCGTCGATTTTCCCGAACCGCTGCGCCCGACGATGCCGAACATCGTCCCTGCCGGAATGTCGAAGCTGACCCGGTCGAGCGCCGGCGTCTTGGTGCCGAGGTAGGAGAAGGTCAGGTCACGGAAACTGATCTCGCCAACGAGCTTCGGCCTTAGGCCGGTCGAATTCGAACTGCTTTCCAGGGGTCGGTTGAGGACGGATCCTGCTTCGCCGATTGCCGCCCCTACCTCCTCGAAGTCCTCGACCAGTCGAGCAAGACCAACGAGAGGCTGCGCGACGCGTTGGGCGATCATCATGAATGCGAACAGGCTGCCGATCATGTAGCCAGAGGTGTCGCTCATCGCGAGATAAGCGCCGATCAACATGGTTCCGAGGACCATCACACGCTCGATTGGTGTGACAAGCGTCTGCGGCCAGTTGGCAAGCTGCCCGAAGGCAAGGCGGGCCCTGCCCGCGTCCGCCACCCGCTCATCCCAAAGCGCCTTGCGTTGCGGCTCCAGACCGAGCGCCTTCACCGTCTTGATGCCGACAACGGTTTCGCCGAGCGCCGCCGACTTCCAGGTCTCCGCTTCGACCACCTGCTGGTAGCTGCGGCGCAGTGGCGCGAGAAAGGCGAAGATGATCAGCATGATCACGCCCGCGCAGGCAAGCACGATCCAGCCCAGCGTGGCGTTGATGTAGAACATCACCGGGATCAGCACGCAGAGCGTGATCAGATCGAGGAACGTGCTGAGGAGTTTTCCGGTCAGGAACTCGCGGATGCGATAGATCTGCGCGAGGTGGTACATCGTCTGGCCGGCCGGATGACGCTCGAAATAGTCGAGCGGCAGACGCAGGAGCCTGCTGAAGACGTGCAAGTTCAGTTTGGTGTCCAGCCGGGCGCCGACGACGTTGATGATCAGCCTTCGGGCGTGGCCGAGGAGCGTCTCGTAAACGAACAGGACGGCGATTATGGCCGACAGCAGCACGAGGGTCGAAACGCTGTTGAACTGCAGCACCTTGTTGACCAACGTCATGACGATGATCGGCGGCAGAACGGTAAGGATGCTGAGCGTGAACGAGGCGATACCGATGTCACGCATGGAACGGCCTTCTAACCGTACCAGGTCGATCAACCAGCGCAGCGTGAAAGGCGCATCGGCCGCGATGTAGGATCGCGCCGGACGCAACAACACCGCCTCACCCGTCCACACCTGCGACAGCCGCAATTCGTCGATGGCGATGGCTTCGTCATCGTCGGGCGCGCCCGCGCTCTTGAGGAAGACGACCTTCCGCTCCGGGCTGGCCCCGGTGAGCAGACCCGCGCCACCGTCATTGAACAGCAGGACGACCGGCCCCGTGTGCTCGAAGCGCAGGAGATGCGACCAGCGGATGCGAAGCGCGCGCGACCACATGCCGCCGTTCTGGGCCCATTGCGAGAGGTCAGCCGCGTTCGGGACCGCGCTTGGGACCGCCGCCCTGAACTCGTTGGGGTCGAGTTCGACGCCATGATAGCGCGCGACCCGCAGCATCGCCTTGAGGCGCGGCTGGATCCGGTCGAACTCGGCGGGTCCGCCTGGAATCCTGGCCGCGTTTTCGCCGTCCGCCCTGCCCGTCGCGACTTCGGCTTCGGTGCCGGCACGGATCGGGACCGGCTGGTTTTCGGCATTCACAGGGACGTTCACCATGGACTTCTCATCCGGTACGCAGGGCGAGGTTCAACAATGCCCGGGCCGAGGCGTTTCAGCCTCGGTTTCCCGCAATGCCCCACTGTACTCCGAACTGATCGGCCGCGCGACTCTCATGCCACTCCTTGTCTTGAGATGATGAACGCGCGAATCCGCTCTCCCGCGTAATCCGCGCGCACGTTTTTCTGTCGGTCGTCTCTCTTCAAGGTTCTTGCTCACTCGTGCGGCTTCAAGAGGTCCTTCAGGGTCTTGGCGGTGTGGTCGTTGCTGGCGAAGCCGGCGCCATGCTTTGTCTGGTCCGAGCTGAGATCCGTGCTCGCCCCCGACGGCTTGTTCTGGTTCTGGCCAAATCCGCTAATCGTCTTGAGGACATTGAGCAGGTCTGTCGTCACGGATGTGGACGCCAGGCCGATCAGGTTGCGGAACGACGCATGGCTGCCGTGATCACTGTTGCCATGTGTCGAGCCCGACTGCAGGAATTTCGCAGCGTCCTTGAGCCCGAGCGACTCGAACGTGACCTTGCCGGCGTGACCGTTACCCGGCTTGCCATCGTGGTCATGCTTGTTGTGTCCGTTCCCTGAATTGCTGCTGTTCTTGTGGTCGTTGTCGTGGCCGTGGCCATTGCCATTGCCATTGTTGCCGTTGCCGTTGTTGCCATGATGGCCATGGTGACCATGCTGGTCATACTTGTCATGGTCACCGCCCCAACCGGTCGCACCAGTCGGACCAGGCGCACCTGTGGAACCGGTGGAGCCCGCCGCTCCGGTCGAGCCGGTTGCACCGGTATGGCCGGTCGCACCCGTCGAACCCGTGGCGCCTGGATCTCCCGTTGCTCCAGTCGCGCCGGTTGCCCCGGTCGAGCCGGTTGCCCCAGTAGAGCCAGTCGCACCGGTCGAGCCTGTCGAGCCGGTATGGCCGGTCGCGCCCGTCGAACCAGTGGCGCCGGTCGAGCCGGTTGCTCCGGTCGAGCCGGTATGACCAGTCGCACCCGTCGAACCCGTGGCGCCGGTCGAGCCGGTTGCACCGGTTGCCCCGGTAGAGCCAGTCGCACCGGTAGAGCCTGTCGAGCCGGTATGGCCGGTCGCACCCGTCGAACCCGTTGCTCCAGTCGAGCCGGTTGCACCGGTATGACCAGTCGCACCAGTCGAACCCGTGGCGCCGGTCGAACCAGTATGACCCGTTGCCCCGGTAGAGCCGGTATGACCAGTCGCACCCGTCGAACCCGTGGCTCCGGTCGAGCCGGTTGCACCGGTCGAGCCGGTATGACCAGTCGCACCAGTGGTACCAGTATGACCCGTTGCTCCGGTTGCCCCGGTAGAGCCAGTCGCACCGGTAGAGCCTGTCGAGCCGGTATGGCCGGTCGCACCCGTCGAACCCGTTGCTCCGGTAGAGCCGGTTGCTCCGGTAGAGCCAGTATGACCAGTCGCACCAGTCGAACCAGTGGCGCCGGTCGAACCAGTATGACCCGTTGCTCCGGTTGCCCCGGTAGCGCCAGTCGCACCGGTCGAGCCTGTCGAGCCGGTATGGCCGGTCGCGCCCGTCGAACCCGTTGCTCCGGTCGAGCCGGTTGCACCAGTAGAGCCGGTTGCTCCGGTAGAGCCGGTATGACCAGTCGCACCAGTCGAACCAGTGGCGCCGGTCGAACCAGTATGACCCGTTGCTCCGGTTGCCCCGGTAGAGCCGGTATGCCCAGTCGCACCAGTCGAACCGGTGGCGCCAGTGGAACCAGTATGACCCGTTGCTCCGGTTGCCCCGGTAGAGCCCGTCGCGCCGGTAGAGCCTGTCGAGCCGGTATGGCCGGTCGCACCAGTGGCGCCGGTCGAACCAGTATGACCCGTTGCTCCGGTTGCCCCGGTAGAGCCTGTCGAGCCGGTATGACCAGTCGCACCAGTCGCACCCGTGACGCCGGTCGAACCAGTATGACCCGTTGCTCCGGTTGCCCCGGTAGAGCCAGTCGCACCGGTAGAGCCTGTCGAGCCGGTATGGCCGGTCGCGCCCGTCGAACCCGTTGCTCCGGTCGAGCCGGTTGCTCCGGTCGAACCCGTAGCACCTGTGGCTCCAGTTGCCCCGGTCGAACCTGTTGCGCCAGTCGAACCCGTGGCACCGGTAGAGCCAGTTGCTCCAGTCGAGCCCGTCGCTCCGGTATCGCCAGTCGCACCTGTGGCACCAGTCGAACCCGTGGCGCCTGTGGAGCCAGTAGCTCCAGTCGAGCCGGTTGCTCCGGTATCACCAGTTGCGCCGGTGGAACCCGTAGCACCTGTGGCTCCGGTTGCACCGGTCGAGCCAGTAGCTCCGGTATCGCCGGTTGCGCCAGTCGCACCTGTGGCGCCGGTATCGCCCGTCGCACCTGTAGCTCCCGTTGCGCCGGTATCGCCGGTTGAACCCGTGGCGCCTGTAGAGCCAGTCGCTCCAGTCGAGCCGGTTGCTCCGGTATCGCCAGTTGCGCCTGTGGCACCCGTAGCACCTGTGGCTCCAGTTGCCCCGGTCGAACCCGTGGCACCCGTATCGCCGGTCGAACCGGTCGCTCCGGTATCGCCCGTGGCACCCGTCGAGCCTGTCGCTCCGGTCGAGCCGGTTGCTCCAGTCGAGCCGGTTGAGCCCGTCGCTCCGGTCGAACCGGTGTCGCCAGTCGAGCCGGTCGAACCCGTTGCACCAGTGTCGCCAGTCGCACCCGTCGAGCCAGTTGCGCCGGTCGAACCAGTCGAGCCAGTCGCACCAGTCGAGCCGGTGGCTCCGGTCGAACCGGTCGAGCCAGTCGCACCAGTCGAGCCCGTCGCTCCGGTCGAGCCGGTATCACCAGTTGCACCTGTCGAGCCGGTTGCTCCAGTCGAGCCGGTCGAGCCAGTCGCTCCCGTCGAACCGGTGGCGCCAGTCGAGCCGGTATCGCCAGTTGCACCTGTCGAGCCAGTCGCACCAGTTGCTCCGGTCGAGCCAGTCGAGCCAGTCGCACCAGTCGAGCCGGTGGCTCCGGTCGAGCCAGTTGCGCCGGTCGCGCCCGTCGAACCCGTGGCGCCCGTCGAACCGGTATGACCCGTTGCTCCAGTCGAGCCGGTTGAGCCGGTAGAGCCGGTATGACCAGTCGCACCAGTCGAACCCGTCGCGCCGGTATGGCCGGTGGCGCCCGTCGAACCCGTGGCGCCGGTCGCACCGGTATGACCCGTTGCTCCAGTCGAGCCCGTCGCGCCGGTATGGCCGGTCGCGCCCGTCGAACCCGTAGCGCCAGTATGACCCGTTGCACCCGTGGCGCCTGTAGAGCCAGTTGCACCGGTCGAGCCCGCAGCGCCGGTAGGGCCGGTCGCACCAGTCGAACCCGTAGCGCCTGGATCTCCCGTCGCGCCGGTGGCTCCAGTGGCTCCGGTATCACCCGTTGCTCCCGTCGCGCCGGTTGAACCCGTGGCGCCTGTAGAGCCAGTGGCTCCAGTCGCTCCGGTCGAGCCTGTGGCTCCGGTTGCACCGGTCGAACCAGTCGCCCCGGTATCGCCGGTTGCACCGGTCGAGCCAGTAGCCCCGGTATCGCCGGTCGCACCTGTGGCGCCGGTTGCTCCAGTCGAACCTGTGGCTCCAGTATCGCCAGTGGCGCCTGTCGAGCCGGTTGCTCCAGTCGAACCTGTGGCTCCGGTATCGCCAGTGGTGCCAGTCGAGCCAGTTGCTCCCGTCGAGCCGGTATCGCCAGTGGAGCCCGTATCGCCGGTCGCACCTGTGGCTCCGGTTGCCCCAGTCGAACCAGTGGCACCGGTAGAGCCCGTCGCTCCAGTATCGCCCGTCGCTCCGGTCGAACCCGTAGAGCCCGTCGCGCCGGTATCACCAGTTGCGCCGGTGGAACCCGTAGCACCTGTGGCTCCGGTTGCACCGGTCGAGCCAGTAGCTCCGGTATCGCCGGTCGCGCCTGTGGCGCCGGTTGCTCCAGTCGAACCTGTGGCTCCAGTATCGCCAGTGGCGCCTGTCGAGCCGGTTGCCCCAGTCGAACCAGTGGCACCGGTAGAGCCCGTCGCTCCAGTATCGCCCGTCGCTCCGGTCGAACCCGTAGAGCCCGTCGCGCCGGTATCACCAGTTGCGCCGGTGGAACCCGTAGCACCTATGGCTCCGGTTGCACCGGTCGAGCCAGTAGCTCCGGTATCGCCGGTCGCGCCTGTGGCGCCGGTTGCTCCAGTCGAACCTGTGGCTCCAGTATCGCCAGTGGCGCCTGTCGAGCCGGTTGCTCCAGTCGAACCTGTGGCTCCGGTATCGCCAGTGGCGCCAGTCGAGCCAGTTGCTCCCGTCGAGCCGGTATCGCCAGTGGAGCCCGTATCGCCGGTCGCACCT